>NZ_BAABWF010000002.1:0-773938 GCF_040366405.1 Arenicella sp. 4NH20-0111
CAATGCGTTTTATTTAGAAGGTTCTGTTGAATTGAGACCATAGTCTCTTGTTATGAGGATGGTTAATGTTCCGTTCCATTTTCATCAAGTTTAAATTGCGGATATTTTTGACCAAGAGTATCTAAAATATCAAAGCTTAGCGCCATCATTTGTAATAGTTTATCTTTTTCAAAGCCACAATCATCCCAACCTCCAGATTGTTTTATTTCATGAACAATCATGCTGTATTTTCTATTACTTACACTAATTTGGTCTATTAATTCACTAGCTATTTTTTCATTCATAAGATGGTTTCTTTGTACTCATAACGCCTTTGCAAGGGGCGGCGCGTTGGCGCGACGTCCCGCGCAGTGAGTGGAACGAACGAAGTGAACTTGGCAAACTTGTTATGCGTGATTTTCATTGAAGCTCAAACCCTGATGAAACCACCATAGTATTTAACGCCAAAGTTGAAATAACAAAAGACAACGCGATCACTACACAGAGTATTGAGTTTATTTTTCTTTTCCAAAGTAATAATGCTGTCACTAAATATAATAATGACAAAACAATAAGAACATACCAATTATATGCAACTACTCCAGTTGCCAAAGTAACACTTATTTCTTGCGCTTCTATTTTTTGAATAGAATTTTTGGTGAAGTCTTTTGCAAGATATGCAAGACCAGCCACCCAAAGGCTTGAACCAAATACCGCTAAAATTGAGACACCTTTAATAATTTTGGGTAGTGAGTTCATTTAATGCGCATAACGCCCGGCTAAACAGCCGGAACGGAGTGGAGGTCGGTTTGAGCCGCTTGTTAAGCTTTGGAAAATTCAATGCTGGTTTCAAATTTAAAAGTCTCGTTTTTTGCCACACCTTCATTTTCGAATTCGACATAAATTTCGCCAACTACGCAAAAGCTAGCATCTTCATTCTTGGAAATTTCTAACTTTTTAACGTCACACCAATTATGAGCAGTACCAATATATATTGAACCTTCTGCATCAGGATATGACTCGTGCTTCAAATTCAGGCCATCTAAGTCATCTGGTGATGAAATACCCAACTTATACCAGTCCAATGTTATTTCGGTTTTCACAGGTTGTTCTTCGAAATCTAAGCCTGAATCGAAAGGCTCTAAAGGAATACTTATACGATGAAACTGCGTATTTTCTAAGCCAATATTTTCGTTTTCAAACCAGTACGCCTCAACACTTCCTTTAAGCGCTTTGGTTTTACTCTGTAGTTGAATATTGTCCATAACTCTCCGAGAAGCTTAACAGTTTTCTTTTCGGACACGGTGTCCTAGTATTTTTTGTCCGAGTAATACACTCGAACCGTTTAAGTTTTTGAATTTATTTACTTATTTCTGGCTCTAACTTTCACAAATGCGGCGGGAAAAAGTGATTGAAAAGTATACTGTTAGCTCTAAGTGTTTGATTTTTAAATAATTTCCCTTTCTCCATTATACGGACAGTCCTAGTAATTGCCTCTTTTTCATTGTATGCGATAGTTATTGTGCGTATCAACTGATTCAAAGAGCGAATCTGATGGCTGGAAAGGTAGAGGACGGGGGAGCTGGACATCCATGCTACGCGGTGGCAATAGAAGATCACGTAAACCGAGGAGCGATTGAAGAATAGCGTCGCCACCGAATCCAATGTTTATAAAAACCCGCAAAGTAACTGGCTATGGGGTGTTGTCTTATGTTTAGCTTCTTTTGGTAGCGGGCAGTCACAAGTTAAAGACCCCGTTTAGTCTAATACAGGGCCTTTAACAGGGCGTCGATAGCGTCTTTGACAACCTCTTTAAGCAGTTTCTCGGTTTATTTCTGCATTAAACGTCGTGTTTAGCGAGATAATTTAGATACCAGTATGGGGTCAGACGCGGGTGTTTCCCAGGTAACGGTCTGCCCATCGCGCAGTCGTTCACCGCCTCGAACAATGACCGTGGCATTTGCTGGAATGTCGCCAATGACTTCAATCATGTCGTCTTGTGCATAGCCAAGTTCAACGATCTTTTTATGTGCTTTACGTTGTTCGTCTACTAAGAACACATACTGGCTATTTGAGCGCAGCACGACGGCGTCTCTGTGAATGGCCACCACTTCTCTCTCTTCGGCTGTGGGCAGTGTTACTCGCACCGGAGACCCCACTAAGAAATCGGCATTGGGAAGACCGACACGAAGTTCCATTGTTCTACTGACCTCGTTACCCACTGGCACAAGTGCTCGCAGTGGCGCGGAGACAGATTTACCTAAGCCGCTTATTTCCAACTTTGTGCCGCTGGTTAAAGGTTGAACCAGAGCCGCTGGCACTTGGGCGCTTACTTCTAAGGATTTGGTGTCCACAAGTCTGGCAATGGCGTTGCCAATTTGGGCGTACTCGCCTGGTTGTATTGATTGGCTAACCACGCGCCCAGCAAATGGCGCTCGGATTGTTGTTCTTTCGAGGTCAATTTGCGCTGCCTTCAGCGCTGACTCGGCTCGAGCCACATCGGCACGTGCCGTTTCCATATTGGAGCGCAATTCGGCGATGGCAATTTCTGGAATTCCGAGTTGCTCGTCGTCGTCACTGACTCTGGCAAAATAATCTTTGTGGTATTGGTTGAGACTCTTTAACCGAGCCAGTTCAGCTTTGCGCTGCTCAACCAATTGAGTTGCATTATTGGAATCAATGACGGCAAGTGGTTCACCGGCCTCAAGTGATTCGCCAATGAGTGCCACGGAGATCACTTTGCCTGAGGTTTCTGAAGCGATCACGGCATCGCGTAGGCTAACCACCGTGCCAGGCAGTGTGGTGCTGGGTGCCATGAGCGTTTTCTGCGACAGCGATGTGCTCACCACCGTTGCCGGTGGTGTCGAGCCGGCATCTTGTGACACGCTTTGAGAATTACCGAGCCATCCGAGCTGATAACTGGTCAATGCAGCAAGAAGCGCGAGTAGCCCAGCGCTGCCAGCAATTAACTTCGTCTTGCTACGCTGTTCTAGGTCGATCGCTTGAGTGTTGTCGTTGTCGTAAAATGCGGTTTGCTCATCAGTATCATGATCGAGATCCACGTTTACGTCGCTTTCAAAGTCTGTGTTGTTCATACCTGTTCCATCAATTCGGCATTTATTGGGTTATTGGTTTTTCGTTTAAACCCCTCTAGCCGTAAAAGGCAGGGGAGCAGAACCAAGGTAAAGAGTGTTGAAATTGTCATGCCGCCAACAATCACGCTGGCAAGGCCCTTATAAATTGCACTGCCTTCGCCCGGCGCTATCACCAGCGGTAACATGCCCATTAGGGATGTGAGTGTGGACATCAAGATCGGGCGTATTCGTGTTTCCAATGCGCGTTGTACGGCCACTGATTTACTGTCACCCAAACCTTCGCGTCTGCGTGTTTCTGAGACCAATAATATGGCGTTGTTGACCACCAGGCCTAAAAGAATAATAAACCCGATCATTCCCAGTAAATCGAGCGGGGTAGGGGTAATTAGGTCAACGACCCGCACCGCGACAATTCCGCCTACGGCTGCCATTGGCAGCGATATCAATACTAGGGTGGCGTCTTTGGCGGACTTAAATAGAGCGGCCATCACCAAAAATAGGAGTAGGATTGCTAAGGCAAAATTACCACTCAAATTACTGATTGCTCGTGATAGCGAGTCGGCGTCGCCGCCGTACAAAATACTGACGTCTGGTGGCGCAATGGCGCGAATCTGAGGTTCGAGTGAGCGTAATATCTCCACGGTCTGACCCAGGGGCATTCCTTCGGGGGCGTCTATATTTAAGGCTATGGTTCGTTTTGCGTTCAAACGGAAAACTTGGCTAGGGCCTACTCCGCGCTGAATATCGGCCAAATCTCCAAAGGGTATTATCGCGCCAGATGGCGTTACCACCGGCATCGTTTTAAGTTGTTCTGGCGTGGTCCATTGTTCGGTCCGCAGCAATATATCCAGCCTCGTGTCTTCATGAAAAAATTCGCCTAGCCACAAGCCATCGCCGTAGGCGCGTATTGCCCGCGCCAATGATTCTCGCGTCATGCCAACTTCGGCCAGTCTTCTGTCATCCGGTAATAGGCGATATTCTGGTTGAACTACTTGAGGGTCAGGCGAAAGGTTTACGCGGCCGCCCGTTAGGTTGTTCTTAATCAGATCGGCGACGTCCAGTGCGGCAATATTTAGCTTATCAAAATCAGCCGATTGCAGGTTTATGGTAATGCTTGCGCCGCCACCAAAACGGCCAAACAAGCTGCCTTGCCGAGCGAAACCGCGCGTGTCGGGGATGTTAGCCAAGATTTCGTTGTTGGTTATTTCCACCATCTCATCTACACGAGACTGGTCCTTTACGCGAATACCAATGTTGCCGCCTCGACTGCCGGTGAACAGGTAATAGTTTTTCAAAGCGGGTTCCTTTTCACCTTTAAGGTAGGGATCGAGTCGTTCAACAACCACTTCTGCAAATTCTTCTCGCACTACCGAAGTGCTTGCTCCTGATGGGAACGATATAAAGGCATCGACCGCATCACGCTTTACGGGCGGTAGGTAATTAAGTTGTGGCCACAGCAACCAACCCACCAGTAATGGAATCAAGGTTAGGCTCGTTATCCAAATGGTTCGCTTTTTGGCCGTGTCGGTAAGTGACATAAGTTTAGCGGTCAATTCGATCCAACGGCTATTTTGGTCAGCGGAGCTTTGCGTGCGATGCCGAATCAAGTGGGCGGCACCGGCTGGCAACAGAAACATGGCGACCATGAAACTGAAGGCAACGGCGATAGCGATGGTGAGCGCCAAGTCGGCGAATAGCTGGCCTTCCACGTCTTCGAAAAAAACAATCGGTACGAAGATAACGATGGTGGTGATGGTGGACGCCAGCAAAGCTCCCCCAATTTGTTGCACGGACTGTAGCGCCGCATCGATTGAGCTTTCTCCTTGTTCAATCTTACGAACAAAGCTTTCGAGCATCACAATGGCCGCGTCTAACACCATTCCGGTTGCGAAAGCTAAGCCTGCCAAAGAGATAACATTGATGCTTCGACCAAAAATATTAAGGACAATAAATGTGGCCAGAAGGCAGACGGGGATGGCCGACGCGATTAAAAGAGTGGCTCTCAGTCGCCTTACAAACAACCACAAACAGCCTACGGCAAGCAGCACACCGACACCCATATTGCTTGTCAGTAAAGTGACGGCTCGTTTTATGAAAACGGAGGGGTCAAAGCTCTTTTCAAGTGTTATTCCGTATACTGGAATCAGGGTTTCGTTTAGCTCGTTCAGCTTTACAAGCACATCGTCGATTGCTTGTAAGGTGTTGCTTCCTGGTTCACGAATTAATCGCATACCCAGTGCGGGGTTACCATTTTGATACACCACACCGCGAGCCTCATCGGGGCCAACGGTTACCTTGGCGACGTCGCCTAGACGTACTGGAGCGTTATTTCTCCAAGTTAAAATGGTGTCTTCCAGTTGATCTGCTTGATATCGACCTTCAAAGCGAAGCGTGAAATCACGACGACCAACTCCCACTGATCCCCCGCTGACGTCATTGGACCGATTGATGTTAGAAATGATCGTTTCAATAGAGAGACCTAGCTGCGCCGCAAGAAAGGGGTCAAATTCAACGGATACAATGTGTTCTCCGCCGTTGCGATTTAGGTCAATACCACCGACACCCGATATGCCTTCAAATTCGGGCATGATGTTGTTTTCGATGAAGCTCTCTAGTTCATCGGGTGAAATACTCGAGTTGGCGGTGCGTTGCACAAACAAAAAGATCAAGGATTGTGCTGAGCCACCGCCCCCGTTTCTGAAAATTTGAGGTCGTTCTGCATCGGCGGGTAACCCTCGGACCCGTTGCAGGCGACTCGAAACTTCAGTGAAAGTCTGATCCATGTCCGTGCCTAAAGCGAACTCAAGATTGATGAACGCGCTACCTGAATTTGAAAACGAAACCAAGTCGGTCATTCCAGAAATGCCGCGAAGCTCTCGTTCAATGGGTTCGACTATTTCACTTTCTATTTCCCTTGGACTGGCTGCTCTCCAAGATACTTGAACACCCAAAACAGGGCGATCGATACTGGGAAACAGTTGTATGGGTAGTTTATTCAGCGAAACCGCGCCCAGCACGACAAGCAGGCAAATCAACGCAATTGTAATCGCGGGGTTCTTTACAAAAAAGCGAGTAATGTTCATGTGTGCTCAGTAATCTAGTGACGGCTGTTCGCCAGAATTCTCTAAAGAGAATGAGTGACGCTAATAGGTCTTTAGATGCTAGGCATTGCTAAATAGTCGCAGCGAAAACGCCGTAACGGCAAAAATAATTTTTTGAGATATGAATTTTCCGCTCGCCTACGACGTGTTAAGCCGAAGAGTCTGGAGCGTTTAGAGGCCACACTTAGCGCACTGACAATGTCGCTACTCAGCCTTGAAAACGGCTTACACAGCCTCGTTGAAGTCAGAATTGAGGTCAGCGACTGATTCTGATTCTAACGACGATCAGATTGAAATTAGATTTTGTTAGCACAAAAATAATTTGCCAATTCAGTCTAAAGTACAATCAAGGCGCGACTAGAGTGCTATCAAACGGTACCAATCAAAGAGAATTTGTTGCGTTGATGGTTTTTGACTTAGGATGTATAAAAACGTTTATCGAGAATGTGTATGAACAGTGATCATCTTGGCTGGCTCAAAAAGCAACTGCCAGAGCTGCGGCAAAAGGAAATCATTGATGCCCAGAGCGAGCGTCGATTGGTTGAGCATTATCAACTGGATTCTGTCGCGGATAAAACCACGTCAGGTTCTTTGATCAGTATTATTCTAGCTGCGTTTGGTGGCCTATTAGTCGGTGGCGGGATCATATTGATTTTTGCGCACAATTGGGAACAGTTTGGTCGAGGCATGAGGGTGGTCTTAGCATTCACGCCCCTGTTGCTTTCTCAGGCACTTGCGGTTTATTGCATATTCGCCAGAAAAAATAGCCCAGCATGGTGCGAAACAGCGGGCGCATTTTTGTTTTGTTGCATACCAGCGTCTATCAGTATTATTGGCCAAACGTATCATATAAGTGACGATACGCAGTCCTTTTTTACATGGTGGTTTGTATTGGCTTTGCCATTTGTATACTGGTTGCGAGCGCATCTAATGGCCTTGATGATGGTGGTCTTGGGTGCGAGCTTGATGATAAATTACCAGTCTCCTTATTGGTTGTGTTTGTTCGCTTTGGCACCCTATTACGCATTAGAATTACACAAGGGCTCGGGGCGCCGAAGCCTACAATTTGGCTGGGTATTCGCGTTGGCCTTCGCGATTGCCACGCCGTTCGTCATATTTGATCAAAGCATTGTTCAATTTTCCTTTCTCAGCATGGCATCCGGTGCGGCCGTGATGTATTTAGGTGGAGCTCGGTTAGAACCGATAGCGGTCTTTAGATTGAAGCCTTTTACCAATATCGGTGCCGTGGCAATGTGCGTTAACGCATTAATTTTGACCTACGATGACGTCTGGCGAGAATTGCTGTCTCACGATGTTATCGGACACGCTGAGGTGGTCACATCAGCTTGGCACAGTCTGGCTTTTGAGTGGTTTTTAGTGGCTGCAGCGCTTTCACTGTTGGCGTTGGCCATTCAGCGTAATGATCGTCGAGTATTGCCACTCGGCAGTGTGGTTGCGGTTTTGACGGTGGTAATTGCCTTACCTGATGGGTTTGTTAATCCTATTTTAATGGCGCTTTTGATGAACGCTATTGTGGTTGGTATTGGTATTTGGTTTGTTTACATGGGAATTTCCGGAGACAGTACCAGCCAGTTAAACCTTGGATTGTTGTTGCTAATGGCATTGTTGAGTTCGCGCTTTTTCGATCAAGATTTGACCTTTATTGCGAGAGGCATCGCGTTTATCGCAATGGGGATTACGTTAATTGGAATGAACGTTTGGCAAGCTCGTAGGAGGGTAGCATGAAGATTGCGTTAGTCGTTTTGGTGTGTCTGGTGCAATTAGCCGTGCCTGCCAGCATTATCTATAGTTACGAAGACACATTGAGTAAAGGTACCGAGTATCGATTCAAAGTGCGGCCTGTTGACCCTGCTGATCCGTTCAGAGGGCGTTACGTTCGACTTGGCTTTGACGAAGAAAATACACGTGACCGTGTAATACCAATGCCAGGAATAGAGTCAATACCCAAGAAGCAGCGTTTTGCCTTTGCGAGCATCGCCGTCGGAGAAGACGGTTTGGCAAAGGTCGTTGCGGTAACGGGCGCGCCTCCGCAAAGCGGCGACTACATAAAGGTTAAGACGACCGTTTATAGTAATAAGTTGTACCGAATTAACTTTCCATTTGATCGCTACTACGCCGAAGAGTCCAAAGCTCCCAATATTGAAAATGTTGTCTTCAACACTCGAAACTTGGGCGAAGAACGCTTGATAACGGCACAAGTATTTATAAATCAAGGTCGCGGTGTGATTTCAGAACTGTACGTAGATGGACAAACTATTCATGATTTTCTAGATGAAAAATAATGGCAAGTTAACGAAAAGAGTTAATTTTATAGTTTGGGCTTGAGACCATAGATACGTTCAAGACTGGTAAGTTGGAAAGGGCGGTTCGACGGGATATGTCGTACAAGTTTATCGAAATGTGAATGTGAAGATGCTAAGGTCGTATTTTTGCATGGAATCATGCGTCTGAATGCTACGTGCTTACTGCGTTAGCGTGAGTCACGCTTATTCCTCGATGGACACCTTAAACCTAAAAATTTATGTCAGTCAAAACAATTTGTGCACTTATATTTTGGGTTAGTGCTTTCTCCTGTGTGGCTCAAGCACAGGATCTCGACGGCTGTGTTGCGCTTGATGAACCGCTTTGCGTTTATACCCAAAACCGCGATGAAAAGCTGCAAGTAAGGGTGCTCAACAATCGAGCCTTTGACATGACGCTTTGGTTTGACCTTAAATTAGTCAATATGAGTGTGCTTGCTAGCGCTCCAACTGTGTTTGTGGCTAAAGCTAATTCAGACACGTTCTACGGTGAAATTGGTATTGTTGATAAATACCAAGACTCGAGTTATCAGTATTCTTACGAATCGCTTCGCGGTAACGCTTTGGCGTTGCACAGCGAAGATGCCTTATATCAATTGCCATACAAAACGGGGACAACGCACTACGTTAGTCAATCTTGCTCAACGTTAGGTTCGCATAAAGACAAGGCTAATCGGTACGCAATTGATTTCGCGATGCGAATTGGCACACCGATCATGGCGGCTCGAGGAGGTAGAGTCGTTGATTTGTACGAACTTTCAAACTCGGGGGGAACCTCGACGTTGCATTACGACAAAGGAAATTTTGTGACCATTGAACATGAGGATGGCACCTTAGGGGATTATCATCATTTAAAAACCATGGGGGTTAAAGTTCAGATCGGCGACGTTGTAAAGGCTGGCCAGATAATTGCGCTTTCTGGTAACACTGGCTACTCGAGTGGGCCTCATTTACATTTTTCGGTACTCACAACAACTAAAGCCAAAGAACATTCATCGGTGTTGGTAAATTGGAAGACGGCGCGTGGTGTACTATCCTGCCCAAGAGAAGGATTGGCTCTAAAGTCTCTTTAGCATCGCGGGAGGCGTTTGATAACTTAAGAGAACAGATTGATGTCAATGGAATTTGATGCTGTCAATAGACCATGACTCTTATCTCACTTGAGGAGTTATCTGTGCCTTTTATGTTTGTCTTGTGAGACAGAATATACCGCCATTGATGGAATGCGACCATTCCATCAATGATTATTTTACTGGTGAGCTATTTTGTATTCAGGCTCCAAATTCCGGGGCCTTTGGTTGCAATGTACAAAAAGGCAAAGCAGTAGAATGCGGAAATTTCTCCACCGTTTGCGATGGGAAATGGGCTGTTTAATCCATGCACCATCCAATAGGCCACGGCCATGGTTCCGCTGGCTAAAAAGGCGGCGAATCTTGAGTAAAAGCCGATCATAATCAGTGCCCCTGCAGCCAGTTCAATGACACCGGCGGCCGTGCTCATCGGGTTTAGCGGGTATGGGAACTCGATCGGAAATCCGAACAGTTTTTGCGTGCCGTGACATAAAAATAGAAAGCCTACGACAATTCTGAACGCGGCGTAACTTTGGTCTGAAAACTTGTTTAAAAACTGCATTTCATTCTCCTTTGTAATGAGCGAGAGGTTGGTCATTATTCCGAAAAGTGCCATTTGGCACCACCAGGCTGATTGACCGAATCGCTGTGTTAATTAGTTAAAAAATAAAACAGATGGGCTTTCGAGCTACTTAAGCCTAAGATCAGTATTGGTGAGGCGTTTAATGATGTCAACTCGCGAGGCTACGCAAATGATGCGCACGAACGGTTTACTTTTGCTGGTTACGTTGAAGGTTGTCGATGTAAGTGGATGGCGTTACGCCAACAAGCTGTTTAAATTCTTTAATGAAGTGCGCTTGATCAAAATAGTCTAAGTGGTGAACAAGAAATTGCCAGTTATGTTCGCCTTGCTCTAGACGACTAAGCACCTCTTGAATTCGGTGCTTACGAATAATCCACTTAGGGCTGACTCCGACGTGTTCTTTGAACAGCCTTTGCATGCTTCGATGACTTATCCCAGTCTCGTCGACCAACTGTTCTACTTTTGTGATTAAGCTGTTGTTTTTTACGATACCAATGATGTGCTCGATCAACTCAACACTATGTTTAGTTCCGTCCAGTCGACGGCTTAAAAACTCTTCGCAGATGGTCACTTTCGACCTCATGTCGCTGCTTGCAATGACAGAACTAACCCAAGCGTTTGCCTGATTGCCAAATAACACGTTGAATTCAATCGATGCGTCAGTGTACTTATCGATTGAAGAGTGAGTAAAAGGATAAAACCCGCCGGGCCGAAATTTTATGCCAAAAATTTCTCCGCTATCGACAAGCTCTACCTGAAAGCGTTTTGTTACAGCACCGACAATACGAGACTTTCCTTTTTCAAAGACTAGGTTCAGACAAGGGTCTGGAATGTTTTGTTGACTATGTGGTTGCTTAGGCGGCAAGTCCCAAGAGACAAACCAGTACGTTTCGATGAACCTTGATAAATGACCTGTAGGGCGCATTCGAGTCAATTTGTACTTCAGCGCACTGTGTTTGGAGTACAGAACGCCTCGGGTAAATGGTTCTTTATGGCTCATTTATTCAAGTCTGTCGCGTTTTTACAATACGGTGGGTGGCAATATCGCTACTATCGGTAAAAACGAATTACATTCAATCATGCAGAATAGCATCATGATGCCGGCGGCGATAAGTTTACTATTGTTCTTAAGCGGTATTTTGGCAAACGAGAACGTAGAGATGAAAAACACATTCAATATAACTTCGTGGGATGAATCACCTTATTTAGAATTTAATGATGGTGCAAAATTTTCCAGAGCAACTGTTAAAAAGACCTACTCGGGCTTGCTAAGCGGCGACGGCGAGTTGGACTACCTTATGGCCTATGATAATTCCGGGGCGGCTTACTTTACCGGCATCGAACATTTCAGCGGCAATGTAGAGGGTAAAGTTGGTACCATATCAATGACTCATCAAGGCACCTTCTCAAACGGTCGTGTTTCTTCTTCATTTGTCATCATTGATGGTTCACAAACCGGTGAGTTGATTGGGTTGAGCGGCAAGGGCAGTTATGAGAGCGGTCACGCCATGTCGGTGGACTTTGACTTGTCAATTCGGTTTGAAGATTAGCACTTAATATCTTGAATTAGACCGAGCCGCTCTGTAGAGAATTGGCGGTCAGTTAGAATCAGTAGAATTCTCGACCAGTGCACAGGCCAGGTTTTCGATGCTGTGTTGGCCTATCGGCAGTCCACCGTCGAAATTGATGGTTGCGTCAATGATCGCTGGGTTCTTTTCGACGGTAGGGTAAAACACGCGCATGAACGCCCTAAGGTACCCTAATACTTCGCCTCGTTCATGAATACGATAGATCCGCATTCCTGTTTTGCTTGCATCTCTAATTGGTTTGTCGACGTCATAGAACCCAGTCACGCTGGAGCTATCAAAGGCATAAATACGTTTGATATTTTCGCTAGCATAAGCGGCTATATGGGCTAAGCCGCCGCCTAATGAGTGGCCCGTGGTGATGATTTTGATATTAGCTTTGTCTTTAAATCGTTCAGTGGTTACGTATTTTTCAAGCGCTGGGCCCACGGTTGCGGCCAGATCGTACTGGTTCCATCCACCTGGCCAAAAGCGAGACACCCAATGAAGGTTACTCCAGATGTCCCCGACACCATTAGTTCCGGCGAATGCAAGAACCACCTCGACGTCTGTTTGGTTTGTTTCTCTGTACCAAACGGCGTACTTAAGAGCAGAGTCTAATTTTGCTTGGTTTCCGGTTTCTCCCACGGGTCGACTTGGAAAATTATTTGGAAGTGACAACGTAGACCATTGTTGATACACATTGTCGTGCGCACACTTTTGCGTATCCCAGCTCCGATGAGGGCGGCCATTTTCGTCCGTTTGTCCATAGACTTCAGCGCTTAAGACCGCATAGTGGTAAGCCTTTGCAAGATCAGTATTCATGGGGCTGGAACTGACTCTCGCTAGCGACTCTACGGCTCCAGTGATGCGAATATCCCCGTACTCTAAACTTCGAACGTTATAGAAGCGAACCGCGGTTATCCAAATAATCAAGGCGAATAGTACGGTACTGCCGATGGGGTTGCTTGTGACCAAATTGGTAATCATCGTCAATGGCGACATTATGTTCATGGCTCGTTCTCCGAGTTGGGGTCCTTGGTGTGATGCTTTCCGCGATGCTTTTTTTGACGTCAATAAAAAGCAGCTCAGTTCATGTTACTGTAGTGAAGCCTGAGTGGCGAATCTCTCATCCACTACAATCGTCAACCTTATATGCTTACCCCAGCGTGAACCATTCGGCGAACCATTCGGTGAACCATTCCGAGATCGTTTAACAAAATGGCGGTTAGCGGTCTTGCATTATGCCATTTGCCTATGAGGGGTCTCACAGTCGAATAAAGATCTTGTTTTTGTAAAACGGCAGCAGCGCTAAATAGAGAGAAAAACAAACTAAGCCCGCGCAAAATAGTGACGCGGTGTAAGGTTCGGTGATGACGCTATTAACCTTGTTGAAGACAAAGGTTTGTATTCCGATTCTTTCCGTTGCATGAGTAATTAGCGGTGCTCCAGAATAGATGAGCATCAATGTTGATAAAATAAAGGCCAATATGGCGTTCGTACCAAACACACTTAGAAGGTTTGTTTTGGCGATCAATGCAGAACCAGTGTTGCTGAAATGAATGAGTTCAAAAATCAATAAGGCGCCTATGCAACATGAGATGCTCAATAGGGTGAAGCTCAAGCTCCATAGTTTTTTATTGATCAGAATGCCGTGAGAGTCCAGCCTCTGTGCCAGCAAGTACAGGGAAATCGCTAATAATATTAGTGTAAGCCAATAGTGTTTGGGTCTCTCTGCAATCAGCAGCTTCTTCTTTAGGGTAAATACGAGTACCCCAGATAGCACATTGGCGGTGGCGAAAATCGATGATAAGAGACCATCAGGATCATAAACTACGTTTCCAGATTCATCTCTGCCCCAGACCCATAAGTGTTGGACACCAAATACAGTGCGGTCTATGAGTGCGGCTAAGTTATCCTTATAAGTGAGTTCGCCGGAGGGAGCGGATGCGTAAGCGGCGCCGTTCATGAGGAAGTAATTCAATCCACAAAGCAACATCAATACTGTGGCAATGGTAAGCCCAGAACTTCTCGGTTTATGTAGAGTGTGTAAGGTCAGAGCGGCTAAAAAGTAACAAAGCGCAATGCGTTGCAAGATGCCGGGAAGTCTGATGGTGCTAATGCTTCCAGCTTCAATCCAGTTTAACCCTAAACCAATACCGAATAGTGCTAGCGTTCGGATAAATACCTTAGATAAATCAAACCCATCAAAATGTTGCGATGAGGCTTTCATACCAAGCGCCAGGCCAACGCAAAATAGAAACAATGGCATGACCATGTCTGCGGGTGTCCACCCATTCCAAGCGGCATGATCTAGCCAAGATAAACGGTGTCCCCACGAACCAGGGCTGACCACTAAGACCATTCCTAGTACAGCTAAGCCACGTGTACTGTCCAACGCCAACCATCGAGAATTTTTCATCTAAAACCCTATTGAACTGAGGCTGTAGATCATAATCAAGGAGACGTACGGGTGTCGTTCAAGAACCCGTTAACGACAGAACTTGAACGACTAACTCATTTATTTGTACACATCGCAGTCGTACTTCTGTTACAAAAATTGAAGAGACCATGTTATGTACGACGAGGGCATGACTTTGATGTTTCTAGGACCTTATCTTTTCGTTCAGTCTTGTAAGCGTTAAAGTAAGCGCCAGAATCATGAGTAAGTACACTACTCAGAGCAGAGGGTATTTATGAGCTTTGAAGAAATTTGGCTGGCGTATCGTGCAAACGTTAAGGCGTTTTTACATTCTAGAGTGTCTGACGCAGACGAAGTCGACGACCTTTTGCAGGCTGTTATGATCAAGATTTATGAAAAACACCATACCTTGAGGTCTAAATCGAGCGTTAAAGCATGGTTGTTTCAAACCGCTAACAACACGATTATTGATCACTATCGAAAGAGCAATAAGGCGCGTTTGGCGGAAGCGTCTGGGCCGTTTTTTCTGGATAGTAATTCTGAGGAAATGCTGGATTTAGAGAACTGTGTGGCGCCTTTTATTCAAGCGTTGCCAGCCGAGTCAGCGATGTTGCTTACCGATATTGACATTAACGGAAGGTCTCAAAAAGAGTACGCTGCCGAGCTAGGCATCAGCTACTCAACCTTGAAATCACGTGTTCAAAAGGCGCGAAGTGATCTTCGTAAGCTGTTTGAAGAATGCTGTCACTTTTCTCTTGATGCTCGAGGCAACATTCTATCGTACGAAAAAAAGAAAGGTAAATGCTCTAATTGTTGATTATTTTTCGTCTTTTTAAAAAAGTGGCGTCTTACGGATACAGACATTAACTATTAGGTATCCATTATGATCAAAATCATCAGTTTTAAAATTTGTCCATTCGTTCAACGCGTCACGGCTCTTCTCGAAGCCAAAAAGATTCCCTATCAAATTGAGTTCATTGAGCTTAGTAAAAAGCCACAATGGTTTCTAGATATATCACCCAATGGACAAGTGCCTGTGTTGGTATCGGAGGCGGGGATACCGTTGTTTGAGTCGAACGCCATTGTAGAATACATTGATGAAGTTTCTCAGCCGTTGGAGTCTGAAGTCAGTCCTGAGCAACGTGCGATTGATCGGGCCTGGAGTTATCAGGCTAGTAAGCACTATTTGACGCAATGCAGCGCGCAACGAAGTGCGGACAGAGACACACTGATGCAACGGTCTGATAAGTTGAATACAGTCTTAGATAGAGTTGAGAAGAAATTAGGCGACGGCCCATTTTTTAAAGGTGACTCGTTGAGCAACGTGGATTTAGCGTGGCTGCCATTGCTGCACCGGGCTGACATTATTAATCAGTTCACCTGCTATGACTTTATTCAAGCGTATCCGAAAGTTAAAGAGTGGCAGTCAGCGTTGCTTGACACAGGCTTGGCGGAAAAATCTGTCTCTTCTGATTTTACGCAACGGTTTACTGATTTCTATTTGTCCCAAAGTTCATATTTGGGTAGTAAGAAATGTGATGAAAAAGAGGGATGCAATGCGGATAACCCGGTCTGTCATCCAAAATGCTGTGGCTAGTAAATACAACCCTGATCCTTCGGAGATCAGGGCATCTTAGGCAATATTTTTTGCTTCAAAAACTGTAGAGCACGGTTTAATAACGTGCTCGAACGTCGGCTAGATCCTCCTTTTTTTTGAAAGACTCTGAGCCGAATATTCGATTAACGTATTCGTGAAACCGTGTTTGATATTGTTAGCGCCATTGTTTGCGATTTTCGTTCGCTGGCTTGGCTGGTGATCGCGCTGGCAGCACGGTCATATTAATGGCCAATGATATTCTTTGTCGATCACCAAGGTATGGTTCAACCTTGTGATAGAGCCAAGATGGAAAGGCGATTAGCATGCCATTTTTTGGTTTGAATGACGCAGTATGACGCTGGGGTTTTCCATCTGGTGAACGAAATACAAGCTCACTGGAAAACATGCTGTTCATGGGGTATCTAGGGTCTTGAAATACGAGCTCGCCACCGGCGTCCGAGTTATTGTTATCCTCATAGCCGTCGTCAACGTAATAGACGGCTGACCAAAATGCCTGTGGGTGAACGTGCCAGTTATTAGACGCACCTTTGCCGGAAACGTTGGCCCAAACATCAGCGGTCCATTCAAAGCGTGGTTGATCAGACGCTTTCAAATCCATCGAAAATCGATTGCAAGTAGCCACAGCTAATTGAGCGATGGCAACCGTTGCTTCTCCGCCCCAGCCACCCTTAAGCATATCTGGATCAGACTGCCAGCCATTGAGATTTGATCTATCTACGCCCTTGTTTTCCTCCATATGCGCGAGGACTGCGGCCTTTAGTTGGCTGTTAATCTCCTGCTCATTTGGCATTTGGGCGGTTACGATGGTTGTCGCAAATGCACCTTCGGATAGGGACGTTTGCGCTGCGGATGCGATTGCATCAAAGTCTGTTTTTTTCACTCTCTGCCTACATTTTCATTATGATTTTTCTTGTAATTAGATGTTCAAACCACTCTCAAAATACATGGTAAAAAAGCGCCGTGTCTGTGGTTAATCGCATAGGTTAACGCGGATTTTCCGGCGGGTGTTTGAACCGACAGAGGCACTTTATCACGATCAGAGTAAGAATGGTTTGAGGATTAAAACCAATGTGCGGGATGTTGCTCAGTATCTTATTTATTTGAATGTCGAATGTGAGATTTTCGTAGAATCATTTGATGGCCTTGGCCAGCGCTTCATGCCGCTCTGGTTCAGTTTCGGTACAGCTTGGCGACCTATAATGGTTTTTCGAGAATCGTTGGATTAACGCAGTCTTGCACTTTCTCGCATACCCAGTGACTTGCCTCGATGATGCTATCGGGTGCTTGCCTTGCGCACTTAAAATAAAAACTAGCCAAAATGATACCTATGCGAAACCTACATTTTATGCTTCTCCTTTTTATCGTACCTCTCGCTGGGGCCCAGCCGCTACCAGAACAAATTAAGACAGCCTTTCGCGTCGATGACGCAGACAAAGTGACAAACCTCGTTTCTTCAAAGACGGTCGACGCTTGCTATGAGGCAGGGAACTCTAAATACACGCTGTTAGCACTCACGATAAAGGGAAACTCTAAGAAAATTTTCAATGCCTTAATGGATCAAGGCGCTGATATTGAGAAGGCGTGTGCTGGGAAGACCCCGTTAATGTATGGCGCAAAATACGGCCGCTTAGACATGGTGAAAGCGTTAATACAGGCTGGCGCTGATCATGATTTCGTCAACAATCAGCTGCGAACGGCCCTAAGTTACGCGCGTAAGTACCAACAGAAGGAAGTCTATGTATACCTTAAGACACTCGATTAACTTTCGTCGTTGGAATCGTTGTTAACAGAAGGCGGGCTTGCTGTATCACTGATTGAATCAGCGTTGCTCTGTGAATAAAGGGAAGCGACTGCATGGATTGTCAGGTCACAAACCCGCTACAAACCGTCTCAGATGTGCAACAGACTTAGTGGATGCTGTTGGCTAAGATTTATCGAACGATTGGCTCTTCATGGCGTTTAGCGTACATAACTCCTTGAAGTGAGGAGCCTGAATTCTCATCAATCACGGATATTAAGGTGAAACACAAATGAAAGAAAAATCGAGCGTCAGTCAATTGACAATTTTCCAGCCCTCGTTGAACGCGATGTTTAGGTCGCTTGCCCTTAGAGTGAAGGGATTGTTCATTTTAGCTATGACCATGTTTGTTCTTTCGGGCTGCGTTAGCACTGGGTCAATTGATGGTGTCAGTGATGGTAAGGCAGTACGCTTTAGCTATGAACAATCGGCGTTTGAGAACGACGGTAAGCTTGAGATTTCGATGCCCGATGGCGAACTTTATTCAGGAAAATTTGTTCAAAGTTCGTCATCTAAATCTGGCGACGATTGGATTATTGGTGAGTCGTCAGATGATGACTCTCTGGTTCTAAAGGATTCAACCACTGTGTCATCACGGACATCCGCATTATTGCTGGGTAATCGAGGTAGCACAATGAAATGCAAGTTCCAGTTTTCGAATCCTGATGTTGGCATCGACGGCGGAGGAATAGGCCAGTGCCACACGTCTAAGGAGCAAACAGTATCGGTTACCTTTTAGTTAAAGGTAACCGATTCGGCAGCTGTTTGGCCTTATTTGTCAGCTTTGTCGACGCTCATCCTTGGTCTGTCGATAGAAACTCTCGATCTTTGTGAATTGCGTTAGGCTTCGACTCTAATATTCAATTATCAGGGTTGTTTCATGGCGTCTCGTCACTGTTTTTACTTAATGGTAGTGGGTTACTTAGCTTGCGTTTCAACAATAAGAGCGTCCGATTCTACCAACGGACCGCTTACAGAACGTCAATTTGTCGAACTGATGCAAAGCCCGCTTCGATACGAGGGTGATGCTGAGCGTGACGCTGATCGTAGGCCGTCCAAAATATTAAGGTTCTCTGAGGTAGCGGATGCGGATACCATACTCGATTTGTACGCCGGAGGTGGTTGGTATACGGAGTTGTTTTCGATGGCGGTCGGAGCAAAAGGCTCGGTAATCGCCCATAATGATTCGTTGACGTGGCGGTTTGGTCATAAAGAGTTAGTAAGGAGAACAATGAATGACCGTCTAAAGAATGTCAGTCGTCTCGATGAGGTTGATATTACTGAAATACAACTCGATGCCGGCAGTGTGGATGTGGCTTTTATGGGAATCAACTATCATGATTTTTTCTTCACACATCGTGTTCGCAAAGGGGAAGTTGAGGTCATGCGCCAAGCTCCAGTCGATCACGATAAAGCATTAAAGAGGATCAAAGCGCTTTTAAAAGACGATGGGCGGTTAATAATAACGGATCATTTCGCAAAGCCTGGTTCAGGGTATCAGGCGGCCAACGACTTGCACCGAATTGATCCAGACATTGTAAAACACCATTTAGCGGATGCGGGTTTTGAGCTGCTAGAAGAGGCGTTTTATTTGCACAATCCGGATGATGATCTTAGCTTGCTTGTCTTTGATCCTAATATCAGAGGTAAAACCAGTCGTTTCATCTATAAATTTGGCAAAGTATCGTCTGAGGTATCTCGATAGTATTAAATGAGGACTAGGCGTATCTCGCTCGATCAAATCTCATTATTTCCGATTGGCCTCTTCTGGTAACCTTAAAGGATGCTAAAGAGTGCAATTTTCCATAATCAGAAGCCTTTAATGTTCGTGGTCACCGCGTGGGTGTTGTTAAGTGTCATGCAATCCGTTCATTTCTATTACTATTTTGATCAAACTTTGTGGAATTCGGTTCGCTGGAGTTTTCGCGATTGGTTTGTCTGGTTTGTTATTTTTTCATTAATTTACCACTACGTTGGAAAACAATTAGACATAACAACGTTTAGCTTACCCTTACTGATGATCATGGCCATCATTGCCGTCGTCAGCGGAATCTTACAGGTGTTGATCATTGTCAGCGTGGACTTTATTCAAGGGTCGGCCAGCCGGCCATTTTGGCAAGACTTCGCGCACTTTTACAGCAAACGTTGGTTCCAATATCTGTTTGTATTCAGTGTGTTTTGGATGGGGATGACGTTTTTTGTTGCACGAGATCGTGCTGCTAACACCGAGGATGAGCCGACGAAGGTTAAGCTATACGATGGGAAGAGCGCTCATTGGCTAACCATTGCTGATATAGACTGGATTGAAGCTGCAGGAAACTACGTATGCGTGCATTTTGGTGACAAACAGTTGATTGTGAGAAGCACCATCAAGGATCTGCACGTGACACTAGGAGAACAGCTGTTTCTGAGAGTTAACCGATCTAGTATTGTCAACGTACATGCAATAACGTCGAGTCATCGCATAGAACGGGGCAAACTTGAGCTAGAACTGGTAACTGGTGAATTGGTCAAAGTTGGTTCTACGTATAAGAGTGATGTAAAGGCAACGTTGGGCATCTGACGGTTCGTCACAAATCTGACTCGTTTCGTCCCAAGCAAGTAGAAAGAGGGGTTTGAGCGAAATTATAGTTGCGATAGAAAGATTAACAACCAATCGATATACCGCAATATGAACCGACGAACATTTATCAAGACAGCTTCCGCAATAAGCGCAACCGTAAGCCCGATTGTCTCTAGTCATGGTGACAACCATCAGAGGGTCCGAAACAAGCAGGGTGCCAACGTGCTTGTGTTGGGCGGTACCGGATTCTTCGGACCTGTATTGGTTAATGAATTGATCAACCAAGGCCATACGGTAACCTTGTTCAATCGAGGGAAAACTAATCCCCACTTGTTTCCAGACCTACCTCGAATCGTGGGTGATCGAGAATCGGTGGACGGAAGAGGGTTGTCGAATTTGATAAACGGTGACCAACATTGGGATTGGGTGGTCGATACTTGGCAGGGGTCTTCAAAGGCAGTGCAAGACACGGCTAATTTGCTGGCTAATCGTGTTGATCAATATCAATACGTTTCGACGGTCTCGGTTTACGATAAATGGGATCGAATTGGCATTGATGAGAGTGAGCCATTAAATCCGCTTCCTGGAAATTCAGAACCGATTGTCAGTCCTAATCGGTATGCAATTCGAAAGACTTTTTCTGAGCAAATTTTACAAAGAATAATGCCCGATAAAACTGTATTTTTTCGATCTCATGGAATGCGGGGTTTTCCAAGCACTGCGTCGCGACACGAGCCGTATTGGCAAGTGAAAGTGGCGCGAGGTGAACACTTGGTGTTGCCTTCTGATATTGTCCATTATCAAGTGACGGATATGGTTAGCTTAGCGAGGTTCATGGTTCATTGTGGGATTAGCAAGATTAATGGCCCATTCAACGTAGCGTATCCGCCGTTTCTATTTAGAGACTTCATCGAAGAAATTGTTAGTGAACTCAAAAGCGAGGTCAAGTTGCATTGGATACCTCAAGAATTCTTACTTGAACATAACGTGACATTGATGAGAGCCACACCGCCAGGGCGCTATAGGTTTAGCGTACAGCGAGCCATTGATGCTGGGCTTGTTAATCGGCCCTTGAGTGAATTGTTGGACGATCAGCTTAAAGGTTATAAAGCGCGGAATCCTAACGATGATTTCGTTTTTGGGAAACCTGAAACGGCAACCATTTCGGCGATAAAGGAACAAGAAATTATTGAAAAGTGGTCGAATAAACGGGCGTGATAGTTTTATTGACTAAAGTCGAACCCGTCGGAATTTTGATCGGCATTTCTGGCACAAGAACGACACATTTTAGGATAGGATTCGATCTGTGGATTTAGCCTGAAACTGGATTAAAGTATTTGATGGGCGTTTAATCAGGCGTTATGATCCGCAGCCTATCAAGTTCTAATTCATCGAGTGCGATTTTTCTCTTTCGACGGCCACTAAATTACTATGAGCGAGCAAGACCAAGTTATACCGGAATCCAATGTGGACTCTCATCACCAAACAATCATGCAGGGTGGGAAAATTGAAGAGTTTGCTGACGCATTGGGGCGTTTTTGCCGAGCAGAAGGTTGGAAGAAGCTAAAAGATGAGAACGGCGAGCCTTTTCGCTCGTTGCGGCACTATGTCGAGGCGAAGCCCCCATTTGGTGCTGGGTATTCAGGTAAATCTGGCATGGCAAAGATCGAGGCCTATTTATCCTTAAACCCGACAGTTAAAGACTATTTTCAGCATTGTCACGCTAACTGTCTGTCTGATATGGCTCAGGAGCAGGGAATTACACCAGCGGCAGTGTCAAAAAAAGAATGGGATGACGTAAAAGGGGCTAGGTTAGCTAAAATCATCGAAACCAACCCTGTGGAAGCCTACGAAGAAAAGGCGGCGGCGTACGTTGAAAATAAGGAGCGAGTAAAGCCAGCGCCGCGTCCTGTCAGTGAGTACGCTCCGATTAGAATGAGCTACCGACCGACTCACACATACCAGTTTGCGCAAAAGCTCAAAGAGAGTGTTTCGGAAGTTGAACTATCTCTCCTTGTGGATGCCTTGAAGTCGTCAGACTTAGATGAACTTGTTGAGTTCGAAAAGTACTACAACTCGGCGTTTTCCGCTCTTAAGCGAGCTAAGACTGATTCAGGATGGGGGAATGGCGCAGTCAGAGCGCCAGAGGAATACAGCGAGCGAGAGCCGAGTATCAAGTTGTCAAAGTGGTTGGCGGACGACGATGAAAACGGCGCGAGTCAATTATCTTTGAATGATGAGTTGGGAAAGATTGTTATTGTGAAAATGTCTAAAGCAGGGAACGTTAAAGATCTCGTTTTCGACTAGGGACGATTAGTCAGATTGGACTCGAGGAACTCTAAAAGATAATTCGAACCGTCATTTGGCAATACCTAAAATAGTAAGAGATTCAACGCGAACTGTCGTGCATGCGGCGTTTCCTTAGTTACAATAGCTCGGTTCACTCACGAAAGATTGGCCTAACTCTGAGAGATTTTTCTGAATCGCATCAATCGCTATTTGCGTACCCTGAACGTAAGCGGCTGACCATACTTTGGTGCCACCAAGGTCGCAGTTTTGTGGTTGACAGCCGCCACCAACCGTATTCCAAGGAATGATTTTCTGATTGATGGTCAGCTGTGTATTAATGCAATAACAAGTGGCGACGCCGTTATCGTCAATGGTGCAGGGTGCGTCCAGACAGTCTGTCATTAATGGCAGATCTGGACATATCATTAGCTTTGCAGAACTTTTCGTTCCAAATTGTCTGCCATTCAGGCTATCGCCGTATGAGTACTCGGAATAAACATCCGGCGCGACTGTGCCATCATTCGCAAAGTTTGGTAACACGTTTGTTAACTGTGGATTTGCCCGTTCATCGCAGCTTCGCAATACCCCATAATTCGAGTTATAAGTAGCCTTATCAAGACTGTTTTCGATATTGTCTTGATGCCGGACGACAGGGCATTCACACTGCGCCAAACCGTCTTCTGTGCATGCGCCAGGTTTTCCATCATCATCAATGCACTGACACTGCGCATGTGAGCAAAGCGCATAGTCGTTATTGCTACAGACGCCAACCGCAGAATCCTGCGCGATAGCAACGCTAGAGCTAATCAATGACACCAGAAACGCAGTGACTAACGTAATGCTCTTAATTTGAAATACCATAGATTCTCCGTTATTTTCGTATGACGTAAATATCTGAGTTTTCAATAGCTCAGTTAACTTAACGTATGCCGTTGAGTTTTTTAGTGCAGCGGGCAAAGCAAGATTGACTGATTTTCAGTTAGGTTGGTATTACATCAGATTACAGATAATCGTGTACTAGGGGCTAAAATAGGCAAAGGACGACCTTATTGGTCTCGATTGTTTTACGCAAAAACGGAACTCGAGCAACGACAATAGTGGTAGCGCTTTCTTTGTTAAGCGAAACCACATCATCATCAACAAATCACCATGCGCTTGCGAGCTAACATCTACGCGAGTTGTTGATCTCCAAGCAAGCTGAAAAGTCAGGTAAGCAATGGTCAAAGACAATTTATTGATGTACTGAAAAATGGTTGTTCCGGGGAAAAAACTGACACCTAATGACAAACATTGAGACTTAATTCTTTAATGTGTCAGATCTAGTTTGGATTTTTTATCTATTGATTTTAACCATGCAACAATTACTTTCGCGGTATCGTTCACCGCTGAAGATCCGTCTTGGTAGGCGTAAGCGGCTTCAGTGTTTTTGTATTGCCAACTGCTGTGCCCCAGTCCCTTTTGCACCATAAAGGTACCGCTGTTGGGTAACCTTCGGTTAACGGTATCAATAATGAGCTTATGCCCGTGACGCGTTTCGAATTGATCGAATTCATTGTAGATAACCAACACCTTCGAATTAAGTGATTCCCACGCGGCGAGAAAATTTTGCTTGGCCGCCTGCTGGTGCCATTCAAAAGGGCGTCCATAATGGTTGTCTTTATCTAAGCCGCGAACGTCATTGCGAACGGCCAACATGTTTGCGCTGTCTTTTGCGACCTCATCCGGGTGCCTTCCTTTAGCCAAATACTCTGTATGAAAGATGATCCTCTGGGTCATTTGAGAATGAATTTGACTTGGTGTTACTTCATCTGGACGACGTTCTAAATAAATACGATCGAAATGAATCATGCGCTCTAAATGTGTGAGAGCGCCGCCTCCTTGCACGATCACTGCGTCAACGTTGTAGCCTTTTTCCTGTAAGCTATTTGCAATCAGCGGCGCAGTGGTGGAGCCCAGGCTTTCTCCCATTAGATACACTTTAGAGGAATCAATGCGTTTGTCGTTAAGTAGGTTTTCAAATGCTGAGACGTAGTGCGCCAGTTCGGTATCATAGTCTAGCTTGTCACAGCTTGGTCCTTGGCTGTCTCCAGCCCCAGCGCGATCTACACGAATCAGTGCAAGGCCTGACTCTCTCATGATCATTCCTAGCTTTCCTCCATCTCCCTCTTTCAGTTCTATTGAGCCACACGAAACCCATTGAGTGAATAGAATCGGGTGCAAGGGTTCTTTGATTCCCTTGGGCTTGGAAATCAATGTTCGTAGGCGGACACCGGGTTCAACTTCGACGGAACCGTAATAGGAGTCGACACCGTCAATGTTCTCAAGTGGTCTGTCTTTTTGTCTAGGTAGCAGGTCGGCAGTGCTGTCTGAAGCCCAAGTAGCTGAACAGGATAAAATTAGTGTGGATGCCAAGATAAGGTGAATTAAGGTATCGGATCTCTGCATGACTGTGCCTATACGTTGTGTGGTTTAAGTGGTGTTTTATACTATCCGCCTGTTTAGAATGATCCGCCTTATTTATACTGAGCGTTTAAGTTTTTATGTTAAGGAACTGTTTTACATGACGGGAGAGACACAATCGACGAGTGGCGTTACTTTGTATCACTCAAGGTTACTTAAACATGCGTGCTTTTGGCTCATCTACTACGTTCTGTTTAGCCTAGTCTGGGCTAAGTCTGAATACGGCTATTTTGTGTCGTTTTATTTGGAGTTTGTGTTAATGCCGCTGCGGATATTGGCAAGCTATTGCATGATGTATGTGTTAGTTCCTGCATTGCTGAGTAATCGTAAAATGGTGGAGTTTTTGGTCAGCTATTTCACGTTGATTATCGTCGCTGGTGCGTTTCAGTTATTGATTGGCCATTTTTTCTACGCTCAACTTATGGATGGGCAAAGTGAGGTCTTTACACTTTCCATCGCTTCCTGGGTACGAAATATCGTGTTGATCAATTCAACGGTCATTCTGTTAGGTGCGGTTAAGGTGATTCAACTTTACTATCAGCTAATAGATACAGCACAGCTTGCGCAAAGGACGGCATTGGGTGAAGAAGATGAAAAGATAGATCGGTTTATTGAAGTTAAATCTGATCGACGAATTCATCGTTTGAGAGTGGAAGACATTCTCTATGTGGAAGGAATGGGCAATTACGTTACGTACGTGAGGTCAGAAGATAGGCGAACTGTTGTTTACAGTTCACTCAAGTCAGCGGAAGATACGTTGCCCGAATCGTTCATTCGCTTACATCGCTCGTACTTGGTTAATCGGTCTCATATTTCGGCTTACGATAAAGAAACCGTCACCGTTGGAGCAAAAACAATTTCGCGAGCAAAGAACATTACCGATGAGATGCTGGTCGTCCAGTGACTGATTGTGACACTGATCGTTGAGAGGCCTCACTCAACGTCGGTTGCGCAATAGGCGTGTGTTGGATGAGGTGTCGTCTTTGTAGAGTTATACCCCTTGTCAGTGTCACTTATTTGAATTGATTTCTGGAGATTATTTAAAGGTGGATTCCGTGAGAAGCTTGATATGACGGCCGAGCGCGAAGCCGGTTTACATAAGCCTCGACGTTGGGTGAGGGATCAAACCAGTTAAAGGCAACTGAGAAATCCAGAAGACCGCCAAACACCACGTCGGCCGCCGAGAACGCCTTACCCAGAGCCCATTCAGTTTTGGGCGTCATTGATTCGATTGTGGCCAATACACGCTTTACGTCTCCCCAACCCGCGGATTTAGGCTCAGGGTATTCCAGCTCCGAGACGGCAAGCGAAAGTGCTGGTTCTATGGTGTTGCCAGCGATGAATAAGTATCGATAGTAAGCGGCGCGTTGGGCGGACGCTGGTTTAGGAGCAAGTTTCTTTTCAGGGTATTTATCGGCGAGGTAAGCGCAGATTGCAGACGCTTCCGTGATGACATTTTCTTGGTCTACTAACACCGGCAGTTTAGCCATCGGGTTCAGCATTCTGAACTCGGAGGAATAATTTTCATTTTCGCTAATGTTGATGATGACCTGTTCGTGAGGTACCCCCAACTCCTTGAGCATCCAATCTGTGGTTACTGCTCTGCTCATTGGGTTGTAATAGTGTTTCATGGTTGTGGTTCTCCTGGTGTTTAATTAGCGTGTCAGTAGGTATTGTCTGACTCCAGTCTCATAGAGTTTGAACAAAAGCCCTTCGTGTGGACCAAGTCTAAGGTAATTTATGCCACTTTATGGCATATTAAAGATATGACGATATCGAGCTTTGAACAACGCGCTGATCGGCGCAATCGCCTTATCGGTCTACTTAGATCTGAGGAATACTGGAAAACCTCGGAGTTACGTGATCATTTAGGTATAAGTCAACGGACACTGATGCGAGAACTGGCTGACTTAAGAGATTCAGGTTATCCAATTGAATCTGACCGCGGAAGAGGGGGTGGTGTGCGTTTAAATGGTCGTTGGGGGATTGAGCGCATCAATTTAAATCATAAAGAGGTTGTGGAACTGATTCTTTCGTTAGCCATCATGGAATCTTTACGATCCCCCTTATTGACTGGCAATTTGACGGCCATAAAGCAGAAACTATTTCAGGCCTTTCCCCAGAAACAGAGAACGAGTGTTAGTGATATTCGTAAACGAATCATGATCGGAGACAACGCTAGGGCGAATGTGGTTTCGCTTTACGGCGAGCCTCAAACAAACGTCTCTGAGTGCATTGCGGAATCGTTTATGGAACAGGCTTGCGCAGAAATCGAATACGTTTCAGAAGGTGGAGAACGAACCGTCAGAATGATTGAGGCTCAGTACATACTCCTCAACTGGCCTATATGGTATGTGATTGCGTGGGACCATCTTCGATCATCGTCGAGAGTATTTCGAATAGATCGCATTAAAGGCGCCCGCATCACTGAACGCCGTTTCAAGGTGAGACCTAAAAGTAATTTTACCGACATCTACGCGCCGTTTTATCAGACGATATAGCTCGCAAGTGTCGAATTGTTACTGGTTAATGCGGTGTGTGTATTGGGTTGCCGGATTTACTAAGAGAGCACACCAAAGTACTGCAGTGCATAGCCAATTGCTGCTCCGAGGCACATAGGAGCACTGTACTTTCGGTAAAGCATTTTAGCCTTATTGGGCGTTCTCTTGTGGCGTAAATCTTGAATAATACCCTGTTGGTTTTCAAAAGAAATAAGCGCTGAGATAACCGAAGCACCAATGGCTATTGAAAGCCCCTGGTCGATTGGGGTATCAATAGAGAGTGCTGATTTTAATGTAACCACACCGCCGATAAAAGAAATTGAATACGTGACAATGGACTTTGCGTACTCGAACTCGAGCTCTTGGCTTAAAAGATAATGAGAGCTTTCGTCGAAGCGGGGCGTTTCAAAAAGTGATTTAAGTGTTTTCACGTTGGTTAGTTCCCTCTGTTCTCAGTCTCTATTTATCTCGGACAATAGCGTATTGTTATGGCAAGGCGACATTCTGTGATGTATTTTCTGGTTATGGAAGCGACCAGAGTATACAACAGTCATTCAAGGCGGTAACGGATAGGCCTACTGAAAAATCCAGAGGATGAGCCCGTAGAATAGACCAAGGCTAACGACTAGGGAGCGTGTTTTTACTGACTTTTGCCAAGTTTCAATCTTAAGTGCTTCTTTAAATTGCGCATTGATCTAATTCCTGTCTGTGGTTGTTTGGGGTGGGGTTGCTGCTGAAAGACAGATGTTTCCCATCTGGTTAGATCGCTGTCACGGATTCCAAGCCATGACTATTCACATCATTACTCAAACTATCCATGCTCCGGTGGGCTTGCGTCTGGAGTGTGCGAAGCGCTGATTAGCGGCCCAAATGGACCTAAATATCGATACTTTCCCTAGAAGGGAATTGATGGGGCTGGCAGTTTAATTTACAGTGCGCGCACTAGATTGTTTTCGCTCATTCTATTGCCAATTTACAGCAAAGCACATACTTCGAGCATCGTGTGTGGAATACGGAAAATGACCCAGAATTACTTGGATCTTTCTGATATCACTTGGGCGTTTGAGAGGCTTTAAATAGCGGCTTGACGGAGTTATAACAATTATTAACTTTGCGTTTGTCTAGAAATGTATGATAATTAAAGTCTGGGTTACTATTTGATTGGGTCACAACATATGGTTTTTTCATTCACAAGTTCACAAAATATGGTTCTAATGGCGCGATATACCGATGCGCTTAAGTCCGCGGAAACAGCAAAATCCGAGAACGAATTAGAAAGTTACAAGACGTTGCTAGATAAAGCACAAGAGATTAAGCGCGAATTGGATTTATCCAGAAGGGTTAATGGGGTTCAAAAATTGTATTCCGCTCCTTGATAATTAGTGGCTTTATGTGGTGAGGCCTGTTGTCTAGTTTGAGCATGTGAAATGCGACTTTAACGTCTGCCTTCAGGTGGCTCGGCCACGTTTTCCCATTCGATACATCATTATTTTATAGCCAATATTTCATTCGCTATTTAATTGAAGCTGTTGAATTGAATAGGTAGGTCTTGGCAGGTTTCTTTAATAGCATTCCTAGCACCCTGCCCAAATCATAATTCCATTGTCAGTTAAACGATGACTGCCTGAGTCATGTTGCCAACTCGAAAATTGATCATGTTTTGAACTAATTAAGTTTAGTAGATACGTTGTCTTTTTTGAGCAGGTATTGTATTGCCACCTGTTGTGCTACTGAGGCGTCAACACTCATGGTTGGAATGACGCCGACACCTTCCCAATTGGTTTTTGTGATTGGATTGTAAGCCCGTGCCGTTGGAATTCTAATATCAATCTGTTCATTAACTCGTTCCATTTGCACTAAATGGGCTGCGCCGCCACTCGTTTGGCCGATGATAGTGGCCCGCTTAAGATGTTTTAGAGTATAGGCAAACGATTCAGCTGCGCTTCCGGTTTTATCGCTAATCAAAATACACAGCTCACCCGAGTAATACTGCCCTACGTCGGCACTGTCTGTCCGGAACAAGGTGTCTCCATTTCGATCTACAATGCTCCATAGATGTGTGTTTTCTCTCAAAAAATAGGAGCTTAGAAAGGCGGAGAGATTTGGATCGCCGCCGGGGTTGTTACGTAAGTCGATTATTAGTGAGTCGGTTACGTTAAGTCTATTCATCGCCTCGATAATACGGCGTTTGGTTTTAGCGTCTCCGCTAAATTTATTAAATCGAAGATAGCCAATTTTAGGTTTATCGCTTTCTCTAGCAAGGATATCTACATGAACTTCGTTTTCCACCATCGTTTTCGGCAATCGATGATTGTTACGGTCCTGTCTGTCTGACGCTAAGTGCAAGCTAATATGGCTGTCCTTACTAGAGCTACGCAAGTCCGTTTGTAGTTTTTCGATCAGTTCCCGCCGAGATTGAATGTCGGCATAGTCGCCACCTAAGACTTTTGCGTTAACAAATTTGCGCATTGCTTTGGCCGTTTCGGGGTAGACATAGTGTTTGTCCAAGATCATTAACACGTCTTCAATATCCTGCCTGACTTCGAGAGGGGACATACCGATATCATCGTGGCTCAAAGCCGGAGCTGGAATACTAAAAGCGAAGATGATAGCAATGATCAAAAAATATCGTAAGTTCATCAACTAATCTTAGGGTTGGTTCTGGTTTAAACAAGCGCCGAACTTACCGTTAAGCTCTGTCTGAGAATTAAACTAGGGGGACCTGTACAGTATCCAATGGGTGTTTTTGTTGAGCTGGCACTCGTTCTAATGTGATCGCGTTCAAAGGCTTAGTGGTGATTTAAGCTCTTGAATTCACTCATTTGCGCTCTTTTTTATCTGAATATTCTGCCTTTAATTAGATTATTTATCGCATAAATAATTTATATCATTCAAAAAATTGATGAAAATTCTAAACCTTTAGCGTCTTGCATTGCTGCGTGGCTTGAAATGTTCCTGACATTTAGTGTTTCATTGTTATACATAGTGTCAGCTTAAATCCCGCAAAGCCCGCTTAAAGTCTGGGTATTTCCTCTCCCAATATTAACTTTGAAACATGTTTACCTTATTCACGGGGGAGCATTATTGCGCGCACATTTTTCTTTTTTGTCGCCTATGTGTCATTTATTTGGCATTTATATATATTACGACTGTCTAGTATGAAGACGTTTGGGGATGTTTGTCTAAACCCTACAAGGCAAATATCGAAATACTATTCAAACCCTTTACTTAGGAAAATAAAAATGAATGTGAAAAAGAGTACTATGTTACACATGCTCTGCTGCGCGTCTCTTTCCCTAGCTGTTGCACCCGTAAGTGCAACAGGTTTGGGCGATAATGAGTCGTCAACAGAGTTACCCACCACACAAACAACCTTAAATAAACTCACCCCGGCATCCAGCAATGCGTTAGCGGCTGACCGAATGCGAGCACTGCTTGGACTCGATTTCGGGAAATTTCGTACGGCAAACGTCGGTGAGATCATTCCCAATCAGTACATCGTTGTCTATAAAGATGAATACGTAAAGAAGATGATGTTGTCTCTGGCCGGAGGAAATCTCTCGGCGTTAAGTTCGGAGATGACCGCTGGTTTTCGAGCTCAAGCCGTGAATCGCATGACGGCTGACGCGGTTTCAAACTTTGGCATGTCCGTTACCAAAACCTATGGGCATGCTTTAGGTGGTTTCGCCGCTAAGATGGATGATGAAACCCTAGCGTCCTTCATCAAAGATCCTGGCGTTGAGTTTGTCGAACAAGATCAAGTTATGACGGCCATTGCGATACAGAACAACGCGACCTGGGGCTTGGATCGTATCGATGAATCTGATCTGCCTTTGGATAGCTTTTACGAATACAACTTTGACGGCACAGGCGTTGATGCGTACGTTATTGATACCGGGATTCGGGCGTCTCACAGTCAGTTTGGAGGGCGAGTAAGTAGCGGTTTCACGTCAATCAGCGATGGCGGCGGTAGTAACGATTGCAACGGTCATGGAACTCATGTCGCTGGGACCGTGGGAGCACAAACCTACGGCGTTGCGAAAAACGTGAATTTGATTCCAGTACGCGTTCTTGGTTGTAATGGCAGTGGGAGTAATTCAGGCGTTATTGATGGCGTTAACTACGTGGCGCAAGTCGCTTCTGGTCCTTCAGTTGCTAATATGAGCTTAGGCGGTGGTAATTCTTCGGCATTGGATGCGGCCGTTGAAAACGCCATCGATCAAGGGATTACCTTCGTTGTTGCCGCAGGTAATTCTAATGCTAACGCATGCTCTGGTTCTCCGAACCGAGTTGGGCCGGCTTTGACGGTTGGTTCGACAACGTCCTCAGACACTCGTTCGAGTTTTTCGAACTTTGGCTCGTGTGTGGACTTGTTTGCTCCGGGTTCGTCAATCACATCTGCGTGGTACACGAGTAATAGCTCAACGAACACCATTAGTGGCACGTCTATGGCTGCGCCACACGTAGCTGGGGTTGCGGCTTTGTACTTAGATCAGTCGCCATCAGCGACGCCATCGCAAGTGGAAGTCGCCATTGAATCAGCCGCCGTCTCGGGTCGACTTAGTAGCATTGGAACGGGCTCACCGAATCTTCTTCTTCAATCACTGCTTAGTGGTGGTGGCGGAGGTGGCGGTGGTGCTTGTGCGTTCGAAGATGACTTTAGTTCGTCGACCGGCTGGCAAAACCTGTCCAGTTCTACGTGTAGCACTGGAACTTACGTTCGCACCAACCCGACTCAGGTAACCAATAGTGGCGTAGTAACCCAAGTTGGAGGTGATGACGGCGGTGATGGTTTTGCTTTGTTTACAGCAACGAACTCATCGGCGGGGTCCAATGACGTTGATGGTGGAGAATGTGTGGCTCAATCTCCTAGCGTTAACGTGAGTGAGGCATCCACATTGTCATTAGCGTGGTTCCATGGTCAACGTGACACTGGAGACGACCCATCGGGTGACTTTTTTGGTGTTGAGTACTCGCTTAACGGAGGCGCGTCCTTTAGTAGTTTGGTACAAATAGGCGACACCAGAACTCAGGCTCAATGGCAAAATGTCAGTGCGGCGGTTCCAGCCGGGTCAGACGTTGTATTGAGAGTGAGAGCCAGTGATGGATCCTCAGCTGGTGATTTAATCGAAGGCGGGCTCGACACAGTCAAAATTTGCCCAAACTAAAAATGTAGTAGCGCTATTAGCGGTTTATCGTGTTTATGTTTAGTTAACGGCATGTCCGACCACTGATAACGCTGGGCTGGCTAGGTCAACAAGTTCTCTAACGGCTTGGTGGCTTAGTCAGCTTTTTCACTATCTAAATGATGGTTTTCATCGATCTCAATCTTTGGTGTTAACACGTCCTAGAGCGCCAGATAGTTTGGTGCCAAGCGCGTTTCGACTCGTTTCTTTTGATGATATTGGCATTTTTTCCGGCTTCTAAACGAGAATGGTGGTTCTAACATTTCGGAATTAGGCGCCGCGTGTCAAATTACGTCTCAGGTGTTGCTTCCAGTAACAAACGGTATTGTATTTCTAAGGTAACAGGTAATTTCCCCTGTTATTAAATGCGATACCAACGCTGGAGACATCATGATCATTGACACTAAAGACAAAATTAAAATTTACTCGACTGGAACTTACTTACCTGAAGAAATCATCAAGTCCGATGATATTTTTGCTGATATTAAGACGGAAATAAAATACGGAATACCTGAATCTTGGATGAGCGATCAAATGGGGATAATTGAACGAAGAGTTGCGCCTGACTGTTCAGCTCCTTCTAGTCTTGCCATTCCTGCAGCACAAGAAGCCATCGATAACCTGACTGGGGTTAATCCCGATCACATTGATCTTGTAATATTCTGTGGGATAGAGCGCGATCAACCCGAGCCAGCAACGGCGCACACGATTCAAAACGCATTGGGTTTGAATGCTCGTAAGGTATTTGATGTGGCCAATGCTTGCTACGGCTTTATGGATGGAATAGAGACGGCTTCTGCGTACATCAGCGCGGGCTTAGCGCGCTACGCGTTAATTGTGACTGGGGAGATTTCTTTTAAAATTTCGCGCGCCATTTCCGATCACCTTAAGAACGCTGAAGTGACCCTACCTCGCGCAAGGCAGTTGCTTGGTGGGTTATCTGTCGGTGATGCAGGAGGTGCTGTAATAGTCGGTAATAGCGATGATGGCGTATCTGGTTTTAACTTCTTCAATACATCTTGCGATAGCAGACATGTTGACAAGTGTTTTTACAAACGAAAGCCAGATGGTAGCCTAGAAGGTCAGATGTTGATGGCTAAGATCGTCGCCTATGGAATGAGAATGCATCGTGGCCTTATGAAAGAAATTATGGATCGTAAAGGCTTTAGAGATTACGACTGGCTGATAACACATCAGACAGGGAAACGTAATTTTAATGCCATTGCGGAGATGGGCGTGATTGATAAGCAGCACATGACCAAAACTTACGATACGTTAGGAAACGTCACTACGGCTACATTTGCGCATAATTTTAAACTATTATGTAGTGGAAACATTCAGAAGGGCAGCCGCGTTGGTGGTTGGTTCGCTGGATCGGGCCTTACGGTAGGCCAGTTTTGCTATACAACCTAAACAAAACTCATCTTTGGGGGATAGGTTTTTGATTCTACTAATGTTACCCGCGTTGATCGCGCTGATCTTAAAATTTGCGGTGATGTATTGGGTTGACGCTGGGAAACAGCCGCCGGCGTTTATGGCGCTGTTTGTGTCCCTAATGCTTCTTAATTTATGTGAAGTATTGGCGTATATCCAATTTTCGAGCAATCTGACTGCTTTTTGGTTGGTGAAGGCGTATTACGTTATTTGTTTGTTCTGCATCGCATTTTCATGCATTTACGTAATGAGCGTTACTCAAGAAAGCGTGAACTCGTTTGTTAGACATGGGTTTACGGCTTTCGCTGTTGTTCTTTCTTTCATCTTGCTATTTACCGACTTGATGATTATCGGAACTGAGTCAATTGGGTATTCGTTAACGGCGATTCACGGGCCTTTCTACCCATTGTTGAGAGTGGTCTTTTTGGTACAAACTGGCTTTGTCATACTGATTTTGCTCCAGTCTGTATTTCGAACTTCTAGTTCTGAGCAAAAAGTAGCTGCGGTGTATACGCTGATCGCTTTTTCGCCCATGGTAGTGACTACGATAGGCGTCAACCTTGCTCAGATATACGGGTTTAAGCTTAGCAATTCGATGCTCATGCCATTTGCTACCACGCTGTTTCTGTTTTTAGTGTGTTATTTAGAACCCAAAGCGAAACTTACGCGTTTGAGGATGTATTTACCTAATAGCTTGGAGCGCAAATTGTCTAATCAGATTTTTGATTTGGCGACTGAATTTGCGGTCGACGGTAAGCCGATCAACGACGTCAAAAAGGAACTCGAACGAACCTTGTTGCTCTATTCGCTGGAAAAAAACGATAACGTTATTTCTCATACAGCCGACTCGATCGGTCTTAACCGAACGAGTCTTTATACAGCCATGAAACGCCTCGAGATTAAGCGCACCGGTGGCTAATATGGACTCGGCTTTTCTTAATCCATTTAGCGCCGCGCAGTGCAGGTCTAGTAAATGCCTATACATGGTTACTTATTTGAGTTTATGAAATCACTCAGCCTCTTGCGCTGGTGGCCGTTTTTATCAAAGTTTTCCGGTCTCAGCCACCGTTCATAGGCTAGATTTAAAGAGGGCCAGTCGTCGTCTATGATTGAATACCATGATGTGTCTCTGTTTCGACCGTGATACATCATGTGTTTTTTAAATGTTCCCTCGTATTCAAAGCCAAATCGTTGAGCGGCCTTACGAGATGCCTCGTTGAGTGAATCACATTTCCACTCATAGCGACGAAACCCTAGGTCCTCAAAGGCTCTTTTCGCCATTATATACATTGCATCCGTTGCCACTCTGGTCCGTTGTAAAAAGGGTGAAAACGAGATTCCTCCTATTTCAATTGAACCCTGCTCGGGCTTAATGCGCATATAGCTGCACAAGCCCATGGCCTTATTGTTCGCTTTATCAACGATGGCGTAAAATTGAGGGTCTTTAGTCATTCGAGCTTCTTCTAACCAGTGTTCGATAATCTCTAATTTTTCAAATGGACCATAGGTCATATAGGTCCACATCCTGCCGCTTTCGTCTACCGCGTAGGCATTGAATAAGTCATTGGCGTGTCGCTCTGCATTTATGGGCTCGATCAAACAATACTTACCTTCAAGCTTTTTAGGTTGAGGATAGTTGGCGCTGATGCTCTTCGTTGTCACACCAACGGGCTGATCTAATTCGTTGAGTACATAGGTCATACGCTCACCTTCAGTGATTTTGGGGGGCAGACAAACTTTAGAGTGTCTTTCGATGAAGATTAGATTAACATTGCTTATTTAATATAAGCGGTCATATTTTGTCGTCAATCAGCCAAGCTGAAGTTCGAGCCTATGAGTCCTCTATTCGTTCAGTCGTGGGACTTGCTGGGTTTTATCCTGCGAACTTACTAGCCGACTTTCACACTCATCCTAAGGCGCAACTGCTTTATGCGGTTAGTGGAGCCATGAGGGTGGAAACCCCCACTGAGTATTTTATAACTCCGCCAAGCACTGCATTAATCTTACCTGCCAATACCCTTCATTCTATTTTGATGGATGGGCCAGTCGATAGAAGAACATTGTTTCTTAAAGAACCGGGTTCTAAACCAACATTTCCAATAACAAAAGTGATCGCTGTAACGGGATTGTTACGAGAGTTAATTAGTGAGATTTGTAAGGAACCATTTGATTGGAGCGTGACCAGTCGAGCAAATAATGTCGCTATGTTGACGCTGGACGAGATTAAACGGGCAAACACCGTGCCTCTGGGGCTAAGGTTGCCACACGACGCTAGGCTACGCCGAGTCGTAAATGGTATTAAAGCGAACCCTTCTGACACTAGGAGCTTTTCGGCTTGGGCGGAAATGACCGGTGCATCAGAACGGACACTTGCTCGGTTGTTTAGGTCAGAAACGGGTCTGAACTTTAGGCAGTGGCGTCAACACGCAAGGTTAACAATGGCGATGAGTTTGTTATCAAATGGGCGTAACTTGAGCGAAGCCGCAGCCGCTTCGGGCTTTGAAAACCAATCTGCATTTGGAGTAAGTTTCCGACGTTTTTTTGGTATTACACCAGGGCAAGCGCACCGGCGTGGAATAGCCCGCCTTGAGTAATGGTTGGCGCAAACGTCTTCATGGTTGCCTGAGGTAGGATTCAGGCGTATTTCCAGGTTGAACTTTGTAACGCTTGGTGGTGTGTTTTCCAACTCTATTGATGATATCCGGTTGCATGGCGGTCGAATTTTCATCGAGAGTTCAGTCTGCGTTTAGGTGCCTATTTCTTGTTATCTGGAAGCATACTTGCTACTTGACAAATATATTCCGATATAGGAATATGTCTGTCATGGCTAGATTGAAAACAACACATGACATCTTTAGTGCGATTGGAGAACCCAAACGCAGAATCTTGATTGAGCAGCTCGTGCTCAAGGAGATGGCCGTCAATGAGCTGGTTGACATTGTGAAATGGCCACAGCCAGTGGTGTCTAAACATTTGCGCGTCCTAAAACAGGTTCGAATTGTTTCTGAACGAAAAGATGGGAGACGGCGACTGTACAAAGTTCAACCAGAAGAGTTTCGGCCAATTCAAGAATGGATGCACCAATTTGAAAAATATTGGGGTGGCTCATTAGATCAATTAGATAGCTATCTTGTAGAGATTCAAGAAAGAGGAAAGAAATGAATCAAGTTAAAGTAGAACCTTCCGAGATTGTAAGAGAATTCAATGCGCCCAGGCAGCTTGTGTTTGACGCCTGGACTCAGGTGAAACACTTAAACAATTGGATGTTTCCGATGCCAGGTTGTACCTGTGAATTCGTGGACGCCAATATTGAAAATGGCGGGTCTTCCTTACACAAAATCACCATGCCTAACGGCCACGAGATGTGGCTATACACCAAGTATGAAGAGGTATCACCGCCTGAAAAACTGGTGTTTTTGCAGTACATGTCGAATGAGCAAGGAGAGGTGGTACCAATGACGCACGTGCCCGACTGGCCGAGAGACATGCTGGCCACTCTGATATTCGAAGAACTATCAGAAGATAAAACTAGGCTGACATTTCTATGGGAACCACGAAACCCGACACCAGCCCAGGCACAGGCGTTTGAAAGCACTCGATCTGATCATGGCAAGGGTTGGGGCGCCGGGATGGAACAACTCGATGTCTATTTGTCTTCTAGGTAACTGCGTTATTTTGGAGATAGAGAAACAATGAACAATGACGTAAAGGTTCAAGTTCCAATGTGGTATTGGCTAATTGCTATTATCGCATTGCTTTGGTATTTGATGGACATGTCCGCATTTTCTATGCGGGTATTTATGTTGGAAGATATGATTGAAGCAATGCCCGATGAGCAACAGGCTCTTTACTTAGGGATGCCCAACTGGGTCAATACCGTGTTTGCCATCGAAGTGGTTGGTGGCGTATTAGGGAGTTTATGTTTGCTCCTTAAGAAAAAGTGGGCCCTGGTATTTTTCGGAATGTCCATCGTTGGTGTATTGGCTCAAACATCTTACGTTTATTTTTTGTCTGATGCGCTAAGTGTACTCGGCGTATCTGCGAAGATCATGCCGATGGTCGCGATCAGTATTGGCGTTGGGCTTATTTTTTTTGCGCGACATTCCGTTATGATGAGTTGGTTGAAATAGGACACAGTTTCTTATCAAGAGAGAAAAGCAAACCCTTTCTGCTCTTATTGATTTAGCAGGGTTAAGACAGAGTGTAATCCCCCCATTTAGAACCGCCGTTTTTAGTAGAAGGTTTTAAGCCGCGTTCAATGTCATGTTTGGTGTTATTCCGCCAATTGCCGAATCCTATTCTACTCAAGCGCCTGACTACGGGTTTGATTGAGAGAGCAAGATGCCCAGTTCATAAATTTAATCTATCAGAGCAATTAGCTTTCTTTATTGATCTCTTTGATAAGACCGTCTGTCAAAGTAATTAAATAATTCTACGGATTGTTAACTATTATTTTTCCTTTGAAAATAAACAGTAGTTTTACTTTTGGAACACAAATGGGCACTAGAAATATAGGGATGACAGTGACAGCTGAATTTGTCAAGTCTAGAGTTAAGACGCTTGATATTCCCTTAACCCTCTCAGAGCACAGTATTAGTAATCTGCTAAACGACGTTCGACTGAAGGACCGCTTGCAGTTAGATGCCGTTGATTGTATTTGGGAATATTTAGCGGATCAAAGCACTGACGAAATATTTGGTCTTAGGGCTGGCCTCAATATCAAACTTGGTGATTTAGGTGTGGTTGGGTTTTTATTATCCAGCTGTGACACTTTCGAGCATGCAATCGAGGATATTATCAAGCATCTTTCAATCGTTAGCGAGACTGCTCACTTCAGTCTTACTTCATCAGGTGATAAGTGTTCTCTTAATTATATACCTCACTATGTGCGAGCTCGCCGACACAGAGTTGAGGCATCCATAGCGTCAACAGTTAGGTTCGCTAAATTGTTAACCGGCGGTAGATTTACGCCACTTAGCATCTTGTTGTCACACGCTCCCCCCTCTGCATCATCTGTCTCTGAAGCGCATAGCTTACTTGGCTGCGACGTTATCTATAATCAGGAAGTAAACGCGGTGGAATTTCATCATGATCAACTCAGCCTTCCAATCGATAATAGCAATGCTCTCGTTCATGAGAGAATGTTAGGGCTTGCAAAGGAAGTCATGGAAAGGTTGCCGAGCAGTGGCTTTTTAAGCACTGTCCGTGGTTTAGTCAGGCGGTACCCCGCGTGTGGTAAAAATGAGATAGCAAAAAGGCTATTCATTAGTGGCAGGCACTTGAATAGGAAACTGGCTTTAGACGATACCAGTTTTAAACAAATTCAAAACGAAATACGCCTACAACTAGCCGAAAGTTGGCTGCAAAATAACGTGCATATTGACGAAATTGTTGAACGCTTTTCATTTTGCGATGTACGCAGTTTTTCAAAAGCATTCAAGCGCTGGTCAGGGGTAACACCAGCTCAATTCTTAGTAAAATCTAAGTCATAATCTGTTTGAGCTTAGGTGATATGGATTCTTAATTTACCTGGAAGTAAGCCCACTCAGATTTAGTGTTTGTCTCTTTATGACCTAAATTGGGCTCATATGGCTCCAGAAACTCGTGACATTTTTTATTAGTATCGCCCATGAACAAAGCGCCTTCTGCTTTGTTTTGAGAGGTTGGTTGCTATCTCTACTCCATCTCTGAGTGGGTCAACTTAACCGTTCTTTAACCACTAAATAGAATACCAGGTAGATACTGTGAAACCAATTAGTAAAGTTATCGCCGCTGCATTTTTGTTTTTATCAATGAGTGCGAATTCAGCAACAACATCCAATTTCCACGGAACTTTTTCGGCAACCCCTTTTTTTCATTTCTCGACTTTCTCCGATGTGGTTAAAGTCAACATTAGCCTGAACCAATCAGGAAGCCAATATGAGTATCACAATACAAACGGTCTACCTTACGGAACTGGGTTGAGGGTGTGCTGGAAGAAGAATAGTTCTGCATTTCCTGAGACTACCTGCCACTACAACATACAGACGTATAACATCCATACGACAGAAATCATGTTGGGAGATGCTCTGGGGGTAGAAAGCAATACCAATTACATTTTGACGATTGAGGCACATTCAACAAAAACGTCACATACCGACTTCGACCCAGGTGAAGAAGAGTGGCATAACGCTGATGATGGAATGATAGGTAACTTAGATAGACGATGGCGTGAAGTTGCGCGCTTTGAGATAGTCACGCAGCGGATCGGGCTTCGGTTCACGGAATCGCAGAGTAACAGTCCGCTTACGGAAAATTAGTGTCAGGTAGATTCTAAAGACTATTCATCCAAAATTAAAACCAGTTAGTTTGTACTACTTACTAACTAAAAGGCTAGCTGGTTTTAGCTTTGTAAGTGTAAAAGTAAGTGTAAAAGTATGGGTATTTTCGTTCTCGGCGGTATCGAACGTTCGAATCAACGCGTTTAAGAGTATGTTTCACATTCGAGAACCCTCATTTTTGTTCCTGATTTAGCAAGGGGCCTGTTGACAGAAATAGTCACGAACTGAAATCCAGTTTTGGTGCATGAGGGTTCGTAAACGGGGTACAGCACATCGAAGGACGATGCCTTTCGTAATTGAAAATACCGTTACTCAATCTTGGGTTTTGCTATCTCTATTGTATTTTCTAGGACCTCGCGACCACCAGGCTTACCATGACTCGGTACCACCAAACGACTTTTGGGAAACGCATTGGCCACATTTTGAGCTGATTTTGACCAATGAGCTAAATCGGCGTCGCCGGTATAGCCAAGTGAATTGCTTTTGCCTGGCCGAATGAGGCATCCACCAAATATGATTTGGCTTGCCTGGTCATAAACAACAATATTGTCGTGAGTGTGCCCACCACCAGGGTACAGTACGCTTAACTTCTCCCACTGAGTTTGAGCACCGACGGTCGAAAGATCCAGATTGTTTTTAGCTGCCAGCAGTTCTCGTTTGGGCGCTAATTCATTGCTCATACGGCTAGCGAATGTATTGATGCCTTCATTGTGTAGTGCGTCCATGCCGCCCATTTTATCGGAGTGAGCATGCGTGTGTATTGACGAGCGAATGGGTTTACCTAGCGTGTTTTTTGCCCACTCGATAATTTGCTCCGTTTGTTCATTATTCCATGCGGTATCTATCAATACACTGTACGCTTCCCGCTCAACGACCAAACCATTTGTGAAAATCAGCCCCCATGGCTCTACGTTTCGGTAGCTGGTGTGCATCCAAACACCAGAGGCCAGCTTAGAAAAATGTACTTTGTCTTCGCTTGGTTTTTCTTCATTTCTATCTGAACTTTCGGTAGATCCCAATGAGGGCTGCATAACCATCAAAAGGGAATATACTGCGATCAGGAATATTACTTTCATTGTCTATTTTACGGTGTTCGTTTTAACGGTGTTTTTTTGCAGGTGGAGCCACAGAAGCTTATCGATGGGGCATGCAAAGAAAGCAAGCTAGTGGTCTAACGTATTCGTGTTCAGAAACTCTACTATTGTCGTGTTTACCACTTCTGCTTGCTCAATGTTTACCCAATGTGCAGCATTGTCAACTCCGACGACTTTTGCATGCGGTATTAATTTGGGGAGCTTTTTCACATTGTCGAATGAAAAGCTAACGTCTTGCTTTCCCCATATGAACAAGGTTGGTGTTTTTAATCTTTCTTGCTTCTCCCATCCGCTTGTGTAGTCCAATACCGGAGAATGTTTGAGCGTGGAAAGGGCAGAGCGCGTAAACCCAGGGTAGCTAGCAAAACGAGACCATTGTTGTATCGTGTCAGCGTATTTCAACGGTTCTACAAAATAGGCTTCAACCTTCGGTTTTAGAATATTCATGCCAAGGTAGTGAAAGACCAGATCGCTGAGTATTGGTATATTCAGCATCGGATTTTGGCCTCCTTCATCAGGCCATCCTGCAGGTCCAATCATTATTAGTCCATCAACTTTTTCTGGGTAGTGGTACGAATAATCTGAAGCGATAACACATCCGAACGATGATCCGACTAAGTGCGCGTTGTCCACTCCTAACTCTTTTAATACGACGTTAAGCTGGTTTCGAAAGAGCGAAAGGTCGTATTTAACTCGTGGACGATCGGAAAGCCCTCTGCCGAATAAGTCATAGGCGATGACCTTATAGCCAGCATTGACCAGTGCACTAATATTAGGGTTCCAGGATTCCAAGAAGCCGTTAAAGCTGTGAATAAGAACAACCACAGGGCTGTTTTCTTGACCAAACACTTTATAACGCGTTACTCCGACCTGCGATTTTATCAGCGCTGATTTATCAAGTGCTCTGGCCTCTTCTATTGCTTTTGTGTCTTCATTGTAATAGCGATATAAGGTTGTGGTGCCAAATAGAATGGAAGCAGAAAAAAATATTAGGATTGCCGTCTTCAAAATGAGGAGCTCAAAAATTCCAAGGAGAGAATACCGTTTAAGTGAGCTATGCAATGTAGCAAGTTTTCTATTCCTTGGGGGCAGAGTAAACTATATTTATAGAAACTTATATTTCGAGCACGCATCCGCTAGGCAAACAAAGGACGAAGCCGAATTAAATTAGTGCGCACTTCAAAAATAGCCGATTTAAAACATTTCGTTAAGCGCATCGTACGTTAGAGCATGATTTCGGCTGGTTGTGTTTAGTGGTTTTTTTGACGTTTCGAGAAGCGTCGAGTAGGCGTCGATAAATGGTGCAGGCCCCAATGATATTCGGTTTGCTCCTGCATTTATTAGTTCGTCAAGGTTATCTGAATCGCTAGAAGCCATGACGTTAAGCGGTGCTGCCACTAATGATGATACGGATGCTATATCCGAAGGAGACGTCATTGCAGGCACAAAAACACCATCCGCTCCACAGGCAACATAGTTATTTAGACGCTCAATACTTTCGTTTAATTGCCTCTTTCGAGTTACCAAACCTTGCAAATAGACGTCAGTTCGAGCATTGATAAAGATTGAACCCGTTCCCAATTGACTCCTTATTGCATTTATTTTTTTGACAAGTAACACAGCTGGATCACAACCATCTTCGATATTCACTCCCGCTACACCCCGCTCGGCTAATTGAAGTACAAGTTCGGCAACTTGATCTGGTGAATCGCTGTACCCATTTTCGATATCAACCGTAAGGGGAACCTTACTAATTCTTACGATGCTGTCTATTGCCCTAAGCAATACGGCTCTGGGTAGTGCGTTGCCGTCAGCGTAGCCATTTGCCCAAGCGAGTGATGCGCTGCTGGTGGCCAAGGCGGTAGAACCTGATGCCTGGACAATTGAAGCGCTGGCGGCATCCCAAATGTTTACCAAGAATAGGGGGGGATTGTTTGTGTGTAGATTTCGAAATTGTTCTGATTTAAATACCGACATTTTGCGTCACTTTGAGGTGGGTTGAGTGAAAAAGAGTACGCTATTTGCTAAGCAAATCTCGGCGGGAAACGGAACTCAACGTAGTTAAGTCCCTCATTGTGCAGAATCGGTGTTTGTGAAATTTTCTCAATTGAGAGTGTCTGGTAGGGCCTGAATATGGTCACTCAAAAAATACAGTTAAAGTAGGACGTGATCACATTAATACGACGTGAATCTAATTCACTTTTTTCTCACCTAAAATCGATCTGTCGATAAAGACCAAGCAGTTTTAGCCCTTTGTTTTTATTTAAAGTTTCGACAAACGTAATCCTACCTAATAAATACGCTCGGAAATCCCGATGGTTTTCGACGTTTTGAGCTTCAACACCATGGCGAATACAGTTGGTAAGAATTGCCTTTAATCGATCGTAGTAACGTCGATCAATATTCGGGCCTTCATTAACAACTACTCCGGTTATTTTTTGTCGCTGATGTGAACGGATTGTTCGTGATTTCCGATAATTTAGTTCAAACCCTTCCTCGAGACAAATAGACCCAACAAGTGGTTCTAAGAATCGCCAGTCTCGATGCGTATCACCAGAGAATGCCAAGTCGTCGGCGTACCTCGAATAGTGTAAATCCAGACTCTTAGCCAAGCCACTCAAGCGCTTATCTAACACACGCATAACAAGATTTGAAAGCACAGGCGAAGTCGGTGCACCTTGAGCAAGATGACGTCGTTTGACGCGATTGCGCTGTCCTTGATCTAACATTGCGAACAATGATCTAGGGCCATTATAGCGGTTTGTACAAAGGCAGCTCAAATACCTTGCTACCTCTTTGGAGTAATCTAAGCCGCGGAAAATTCTATAAACAGGGTAATAGTCGATCGATTGAAAACAGTTAACCAAGTCGAAGGTAAACAGATACTCTTTGTTGTTGTGGTTTTGCGCATGAGTCAAACAACCTCGATTTGCTCTAAACCCATGAGCGGCGCTATGAACCGGCACTTTAATCAATAGGCCAGAGTACAGTTGTCTTTGTATTCGCTTTAATAGGGCTTTGGGTGATTCGATCAAACGCATACCGCCGCGCCTCTTTTCCACAACGCTATAATGGTAGTGCTTATGTCTATCCGCCTGGTGAATATCATTTCGCTTTACGTCAGCTAGCCATTCTAATTGTGTATAAGAAATACCAAGCCAATAAGCGAGATCAATAAGCGAGTCTAGTTCTGGAAAATCAGGATTTACTGTCGAAGAGGTTTCTAAAGTACCTAGATTAAATGACTTAACCGAGGGCACTATCACGTTATCGGAAAACCATTTTTGAATTATCACACTTTCTCTTACGTACCTTAGCAGTAGAGGATAAGGAGGTCTGTCTTGAAAGGATAACAACAAACCACTAATAAATTGATCAGCATTGTCTGGGAGCTCATTGATAGATTCGATGCAGACGGCGATCAAAGTAGTAAAATGCCACTCTGTCACAGACAGCCAATCAGCCAGTTGTTTGCAAAAATAGGATTGGTTGTTCTTCGACACTTGATATAAATTCTGGTTCCCTGAATCAAAAAAAGGCACCCAACTCTTAATTCGCACGTACAGCTTTGCATGAAATGCAACGAGGTACTTGCAGCGTAATGATTGTAAACTTCCACCTTGGGGTAACCCCAAAGATCCTCTATGTTTTAAAGGAAATGCTTGGATGCCTTTTCGCTAGCTTACGGGAAACGCGGATTCTGTGGCAAGCTTTATTTCAGCAGCTTAAGGCATTTATGATTTCTACCAATAAAGATTTATCGAGCTGAGTAACTTGGGACAGAGTGAAGCTGTCATAGTTGACGGTCTCTTTAAACGAGGACGCTGCACCGTCAGAATGAACGTTTGCGTGAAAAGGTAGAAGTTTAAAAAAGGGAAGACCTATCACACCGCTTTATTAACCATTTGCTGTAATCTAAAGGCGCAGACATAGTCTCCATTGATATTAAGAAATAAACTTATCTAACATTAATAGCGAACCTGTCGATTCCATTTCGAATGACTGAAACTTGAAATTCCATACGTATCATTTGTGAAATGCATAAGTATTACCTTGTGTTGAGTTCGTATACTTAGACGCTAATCACAAAAAAGTATCACGAGATAACAATGAGTTTGATTAGCGCGAAAACACGAATTCTGCTAAATCTTTTTCTTCCTCAGCGACGACGGCCTAACCCCAGGTACAGTGTTTCCGATGCGGACACGGACTTGTCGGGGAAAACGATCGTATTTACCGGCGGCACTGATGGAATTGGCCGAGTGGCGGTTGAGATACTCTTTAAGATGGGCGCTGATATTGTGCTTTTAGGTAGAAATAGAGCAAAGAGTGAAGAAGTAATTCGACAACTAAAAAGTATGGATGATCAGCGCACTGCACGCTTGTATTGTTGCGATCTAGCTTCAATGGAGAGTGTTAATGAGTGCGCTGATAGGATTTTAGCTGACACCCCTCACATTGATGTGCTGATCAATAATGCTGGTATCAATTTGAATAGACGGATCATCACTCCAGATGGTTTTGAGACAAATTGGGCGGTTAACTATCTTGGCCCATACCTTCTAACTAATCGTCTTTTAAAACGAGTGCGCGAATCGGCCCCTTCACGAATTGTTAATCTGACCACCAACACCGAGTTTTTAGATGAGCTTGATTGCGACGAGATTTCGGTAAAAACGGATTTTGATACCAACAGTTCTTACGTCGAATCGAAGTTATCCATGAATATGTTTTCCATCGATTTAGCACTCGAGCTGGAAGGAAGTGGTGCGACGGTAAATTCGCTTTGTCCAGGCTACATCCGATCTAACCTGCTCAGCAATTTAAGCGGCCCAGAGAAAATCATGCAAGCCATCATGAACATTATGGCGTCTCCAGCGGAAGTAGGGGCCGATCGACTGGTTAGACTTGCTATTTCCAGTGAGTTCAGCGGTGTGAATGGGATTTATCTGAACGAGGATCAGACTAGACCTCACCATCGCGATGCTCAAAATTTTGATAAGAGGAAGCGTATTAGAAAAATCACGGAAAAAGCGCTTTCTCAATGGCTTCCGATTCAAGAAATTGAATAAATAATCTTACAAGAAATAGACATGAACAATAAAACGATTCTCATCACAGGTTGCAGTACGGGGTTTGGCAGGCTGACAGCCAAGCTCTTCCAGAGTAAGGGCTGGAATGTCATTGCTACTATGCGTTCACCTGAGAAAGAAGCCGAGCTTGCCGAGCTTAGTAATGTCCTTGTGACCAAGCTTGATGTGACAAAGCAACATAGTGTTGGTGAAGCCGTGGCCGCAGGCATGGCTGAATTTGGTCGCATTGATGCATTGATGCATTGATTAACAACGCTGGAATCTCAGGTGTGGGTGTTTTCGAGCAATGGGACGACGATGAGATCGATGCCATTTTTGATACCAACGTATATGGAGTCATTCGTGTAACTCAAGAGGTTCTTCCCATTATGCGAAAACAAGGCGAAGGTATGATCATCAACATTTCATCTTTAGCTGGAATTATTGGCTCACCGTTTGCGTCCATTTACAGTGCGGCTAAATTCGCTATCGAAGGACTGACGGAGGCACTAGCGCTGGAATATGCCCCCTTCAATATTGGGGTAAAGGTTATCGCTCCAGGAGCGTACGACACTAATCTATTCAGCTCGATATCAAACCGAATTTTAAGCAATGGCGACAATCAAATTCGAGCCTATAGCAAAAAAATGAATCAGAAAATGAACGTAAGTACAGAACAAATGAGTAAGCATGAAGTTCAGGGCTCCAACCCACAAGACGTTGCTGATAAGGTCTATCTGTGTGTGACGCAAAATACACCCATACATAATGTGTCTGGAAGCGATGCTGAACACCTAAGTCGTCTGAAGAAAACGATGCCTGAAAAAGAGCTTATGGGGATAATTACTGATATGTTGGTACCGACACGATGAGTGACAGGCAGAGTACATTGATTAGAGTCTTAGACAATGAATGAGGCAGTCCATATAAAATCCATCTCGGATATACACGACTATTTGGGTCTTCCTACGCCCTCACACCCTTTAATTACTGTTCTTCCTCACGCCGTTTTTAAAGACAAAATTAAAAATGGAACTCGTTACGCGTTCGACCTTTATCAGGTTTCGTTGAAAGACGGTATTGAGTGCGCTATGGGGTATGGCAGAAGTACTTACGACTTCAAAGATGGCTCGATGGTTTTTATTTCTCCTGGACAAGAAGCGTTGGCAAACAACGTGAAAGTCGAACCCGATGCTATTGGGTGGACGATTGCGTTTCATCCAAATTTGATCAAGCATTCGGCTCTTCGCAAAAAGATAAAGCAATATACGTTCTTTGAATATGAAATAGACGAGTCACTGCATCTGTCTGAAAAAGAGATTGAAATCGTGAGTGGTATCTCTGCAAAAATCGAGTACGAGTCCACTCAAAATATCGACCGTCACACACAAGCATTACTTAGGTCGAATCTTGAATTACTTTTGGACTATTGTGTTCGGTTCTATGACAGGCAGTTTTACATTCGCTCTGATTTAAGTAAAAGTTACGTTGGTAGGTTTGAAACGCTCTTAAACGACTATTATATCAGTGATAGACCGCTCCTAATGGGCATTCCCACCGTTCAATATTGTGGACAGGAACTGGGATTATCTCCTTACTATATGAGTGATTTATTGAAACAAGAAACAGGAAAAAGTGCGTTAGAACTCATACACCTATTTTTAGTAGAGAAGGCACAAAACTTGATGTCAGAGAGTGAGCTTAGCATTACTCAAATCTCCTATGAGCTAGGGTTTGCGTATCCTCAGCATTTCTCTAAGGTATTCAAATCTAAAGTTGGAATGTCTCCACGAAAATTCAGAGCCTCTTAGTTAATGATGTGAACATGAAAATGCAAGACTCTAAGCACGAATCGATCCGGTCCACGCCGAAATATTCTGTATCCTCAGCTTCACGCGTAGCAACCGCGCCGGAGTTAATGGCCGCCGACCGGAAAGTGGGCTGGCTGGTAGTCAATAAATGGACCTATCGTTTAATGAGGCTGGTTAGTAATGTGGTCACCCCGAAATTTGATGTTTCGGAGGTTTCCATTTCTGAAGAAATCAATTCCGCTAAGGGAATGCGCATCGTGCAACCGGATATAGTTAGGCGTCCTGGAGCGCTGTTTCTCATCCATGGGGGGGGATTCGTGATTGGCAGTAATCGCGATATTTTAAGTCACGCGACACAGTTAGCAAGAAAGCTTGGCGTGCCTGTGTTCTGCCCAGCCTATAGACTTGCACCCGAAGCGCCTTTCCCGTCAGGATTTGATGACTGCCATTTTGCTTGGCATTGGTTGCATGACAATTCAGAGTCTTTCGACATTGACCCTTCAAAAATCGTGCTAGGCGGTGTTAGCGCTGGAGGCGGGCTAGCGGCTTCTCTTGTTCAACGTTTACATGATGAAGGCAAACGAAAACCGTCAGCGCAATGCTTAATTTACCCGATGTTGGATGCGCGTACGGCGACGATACGTGAGTTAGATAAACCTCGCCATAGAGTTTGGAGTAATAGAAACAATTTGTTTGGCTGGGCGAGTTATCTCACAACTCCTCTGGAACACCCGGCGCCCATCTATGCTGTTCCTGCTCAACGAGAAGAATTGTCAGGGCTTCCGCCGACATGGTTGGGGGTTGGTACTTCTGACCTTTTTCTCGATGAAGACAGAGAATACGCTCGACGCTTATCAGCCGCTGGTGTCGATGTCAGCTACGTTGAAGTTGACGGTGCTATCCACGGCTTTGATATGGTCGATACGGGAATGAGCAATGCATTTATTGCATCACAAATGGCATTCATTGAGCGTTTCATCTGAGGCTGTTTTCTCATTTTTATCTTCATTGAACACCAACACACCATAATTTTCACATGACGAATCTATGAGCCGCATATTAATTTTTGGAGCAACAGGCACGGTTGGTCATGGTGCACTACTTGAATGTCTTGATCACCCTCAAATCACTCAGGTTGTGTGCGTACTTAGACGGCCCACGGGGCATTCGCACCCCAAGTTGAGTGAAATAATTCATCATGATTTTAATGATTTTTCTTCGCTTGATATAGAGTTTCAACACTTTGATGGGTGCCTGTGGGCAATTGGAATTCCACAAACCGGACTCACTGAACGGCAATATACTAAAGTCACTTTTAACTTTACAGTGGCCGCCGCTCAAAGATTGACTGAACAAAGCCCTGAATGCAGTTTTGTGTTTATTTCAGGAGCAGGCGCAGACGAAACTGGCACCAGTAAATCCATGTGGGCGAGAGTGAAAGGTCGAACCGAAAACGCGATACTAGCCTTAGCTTTTAAGCGCATTTTTATCTTCAGACCAGGCACTATTGTTGCTAAAAGAGGCATTAAACACAACGTCAGTGCATACGCCTTTTCTTCGATATTCGCACCCTTGATGCGTCCCTTTGGACTTGCGACTTCAACCGTCGAGATCGGTAGGGCGTTTATTGCTGCCGTTCTCATGAGTGATGATGTTCGATTGGATCACGTAAGATATAACTCGGCTGACATTAATCGACTCGCGAAGCTAGCGGGACGAGACTCGATACTGTGATGACCCTATATCAAATGTGTCTTTTTGTTCAGAGCTTTCATTGATCATGGTTGAGCGAATTTTTGATAAGCCGTACATGAATCAGGTTTGGAACATAGAGTACTAACATTATTGCAATTCTATTAGCTTAAACGGGCTTAACAAATCGATTTAGTTCGGTTTGAACCACGTCGATAAATGAGAGCCCTTTAGTTCGCAGTCCATTTTTTAGAATCACGCACGCAAATTTGCGAATAAAAGATCAGAAATAGCGCTCGATGGTGAGCTGAAGCATGTCGTCTCGTCTTAGACCGAATGCTGGAGCAAGTTCTGAGTTATCGTTAAAAATACGGGCTTCGATTATTGCTTTCCAGTTGCTTCCCAAGCGCCGGCTTCCTTCAACTATGAACTTACTGCCTTCATGGTCAATGTCGTAGCCACCTCCGATGAGTAACTCGGTGCTTTGAGTGTCATTGAACGCGAGCCGCGTACCGACATAAATATCGTTTTGAAAGTCACTGCCGCCTAATTCGTCGCCGCGTTCGTCCCACGAGTATTCCGCTAACATGCCTATATCGGCGCTACTACCCGCGACCCCCACAAACGTGTATTCAAAACCAGCCTGCACGGCTGAATAGTCTTGGAGGGAGGTGTCTCGATGAAGCGCTTCAAATTTCAACAGCCAGTCGCCTTTTGTCGCTTGTAGGTCAACACCAATTTGGGTCATTTGTTGATAATACGGAGTTAGTCTGTCGTCATCGAATTGGACTACAGGAGTTCGGTTGGTTCCTTCAAAAAAATGCACTCCAACATCATAATCAGAGAACGAATGGCTCCAACGAACAGCTAGGTCCAGCCGTTCCTTGCCCGCTGAAGATTCGAAAACAGCTGAATTCTGGTCGATCACCTGTGACCCTCGAAGCCGACCATCGACTCCTGGAAAGGTACGTTCTCGAAAGTATGGAAGAAGGTAGAGGTCAAGGATACCCCAATCATGAGCCAAGGAAAGATTGACCATCGGTTGCCCAAGTTTATCTTCTCCGTCTATGTCTTCCACATCGTCGTTTTGATTTATCGTGTCCACCAAATGCTGAAACTCAGTCACACCCCAAAACACTTTGCCAATGCCAGCCTTGAGCTCCCAACCATCATCAACGTATGTCCACAAAAGTTCTCTAACGTCGGTGTGGGTGCGTTCGTCATCGCGTTCGTCCAACCGAGCAAATGGCTTAAACAAAACGCTGTGGTTTCCGTCATCGGAAGTCCAGTAGAACTCAGGTTCCAGCGATACGGAACTGTTGCTCCTGCCCGACTGCCCAACGTGGATAGGGGAATCAACAAAGTGGCGATATTCCAAACTCACCTTGGTGTTAATATCGACGGGTTGCGCATTTGCGCAGCCCATCGAAACCAGTAAGGCGACAACCATAGTCCTGAAATACATGTCAACTAACCTGTCTGATTTTAGTAAAGCTTAACGAGCGCGCTTCAACGTATTTTTGTTGAAGTCGCTGTCTTTAAGGCCGATGTTAAATTTGTAGTCTGAGTAGCTTAATAGCGTAGATTTACCACTTTGATGGTTAATCATGGTCGACTCTTCAGCTCGCCAAAATTTGCCTAGGTACTGTTGATAACGTGAAAAGGTGAGTGTTTTCAGCAAGCTGCCTTTACGGTCGTAGAAATCGATTTTAAACGGTCTATAGTGGACTTTATCAAGCCAAGCTACGCGTTTGGTGTAACCGGAAAACTCATCGTTAGGAATCTGCTCGATAACATAAAGCTCCATTCCATCGATTGTTTCGTCGTTCAAGTATGTGTAGCTGTACTTGTCTACTTCAAAGGAACTTAAATCTTCGAACGCAAATTCGGAGCCCATAAAGGGGCCTGATTTGTTACGTGATGAGATTCTTTTTACGCGTTTTAGTGCGGGTAGAAATAACCATTGATCGTCAGGCGTATCGATGTGTGAGAAGCTCAAAAAGGAAGTCCCTTTAACATCAAGTGGCTTATCGAAAACGGTTAGGCTTTTATCACCATCGTTGTCTAGTTCGAGCGCTTTGACTCGCAATTCTCGCGAACTTTCTTGGCCTTGTTTGTTCTTCAAAACCATGATCATTGAGGCACTGCTGTCTCCCCATCCAGTGTCACGTACCTTGGCTTCGGTAGCGATGGCCAGCCCGCGCTCTTGCGCGGATTGGTCTTGAGCTGAAGCGGGAGTTGTTATCAACAAAGGCAGGGCAGTTAAGAGCGCCGCTATTGAAAGGCTTTGTTGCAGTTTCGTTAAATTTGTTTTGTAAATCATTTGTCTATACCGATAAAAAAGAGAGTTCTAGGCCTGTGTGGGATGCTGAGCAACTGGCTGCAAGGCATTAGATGAATTTTGATTGGGGTGCAGATAGGCATCCAACTTTATTAGCAAAGGAGGAAGGAGTAAGAAATCAATGATCAGCGCAAAGAGAATAATGACGGCGGTTAGTAAGCCCATATCCGCATTCAATTTGAACTGTGACTGTGCTAAACACATAAAACCAAAGAACAAGACGAGGGTAGTGATGTACAGCGCACGCCCTACATTTGCAAACGCGTAGCGCACCGCTTCTTCGGCTGATTCACCACGCAGTGTTCTGGCCCTCAGATACTTGCTCAAAAAGTGAACGGTATCATCAACAACAATACCTAAGGTGATGCCCATGACGAGCGTTAAGCCCATGTTGATTTCACCGTCCCAGAGTGCCCACAGTCCGAATCCAACAACAGCCGGAGCCAGATTAGGAATTAAACTCAACAGGCTATATCGAACTGACTTTAGAGCGACTCCAAGTAAGAACGAAATGAGTACCAGAGCGAGTAGCGTACCCATCAACATGCTTGAAATGTTTCTCTGGGCGATATGAGCAAACATCAAATTTGGCCCAGTGATGCTCACGGAGTATTGCGGAGCATTGTTGTTCAACCATGCATTGATTCGGTCTTCGATTTCAAGTAACCCAGTCGAATCAAGGTTTTTAATAGTCGCCACGACACGTGTTGCCGATTTGTCGATGTTAATTTGATTGTTCAAATCAAGCCCATACGGAAGGGACATTTCGTACATCAAAAGATATTGGGCTGAGAGCGCTTTACTCTCTGGAAGTCGATACCATTGTTCGTCATCACCATGCATGTTCATGTTAAGACGTTTAAAGGTGTCACTCAGAGAATTAACGTGATCAACCTCTGGTTGATCGCGAAGCCAGACCGTAAAATTTTCGAGGTCCTTTAGGAACGCTGGGTCGTTTACACCGCTGTCTTTTTCACTGCCTACCGAAATTTCAATTACGGTCATGCCAGAGATGTTATCCGACAGCGCATCGGTGGCTTGGCGGAATTCGGTGGCTTCGGTGAAGTAACGTACTGGGTCGTCGTTCAATTGGTTTTGCGGCGCAAAGACGCCCATCGCAACAATTCCAATCGCTACCAGAGGGAGCAGAAGCTTGCGACGACGTATAACGAATTTGGAGATATGGTCCATTAGATCAAAGCCAGCCTTCTCCTGAACTTTCACTTTCATTGGAAGTTTAGATAGGATCGCTGGAAACGTCGTTATTGAAAAAACAAAGGCCAACATCACACCAACAGCAACCATATTTCCTAGATCGTTGAACGGAGGTGAATCGGAGAAATTCATGCTTAGAAATCCAATTGCCGTCGTGACGCTGGTCAACAAAATAGGCTGAAAGTTCACCTGCAAACTACGGAAGATAGCTTCCTTACGTTGCATGCCTCCACGCATTTCATAAAGCACCGTTGTCAGAACATGCACGCAGTCGGCGACCACCAGTGTCAGGATCATAATTGGCGCAGAAGCCGACGCTCCGGTTAACGAAATGCCTCCCCACCCAGAGAGCCCCATGGTGCTAACAATGCTGATGATGATTATGACCAGAAGTGACGCCGTTCCTAAGATCGTTCGAAGCAATAGGCCAACAGTCAAAATGACGATGAGAAACATCAAGGGGACTAAAGTCGCGTTGTCAACCATCGCCGCCTCACCAAAGGCCGCACTCATCATGACAATGCCAGACAGGTAAACTTGTGAGCCAGGGTTCTCCGCTTCAAATTGAGCTTTCAGTTCACGAACTTTAGCGGTAACTTGAGGTTCCTCGCTCAAAGTATCGATTCCCGGCATATTGATGGTCACGTTGACTAAAGTAGCGTGCGCGCCTGGGGAAATGAATTTGCTGACGAGTTGTGGTTCCGAAACCGCGATCTTGCGAATTTTCTCGATTTGTTCTTCGGAGAATTGCGTGCGATCGGAAATCAGGTCTTCAACAATCAAATCATCATCTTCGGCAAACGTATATTGAAAGTTGGATATGGAATCCACCCTGGTCGAGAACGGCACCTGCCAAGCATCATCTGTCAGTTGTTGAACTGATTGTAAGAATTTTGGGGAGAGTAGTTCTCCGTTTTCGGGCAGCAGTAAGAAAGAAACGCTGTCGCTTTTACTGTACACCTTCTCCATTGATTCATAAGCAATCAACTGCGGATTGTCTTCACTAAAGAAAACACGATAGTCGCCGGTAAAGCTAAGCTTAGGTAAGCCTGTACCCGCTGCAGCCACGAATAGCAATGTCACAGCCATCACTAATATGGGCCGATTTATTACTCCTTTTAAAAATTTGTCTAACATTGATTGACCTTCTAACACGTTTAACTTAAATTGTACCGAATGGTATATTTTGCGTACTATACCGTTCGGTATAAAATATGCAAGAGAAATTTGAAAATAAATACATCAGTGACATTTTTCAGTAGCTTGGTTGAACTCGATGTTCAATTGACTATGATGTCGGAGTAAAAAATTAGAGAGTAGAAACGATGGGCGTTGGAAGAAAATTGGAATTTGATAGGGAAGAAACCCTTGATAAAGCAATGAGATTGTTCTGGGATCACGGTTATACCAATACGTCGTTATCTGAATTGATTTCCGAGTTAGGTATTAGCAAGCCAAGTCTCTACAACACCTTTGGTAATAAGGAGAATTTGTTTTCGGCTTGCTTTGACTTTTATCTTTCCGAGTACGTAAAACCCAAGTTTGATCTCTTAACAGGTGCCAGTGAAACGCCATTGAGCGACAGATTAAGCAACTACTTCTATGGTTTGATCGATCTCATGGCGGATTCGGATACGCCTCTTGGGTGTTTGTACGTAAAGAGTCAAGCAGAGGCGCAGAGCCCGAATTTTCCTGCTGGACTCTCGAGAATGCTGCTTGAAGCCAGCAATGTTCACCATGCTGAGTTAGAGCAAATACTAAGCAATGAAATTTCCGTGGGTCAACTACCGGCAGAAGCTGATGTTACTAAATTGTCAAATTACATTACCGCGGTATCGTTGGGACTGGCTGTACAATGTCGCAGTGGAAAATCCATAACTGAATTAAGAGACATCGCCGACATCGCTATATCATCCATCGTATAGTTCTAAGTAGAAATTCTCGCGACCGTACTCGAAAAGGGGTCAGAGCCGAATTAATCTATAAAATTGGAGTGCTGTCAGGGTTAACTCTCGAAGCTTCATTTTTTAAGTACGGACTACTTGGGGACGGAACTTGATAACAATCTCGGACTTAACAAAATTCCCCTTTACTGGTAGAAGACGAAGATTAAAAAGCCACCTATAAATAGCCAGCGTCACGAGTCGATTTTAAAAATGAGCGCGAAACAGGAGCATTGCCACCCGACTTTAATATCAAATGGTGTTTGCCCCCGGTACTTTTTGAATCGGCGATCCCTTGTCTTGCGACCCACCAAGAGCGATGAGTTTGAAGCCCGTCTACCTCGCTCAGTTCTTTGAGGGCGTCTGACAAGCGCATTAATATCAGTTCTTCGCCATTATCCGTGTGTACTCGAACATAGTGATCCTCTGACGACACAGCGTATAACTCAGCATTCTGATATTTAATCGGCAAACGCTTCATAAAATGTTCGGAAGACACACCACTTTTACTCACAGAATCTGAAGGATCGGAAATATACCCCATCGCCTTTAGCGCAAGGTAGCCCACACTATTAACTAGTAGTGTAATAGGGAGAGTGAGAGCGTATTGAATCAACCAATTGATTGCTGGCCACTCACCACGCAACCCTCCACTATATGAAGCTAAAACGACCACCACTGGCAAAGAAGAAATGCTGGACAAAGCAACCAGTTTAAAAAGTGTTGAACGGTCGCGCAAAGGGCCTGTGAATACCCAAGACAAAACCAATAGCCCCATCACCGTCGCGGCACCGATCGTAGAACACCAAAAGAAAAAGCCCTGTAAAAGAGGCATTTTGTTGGAGTCGTAAATGCCTAAAAACGTGAATAAAGCACTGACAGCAAAAAAAGTGCCTACCCCAATTAAAACGTTCTTTCGATTGATTTCCATTTGACAGTGCAATTCGCGATTCGTGAATTGAAAGTAACGTAATTGACGAATAAAACCAACCGCTTTACGTAAAACCAGTCGCACTTCTCGGGCAGGTAACTAAAGTGTCTTTATGTCTCTTTGAGCAAACTAAAGAGTCTTACTATTAAATGCCTAGTTAGGCGAGCAACTGAGAACCAAAGCATGTGGAATTTGTGTATTAAAATTAGTTTAATTATTGCGTTTTCAAACTTGACATTATCAGTTCACGCACAAGAAACTCACTTTACCGACCAGCGCCTTAACGATATCGAACGCTACATAAATCAGGGCATGGCCGATGAAAACATACCGGGTGTATCAATTGCATTAATTGAATCAGGCAGGGTTATTTATACAAAGGGCTTTGGTAAAGGTGACAATGAAAATAGCCGTATTAGCCCACAGACGCCGTTTCAAATAGCCTCGATGACAAAATCATTTAGTGCGTTATTAATATTGCAACTAGAGAACGATGGAAAACTATCATTAGACGACAAAGTAGTCGACCACATTCACTGGTTTAGAACATCCGATAAATCTCAGTCCGACCAAATTAGCATTAGACACCTTCTACAGCACAACAGTGGCTTCTCTACTCAAAGTGGCAATTTCACTCAGAATAGCCAGTACCGAGGCGCCGACGCAACTGAACGTTCAGTGAAAGCCTTACAGAACAGCCAATTAGTGAGCGCGCCCGGAAGTAGCTATGAATATTCAAACAGCAACTATCATATTGTCAGCCATTTAATCGAAGTCGTTGAAGGCGCTCCGTATGAGGCCGTCATCGCTGCACGTATTTTTCAGCCGTTGGATATGCGCAATAGTTTCGTACAAATTCCCGTGAATAAAACAGCGGAACCGGCGATAGGCTTTCCGCAGTGGTTTGGCATTTCAGTAGAACGCCCTTTTATACTTGGGCGTATGAAAATGGGCGACGGCGGGGTATCAGCGAGTGCTGAAGATCTAAGCAAGTATCTTCTCGAAGTATCCCAAGGCGAATTAGGCTTAGTCACTAAAAACATGCGTGATAGCTTATTTAGAACGGATGAAAATATTGCACACTATGGGCTAGGTTGGCAAATATCAACAGAGGGAGACATGACTGTATACGAGCATGGTGGCAATAATGGGGGCTTTAGCAGTCAATTTGGGTTTACCGACGCTAATAGCCGGAAAGCCGATATTGGCTTCGTAATTCTCACAAATTACACCAGCGCCCTGCATTCTCAATTCATATGGAATGTTCGCCAAACTATTTTGGGTTCTGAACGACTAGCAAAGAAACTTAACACGACCAACTTACTATCATTGATCGCGCTATACGGAACGATATTAGTATTGTGCTTCTGTATTTATCGAAGCATTAAAACGAGCAAACCCACACGAACACGCTTTAAACATTTTATCATTCCCTCTCTACTCATTGCTCACGGCTATGCAATGGCCTACGTAATTCCAGGGTTGAACAAAATAAACCTATTTTCGATATACCCATTTTTCCCAGATTTGGCGGTTGGATTGATTGGATGTTCGGCGCTGTCCATATTGTTAGCCGTACTAATGCTCATAAAGTTGAGCACATTTTGGAAAGTTCGGCAGCTCGATTGATTAGGTTATTACCTATAAAAAGTACCATTGCGATTATCTAGTTGACTAAAGTAACTCATAAAAAGCCCAGCCTCAAAAAGAGAGTGCCACCGCTATTTGCCCTTAGCTGCCATTCTGAATTTTTGTTATCAGCCAGTACTAGCAACGTAAACACAGATCGCACAAAAAGACTAAAATACTACTGAATAAAGGAGGTCGGCAACAAAGGAGAATGAGAGTCATTTGTCACCGCCTTCGTTTTTACTTTCAGAGATATCGAAAGACTTAATCCGAAGTGTTTTCAGCCCCCCCCTTGAGAGCACGATATGCCGTCTATGAACTATAGTTGAGCACAAATCCTTGGTAGCGTTGGATTCAAAAACGTAGGCTATCTGCCTAAAGCTGACATTCTAATTTTAAGTGTGGTAACTACGTTATTTAACGAACCTTTTAAGAATCGCCCTTGATCACAAGGTATAGGCCGTTGTCACTCGAACCTGCTTCAATTTGAAGAATGGTTAAAGGGTGGCTTATGTTCTTGAGTATTAGCGCGTCTTCTGGATTTGACTGAAATACACTGGGGTCGCCGTAAGTTTTAAACTGGAATACATCGCCGCCTAGACTCAACTCCATGTAGAAAGCGCCAGTCCACCCTGACTTGCAGTTCCCTCCAGTCGGAGAAAATGCTCCGGCTAGACTGCAAGAAACATACTTCTCCTTAGCCATATACTTTTGTTTAAGGAGCGGGGGGGTGTATTCTTTATCTGCAGTTAGGTTGATAAGCTCCTTTCGAAGTTTCGCTGGATAAGACTTAGGTGTCTTTAAAGCATAATGAATGCCTCTAGTTCTAGTGGTTCGTGAGACCGCATAGAATAATTCCGAAGCCGATTGCGCTGACGGTTCCTCCTCGGAGGATCTTTTGCTTCGATTCAAAGGTTGCGGGTCATATTCTTTCGTAGCCACTGTGGTTGTCAGCTTAAGCCATTTTCCTTTTATCCGCATAAAAGCGTTAAATAGGTAATCCAGCTCTTCGGTTTCAAAGTCGTAAGTAACGCGCCCGTAATAAACAAGGTCTGCCTGCTCGTAAAGTTGTTTAAACTGCCCGATTGAGAGTGTGCTGATATCGATCTCTTGTTCGTATGCTACAGCAGTGACTTTGTTGTTACGGAACACATCGACATAATGAGTTCCAAAAAAAACGGAACCATCGATTGTATCGATATGGTTATGTGACCAGTATAGTCTGGTGATTTTTTCATCTTTGTTCGACTTTCGCTCAGCTATTGCACGACCGTCAATATCAAACGTAAGCAGCTCGTATATGTTACTCATATGGCTTACATCATTTGCTTCAACAAGCACAGAGTATTGTTGTTTCTGAATGTCGTAGAAAGCGCCGCGTACTCCTCGTACATCTTTTTGATCGTAGTTGACAATTCGTACCAATGACAGGGACCCTGATTTTAGTTCAGGGTCGGTAAGCGCTTTATAGGATTGGTACTTCTCAGGTACAGGCTTGGGTTCCTTAGAACTTGAACACCCAGTGAGGGTGTAAAAGCTCAAGAAAAAAATACTCAAGATAATCTTTACCACTAGGTTACTGGCCCTTATCCGTTCCAATAGAGATGCCACGCATTAAAGCTCTACCTACGAACAGGATGAATAAAGGCCATTATCGCAGTGCTGAGCGAAACTGGGCCTCCTGGTGCAGCAGCAAGAACAGCCCCCCACTGAAGCCAGGTGATTGGCCAATAAACACCATTGTTGTTATGAACCATTTTGATCTGCGCAGTCTTTGCGGCAAAAGCAGCACCAAAAGCCGCGCCAATGACTGTCCCCGCTCCTGCCGTTAGCAACCCGCTTGCTGTTAATACGGCTACAATCAAAGCCGATAGCGGTGCCCCAACCGTTACACCGTCTACAATATTATCGGTTAGTTTTTCATTAGTGTGGATCTCGATACCCCACCAATATTCCTCAATCCACGCTTTTTCGCCGGAAGTGTCTGGCTGCGCGGGAATGCTTGGCATGGTTGGCCCTGGAGGTACAAATTCTTTGTCTCCGGTCAACCCTAACTTGGTGGCAATTCTCGCTGTCATTGGATTATCTAAAAAGGCTTTTAGTACCTTCGGGTTATCCTCAAGGTGGGCCTTCAATTCTTCCAACTTCTTTTCATCTGACATTTGGTATCGTCCTTGGTTTGAGTTTTATGATTTACGTTTTGAGTATTGCACGGCCTTTTACATTATTCAAATTAGGCTGAAGTTTGTCCAGTAACGTCAATCCATTGTTAAGTTCTGTTTTTTGCGATATCTATAAATTAGAGCGTATTTCGGGTTAACCCGGGAGGATCTATTTTTTTAGGCACAGAGCATTTATTGGGGGTAGCTTGACATCAGTGACGGACTATTCATAATCGTCCGTCACTGATTTGAATAAATACATAAACAAGTCTTGCTCAAATACGAGAGCAGCGCATGTTAGTTTCCAGCGCTAGGTGGGTAGCAACCCCCAATTTTTCGAAAACAACCCATTAGTATGAAAATGCGTTAGTCTTCCGTCATTTGTAGGTTCTGGTTGAGCAAAAAAATCGAAAGTTCAGGTATTACCTGGTCACTATTTTGCCTAAAGGTGTATTCATAATACTCATTCTCTCAGTCTTAAGAGATCGCTTAGCAAATCGTTGGATAGTCTCTCTAAACGATTCCCAACACCGTTAAAGCTGACATTGGAAATCACCGATATCCCAATGCCATGCTCTGGGTATACCATTAACCAGTTCTGCATCCCATAGATTCCTCCGTGATGCCGATATGAAACCGCTTCTTTTTCTCTGACTGATTGCCAAAAATAAGCGACAGCATAATCACTATTGATTGAATATAACTCTCTGCGACTTTCATTAGATGGTTTATTTGGGTTCTCAAGTTGAAATCTCATAAACTCAATTAAATCTCTTGAAGTGGAATGTAAGCCCACTGATCCGCCCCACAATGAACTGTGCAAGTTGGGCATCAACTCACCACTTCCGTTATAGCCTTTAATCAAACGAGTTTTTTGCTTTGCATCTAAACGATAGCTCGTATCTTTCATATTAAGCGACAAAAATAGACCTTCTAGCAACTCGGGATAGGCGCGTTGATATGCAACCTCTAAGATATAAGCCATAAGCTCTGGAGCTGTATTAGAATACGAATAATTGCTTCCTGGAACGCTACTAATTTCTATTTGACTTAATTCCTTAAAGAAAGTCTCTTTGCTATCTAGCCCTGAAATAATATTGGGGAAACCGCTCGTGTGAGTCAGCAAGTGGCGAACGAGAATCGGCTTATCGTAATAGCTAAGGTTTTTATATCGATGGTTCCCAGGGGCATTTGCTAGATACTCAGTAACTTTATCGTCAAGTTTAATGCGACCTTCCAATACCGCTTTCGCTGCCAAGGTGCCGTTAAAGAGTTTTGATACCGAGCCCAATTCATACAAAGTAAGATCGCTAGGTGTATTTCCCGCTCCAGGGGTTAATTCACCAAAGTGTCCAGTGTACGTTTTACCTTGGTCATATATCGCTATTGATACTGAATGAAATCGATCATCTTCCAAGAACTTGGTAGCCCCCCACGCCATTGAACTCTCAGGATCTAAATCCTCTAGCGAAATTGAGCTTCCGGGTTCAACGCATGACGAAACTAGCACGGTTACTAATGTGGCGGTTATCAGCCTAATTAAGAGCTTCACAATAATTATTAATCCAAGTTGAACGTCTGCTTTTAGTATATCTGAGTTAATCATCCCTTACGGCTATCTAGTTGTCTAAAAAACACCCATAAAAATGCCCTGTCTCAATAAAGAGAACAGGGCATTTTTTGTTTCCATTGGTACCGAGGGCCGGAACCCCAATTTTTTGAAAACAGTGCTTTAGAGTCGAAATGCGTCATTTTTACGTCATGGTAGAGAGAAATTTTATGAAAAATTGCAGATAGATAGACTCGGTAGTTGCTCGTTAATAGTAACTAGCGAAAGGCAAGACTTGACCCTTGTTTTCCGGCTATTTTGAAGACACTGGCCATTGCAATGCCAATGCTTGGTAAGAATGTTGCTGCCAAAAAGATCAGATCATGAAAAGAAGGATAACTTAGCCGCTTTTATAGTGCAGACAAAATGTGATCTATGTTAAGAGCTATACCTAGCCTTTTTTTGAGCTGATTAAATCCCCTTCGATGTGGATTTGTGAGGCGTTCATCAATATGTCGATTCGACGATTAAAGTCTTCTACTTCGTTTTGCTCAACATAGTGGCTCTTGATCCATAGTTCGGTTGTGATTTGTAGTTCACCTTCTTTATTGAAAGTGGTTTCCCGGCGTAAGGTTAGAAATTCGTCAATAAAGCTGAGGGTTGCAGGAAGGCGTTTGACTTTCCATAGCTTGCTCAAATCATAAATAGCCGTCGATTTCACGTAAACGCCATCTACCCAATTACCATAATATTTTGTCGTTACCTTGGCGTTTTTTAACTCTGACCTTAGCCACGAATCGTAATCAGTGGAGTTTAAACTTGTGTTTGGCGATACGTAGGGTTCATATTCCGCAGTGGAAGACACTGAGAGATAGTTAGTGAGCTTATCGACATTTTTTAACGTGAACACTGGTGTGACTAAAGTCGATACGTTTTCGTGATAGTTTTTTAGTAGCCACTCGTTCTCGGCTTCTTCATCAAGACTGTTAAAGCCCTGACGCATAGCACTGGCGTAGACGCCCCAGTAATCTTTGGTCACCGATTCTTTCACGGCAGCCAACTCATCGAACTCCGATCTAGTGGTATAGCGCAACATCCACTTGTAGTCATCAACCGGTATCACTTCTGGTTTAGCGTCTTCTAATAAAGGCAGAGAAACTTTGCCTTGCACCCACGAAGAGGTTGATTGCCAATGTGTATTGTTGTCGGTAGGATCTAAGCAGTAATTTTTATCAATCAACTCAAAACAGACCACCATGTGGTCAAAGTAGAGGCTTGACGGAACTTTGAGTTTAGCTGGCTTTCGACGTTCGGTTGCAACAAGTACAGGGTAAGCGTCAACGCCGATAGCTTTGAGCAAATCTACTAATAGTGCAGATTTGTCTTTACAGTCTCCGAACAGGTTTTCAATTACATCAGAAAATGAATGCGGTGTTATTCGATGACCCAATTCAGACATCGACACGTAGCGTATACCACGTGACGCAAATTCGTGCAGTTTATGAATTCGAGCCATTGTGGTATCAGCGCCTTTAACCAGTTTTTTGGCTTGTTCTCGAACTTCATGTGATAGGTGGTTTGAATCATTGAATGCCGACTTTAGATGTTTAACCACTGCGTTCCAGCTGCTTTTTTTTGCTATCGCAATATGTGGTAACTCGTCGCGCCACAGCATATTGTTGTCGTACGGGTATTTTTTGAGCTTTTCTGCTTTACAGCTAAGTTTATGGTCTTGGAGTTGACAATCGACGTCAGGGTGGTCGTTAGACCAATCAAACTCAAAGTTTGCGTCACTTGTGACGCTCAATTGAAATTGCTCTACACCTTGTGAAAAGCCGACTGGGTAAAACAAGTCACCATAGATACTTTCTAAGTCACTAAGCTTGGTGCGCTTCTCGTACTCTAATACAGTAATACTCTTGTTAGCTAGCCCCGATAACGGGATTACCACTTCCTTCGAATTGGTGAATGTGTTGTATACGTCATTGTCTCGAACGCGAATGTTGTCTGGGTCCATTCGGCGGTGGCTGAGGTCCGGTAGGACAACAGCGGCTTCTTTTATGACGAGGCCTTGCGTGGCTTTGTCCCAATTTAAGTATTGCGTGCCATTGTTGTGTGCCTCTGTGAATGATGGGAGAAATACAATCTCTCGAACGCGCTTATTCACAATGCCAGCTTCAATATTGATCTCAATATTTCTGAACAGAGACGTTTCGATAGGAGGTAATTCACCGCCTTTCATTAATTCTTTGGCTTTATTTAATATTGAGCTGACGTTGTCATCGTTCCACTTCACGGACATTTCGGCCGCGTGGCTGACTACCTGTAGCAGACACAGTCCAATGAGAAGTACAATTTTTTTAAGCGTTTTCATCGTTGTATCTCCGCCTTCAGATTGGCTGAAAAGATGAAGCCATGCTGTGTATTTGATCTACCACAGGGTCTTCTTTTGTTTTGTTCTTGCGCGTGATTTTACCGACGAGTTCAAAAATCTTGCTGTCTTGCTGGACCACGGCGCTTATGATTGTGTAATACCCGGTCCAATCTCGGCCATAACATTCCATTAGTGAATGAACGCCTTTCGTGTTTTTAGTAAAAACTTGGCGCTCTTTACAGTTCGCGTTACCGTAGGAATTCAGTAGTTCATCATAGCGAGAGCCTGTAACACTGCTTATGGAGTGATCCTTATCATATGCATAAATAACGATAAATGAATCATCTACTGGCCCATACATTTCAAGCTTTGTAGTTTCGTTGTTAAGCGTGCCTGAAGGAACTTTGTACCAGCCTTCGCCCTCTATTGTAAGGCTGAACTCTCGCGCGTCATTAGTAACTGTTTGGCCGTGGTTGTAGTTGGGGGTATTGATGAACCTAAGCGGTAAGATTAAGTATTCGAAAATAATGAAAAGGAATAATGGAGCAGTGCACAAGAGGACTAGCCATTCGTACCACGCATATCCATTTTCTTTGCCGTAGAAGCTAAGTGAGCTATCGCTTAGTTTCCACTGATTAAAACGCCGGTGCAGCGTCGAAAACAGAAACGCCAACGCGAACAATAAAATGAAAATCACCCAAAAAGGAATGGTGATAACATTGTCTAAGCCTAGTGCGATCGACAGAACGACAAAGAATAGAAGCCAAAGTGCATTTTTTGATTTCCAGCGTTTAGTGTTCTCCTCATCCTCAACCTTAGCGAGGTTATCAAATAATTTTTGATAAGCGATTGCGCCGAAGATGCCAAATAATGGAGCGAAAACCCACAACCAAGGCGTGAAGTTATTGCCGGTTGCGTTGCGTATGTCTCGCGCTCTACCGAACGTCCATGCCATGCTGTACAAGGAAAACGTCGTGAGGAACAGTAAAAATTCTCTCCAAGACCTTCTGGGAGCACGAACATAAATGATTTTTTGAGCAATTTCTGGAGATTGTTGCTCTAGTTTTTGTGACGGAACTGAATTCATATCCTTATCTTCGGTAACGACCGGTAACTTGTCTTGAAATTGAGGTGATGAGGGTACTTGGCAGGGCTGCTCGAATCCTAACATACGCGTTGTTTCCACAAAAGCTCATAGAGTCAAAAGTCTGGACCGCATTGAATGAACAGATAGGCCTAAAAATGGAGGTGTGAGCAAACCCCATTTATGGTTTCGGGCTGAATAAACGAATTAGACATACACCGCTAAAGTAACTACTCAAATTAAAAAATAGATGTGTGTGGATAGCATGGGCGATTCGAGAAAAATTGGTTTGGAGTGATTTTCGTTTTTGCGGGAATGACCGTTGCGTATATCTCGGAAGTACGGACGGTGATCAGCCACCTTAGCAGTACTGACCTTAACGAAAAAGGGGGCAGAGCCGAATCAATCTATAAAATTGGAGGGCTGTTTAGGGTTAACTCTCGAAGCTCCATTTTTACAGTACCGACTGTTAGGTGACGGAACCTGATAACAATCTCGGACTTATCAAAATTGTCCTTTCTTGGTTTGGATATGCACATAAAAAAGCCCAGCCTCAAAAAAAGAGCAGGGCGTTTTGAATTTCCAGAGGTATCGAGGGCCGGAAGCCCAGTTTGTTTGAAAACAGTGCTTTAGAGTCGAAATGCGTCATTTTTACGTCATGGTAGAGAGAAATTTTATGAAAAATTGCAGATAGATAGACTCGGTAGTTGCTCGTTAATGGTAACTAGCGAAAGGCAAGACTTGACCCTTGTTTTCCACAGATCGCACAAAAAGACCAAAATACTACTGAATAAAAGAGGTTGGCGACAAAGGAGAATCATTTGTCGCTGCCTCCGTTTTTACTTTTTATCAGCAGGCTCCAAGGTAAATGGTGTCTAATGCATAATCTAAATCGCGAAATCAGACGACATGTTTAAAAGCGATATTTCAACGCCAGTTGAAACGAAAGCGGCTGATAATCAATATCGGCGAATGCTCCTTGCGTATCACCACCAGCTTCGGGCTTCAACTCAATGTCCTGAATGGACGAGTAGCGTAGCGCACCCTCTAATTCAACAGAATCGCTAAACTGGTAATTGATACCGCCTAGCAACTGAAAGCCAATATCGCTGTTTGACGAATAAGAGAATTCTTGTCCATCGGTTTCTAAGTCAACGTCAATTTCTTGTAACCAAACTAGGCCTAACCCAACAAATGGCTGCCAATTTCGTTGATTAGCAAAGGCGTATTTGCCTGTTAGAGAGAATGAGTTTGAGGTGTAGTTACCCTCACTGAAAAGTGTGCCATTGGGTAGCATGACTGCGCTATCGTTTGTTCGATACTCCCACCCTAGCTCACCTGACCAATTTTGATCGTATTGATAACCCGCGGCTATGCCTGCAACAAATCCAGAATCGATGCCTACTTCTGCATCTCCAGTTGATCCAAAAACATTATCAGCAGTAGCGGTTAAGTCCGATAGCTGGCTAATGCCGATAACGGGTGCGAAATACCAAGGCGAACGTTCTTGGCCCTGCTTGTTAGCTGCGTGTAACGGTTGGCTAAGTACATGTATAAGGGCTGTTGCGATAAATAGTTTAAAATAGTGTTTCATAGATGCTCCAAAGATTTAATTGCTTGTATTTACAATTTGTATTTTTCCTAATCGAGCATGAGAAAAATGCATATAAATCAAAATTTTGCACCAATGGGCACTAATATTGCATGAACGGTCAGTTTCAAATCGGAGAGATTAAGCCAAGCCGATATTTTCTCGGAATATCTGTGGTTCTCGGTTTAATGTTTAGCTCAATCACACCAGAGAATGAGTCGGGTGTGTTCGCAAATATTCTTCAGTGGCAAATACAAACCGTAATTCCTATGGTTATTTGTATTGTTATTCATATGAATCTATCGAGGCTAGGGTTGATCAAAGGCTTGAACTCTTGGGCAAAGCTATGTGTTTCTGGAGTAATCGCGACATTAGTATTTAGCCCACTTGGTTTAGTGAGCGACGTGCTTCTAGCCGGTGAACCCTTGGGTTCTTCTTTTCTTATGGAGTGCTTGGATGAATTTGCAGGCATCGCGCCACCAGTTACTATTTGCTGGGTTGCGATTAACGCTCCATTTCAATTAGGCTATCAGTTCACCCACATTGGGACTGCAACCATTGAGTCTAGTAATAGCAATCATGAAGATGTAGTTCTGAATGCAAATTTTATCGAAATGTTACCTGAGCCGATACGAGCAGAAATTTTGTATATCAAATCAGAATTGCACTACTTATCTGTAGTGACACTGAACGGAAAGGCCTTGATTCTATATTCTCTTAAAAATGCTATGGCGGAATTACCAAATGACTATGGCATGCAGGTTCATCGTTCGTTCTGGGTAAACAAAGCGCACATGACAGCGATGGAAAAGATTGGCCGAGAAGGAATTCTAACTATGAGTGATAACGAACAACTCCCGGTCAGCCGCCGTTATTTAAAATCAGTAAGCGATGCCCTTAATAAACAGTGATAGTCCACAGTTTTGGGGTGGCGTTACTTATTTGCCTTTAGCGGTTATATCAAAAAGTATGCATTGCGTGAATTTATGCCCACCCACATGCTCAGCATGTCTTATGCTCTGTTAATTACAATGCTAAGGGTGTGTCTTGTTGCTTAAAGAAAAGGTGGCAAGTGCTTTTCAATTCCAGTGGTACGAGGGCTGGAACCCCAATTGGGTTGAAACAATTATTTAGGTTCGCAATGCGTCATTTGTGCGTCATGGTTGAGTAATATTTTTTCCATAACGGCCTTAGATAACCGTTACATCGTCGTTGACGTTAATCCAACCTGAGCGAACTACTGAAGCGTAAACACCAAATTTAAGCTCATGCTTTTTAGCTATAATGTCAAGGATTTTGGGGTCATAAATTAGTTCGCCCTGTTCTAAGCAAACCATTCGACAACGTTCTGTCTGTTTAATGATTTTCACTTCACTATCGCCAATGCGAAGAGATTTGCCCAATAACTCGTTACTCAACGAATCAGTATCAATCACAATGTTGGCTCTAAATCTAGATACATCTATTTGAGATAGAGGTAATTGAGCCTTAAGTGCCTCCATGTCAGCACTAGTAACAACATGTATAGCCCCATCATCGAAATGAGGTATCTTATTCTCCTTGGTGAGTGATACAGTTTGACCAAGCTCAATAGAAAGTTTTTGATCAATATTTGTATCGCGACCATCCAGAGTTTCCCCACATGGGAATATGATTGAAAGCGTGTCACCCATTAGTCGAGCCGACATATTGAAAAGCCTATCGATTCTCCTAAACCGGCGAGTGCTTTTGCCGCTTCCAAATTTTCCTTGTTCATTGGAAATTGCGTAAAGCCGATCTCCGATGATCCCTCTTTGATCAAGTTCTACTGCATCCAGAACTTCTCCTAACAACGATTTCACAGGGTATCAGTTTGTAGCGTTCATCGTGTCGCTAGAATTATGCGAGAGAATAAACTTAAAGCACAGATTGGCTATAAGCGTCGCTATATTAAAGGTGGGAAAGTTGGCCGCGTAGCGGCCAATATCCTAGATCGAAACTTTGATCCTAAAGAGCCTAATCAAGCATGGGTAAGTGATATCACTTACGTACGAACTCGCGAAGGCTTTTTATATGTAGCAACGGTACTGGATTTATTTTCTCGGCGTATCGTCGGTTGGTCAATGGATCGAAACATCGATCGGCACTTAGTCATTCGTGCACTGTTGATGGCTGTTATGCAAAGGCAACCCAAATCATCGGTGTTTGTTCACAGTGACCAAGGTAGCCAATATGCTAGCGCTGATTACTTAGCATTTATGAAAGCGAATAATCTAGAACCATCGATGAGTCGCCGAGGTAATTGTCACGATAACGCAGTGGCAGAAAGCTTTTTTGCGACATTTAAAAAACGTGTAACCCAACGAAAAGTGTACTCAACTCGTAATGATGCGAAGACCGAAATATTCAATTTTATTGAAATGTTCTACAATCCAATAAAACGTCACAGCCATACCGGAGGAGTGTCTCCGGTGAGGTTTGAAGAAAACTATTTTTCTAAGCTAAAAAGTGTCTACTGAAGTCTGGGAAGTCCAATCAGTTTATTTCTATACATATCGCTCTACTATTTTATTTTTACTATCAACACTTTAGAGAGCTGTATATCAACTACTAATCTATCAATAGCTATCATGAAATAGCCTTAGCACTGCACTGAAATTGCAACTCCTTAAATGTCGGGCTAAGTTACTTAAAAATCATACCTCTCACTGGGCTGAATGTAACTTTTACACATTGGTAACACAGCATCTTGTATTTAACCACCAGTAAAAAAGCCTGTTACTTTCACTGATACTGATGTGGGACGAAGTTTACTTAGCATAACACCCTGTAGTCGCGCCTCCTCTACGATAGTATCAGTAAGAGTAATTGTGTCTCCATCCTTAGTATCCGAATTTACTTCATAGATTCCTATTATGGGTATATCTTTGAGTTCAATTGTCTTTTGAGTGCTTGGATCTCTAATGAGCACCGAAACCACTGAATATGGAAGCTTAGACTTTCCGGTACAAAAAAGCCAACCAGGTTTCTGTGAATAGAGTTTTATTTCTGCTTGTCTTTTAGAATGATCTATAGGAGTTCCGCAGCCAGACGCTCCTGTCCATGTGCGCCCATTCTTTTTACCATCACTATCATGCTCATAATCATATGCAAACTCTTTGGCTGATGGCATTTGTAAGGCACTAAGAGCGAGCTCGAATATCTTAGGTTTTTTATCAAGCAGTTCTTTAAAAGCAGACAAAATACTATCTCTTTTTTGAGTCGACGGTAGATCATCCGCGCTCAATATCTCATTTACAAAACCAAAGTCTTGATATGGAGAATTGACCTCTAACCCTAAAAACTTTGTGATTGTGCCAGAGCTGCTGATCTTGTCATTAACATTCTCCTCTATAATTTCCCATATTCCCTCTCTGTATGAAGGAGACGCTCCTAATAGCTCTTTATTGTTAGGATCTTCGAAAATGGTGCGAGAAGATTGAACTATTGATGAATTAAAGGCATTGAGCGGCTTACTGTCTTTATCCTGTTTTGACAAACTTTCGAAAAGAGACTCAGATGTTTTAGGGTCTGCACTAAGTTTACTAATCAAGTTATCACTAAGTTTCTTCGACATTTTCGATACAGTATCATCATTTGATCCAACATACTCTTCGCCTAAAAATCTGTTCAAATGCTCGGCTGTTTTATCAGGGGGAAAAATCCAATCTCTTAACTGATCTTTAAAATATTTATCTGTTATGAAAAATAACAACACTGTCATTAGAATATAAGAGATGATTACGCGAATCATTGCTCGTCTATCTCCAAAAGTATCTCGTAATTTTAATAGTGTTTCATAAATTAAAAACTTTAGAGGCTTGTCTATGAGAGCCTCTAGTTTTTCGTTGCTAATTATTGGCTCTTCTTTAGAGAGCGAAGATTCTTTAACTTTATCAGTCACATTACCCTCCCGGTTATAATCGGTCGATCAGCCATCTAAGTGACATGAATCACCAAAAAGTCTCAATCCAAAAGGTTATTGCATAGCAAGATGACATCATTTAACTAAATTCAAGAGTATGCATACCTTTTTCATACATAGGCCCAACACAAAAATCGCTTCCGTTCAAAGCTGGGTCTATCATCGATGTTGTAAAAATCATTTGATAGTCATTTTCTAACTTCTGGCACTCTGAGACGATTAAACGCTGAAAGTTTTGGCTTCTAGAGTCAACCATTCCTTTATCCTCAACATTATCCAAAAGCATAAGGTTTGGTAACCGTGCATCGTCATCCTCTACCGCATGCAGAAACATAGCTAAACGAATGCTATTTTTCATCACTACCATAGAGCTTGCAGAAAATTTACTTCGCCCATTTACGAACATTTTGTCTTTCGCGAAATCGAAACCAACCTCTTCAACTTCATCAAAAGCAGACTCATAGCTACCATCTTGTGAAAGCAAATATTTAGCCAATTCCTCGATAGATTGGTAAACGTAACCATAGCGTTCAGCCTGAGCTTCCCGTACCTGGTCAAGCCTATCTTGAATTTCACCTATCTTTTTGTTGGCTAATTCTTTGTCTTGTCTTAAAGATTCAACTTTCTGAACATGCTCACGTTTGTCCTCAAGTGCAAGAATTTGACTTTTACAAAAGCCCATTTCGGAAGCGATTTCAGCGATTAGTGCATCTTTAGCATCGGAAGTTACTTGTAACTCTCTATATTCAAATTTAGTCTCTTCCAATCTCCGATCAATCCCTGGTAACCGTGAGTTTATAGCGTCAATTTCTCCCCTAAATTGAACTACAAGCTCTCCGCTCTCCCTGATTTGGAAATTCAATTCGTTCAACATTCGAGCGTAAGCGACACTTCGGCCATTGTCTGGAAGCTCAGTTTTACATAAAGAGCAGCCATTGTGCTCATTATTTACAATTGGCTCAAAGCATGATGGGCAATACTCAAAATCAATGCCACCAAGACTAGAAAACGTTAAATTTGATTGTTCAAGCGCTGACTTTCGATCAGCAAGTGAATGGAGGAATAATTCAGTGTCTGTTAACTCGAGAACTAATTCAGATTTCTCGGACTCTAACTCTTTTCTTGTTAGAAAAAGATGATCTATCTCTTGTTGAAGCGCCTCGGATTTCTCTACTACCGCTTGAGTCAAATCTTCATTGGCAGATTTAAGGGCGTCATTCTTTGACGCTTTCAATCTTTCCATTTCAGAACCAAGCTGGCTGATTTCATTGTTTAAAGCCTGTTCATTGATTTGTGTGACCTCACCACCAAACAATCTGTAAATCGCATTAAGTTCACCATTTAATTTTTCAAACTCCTTATTTGCAGAAATTAGCTCTTGGCGTAAATTATGAGCCTCTAAATCATCTATTCCTAATAGGTAATCCCCAATCGCTCTGCGCAAGCTCGCGTTGTCATAAGCTTTATCTTCTTTTAATAGTTTTGTAGTGGCCGACAGTTGATCTACATACATCAACCTTAAAATTTGATGTAAGGTTAAATTGCTAGCGTCATCTGTTTTATGTCTAGGCAAGCCCAATAATTCAAATAGATGTTGCGAAAAGCTATGCCTCTCTGCGCTTCGTTTAACTGAATAGATTGTCCAGCCTTCGACTGCTTGTATTGCATCATCAAAAGCACCCTCGAAAATTTTCATCTTCGCTTGACCAGTCTCAACAATCTCTCTATCCAGGCAGAAAATTCGGCCATTTAAGTCAACTTCCAAAATCACCGAATCGCAAATCAATTGCTCCTCAGTCCAATCTGTAATTATTGAGCCAAGTCCGTAGGATAGTAAATCAACCACAGTTGACTTACCCGTTGTATTGTCGCCTCTTATAATATTAATTCCTTTATGAAACTTTTGGTCATATACAAACCCGCCGGACTTTAAAACTGCAAAACGACTTACAAAAAGTTTTGACTTACTCATTCGACCTCCAAATCATAACGAAACTCCATCAAACCGGTTCTTTTCTTCAATCCACTCCCCCCAAGAAAAGAGATATTTGGAAGCTCATTTATCACCATACGAAACCACTCAGCACCAATTAATGAGCTGCTCTCAATTGTTTCATTAAGTTCCTTTGGCAAAGCTAAGTCAGTTCTTTTCAATTTTCTAGATCTGAAACTTTCAACATCAAGAAATTTTTTGGCTATTAAGTTACGCAAAGTGGTTGTTTGAAGAGGTTCTAGCTCATACAAAACACGCTTCGTGTTCCTTAAAGACTCATACGGCTCGTATATCTTGGCAATAACTTTCCGGTAACTTACTAACTCTATTGGGAGCGGCTTTATCTCTTTCAATAAGTGAGGGAACAGAATATAGAAATCCAGCAAGCGATAAAGATCTAAATCTATCTCTTCATGCACGCTTTGTTCTAAGATCAGTAATGCTCGGAAAGCACAATGATTAATATCCTGAAAAGGGTGATAAATTAACATTCACTATCCCACACAAGGTGGCAGTTACCTGTTAAATAGTAAATCATTCCAGTAACAGTCTCTGAAGTGACAGTACTATCAAATCTCACAACCGCTTGGTGCACTGGTTTAATAAGTTCGTCATTCACAATCTGATCCAAGTCTTCGGAACTTATACCAGCAATAATTTTAGGATGTATGCACTGAAACCAAGTCGTACTTATAAAAGACAAAACTTGAATATAAACTTGTTGTTCAGTGGCCGACATTTGATTCTTTGCAACTCGTCTAGAGAACTTACTTTTGAGTTCTTTAGCTCTTTTATACAGATCGCTTCTGTTTCCTTTTTCGAGTTTAACCTCTAAACCGATTACTTCTCTTTCAGGGTGAACATTGATAAAGTCGGCCAAGTCTTCGAGAATATCAATTAATTGATCATCCCCTTCCCATGATTTTTTAACTTGCTCGATGGCAGTCTCTAGGCTACTCAAAGGCGTAAAATTATTGTCGCCTATATGTTGAGATCGCCCTTCGTAATTCACGCTTCCATTCATTGCTAGAAATTATTGTTTCCTTTGTGTTTAGCCTTATCTTTATAGACTACAGTTGGTCCATTTACGGCCGCATGATCTTCTGTGGAGTTCTCGCCATTTTTTTCAGGAAAGAAAAAGGTTGCAATAACTCCTATTAACGAACCAATCGCTGAGGCTAATGGTTCGAAATCTCGATCGTAATATAGCCATACACTCGTCACAATTAATAATGTGACTGTCAGAAACTTCAGAAATAAACGCACATTTCCTCCGGTGAAATAAATATGTCCCTGATATAAGCGCTTGATTTGCAAACAGTCTTGTTTACAACTCTAGTCATATTCTTTGCCCCCCAGCATCGTATATCACAATCATACCAGAGGTCGCTCGGCAACGGCATATTTTAAAAGAAAAGGGGTCAGAGCCGAATTAATTTGGAAGGAATTGATTTCGACCATTGTTTGATTGCTCTTTTAGTATATTCATGGGTCAGTAAGTCTATGGTCAAGCTCCATTTGAGAAATTCTAAAATAGCCTTTACCTGCTCTGTAGTACATTCATATTTAAACCCAGCATTGCTGGATTTTGATCTTCCAAGTTCCGAAAGTGCAGATATTGTACCGTCAATTACTATATTTCCGTCCGAATGATCATGATTCAAACACCAAGCCATATAGGATGGTAATATCAAAAACACATCGCCATTTAAATCGAATAATGGTTCAGAATTAGAAGATATTATCTCATCCGAAATAGGCTCAGTAATTTCAAAGATGTTTAATAGGTCCTTGCTATTCATTGTTAGAAGTTCTCTGTCTTTCTCTAATTAGCTATCTTCACTCTTACTCAATTTTATCTTTTATCCATTTTCTTACCTTTCCAGTACAGACATGAGCCACTCCACCATTTGCAATAAGGTAGCTGACTACATCGCCACTGTTTTTACTCAGTGCGCAGTCGAGAGGCGTATACCCGTTGTCACCTTCTGCATTAATTTCTACGCCCCCTTGCACTAATAACTTGATTGCGGCGAGATCAGAACGCCATGCAGCTATATGCAGGCAGCTGTCACCACAAGCTAACTGATGAGTTAATGGATTAAACTCTGATAATGGTGCGTCAACATCATTTAGCAAAATATGATCCTCATGAACGTCTGCTAGAAGATGTTGTAGTTTTATAAATTCCAAGTGGCTTAGCGTCAAAATAGTTAACTCCCTGCTTTCCTTATTTGAAAATTGTAGCAAAGACCGGCGGTTCATGTATGAAATGAGTAGATAACAGACATCAACCATCTTAGATGTCCGTGTCTTACATCGGTTCTTCAAAGTCCGTTTCGGCTTAGATATTCATCGTTTGGTGATCCGACTTGATACTTATTTCGGATGTATCAACATTGCCTCTTACTGATTTTGATACACACATAAAAAGCCCTGCCTCAAAAAGGAGAGCAGGGCCGTTTTTATTTTCAGTGGTATCGAGGGCCGGAATCCCGGTCGTTTTTTAAAAACAGAGGTTTAGGCCGGAGATGCGGGATTTATATGTCATCTTTGAATGAAAATATTGGATGTTAATTGGGTGCTATTCGCCCTATTCAGTCATTTGGACAATAGACCCGAAAAAGCCTTTTGTAACTCTATCAACCAACTTTTTGCCAAGGTTACATCGTTTATCATTGATTTCTTAAATAATTGTCAGACTAGTTATTACAAACCAGCTAGCCTCTAAACTTTATCAAAGAATCATAAGCATATTCGGACAAGCAAATGAAATGGACAATCGTGTTTGGTGTCTTATTGATGGTTTATCTAAACAATGCCTCTTGGTTAAGGGACGTACCTGACGGGGCGGTGCGTTTACTTGCCCATAGGGGGGTGCATCAAACTTACTCTAAGGAAAATTTAGATCGGCATGAAGGCTGTACCGCTGATCGTATCGATCCGCCACAACATGCGTTTTTGGAAAACACGATAGCTTCGATTCACGAGGCTTTTGCTTACGGTGCCGACATAGTCGAAATCGATATCCACCCTACAATCGATGAAAAGTTCGCTGTGTTTCATGATTGGAAAATTGATTGTAGAACCAATGGTACAGGCAAAACCCGAGACCATTCGCTGACCTATTTACAGAGCTTGGACATAGGTTTCGGATATACGAGCGATGGCGGTAAGACTTACCCATTTAGGGGCAAGGGCGTTGGCAAACTACCGAGTTTAACCGAGATTTTGGAGCGATTCCCTAAACAGAAATTTCTAGTAAATATTAAAAGTAACAGTATTTCAGAAGCTAAGTTAATCAACCAATTTTTAGATGATCGCCCAAACGAAGATTTAAGAAGGCTTTGGTTCTATGGTGGTCAGAAGCCAACATCACGTTTGTTGCAGTTAAAATTCGAACTCAGAGGTTTTACTAGGTCATCAGTTAAAAAGTGTGCTATTCACTATGAACTCATTGGCTGGACAGGCTATGTTCCAAAAGCATGCCACAATACTATAGTTGTAATTCCAGAGGGGTATGCGCCGTATTTTTGGGGCTGGCCACGGCTCTTTACACGCCGTATGCAGGATGTTGGTACTGAGATTATTCTTGTGGGTCAAACCGAAGTTCACCTTGACGGTATTGATAGCCCGAAACGCGTCGCTGAATTGGGTAAGGACTATCGCGGTATCCTATGGACGGATAATATCGAGCAAGTCGGCACTAAGGCAAAGGTAAATTAGGTAATAGCGATTTCGCAGCCTTTTGACGTACCTAGGGCGCGTATTGAATTTTGAGTGACCGCTTCGTGTATATCTAATTCACTCATTTCTTACGACTATCTAGCTGTCTAAAATAACAAACAGAAAAAGGCCTGCCTCGAAAAAGAGAGCAGGGCTTTTTTTATTTCCAGTGGTACGAGGGCCGGAACCCCAAATTTTTTGAAAACAGTGCTTTAGGATCGAAATGCGTCATATGTGCGTCATGATTGAGCAAAAGTTATCGAAAAATTTCAGGCATTAGCATGACCGCTATTTGCTCTTATCGGTCATCTACCTCGGCCTCATAAACTACAAAATTATAGGTATTTCCAATGGCTGTGGCTGCCAATTAATTAGAGGAATTGAGAATTCACCATTTTCGTAGAGTGTAGTATTGTCACTATTACAAAATGGGCTATTTTCAGTATAAATCATATGCTCATGCTCAAGTGATACTTTAATTGGAAGCATCACCTTTTTGTCATTAATGATTTCGTAGAACTTATGTCTGCAGTAACCACCTTCGAAATCGGATTCAAAGAAGTAATCTCTATTTTCTTGGGGGGTGAAAAAACCAAAAAAACTACACTGCTTTCCCTCTTGCACGGTACTTCTTTGGAACGCAAACTCTAGATTAGGCCTTATATAATTCCTTGCAATAGGGTTTCTGTTTGCGTCTTGAAGCATGAGTCTTCCAGTACAGTTCTTTGCGTCTTTGAAAGTTATAGCTCCACTTGGTAGAAAAGTAATTGTAGATTTATTCATGCCTTCATACTGGGTGTATGGGCTTAGTCTTAAAGCACTACAGGCCTGTAAGCAAGTCAAACATATAAAGATAATGCTAATTTTTGTAAGGTTCACTGATTTGCTCCCTTTGTTAAGTTTTTTGACATATTAGAGTCGTTATACACATTGGGCCGACCGTATAGATCGCGAGTGCCTCGAATGAGTTTATAGCAGTCACCTATCTCCGACTACCCTCGAGTTTATATCGATTCTTGACGGTGCATTTTCTGCTTAGATATTGGTGAATTGGAGAAGTTGCTAGATATTTATCTCGGATTATCCAATATTGCTCTCACCGATTGGGATGTAAGCATAAAAAAGCCCTGTCTCAATAAAGAGAACAGGGCATTTTTTATTTCCAGTGGTACCGAGGGCCGGAATCGAACCGGCACTCCCGTGAAGGAACCGGATTTTGAATCCGGCGCGTCTACCAGTTCCGCCACCCCGGCGTCTCACTGGAGGCGGGATTATAATCCCGCTTGAATTAGTATTTCAATGCTTATTTTAATTTATTTACCCAAACCGCTTATCTGCAACAAATGGGTTGGTTTTTCGTTCATGCCCAAAGGTGGACATTGGGCCATGTCCGGGGATGAAATCAATGTTGTCGCCGAGCGGAAAAAGCCGGTTCCGAATAGAGTCAACTAGGTCTTTCTGATTGCCTTTCGGAAAGTCTGAACGGCCTATCGACCCCTGAAATAGCACGTCTCCTACTGCGGCGAAATTGGCTGTTCGTTCCACAAACACAACGTGTCCGGGCGTGTGACCAGGGCAGTGAACTACTTCGAAGGACAGGTTGCCCAGCGCTACCACGTCTCCGTGATCTAGCCATTGGTCTGGGGTGAACGTGTCGCCATCAAAACCAAACTGAGCACATTGTTCCGGAAGAAGGTCTATCCAAAACTGATCATCTTTATGAGGCCCAATGATGGGCACACCATTTAGCCTTGCCAGTTCGGCGGTGCCTCCAGCGTGGTCAAGATGTGCGTGTGTAATTAGGATTTTGTCCAATTCGAGCTTGTTCGACTCTATGAATTCGCGAATTCGTGGAATTTCCCCTCCAGGATCTACTACGGCAGCTAGATTGGTTTCGGAGCACCAAATGACACTGCAGTTTTGTTGAAACGGCGTAACTGGGATAATTTTGTAGTGTAAAGCCATGGTAGCGAAAATGTTTAGTTACTAAATTTAGGTGACGTTAAGCGCTTAACCATTACTAGGGTCGTTTCGCACTTCAATCGTCAGTTCGACAGACTCTCCCGTATCGAGCATTAACGTGACCGGTACTTTGCTGCCCATTGGTAGTGGTTCTTTGGGCCCCATAAGCATCATATGTATGCCCATTGGAGCCAAAGTGACCGATTCACCCGATGCCACCTTTAGGCCGTCCAAATGGTTCATGCTGGCGACCCCGTCTTCGATGACCGTTTCATGAATCATGCTCATATTGAACAGTGTGCTTTCTACACTCGTAATGTTCAGAGGAGTCTTACGATTGTTCCTAATGGTGAGGTAACCGGCCATGCTAACGGCACTTGGGGGCGCGGGACGAATCCATGCGTTGATGAATTCTATATCTTGTTTGCTATTGCTGTCGTGTTCCAACTTAGCGGACTCGGACGCGGAGTCATTTACCGCTTTCTCAGGCTGGTCTAACGTTGAACTCTTTTGAGTGCTAAGAATATGCTTTCCTAATTTGCTTAAGTCTGCGGACAGAGTTTCTCTGTCGTGCGGAACGCCCATGAAACCTGCAAACTCGCCTTCTGGATTTACCAAAATTAGCCCGGCGCTATGATCGACGTCGTAATTGCCGTCGGCCAGTATTTCCTTTTTGAAAAACAAGACGCCTAAGTTTTTCGCGAACTTGGTGATGTAATCTAATTCGCCTGTCAGGCCGATAAAGTCCGGATCAAAGAATGGAACGTATTGCTTTAGGCGTTCAGGCGTGTCGCGCTCAGGGTCGACTGATACCATCGCCAATTGAAAGGGGGACCATGCGTTGGCGGTTACTAGGTCTTGTTTAACCTGTTTGAGGGTCAAAAGTGTGTTTGGACAAATGTCTGGACAGTTAGTAAATGCGAAGAACAAAATGGTCCAATTGTCTTTGAGATTTTGCTGCGTAAATGGGGCGCCATTGTGATCTATCAACGACACTTCGCCTAACGATTTGGGCGTTGGCATAATCAATAATTTTTCAAATTTCGGCATCTTTGCCGGTGTATTAAAGGACTGTTGCGATATCACTCCAATGACGATTGCAATGGCGGCTATCGCAATGAACAGCAAAGAAGATTTGCCCGTTTGATGTTTGAAAAGAGCATTGTGTGAGCGAAAAGCGGTCGGGAGTATTTTACGTTGGATTTTCATGAAAGATCAGGACCTACATAGTAATTGATCGACAGGCTCAGCAAAGTGAGTAGCCTTATTTAACGAGCTGGATTATAGCGATAATTGAGGTTGAATCCTGTGATTGAAGATCAATTTGGTTATTAATCATGCGAATTGTTAAATGAAAAAAGAACATTGCATCTATAATCGCTCGATACCATGAACTTGGAGGCCAGCCCTGTCTGTACCTCCGTCTGCGATCTACAAAATGACTGACGTTAATTTCTATCTAGACAAGCTCAATTCCCAGTCTTATGCCTTTGGTTTGCCACTCGTCACCGGGCGTGTGAAAGCGCGACCAGCCGACTTTCGGGTTATTGAGGTGATGGATGTGGAGCCGAGCGGCGAAGGAGAGCACTTTTGGCTAGATATATCCAAAATAGGTTTGAGCAGTGAACGAGTAGCGAAATCTTTAGCTCGACACTCGGGGGTAGCCTATAGGGATGTTGGCTACTCAGGTATGAAAGATGTTAATGCCGATACGAGACAGTGGTTCAGCGTTTGGATGCCAAAGCAATTGGGCTTTGATTGGTCCGAGTTTGAGATGAATGAAGTGACTGTTCACTCCATTCATAAACATAATAGAAAACTTAAGCGAGGCACTCATAAAGCAAACGAGTTTCGTTTGAAAGTAGTTGATCTAACTGGCGATATCGAGTCTTTAGAAGAGAGGCTTTCGATTATCGCCGGGTGCGGAGTACCTAATTATTTTGGAGAGCAACGGTTTGGCTACGGCGCTAATAACCTTACTAAGGCTCAAGGGCTATTTGATCAAGGAAGAAAAATTAAGGACCGTCAATTGAGGAGTGTCGTTTTATCTTCTGCTAGGTCTTTTCTGTTCAATGAAGTGCTGTCGCTCCGGGTTAAGAATGGCACTTGGAACGCATTTTATGATGGTGAACCGGCCTCTTTAAATGGAACGAATTCGGTATTTCAAACTGATGGCGAACTTGATAATGAGCAAAGACTGAAGTCACTGGACATACACCCAACGGCGCCAATGTGGGGAAGAGGGCATGAAAAGCAAACTGAGCACTATTCTGAATTAGCAGAGATGGAATCCGAGGTGATGAAAGAGTATGAGGTTTTTACTCAAGGCTTGGAGAAGCACGGTTTGGATTATCAGAGGCGCGCTACAAGAAGTGTGCCTAACGCGTTACAATACCGTATTGAGGGTGATGCATTGGAACTCTGTTTTTCGTTGCAAAAGGGTCAGTTTGCAACGTCGGTCTTAAGAGAGCTTGTTCGTCAGGGTTGATCCACATCTGTTTTAATCAATATTGATATCCATTGTGACTGAGAAAGCTAAACAAAGATCTTATACAGAGTCTGATTTTCATATTACTCACTTGCCGCACCTTGATTCGGCCGAGCTGTTTTCTTCGATTGTTGATGAGCCGTGGGCTATGTTCTTTGATTCGGGCGCTCTGGTGCACGATGGAGAGCCGAGTTCGTGGGCTCGATTCGATGTACTTGCAATGTGCCCTGACTCCACCTTGGTATTCAATGGTGAAGTGACTCAGTATCGTTTAGGTGGAAATGATCTGCGACTTTATGGAGATCCTCTGGCTTTATTGCAGACCGCCATACCCGACTGCGAATCTTCCATTAAAGGCGCGTATTTACCCGGTGCGTATGGGTACTTTTCTTATGATTTGGCTCGTCAGTTTGAAGCCATACCTAATTTGGCCGATGATGACGAAAATTTACCGCAGATGGCCATGGGTATTTACTCCGTCATTTTGGTGGTTGACCACAAACGTCGAAAAAGTAAGTTGATACGGCTTGGAGACTCACCGACGTCTGTAGAATTGGAAGCGAGGTGGCTCAAACTGGTGCTAGAACATCAGGAAGAGCTCCTTGAACGAGAAGTAGAGCTAATTCAAGGATTCGATGCATTACCTACGCTTGAGCCTGAGAATTTTACTTTGGGGGCGACCGATCTGAACGAGAGTTTAAATTGGGATCAATATCAATTGGCCTTTGCAAAGGTGAGGCAGTACACCAAAAACGGGGATTGTTATCAGGTTAACCTGACAAAACGGTTCGAGGCGGAAACAGAGACTGATGCATGGGACGCTTATCGATCTCTGAGGACTAACAGTCCAGCACCTTATGGATGCTTTATGAACCTGCCGTTTGCGCAGATTCTATCAAACTCGCCCGAACGGTTTGTTCAGTGCCGAGATAACAAAGTGAAAACGAGCCCCATTAAGGGTACTCGAGCCAGAAATCATGATGACCCTGTTCTGGATCGAGAGATTGCGGAAGAGTTGAAGGTCAGTGAGAAGGATCGAGCGGAAAACTTAATGATTGTTGATTTGATGCGTAACGACCTCAGCCGAGCCTGCGAGTTAGGGAGTGTTAAGGTTCCTAACTTATTTGCGCTGCATAGTTTTGCTAACGTGCACCACCTTATAAGTACGGTAACCGGTGTGCTGCGCAACGGGTTACATGCGCTTGATTTACTTAGATGTTGCTTTCCTGGTGGGTCGATTACCGGGGCTCCTAAAATACGCTCCATGGAAATTATTGAAGAGTTGGAACCAACCCGGCGAGGTTTGTATTGCGGAGCTGTTGGGTACATTGGCGTGGACGGAAATATGGAAACCAATATAGCGATTCGAACAATCGTGATCAAAGACGGTGTCGCTCGATTTTCTGCCGGTGGTGGGCTGGTTATTGATTCTGATGTGGAAGATGAGTATCAAGAGCTGATAGACAAAGCCAGTATGATGACCGCCACTGTGTTGGGGAATTGATTTTTTTGGTGTTAAATTTAGGGTTTATTTTTTAGGCATTTTGTTAAACATTCTGGGTTGTGGTGCTAATTTTTGTGCCAAGCCCTTGTTTTGTTTCAGGTCTGCCAGTAGTTTTAAGTTATGGTTCAAGTCGCAATCAAAGCACTCTCAGAAATGGAGCTCCCCGCCAGTCATGTTGATGATTGGCTGGAGAGAATCGCCAATGGGCGTTCGATTAAAGACCTAAAGCGCATCGGGTCGGCCACCAGCTTTGCGATACAGGCGCACGATGGGCAGAAAAGAGCGTCTGGTGAGGACTACGTAAATCATACGTTCGCGGTAGCGGCTATCGTCCACGAGCTCGGTTTGGATTCGGACGTGGTTATTGCCGCGCTATTGCACGACACGGTTGAAGATACGGACGTCACGTTGGATCAGATCAGCAAAGAGTTTGGTTCTGACGTAGCGAATATGGTAGACGGTGTAACGAAGATGGAGGTCATTCAAGAGTTTGCTGAAATATCAGATGGAAAATCCAAACAAATAGCCAAAGCAGAGAGCCTTAGGAAGATGATGCTGGCCATGGTTGATGATGTGCGGGTGGTTTTGGTGAAGCTTTGTGATCGCTTGCATAACATGCGGACCTTAGGTGCTGTTCGTGTGGATAAGCAAAAAAGGATCGCTGCTGAGACATTGGAGATTTTCTCGCCATTGGCCAATCGTTTAGGAGTGTGGCAAGTAAAATGGGAGCTTGAAGATCTTTCATTTCGATATATGCAGCCAGACACATACAAAAAGATTGCGAATAAATTATCTGAAAGAAGAATTGATCGACAACAATATATTGATCAGTTTATTCAGGAGCTTTCAGACGCACTGGTAGGGAAGGGCATATCCGCGGAAATTAAGGGCAGACCAAAACACATTTACAGCATTTGGAACAAAATGCAAAAGAAAGGTCTGGAGTTTGAACAGCTATTCGATGTTCGCGCGGTCAGAATTTTAGTAGACAGTGTTGAAGAATGTTATACCGTTCTTGGTGCAATCCACACCCAATTCAAATTCATTAAGGGCGAATTTGATGACTACATTGCGACGCCTAAGGAGAACAATTACCGTTCGATTCACACCGCGGTCATTGGTCCCAGAGGGCGTGTGGTGGAGGTTCAAATTAGGACTCATGAAATGCATGAGTACAACGAGCTTGGTATCGCTGCGCACTGGAGATACAAAGAAGGTACTCATGACAATGATGCCGCTGTCAACAATAAGATTTTGTGGCTGCGCCAGCTACTCGAGTGGAAGGATGAGGTCGCCGATGCCAATGAATTTGTTGATCGTGTAAAGGACGAAGTCTTTGAAGACAGAATCTATGTTTTTAGCCCGAAAGGTAAGGTCGTTGATTTAGGTGCAGGCAGTACCCCTATTGATTTTGCGTACGCGATTCATACCGAAATAGGTCATCGGTGTCGTGGTGCTAAAGTCAATGGCAAAATGGTGCCACTTACGTACCGATTATTGACGGGCGAACAGGTAGATATTCAGACCGTCAAATCTGGTGGACCAAGTCTTGACTGGTTAGATCCTCATAAGGGTTACGTCATGAGCCGCCGTGCGCGGTCTAGAATTCAGCATTGGTTTCGACACGAAAATAGGGATGAAACCATCAGTCATGGCCGGAGCGTGCTTGAAAGAGAGCTCGATCGCATGAATGTTGGTCAAGTTAATCTAGAGCATTTAGCGAAGCAGTTGGGCGTGGAAGACAGCGACGAATTGTTTTTTAAAATCGTTGACGGCTCTATCAAGCCTGGACGAGCTACAATGATCGCTCAGAGGATATTAAAGCCCCAAGAAGACGAAGATGACGACCAATTAGAGGTCAACTTTCGCAGTACTAAGCCAAGTAATATTGAGCCAGCCGCACCAGCGGACTTAACCATACTGGGCGTTAGCGATTTGATGACAAGTTTGGCCAAATGTTGTCAGCCTGTGCCGGGTGATCGAGTCCTTGGGTTTGTGACCCGCGGTACGGGGATCACCATTCATCGTCGGCAGTGCCCGAATATTTTGTATCAACAAAACACCGCCAGTGAGCGGGTGGTAGAGGTCAATTGGGGCCAGGCTGATGAGCGAACGTACCCCATGACCGTTTTGTTGCACGCGTTTGACCGCAAAGGGTTGCTGCGCGATATTTCTACGGTCATGGCCGACGAGAAAGTAAATGTGCTAGAAATGAGCACACGAACAGACCGTAAAGACCATACCGTTCAAATGGAAGCTATTGTGGAAGTTGCTTCGATCGAAGCCATGAGCAAATTACTTGCTAAACTCGATCAGTTGCCGAATATTCTTTCTGTAAAAAGAAAGGTTTAGGGCTCGACCTGAGTGATGGCTAGGAAACCGTTATTTTCGAGCCGTTAATGCCTACTTTGAAATACCTACTTTGAAAGAATTTCTTCAAACAGTCCGTAATAGATATGTTCGCTAAAACCTTCACGCACATTGACGGTTGAGTTTGTCAGCTGACGAGCAAGGTTATCAACGCCGTCCTTCGATATTCTATTGTCTTCCGTTCCCCACCATATTTCGACGGGCACGGTCACCTTGGATAAGTCAGCTTTTCGAGGGGAAATACAAAACACCATGTCATGCGAAATTCCATCGATGGTTTGGCTGGCGCCTTCTTTGAAGCAATTAACCATCAAGTTCAGAGTTGAATCGAGAGTGTGATTCGCTTGGAACAACTTTCTTTCTTCAGATCCTAGGCTTTTATCAAGCATACTTCTGTAATGGGTACCCAAATTCATTGTTACGCTCTTAAGCCAAAGTTCGTATATTTCTCTGGCGAACCGTTTAGATGCTCTGACCAATCTAACTGACGGAGCAAAAATGCCCACCAGATAGTCCATGTCTTTACGGCTGTTTACGAATACCGGGGACGCGAGATGAATTCTTTTTAATCTGTCATCGGCCTCGACGGCATGCAACAGGGCAAATACGGAGCCCATGACGGCCCCCAATACTTCGTAGCTTTCTAGGTTTAACGCGTCGATGAACTCGCCAAAGCATTCGGTCCATGATTCTGGGTGACCTTTTTTAAAGGGCGTCAGACCGGTGCCAGAGCGATCTGGAATAATTAATCGCTTATTTTCTCGATGAAGAATTTCATCGCAATTTTCTGGGACCATCATTCTGCAGCCATAACCATTGTGACACACAACAATCGGTGTGCCATTGGCTGGGCCATATTCGCGATAGGCGATACTTAACCCATTTTTTAGGGTTATAAATTTGTCCTCTGTACCTGAGTTGACGATGCCGCCAAGACCAGACGAGGGATCAAAGTATGAATCCAATACCTGAGATTCATGCGTAAGTGCGATGCGAATAATGTCCGCTTGCGATTTACTGTCGGTTTTTCGGAACAGAGATTTTAAATGAGTCTTTACGGTATTTTCGGAAACAAAAAGCTCCGCAGCGGCCTCTTTTACATTTCGCCCGTGAATCAATTTTAGTAACACATTCTGCTCTTTCTCTGTTAGCTCGTACTGAGCGACGAATTCAGAGTTTAGCAGTTCTTGTTGTCGACCTTGGTCAAGCACCAGTAAAAGTAAAAAACCCGAACCTTCTCGCGCGCCTTCACCGCGATTATTAATTGATCTTAGGTAAATTTGATCATTATTTTGGTCGAACGCCTTCAACGCCATCAAATTGCTTTGCTTTGCTGGCTCGATTGAACTCGTGGCTTCTTTTACGAGTAGCTTTAGCGATGGCTTAAGTGTCTGCGTATCTTTGGCTGAATTAGGGTCAAGAACCTCTTTGAACAGCTCGCTGGCATTTTGATTGTGATAAATCGGGCTGAGGTCTTCATCAAGAATGATCATCTTGAATCGACTTTCGTTGAGCAGGGTGTTGAACGCCGTCAGAGCATCATTGGTGCCACGAATTCGACTTAATATTTGGTCTCCTACCTCTAATTCCGAAAAGTTAGCTGGGTCTTCGAAAGAATCCGTTTCATCCAGAATTTGGTGCATGATGTCGATGTAATCGTCATGCCACTTATCTGGTTTACCGATAATTCGGTAAATTAAGGTGCTAAATCTTGAATTCTCCATACCCTGATATCGTAATAGTTGTCGATAGACTTTTTTGTTATTGCTACGAGTGCATTGCAAATAAAAGACGACCAAAGCCACGCTGGCTGATTCTAGTATCCGTCTTAATTACGCCGAAATCCACCGAAGATTGAGTCAAAAGTAGTTGAAGCGAATTTAGCAAAATGCTTGGCTAACCCTTCCTACCCAAGGGTTTAATACCTGTTTCTTGTGTAAAACGTCATAATAGTCAGTAACGTGATTATTGGCAATGCGTGTTTTAGTTCAATCGTCATTTACACGCTTTATTCCGATGATAGGGTAAAGGCTTCTGGCCACGAAACGTCATTTTTAGTACACTCCACGCAGATTTTCAAAGCATTATTTCATCTGAGGAAATACCATGAAACAACCTGTTCGCGTCACCGTAACTGGTGCAGCTGGCCAAATCAGCTACGCTCTTTTATTCCGTATCGCGTCCGGCGCGATGTTAGGTCAAGATCAACCTGTGATTTTACAACTATTAGAAATCACTCCGGCCATGGGAGCCCTAGAGGGCGTGGTAATGGAATTGAACGATTGTGCGTTCCCGTTACTTCAAGAAGTAATCATCTCTGATGATCCAGAGGTGGCTTTTAAAGATACAGATTATGCACTGCTTGTTGGTGCTCGTCCTCGAGGTCCTGGCATGGAGCGTAAGGACCTTTTAGAAGCTAACGCAGCTATTTTCTCTGTTCAGGGTAAAGCAATGAACAAAGTGGCTAGTCGTGATATTAAGGTATTGGTGGTGGGAAATCCTGCGAACACCAATGCGTTGATTGCTTCAGCTAATGCACCGGATCTAGACGCTGGCCAATTTACGGCGATGACGCGTTTAGATCATAATCGTGCGCTTAGCCAATTGGCTGAAAAGACTGGGGCACATACGACAAGCATCAAACGGATGACTATTTGGGGTAATCACTCGAATACTCAGTACCCTGATATCTCTAACGCCACCGTTAATGGCGATGCTGCTTCGGGTTTGGTTGACCAAGCTTGGTTAGAAGACGATTTTATTCCAACGGTTCAAGAGCGTGGAGCCGCCATCATCAAGGCACGCGGCGCCTCAAGTGCGGCTTCAGCCGCTGCGGCGGCCATAGACCATATGCGTACTTGGGCTTTGGGAACAGGCGAGGGTGACTGGGTGAGCATGGCAATTCCTAGTGACGGCAGCTATGAGATCGAGCCAGGTATCATGTACTCTTACCCTGTAACGTGTAAAGACGGGAAGTACGAGATTGTTCAAGGCCTGGAAATATCTGATTTTAGTCGCGAAAGAATGAACGTGACGGAAGATGAGTTACGCCAAGAGCGAGCGGCAATCGAGCATCTTCTTGGATAAATAGACATCCAGAGATGAATGGGCTTATTGCTTATTGTCTCTGTGTTTGGATTTAAAAATGCCCCAACTTTCTAAATGAGAAGTCGGGGCATTTTTGGTTTCTGGGGTATCTTTCGTTGCTGACTTTAGTCGGCGTACGATGCGTTCACCGCTGTAATAGCCGCCCCCGGCGTTAGCTCAACACCCTGACCTAGCAAGGCCGCTTCCAAGGATGTGATGCAAAGCCGAACGTTTTCTGGTCTAGAGCTGTAACCCATTAGCCCAATTCGCCATACCTTACCTGCCAGTTGCCCTAGGCCGGCACCGATTTCGAGGCTATAATCCTCAAGCAGTTGTTTTCGTACTAGGGCTTCGTCAACACCGTCTGGTATGGAGACAGCATTCAATTGAGGTAATCGATCTTGTTCGTTTACGATTAAGCTCAAACCCATGGCTTCCAATCCTGCTTTTAACGCAGTATGGTTTGATGTGTGTCTCGCCCAGCTGTTCTCGAGTCCTTCGTCTTTGAGTATTGTCAATGATTCATGCAGAGCATAAATCGCATTTACAGGGGCAGTATGATGATAGGAGCGCTGCGTGCCTTCTCCCCAGTACCCCATGACCAAATTCATATCGAGGAACCAACTTTGGACAGGCGTCTTTCTTTCCTTAATAGCCGCTTGAGCTCGCGGGCTGAATGTAACCGGCGAAATTCCTGGCACACATGACAGGCACTTTTGTGTTCCGCTGTACACCGCGTCAGCTCCCCAACCATCGACATCAACGTTGATTCCGCCCAACCCCGTCACCGTATCGACAATACTGAGCATATTATTTTCACTTGCCAACTGGCAAAGAGTCTGGGCGTTGCTTTGAACGCCAGTTGACGTTTCCGCGTGGACAAACGCTAATGCTTTCGCATCGGGGTGTGTGGCGATTGCAGCCTCTACTTTATCAATGCTGATGGCGGTTCCCCAAGCATCTTCAACCATGACCGCTTGCGCACCAATGCGCTCTACATTCTCTTTCATGCGCATTCCGAAAACGCCGTTTTGACAGACAATGACGGTATCTCCAGCGTCTATTAAATTGACGAAGCAAGCCTCCATACCGGCGGATCCGGGGGCGGAAACTGGAAGAGTTAACTCATTTTTGGTGCGGAACGCATATTGAAGCAATGCCTTGGTTTCGTCCATCAATTGAATGAACATCGGATCAAGGTGTCCGATGGTGGGGCGCGCTAGGGCCTCACTGATTCGTGGATTGACGTCGGAAGGGCCTGGCCCCATCAAGGTTCTAACTGGTGGGTGAAAGCTCATATTTTTTAACCTATATGCTGTCTAACGTAGTGCTAATAGGCGTAAATAATATCGTGTTTTGGCTATTGAGCAGGCACTAAAGCAGTGTTATTCACTATGAATTTTATGAATGTGCATAGTCAGTGGGGCAGTAATCTAGTTGCGTCCAGTGCCTATTTGCGCTTTTTACGGCGATAATAATCACCCAAAAGCATTTCAAACTGTATGCCAAATCTGAGAGCGTGTTTGTATGACCTTTGGGATTTGCGTTGTCGTTCCCAACGCCGATCAAGTCCAATCTCCATGTACAACCAGTCACGAAGGATTGGTTGAATGTAAGTCAGGGTGACACCAAATTCTGGGACGGTGACCTCATTTTCGGCTTCGCCACGAATGTAGACGCTTGAGGAAATACCCTTTTTCTGAGTGAATGAGTGATGCCATCTCGTGTCGGCGAACCATTCTAACTGCTCAGCTTCTTCAGTATATTTGACGCTGCCGTGAGTAACCAAAATATCGTTATCCCCCAAAAGCTTTGTGTAATCGGCGGTGCTACTGACTCCGAACCCGTCTTGATCTCGCCAAAATACGGTTTGAGCTGTCTTCCAAAAGCTGTTCTCACTTAAAGGTATTAAGTATCGATGAGCCACCTTTGCGTAAGGTTTTACCCCACTACTAAGTTTGGCTCCGACTGAAAAATCCCACCCGTTCGATTCGGCGTTTGGTCCTCTGTAACCGAGTCCAACTAGCCACTCACTGTCGTCGTCGTCGCTTGAGCGGAGCCCCACGTTATTTAGTCGATCTTCATTTACCTCGGTGTTTGAGATGTAACTGTCTTCTTCAACCTTACCGAAAAATGCGTTAAATCGCTTGCTTACATTGGGCAGGTCAGTTTTGATTCTGACTCTGAGACGAGGATCTAAACCTTCAACCTCATCCTCTCTAAACCCCAACGAAATCTTTCCCCGAAATTCCTCACCATTGAACTGTTCTTGGTTTCCAAATAATGCGTCAACCCAACCAGCGGTATTGCATAGGCGGGTGTGGGTAGAGGCGCGGACGCGATCTACCAATTCATTAGATTCTGCGGGTACTTTACATCGAAAGTCTTTTTCCTTCCTTTCATCAGCGTTTGGTGTCCGATTGGCTCCAAGCTCGGTTGGTAGGCTCGTTGTCTCTTGCGCGTGACACAGGGTGGCGATTGAGCCGCTCAGTAATAGAAAACTGAAAATCGCTAATTTCGTTCTTGGCAATCTTATCCCCATGATGGCTTAATGCGTGTCGTTATTATTTTTATTTTGGAGCAGTCATTATTTTATACAAAGACGAAAAAAAGTGTCATTGTTTTAATTACATCCAAGTCCTATTTAATGAGATGCGTCCAGAGACCTTTGCCCACAGACCTTAAAGTATCGTTATTTGACCGACTTTAAAAGTGACCGGTCGGTTAAAAATCGTCAAATGATTCGTCAGTAAAGTATCGATCATAGTCGATGCTCTTAGATAGAAGCTCTCCTGAAACAAGTGATTGCACGTCTTTCTCAACTTTTTTAAGAAATTCGAGCTGCTCATTGCGGGTCGCGGCGGTTCTCATTGCGCTTCCCCATGTTGCAATATTAGTACTGTTGATTTTTCTAACGCCATTTTCTTGAGCCCATTCATTCGCTATATCGACACCCAGATCAACCATCCGGTCGGAAACTTGCTTTCGCAGATCGGTGTTTTGAATAGAGTTGATGTACCTTGATGAGGCTCTCAGCCAGCCATTAGGGTAAAGCGTTGTTCCTTGATAAAATTTTTTGACCCATCCTAAGTGGTATTCGATTTGTTCATCGCTGACGCTGCTCAAGTTTCGTTTCATTAAGTAGCCTGAAACGAACAATTGCCGCTCGGGCATCTCGGGCGGCCATTGTTGCTTTAAATCGTAGGTTTGGCAGGCGCTAAGGCTCAATACCGCGGACAAAAGAATTAACAATTTCAAGGTCGAATTGATATTCGAAAATGAGTAGGCGTTGCAGTTCTTAATGAAAATAGGGGCTCGGCTAGAAAACATTGTTAATTGTTTGTTTTTCGTATGAATTGAATTGTTTTATGGGTGTTCTGTGAGTAATAATCGCGCTGCCTTAAATAAGCATGAAACAACTACGACTCGAACGCAGAATTCTAACAGGCATAGAAACTTCATTTTGTCTGGTATATGACCTTTTTTTGTCCAGAAGCTAGCCAATTTGTAAAGATTCGTTATAAATACGCAACATTTGTTGAGAAAAACGAAGCTTCAGTGTCTAATTGACAATAGCAAAACACATTTATATTACAAATAAACGTGCGCTAGCCAAGAAGTTTCTTTCAAATGCATTGTCCTTTGCTTAGCAAACTATAGGGGTTGGCTGAGTTTGTGAACAATAAGATTCGCGTTCGGTCATTTTGGTGAGTGCATACGGTCAAGTAAATTTAGAAACGGGGTTAAAAATTGGATCTTCGAAAAAGACGCAGCCAAGAGAAATTGCAGTTGGCACTCGCGCATCATCTGCAGAATAAGACGATTGATGAAATTACCATAGGTGAACTGACGAAAACGGCTGGCGTAAGTCGGCAGACGTTTTACTCAAACTTTGATAGCAAACAGTCAATACTATTGAATCGAATTCAAATGGTATTCGAAAAGGCTTGGACAAAGACCGAAGCCTTAATTCAGAGTACTGAAGTTGGCCGTGAGGAATTCGTTGAGGTCAGTGTACGGAATTTATTGGAGGAGTGCGACCGAGACAGAGTCTTAATGCGCGCTGCGTTTACCGGCCAAGCTGGTATTCAATGCCTTTCATTGTTAAAGACGTTGGTTTCTAAGTTGATCTCGGAGCGAATCTTGTTCCAATTCAATCATAATTTTACGACTCAGCAGCTCGATACTATTGCCGATTTTTACGCTGGCGGTATTATTGGCTCTATCCAGGGATGGCTTTTAGATGAGCCGTTGACCAAGGATATCTCATCGGTTGCTAGGCAAATTGGGCGTGTTATTCCACATGGCTTAGATGGCTACGTGAAGAAAACCGCCTAGTAGAGCTCTGAATCACATGGAGTCTACTAGCTGAATTTTTCTAGTAGAAAGTTTTAGAAAACGGGGCCCCTGAGGCCCTGTTTTTTTGTCCGCTTAAATCTTAGTTGGGTATTTTCAAACAATGATCGAAGGTAATATTGAATCACTGCTGGCGTTGGCAAAGCAATCAGCTCTGGATGCGGGCGATTTTATTCAGGAAGGGGCGAGTCGTAGATCCACGTTAAACGTTGAAGAAAAGGGCATGCATGATTACGTATCGGAGATCGACAGAGGTGCCGAAGAGATTGTTCGTCGTCACATTCGATCTCACTTCCCAGACCACAATATATTAGGAGAAGAGTTTGGTACCTCTAAGGGCTCGGGTTCTGACTACCAATGGATTATTGACCCATTAGATGGGACAACTAACTTTGTTCGAGGTATTCCTCACTACGCTGTTTCGATAGCGGTTCAGTATCGGAGTGAGATTGTGGTAGGTGTCGTCTACGACCCTGTTAAGCGGGAGCTGTTTAGCTCTGTAAAAGGCGAAGGTTCTCAGTTAAATGATGTGTCAATTCAAGCGTCAGGGATACCTCATATTCGTGGTGCTCTATTAGCAACTGGTGTGCCATTCAGCGGTGAGCAACTCCGTGATATCAGCAAGTTCACAGAAACAATGGTGTCATTGCTAAATGAGCAAACTTCGGGTATCCGCAGGCTTGGCGCTGCGGCATTGGATCTGGCTTATGTTGCTGCTGGGCGCTACGATGGCTTTTGGGAGGCAAGTCTCAAACCTTGGGACATAGCCGCGGGCACGTTACTTGTAAGGGAAGCCGGCGGTATCGTGACTAATTTTGATGGCCAGAATGATTGCTTATCGTGCGGCAATATTGTCGCCGCAACCTCGGGCGCACACTCGGCAATGTTGCGATCGGTGCAAAAGTCGTACACATCCGTTTAGGCGTAGTTGAGTTTATTTTCGGTCGGGGCGATAGGAGTATTGTTGCTTACGTTTAGTTGATAAATAAAAAGCCGCTCTGATTAGAGCGGCCTCAATAATTTGTTGTTCTAGCAATCGGAGTGAGGCTAGTGCGCTGGCTTTCTGATGGCCCAACATTGCGCGGTGTTCTTTGGTTTAAGTCGGGTCGGACTGGTCTAGTGATCAACAATTTCGTTGAAAGCAACTAGACCAAGCAATACGACTGTTACTAAGATCATGATTTCCATAATAGCACCTGTAAATTACAGTAATATGTTAAAAGTCTTGTTCTAAAACCTGTTTCAATTATTAGATTTTAAGAACTTCGTTAAGAGGCGTTGCCTCCTGATGTGTGTAATATGCAGTCCTTTTGCTTAGATTTAAAATGGTTAAATCTCATGCTAGAAATAACCAAAGGTTATGTTAAGGTTCTATTGCATGCACTTAGAGTAATTGTCCATTATCTGGTGATATTGATGTGAAAATTCTTTGTTTTTAATACTTTAGGTAATATGGATATAAAAAAAGCCTCTGAATGAGAGGCTTTTTTATTGGGTGGAAGGGCCGTTTTTACGCTCTTTCTTGAATCGGTGGAACTTTTCTGTGTTCTGGGCCAATGTATTCTGCGCTCGGCCGTATGATTCGGTTATTTGCCCTTTGTTCAAATGCGTGCGCGGCCCAACCTGTCACACGGCTCATCACAAAGATTGGAGTAAAAAGACCCGTTGGTATTCCCATGAAGTTATACGCCGACGCATGAAAAAAGTCGGCATTACAGAACATGCCTTTTTCGCGTTTCATCACTTCTTCACATCGAACGGAAACCGGGTAGAGCGTTTTATCTCCGACTTCGTTAGCCAATTTTTCCGACCATTTTTTAATGATGGCGTTACGTGGATCACGTTCTTTATAAACCGCGTGACCAAAGCCCATGATCAACTCTTTTTTACTAAGCTTTTCTAAAATGGCTTGCTCAGCTTCATCGGCGCTGCTCCATTGTTCAATCATTTCCATTGCGGCTTCGTTTGCACCTCCATGCAAAGGCCCTCTGAGGGTACCAATTGCACCGGTGATCACCGAGTGAATATCGGTGAGAGTTGAGGCAGCAACGCGACCATTGAAGGTTGAAGCATTAAATTCGTGTTCGGCATAAAGAATCAGAGAAACATTCATGACTTGTTCATGCAGTTGCGTTGGCTTCTCACCATGCAGCATATGAAGAAAGTGGCCGCCTATGGTTTCTGCGTTGGTATCAGTACTTGTTTGAATCCCATCTCGGGTAAAACGATACCAGTAGACCACGATGGCGGGAAGTAGAGCGAGAATACGATCAACATGATCTTCTTGCTCTGAAAAGTCATTCTCTTGCTCGATGTTGCCAAGCAGTGAAACCCCTGTGCGCATGACATCCATCGGATGAGCGCTCGCTGGAATGAGCTCCAGGCCCTGTTTAAGAGCGTCGGGTAATGTACGTAGCTGAGATAGCTTTTGTTGATACCCGTCCAGCTCTGATTGGTTTGGTAGACGCCCTTTGAGAATCAGATAAGCGACTTCTTCAAAAATGCAATTATCGGCTAGATCATCAACGTCGTACCCGCGGTAGTTTAGTCCTGAGCCTTGCGTGCCCACTGTACATAAGGCTGTTTGCCCTGCCACTTGACCTCTTAATCCTGCCCCGGTCAGTTTTTTGTCGCTTGCCATGATTGATTCCTCTTATGATTGTTCGCTGTTTTTATTTTGCGAAAAAAGTTTGTCTAGAGTCTCTTCGTACTCGTGGTAGTTCAAATAGTCGTACAGCTCCATGCGTGTTTGCATGTGCTCCACCATGTTTTTTTGGTGACCTTGCTCTAGTACATCGCGATACACCATCTCTGCGGCCTTGTTCATTGCTCTCGTGGCTGTTAACGGGTAAAGCACCATATTGACGCCGTGTTCAGCAAGTTCTTGTATGTCAAATAACGGAGTCATACCAAATTCCGTCATGTTAGCAAGCAGTGGCGAATCAATCGCTTTGTTGTAGGCAGAGTACTGTTCTAGATCAGCCATGGCTTCAGCAAAAATCCCATCTGCACCGGCTTCGATATACGCGCCTGCTCGGTCGATCGATGCTTGTAAACCTTCAATCGCGTACGAGTCTGTTCTTGCTAGAATGAAAAAGTCGTCATCCGTCTTGGCGTCTACTGCTGCTTTGATACGGTCAACCATTTCACTCAAGCTGACTATTTCCTTATTGGGTCTGTGGCCGCATCTTTTTTGCGCCACCTGATCTTCTATGTGTACTGCGGCTACCCCAGCTCGAATCGATTCCTTGATGGTTCTTGCTATATTAAAAGCACCTCCCCAGCCTGTATCGATGTCGATCATTAAGGGAGTATCCACGACTGACGTGATCCGTCTCGCGTCATCTAATACATCGTTCATGCTGGTCATGCCTAAGTCTGGCAATCCATACGACGCATTAGCGCAGGCGCCACCTGAGATGTATATCGCCTTGTGGCCAATTTTTGTGGCCATTAATGCAGTGTAGGCATTAATCGTGCCCATGATTTGCAGAGGTCTGTGCGCATTAAGCGCCTCTCTAAAACGTTTGCCTGCTGACATGACTATGGTTTCCATGACTATGGTTTCTCCGTTGTGAGGTACGTTCTGATGGATTCTTTTGCGCGAGAGATATGCCGTCGCATGAGCATTTCAGCTAGCGCCGAATCGCGGTTTTCAATCGCGTAGATGAGTTGTTCGTGCTCAACAAGTGCTCGATTGGATCTTGCTTTAAAGCGGCTTGTTTGAAAGCGAAACATCCTTATAAGGTGGTACAGTTCGTTGCATAGCTGTTGAGTCAGCAGGGCGTTACCACTGCCTTTGATTATCAGATAGTGAAAATCAAAATCGCCTTCCGCTTGCATGTACTCGCCAGAATTGTCTTGGTAATGTTGGCGGTGTAACTCTAAAAGCTGTTTCAGCTCGCCAATGCCTTCTTCGCTCATGTGTGTAGCGGCGAGACTGGCAGCCATGCCTTCAAGAGCCTCCCTCACCTCATAGAGTTCGATTACTCGATTTACCTCTAGGGGAATTACTGACGCACCCACGTGCGGTTTGTGCTCAACTAATCCCATGGATACTAGGCGCCTGATTGCTTCTCTAAGAGGACCACGACTGACGCTATGTTGTTTTGCTAGCTTTGGCTCGTTTAGCTTCTCACCGGGTAAAATTTGACCGGTTACGATTGCCTCACGCAATGCTATTGTTGTTTGCCCGCTAAGCGTATTGTCCTCAGAATTAGATGTCGCCGGTGGTGAGCTTTGTTTGATCTCGTTCATGCGACCGAAGTCTGCCAATATATGGCTTTATTGTCAACAATTTGGCCATTTTTTGGCGGTTTTGTGCCGTACTAGTACAATAAATTATGAGATTGTATACAAAACTACTGTAGTAACCTTAAAACAGAATTCAATAACACAGCCCGTGTTTTGCGTTTTCCTGGTTTTTTAGATATTGCGAATTGCAGCACGCAGCCTGAAATGATTTGTGCCAAAACAGAGTAATGTAGACGGTCATCCGAGTTGTATTGATCTAATTCGCCTCTTGATTGAGCTTTTTGCAGTATCTTCCCAAGCAAGCGGGCGTACGGCGCTCTAAATTGTTTAGAGGTGCGTTCAAGGTCTTCGGGCTTGTTAACAACGTGAGAGGCAAGCTCAAGATAGCCACCCAAAACGTTAGGACGATGCATGGCTTCAATGGACATATCGATAAACATCGCTAGATCGGTCTCTAACGAGCCGGTGTTAGGAACTGACCATTCTGAGACATTAGGCAGTATCGCTTCCTCGACTATTCGGCTTATGTCTCCATCCCACCAATTGTAGAGGACATTCCGCGACACGCCGGCACGAGTTGATATGGCTTTTATAGACAGAGAGCGGTACCCATTCTCTTCTACTAATTCTCGCGCAGCTTGCAATATGGCTTGGTATTTACTGCTCTCTTTTCGTGGTCGTGTTTTTTTACTCGATGAACTTAGTTTACTGCTCAAGGTGGACCTAATGTATAGCATTGCTGATTCTTATGAAATTCTAACAGCGAATGCTGAGATTTAGAATAACTATCAACGAGGTGATTACCGTATATTCGTCGTGTTTAATTGACTTGCTTGTAGCAAACAAGTAAATTTCGCTTAAGAAAAATCAATCCAAAGGCACGCAGCCGTTATGGCCGATTACAAAGCACCTGTCTCAGAAGTCTCATTCGTCATGAATGATTTATTGAACATCAACTCTCTTACTGACATTCCTGACTTTGCTGAGGCAACTCCAGAGTTAGTTTCCGCAGTTATCGAGGAAGCCGGAAAGTTTGCGGCCGATGTTTTTGCACCGATAAATCGAACGGGCGATGTAAAACATAGTCGCGCTGTGAATGGCGAAGTAATCACAGCGCCTGGTTTTAAGGAAGCGTATCAACACTTTGTCGAAAACGGATGGTTGAGTTTAGCTCAAGATCCTAATTACGGTGGTCAAGGGTTGCCTTTTACCGTGCATATGGCCGCCAGCGAATTCTGGAACAGCGCCAATACGGCGATGGCCCTATGTCCTATGCTGACGGCCGGGGCGATTGACGCTTTGGCTGCTCACGCGACGGATGAAATGAGAGGCATCTATATGCCTAAGCTGATTTCAGGCGAATGGACAGGGACCATGAATTTAACTGAACCACACGCTGGTTCAGATCTCTCGAGCCTTAAGACCAAAGCCACAGCGAATGGTGATCATTTTTTAATCAAAGGTCAGAAAATATTCATCACTTGGGGTGAGCACGACATGACCGAGAACATCGTTCATGTTGTATTAGCGCCACTTGATACCGCACCCTCAGGTGTTAAGGGGCTGTCTCTGTTTTTGGTTCCAAAGTACTTGGTCAACGAAGACGGAAGCTTGGGTGAAAAAAATGACGTGCGCGTTGTCTCTACCGAGGAGAAATTAGGGATTAATGGCAGTCCTACCTGCGTAATGAGCTTCGGTGACAATTCAGGCGCAGTCGGTTACATGATCGGTGAGCCAGGCCAAGGTCTAAATTGCATGTTTACGCTAATGAATCATGCGCGTTTGGAGGTTGGTTTGGAAGGGGTTGGTTTGTCGGAAAGGGCCTACCAAGATGCATTAGATTACGCACAGCAGAGAGTTCAGGGCAGGTCTGCTTCGACGGGTGAGTCCACCGCTATCATTGGTCACGCAGACGTGCAACGCATGTTAATGCAAATGAAATCGATGATTGATGCGATGAGAGCATTGTGTTTTGACGCATCAATGTCGCACGATTTACGCGGTCACGCATTGACCGATGACGAAAAAAATTATCATTCCACTCGGTTTGCTTTGTTGACACCGATCACTAAAGCTTGGTGCACGGAACTTGTAAACGAAGTGACCTCTTTAGGAATTCAAGTTCATGGAGGAATGGGATTTATCGAAGAGACTGGCGTGGCACAGCATTATCGAGATGCTCGTATCACTTCGATTTATGAAGGTACGAATGCCATACAGGCAAATGACTTGGTAGGTCGCAAGCTGATTCGAGACGGCGGTGCTGGCTTTGTCTCTCTGATGGCTGAGATGGATGCAACACTGGAGGGTCTAGACTCAAGTCTTTCTTATGTAAAGCAGTTTATTCGTGCGAAGGATGAACTTAAAGAAAGTGTGGATTTTATTTTGAAAACCAGTGGAGCAAACCCGGATTTTGAAGGAGCGATAGCGTATAACTTTTTGATGCAGATGGGATACGTTTTGGGTGCTTGGTACCACGTAAGAAGCGCCGAAGTTGCTAAGGGCTCTTTAGCGGCTAACGATGGCGACGCTCAATTTCTACAAAATAAGGTTTTATCAGCTCGCTTTTACTGCAGTCAAATGTTACCGCGAGCAGCGGCGTTTGCCGGTGCTGTGGTGGAAGGCGCTGAAATCGGATGTGAGCTCAACGCGGCTTCATTTTCTTCGTGATTTGAGATCGGCTTTGAATCACCAGATCTCTCAGAAAGCTTCGGTTCCGGCTGAACTGCGTACTACGTCTAAGCAGGGTAAACCTGGTAGAACGCAGGCTCAAAGAACGGAGCTTTCTGATCAAAAGATGTTTGACACAACCGTTCGCTTGATTGTTGAAAAAGGGCCGGAAAACACACGACTTACAGACGTCGGTATAGATGCCGGGTACAGTCGAGGGTTAGCGAGTAATCGCTTTGGAAACAAAGACAAGCTATTCAATTTCGTCGTATTGAGATTGGGTGATATTTGGTTGCAGCAGCTCAAGCAAGCGACGGTAAACAAGACGGGAGTTCAGGCAATAGAATGCGCTATTGAACAGCATTATCAATTTTGCGTTGATGCGCCTGATTACGTTTATACCTTTTATACCTTGTGGTTCGAATCAGTTAATTCAGCTTCTGAGTTAAGTCGAACGATTCAGAGCATTCACCAGCGCCGCTTTCAAGATGTTGTTAATTGGATTGTTAATGATCCCAACATAAGTACGTCGGCTAAGCGCGATGCCGATTCGATTGCAGCGCAATTTAGCGCGAGCGTGATCGGCATTGTCTACTATTGGTTGTCTAATCCAAAAAAATTACATGAAACCAAACGGCTACACGATGGATTGGCGAATACGATGCGTCGCCTAATTGAAATTTAGTATTGAAACATAAGTGCTCTTAACGAAGTGTCTTCGTGGGAGTCTATTAGTTAAAGGTGGCTCTCAACACAAGCGGCCAACAAAATTACACGGTATGAAATGGTTAACTCCACGGCCATTTCATATTTTTCGTTTACATCATTGATCGGCTGATGCCAGGACTATAGCAATGAGTAACCTAAGTCATAAAAATAATCATAAAGAAAACCAAGCACTGACCACTACTAAGCCAGCGCCCATTCGATTTGTAACAGCGGCGAGCTTATTCGACGGCCATGATGCCTCGATTAATATCATGCGACGCATACTTCAGGCTCAAGGTGTCGAGGTGATTCATCTTGCTCATAATCGTTCGGTAGCTGAAGTAGTGGAAGCTGCCGTGCAAGAAGATGTCCATGGAATCGCCATGAGCTCCTATCAAGGCGGGCATGTTGAATATTTTAAATACATGGTGGACATGCTTAAAGAGAGAGGCGCTGGTCATATTCGTGTCTTTGGCGGCGGTGGCGGGGTGATTGTCCCTGAAGAAATCACCGAACTGCATGACTATGGAGTGGAGCGGATTTATTCGCCTCAAGACGGCATGGAATTGGGTTTGGTGGGCATGATTCAAGACATGATAGGTCGCTGTGATACCAAGCGTTCAGGAGGCGCGTCGCCTGAAGAGTTGTTGAGCCAAGACACTAACCGTTTTGCCCTGGCTCAGTTAATCAGTCAGATAGAAGAATCTCAGTTAAGTGCGACTCAGATTAAAGAAATGAGCCTGGCCGCCGATAAGTCAGTACCCGTTCTGGGAATTACCGGTACGGGCGGAGCAGGTAAGTCATCATTAACGGACGAGATAATTCGCCGATTTAGGGTAGATAGCCAGAGCCAGGCTAAGATTGCTGTCATAGCGATCGATCCAACCAGAAGAAAGACGGGTGGCGCTCTTTTGGGTGATCGCATTCGTATGAATGCTATTTATCACGACAGCATTTACATGAGATCGATCGCAACGCGTGACGCCAGCGGTGAAGTACCATCTTACATGGCGACTGTCATTGACGCTGTACGCTGCTTCAATTTCGATCTAGTGATTGTTGAAACGCCAGGTATTGGTCAAGGCGATGCGGGAATTGTTCCGTACGTTGATGCGTCAATGTATGTAATGACCCCTGAGTTTGGTGCGCAAAGTCAGTTAGAAAAGATCGACATGCTCGATTTTGCCGATATCGTGGTCATCAACAAATTCGATAGAACGGGAGCGGCTGACGCATTACGTGATGTCGCTAAGCAATTCCAGCGAAATCAAGAAGCCTGGTCTACCAAGCCTGCCGACCTTCCTGTGTTTGGGTCAATTGCTTCCAGGTTTGGTGATGATGGCGTAACGGCGGCTTATCACGGATTGCTCAAGGTGCTGAGAACGAAGGGCTTGCGAGAATGGACGTCTACGTTGCCTGAGCTTGATAATAAGATGCCTTCTGAGAAAACGGCCATTGTGCCGGCGTCACGCAAACGCTACCTTGCAGAGATCTCGGAGGCAGTACGGTTGTATTTGAACCATGCAAACGAACAAGCGACGATTGCCGGGCAAGTAGATGCATTGGAAACAACGCAATCCCTGTTGGCGCAACCTAACGATGATATTGATGACTTGCTTAAGTCAACCTCTAATCGCTTGGACGCTCAGAGCAAACGTTTGTTGGCATCATGGCCGGAAGTTTCTCAGGGGTACCTAGGAGAGCAACGCACTGATACGCTTGCTAATGGCAAGCAAGTCACGACGAGCTTAGTGAGGGAAAGTCTTTCAGGTTCGAAAATCTCGCGCGTCAGTTTACCAAAGTATCAAAATAAAGCGGATTTATTGAAGTGGCTAAGAAGAGAGAATTTACCGGGCTTCTATCCTTTTACAGCGGGTGTATTTCCTTTTAAGCGTGAAGGAGAAGATCCTGCCAGAATGTTTGCTGGGGAAGGAGATCCAGAGAGAACTAATCGCAGGTTTAAGCGATTGTCCGAGTACTCTCCGGCAAAACGTTTGTCCACGGCATTTGATTCAGTGACACTGTATGGCTTCGATCCCGCGGAAAGGCCAGACATTTACGGAAAAATAGGCAATTCTGGAGTGTCAGTTGCGACTCTGGATGACATGAAACAATTATTTGATGGCTTCGACCTGTGTGCGCCAAGTACCTCGGTGTCGATGACCATCAATGGGCCAGCTCCAGCCATACTAGCGATGTTCTTAAATACTGCGATAGAACAGCAAGAAGCTCAGTTTGTTGAAAAAAACGGCCGTGAACCCAATAGCCAAGAAGCCAACGAAATTAAGGAATACGCTTTAAAAACGGTTCGCGGAACGGTTCAGGCGGATATTCTTAAAGAGGATCAAGGTCAAAATACGTGTATATTTTCGACTGAATTCAGTTTACGAATGATGGGAGACATACAGCAGTATTTTATTGACCAACAAGTTCGGAACTTCTACTCAGTGTCTATTTCGGGTTATCACATCGCTGAGGCTGGCGCTAATCCGATCAGTCAATTGGCGTTTACGCTCGCCAACGGATTTACCTTTGTGGAAACGTACTTGGCGCGTGGCATGCATATCGATGATTTCGCGCATAACCTGAGTTTCTTTTTCTCTAATGGCATGGACCCCGAATACACTGTAATTGGTCGCGTAGCACGCAGAATCTGGGCAATAACCATGAAGGAAAAATATGGGGCCAATGAGCGTAGCCAAAAGCTTAAGTATCATATTCAGACATCGGGTCGTTCACTGCATGCTCAAGAAATGCAGTTCAATGATATTAGGACTACGTTACAAGCATTGTTGGCAATTAACGATAACTGTAATAGTCTGCATACCAACGCTTATGATGAAGCCATTACAACGCCAACCGAAGAGTCTGTTCGACGAGCTCTTGCAATTCAATTAATTATTAATCGCGAGTTTGGGTTGGCTAAAAACGAAAACCCGGCTCAGGGCGCATTTATCACGGATGAGTTAACTGACCTGGTTGAGGAAGCGGTCTTGCGTGAATTTGAGAGAATTTCTGACCGAGGGGGTGTATTAGGTGCAATGGAAACGGGATATCAACGAGGGAAAATTCAGGAAGAATCGATGAAATACGAATCTATGAAACACGATGGTTCGTATCCTCTGATCGGCGTGAATACTTTTTTACCGGAGCAGGAAGAAGAAGTCGAAACAATCGAGTTAGCACGATCAACTGATGAAGAGAAACAAAGTCAAATTGCCCGTTTGCGCGATTTCCAATCACGCCATGAAGAAGACGCTTTGAAAGCGATTGAAATGTTAAAACAAACCGTGATGGATGGCGGCAATGGTTTTGCAGCGCTAATGGAAGCCGTGAAATACTGTTCGTTGGGTCAGCTGACCGACGCTTTCTTTGAGGTCGGTGGTCAATATCGACGCAGCACGTAGTTTTTTGTTAGCATGATTTTCAATCTACCAACCCTAGTACTGAGAGCCCAAGAATGAAGCCAAGCGTGGTCGATAAACGTAACGAAAATAAAGAGCCAGTGGATCAATTAAGTTGGCCTATTCCTGTTCTTCGAGAAAACGAACATTATTATATGGAAAACGGCTTCATGGTGTTCACCGAGCTATATCATCAAGCTAGAGGGCGATGTTGTGGGAATGCCTGTCGGCATTGCCCGTTTGAACATGTTAATGTGCGAAAAAAGTAATCCTGCGAGAAGAGAACGATGACGATGACACCAACCCCAGATTTATGTGATGCGTATTTAGACGATAACAAAAAGAACGTTCGCGTTTTAGATCCTGTCTTCAATAGTTATGGAGGCTTGCAAGCTTTTTCTGGACAGGCAGTGACGGTGAAGTGCTTTGAAGACAACTCCGTCGTGAAAGAGTTGGTTAGCACTCCCGGCGAGGGTCGGGTCATCGTTATGGATGGCGGTGGATCATTAAGGCGAGCTATATTAGGTGACATGCTGGCAGAAAAAGCGGCTAGAAATGGGTGGGCAGGACTGGTGATCAATGGATGTATTCGAGATGTGGACGAAATTGGCAAAACTCAATTGGGAGTGAAAGCCTTGAACGTCCATCCCGTTAAAACAGACAAGAGAGGCATAGGTGACAAGGACGTGCCTGTGCAGATGGCGGGTCATATTATTTACCCCGGAGAATGGATTTACGCTGATAATAATGGCGTCATTGTCGCAAGTCAGGCTCTTGAGTCCGATTGATAAGAATGACGTCGATTTCACTATCGAGCTTTCCAAATTAATCCACATTCGTAGATAAAGAATCACGAACTGATTGCTAGGACCCTAAAATGAGAGACTGTTTGAGAGACAAAATAGTGGCTGTGTGTCGCTCAAAAATGGATAAGAAGGGGGATGATGTTGGGCTCTCTTTTTATGCTTTTTTCGCCAATAAAAATGATGACCCTGAGATGCTGATGGAAGCAGCTACGTGGTGGATTAAAACTCATGAATTAGATCATTTTGAAAAGGCTCGAAAAATTAAGGAAATGGTAGAGCAGGGGCTATGAAGCCCAGCAACTGAGTTTCCCCACCTGATTAGACCGTTCAAAGACCTTTATCGGCTCGAACTGATGCTCAATAGTGTGGGCGTAAGCCGTGACTCGGATACTGTTCTTGACGTTACACTTCTCTTTTTAAAGTCGTATTTTCACTCTGCTAAGAGTGTTGAATTGGAGTACACAGCACTCCACCACTCGACGAAATTGCCATAATTGAATCTTGGAAAGGAGTTCCTAAATCGCATTTTCAATGCGACTTTCAGTAAGAAATCCGCAGTAATTCCCGTAAAACACATCATATTTCTTATATATTATCTTATATATAAGCTAAAAACGCTTTTGTACTGTTTACTAAACATGACAGAGTGTCTATATTATTTTCGGTGTCATTTTTTGGCACGTCTACTTTCCACCAAAATAAACATCAGATTTAAGGAGTCTAATTACGGAAACACAGTAGTACAGCAGTAGAAGTTTTATGTAGTACATCGACAGAAGTTACTTGTATAAAAATAGCGAATAAAAAAAATAGGATTAATAACTATGAAAAATACCGCATTAAAAAAAGTCTCAGTAGTTGCATTTACATTTCTTTTCTCAGTTACCGCCCTTGCTGGCGGCGGCGGTGGTGATGGCGGCGGTGATAACAGCGGCGATTTACCATTTCCGGATACGTGCACTGCGAATTGTGGTTATGAACTTGGCCCTAATCCAAGTCTTGCCTTCGTACAAGCGAATCGTGGCCCTCAACCCTATACAACAACCAATGTTTCAAGCTCAGTCGATGGATTCGGCGGCGGAACAATTTATTACCCTACAAACATCTCGCAGGAGATGGCGGCAATTTCGATAGCCCCAGGTTTTACCAATACCCAGTCTGCTATTCAGTGGTGGGGGCCAGTTTTGGCTTCTCATGGGTTTGTTGTAATCACCATAGATACAAATGGACGCTTTGATCAGCCAGCAAGTCGCAGTCGTCAGCTCGACAGTGCACTTAACTATTTGATCTCGCAAAGCGATAGCTCCAGCAGCCCGATCTCTGGGTTAGTGGATGAAAACCGCTTGGCGACTATGGGCTTTTCTATGGGCGGTGGCGGATCATTGCAGAGTGCATCCAGAAATCGTTTGAGTGCGGCAGTGCCGTTGGCGCCTTGGAATACTGGCAGCAATAATTTTAATCAAATTAATGTGCCTACCATGATTCTGGCTTGCGAGAACGACGGTACAGCCTCGGTAAACTCTCACGCGAGTCCGTTTTATAACTCCATTCCGAGTAGCACCGACAAGGTCTACCTGGAAATAAACGGCGGTTCGCATAATTGCTCAACGGGTCAAAGCACCAGCAATAACGTCGTTTTGTCTACCTACGGAGTATCTTGGATGAAACGTTTTCTTGATAAAGACGCTCGTTATAACCAGTTTCTTTGTGGCCCTAACCACGAAGCAAACAGTCGTATTTCCGAGTTTCGAGATACCTGCTCATTTTAGGTTAAGCCTATTCACCACAAGAGTCTGAGGTTAAGATTGTTAGCCCTAACATGCTGATATAATTAACCTTTGAGTGAGGGGTTCGGCTATTTCGAACCCTTCGCTTTATTCAGTTCACACCTTTGCTCGTGTTTGATCGCCGACCGATGTAAAGGCCTGTAATATAGAATAATAAAAGAGCAACCCAACTCATGAGCAATCGACTTACCTTCGCAATTGTTGTTATCTGCGTAATAGCCGCCGCGGTTTTTTACCTCACAAATAGATCAAATTCGGATTCAGACGAAGAATTCGAGCTGCAAGCCAAGCCCTCGCAAACGCAACCTGCAGCGCGAATCTCGCCGGAGAATCGAAGCACGCTAACCTCGAAATCAACGGAGCAACCTACGCAAACTCTATCAAGCCAATGGCAATGGAAGGGTGAGTCAGAATCGGCAACGGATGTCGATCGGTTAGACAGCGAGGATCTGTTGCCGTTTACTGAACAATCGGTGCACGATGCATTACAAGTAGTGAAAGTGGATGAGAATGGCGACGTTGTGTTGGATCACGATGCATTAATTTCACTCGATGAGGCGTTGGAGCGGATACACAATAAGCTTGATCCTGAATCATTGATGGAGCTGCAAGATTTAATCAGAGACGCGTTACCCGGTAAAACCGGCGAGCAGACAGCCTCGTTGGTTGGTGATTATCATCAGTTTTTGCAAGCGAAGGAACAATTTGATCAGATGCATGCCATGCCAGCGACCTACGACAACCAACCATCGGTGGCATCGATAGAGAGTGATCAACGCTTGTATCAGGAACTTCAAAATCTGCGAGAATTGCATTTAGGCACCGACGTTGCCCAACGTTTGTTCCATGATTCGGATGTGAACGCTGACTTTATGTTTGAGAGCATTAAACTGGGTCTGGACACCTCATTAAGCCCAGAAGAAATTGTCGCTCGCCGCCAGTCGATAGAAGCTCAACGTCGAGAGAGAATGGGCGAAGGCACCGTGGAACTCACTCCTTCTGATTCGGAGGAAACAAGTCAGCCTTCAACAAATCCAAATCTATAACAAGTTGGTTTTGCTTAGACAACGTTTGAATCAGACGTTAGTCGCCATTACGCTAATTCTGGCGGCGTGGGCGCATTATAATACTCATCAGGAAGTAGCGGGCGGGGCTGGTTCTCTGGGGGAACCCTTTAAGTCTGTTTGGGTTGAGCCTGTGGTGACGTTAGACTCCATTAGACGGATGCCGATTAATCGTGAAACTTGGGCGGTCAATTTTTTGCCAATTGAACGGATCGTGCTTCGGTTTGGCATGCGCCACCAAGATGAGGTGCCGATTGATTTGAGTACTCACGGAATGCTTGAACAGGTCTATAATACCGTTCAGGGAGAATTAGACCAAAAGAATCATCAACGTATGTTGTTTCTCGTTAGGAAGTCTCTGCCCGACGCTAGAGGCAAGGTCATTGCGCAGTTGATTGAAAGATATTTCATGTACAAGCAAGAACAGACTCTGAGATTACGAGAGTATCATCAAGGAAGTCCGGAGGATCAGAGGCTATTTCTGTTATCCAGCCTAACGAACATTCAAGAGCTTCAAGAACGTCATTTTGGGAATGAGGTCGCAACTGCTTTGTTCGCTCAAAGCAATATTACATATCATTTTTTGATGCAATCTCGGTATGTTGGTATGCAACAAGAACTGAGTCAAGGTCAGAAGGCCGATAGACGAAAAGCACTTCAAGTCAAATATAAACGTGCTTTAGCCGACTTAAAAGCCAACTGAATACTTGTTTGAATGATGTCAAAATCGAGAAGAGAAAGTGTGCTGACAGCGATAAATCAACTGGCATTGGTGGTCGTGTTTGCGGCTACTTTGTCTCTAACGTTTTTAGACCATGATTTTTTTGCATTGGCTTGGGTAGCATTCGTTCCGTTACTGATCGCTGTTGACTCAATTTCGGTTTTTCGAACCTATGCGTTAGGCCTGTTAGCCGGTTTTGTCTTATTTGCATTAGGGTCTTATTGGGTTGCTGACTTTGTAAGCCTTTCAAAAGGGTTTACAGGTCTTACCAGTGTTGCGCTTGCGGGCGCATCCTGGATATACAGCGCTCATTTGATCGCGTTCATTCTATTGGCCTATCGGTGGTTGAAAGAACATTCAAAGCTGCATGAATTTGTTCTCTTTCCTGCCGTGTTTGTCGGGTTCACTGCTTGGTTTCCAATGCTGTTTTTGTTTCAAATTGGCGAGACTCAGGTGAAGTTTACGATCGCTCTACAAGGGCTTGATCTGGTGGGCGTAGCGGGTCTTAACGCCTTGATCGCTTTGAGTAATGTCGTTTTTTTTAGGCTGTGCAAGTCACGCTTTCGAAAGCGCACTTTGCTCTGGCGAGATAGAGCCACATCCATTCCTTTTTTTGTGTCGTTTTTAGTGCTGGCGCTATGGTTCGTCTACGGCGCTATTCAATTGAATAATTGGGAGCAGGAAAGCTCCAGCTGGAGCACGGTTAAAGTCGGATTGGTGCAACCAAATGAATCTCCTAGATTGGGAAAGCGATCGACCTATTCTGGGTATGGTGATGCCTATCCACCAGAGATGGATATGACGGAACGCCTCAGACATTCTGGCGCTGAAGTTATTGTGTGGCCAGAGGGTCAAGCTAAGAATTATTTGAACCATTCCGGTGTCCGCACAGCGTACTTGAGAAACGTAACCAAACTAGGCGTTGATCTCATTTTTCAAGATACTCAGCGTACAAAAGATAAGTCAACTGGCCGCATTGTGGCTCAACACAATTCGGCGGTCATGATAAATTCTGCTGGCCAAGAGTCAGGCGTGTATCGAAAGATGAAACTGATTCCATTTGGTGAATACATACCGTTTATAGAGCGCGATTCGTTTTTTCGCCCGTGGGCTGAAGACGTCATTGGTGAATTTTTGAGTGAAATTTCGGCCGGGGAGAGCAACACTGTTTTTGTGACAGAAAAGGTAACCATGTTGCCATTAATTTGCTATGAAACGACGTTTTCACGCTTCGTGGCGAATGCGGTTAATAAGCAGGTTTTGCAGCAGAGAACGGCCAAACCCGGTGTGTTATTAGGCATGTCGAATGATGGGTGGTTCGGAGACACGCATCAACCATTCATTCATATCATGGGCTCTGTATTAAGGTCCGTTGAAAACCGCTTGCCCTTGGTGCATGTAGCCAACAATGGTCCATCAATCGTCGTTAGTCCTAGTGGCAAGGTCTTGTTCAGAACGGCATTTCGGCAATCGGGCGGCTATATTTTTGATGTACCTTTTAATTCTGAAAACGCGGGAACGTTCTACACACGCCACCCTTATCTGATTGAAGTTATGGTCTTTGTTATTTTATTGTTCAGCCTAATGAAAGGCGCAATATCAAGAGTGACAGCAAGAAGCTTTGCACGCTAGCGTTCGATTGAGTAAGAAATCTCTAGTGAGTGTGTGGGCAGTAAAGTAGTAGTGTAATACCGCTTTAAGAGTACGTCATGGCACTAGGGATACCTTATGGTGACTATGTTCTATCACTTTGTCTTCACTAAGCCACCAGGGTAACCACTCTTGCTTAATCCAGCTATTAAGTTGGGATTTAAAGTGGGGGTGAAATTGCCTTGCAGAATTGCCGCCGGAGACGACCGCCATTATTTTTTCATTGTCGTTCATATCCGCAACCATTCTCATACTACTAAACCATTGGCTTTCATAGGGGCCTCCGTTAAGTTTGTATTGACCTCGATTTAAGGTTTCCCCCGATCCAGGTACCTCATGGGTACCACCGCCTAACCAATCAGTGGCAAACCCATCCTGCTTGAGTGGGCTTACAAATGTGACGGTATGAAATTTTCCCCATTTCCACTTATTTGTGTTGCTGCCAAACATCTCGGTGAGTTCAGCATGCGTGCGCCGGGCTGCGAGAACAATTAAATCATTTCGCGTTTCGATTCTTTCAGTGCTTGGTATGTCAAACAGGGCTGACTCCAAGGAGTTTAGAATTTGGTCCGTCCGTTGCAGCCAATAGTATCGATTGTTTAACAGCGTTTCGAGTAGATCCTGAGGCAACTTTTCAGTGAACATTTGTCGAATTAGATGTTCGTGCATTAAGTGAAAAACCGTTGCTCCAACAGAGTCGAGGTCGTCTTCAAAATCCCATGCAGACAGAATCTCGGCTAATTCATTAGTATCTGGCTCTAAGTCAAGCGCTGAGATAAAGAGTGGGGTTAAACGCTCACCATGCTTATTTTTTACATCCAGAATAAGAGCCCAGTGATCGTTAGCGCTGAGCTTTTCTCGCGAAGAGATGAACTCTTTAGCACGTTGATATCGGTAGTAGGGACTGAAATGCGTCGAGTAGAAATACGGATAGTTGTCTGGAATGACATCGTGATTAGATGTACCAAGCCATTTTTTGGCAGGGTTCTTTTGTCCAGGCATCTCACGTTTTGGTATGAAGCCTTGCCAGTCCGTGTCTATTGTCGTTGGTTTTGCTATCGCTCCTGATGACCTAATTGGAATCAATCCTGAAGATCTGTGGGCGATACCACCATCTACGTCCGAAAAAACGAAATTGAAATACAGTACGTCAATTTCCTGAATAGCTAGGTCTAAATCTTCGATTGATTTCGCCTCGAGAAACGCACTCACACCGAGGGTCGGACTGGTCACTTCGGAGACGGCCCAACGAAGCGAAATGGGCGTCGGGCTATCAACCTTAAATGCTGGGTGGTCTGAAATAACGGGGCCGCGTTCAGTTGTGCGTATTTTGATTACATGTTCGCGAAAACCACCGTCTGCTTCCTCATCTTTAATCAAAATGAGCTCCGTTCTTACTTGAAAGGCGACGGTTTTCTCGCCATCGATATATCGAGCGGAGTCTAGTTGGTCGACGTCTTCTATGTACAGGTCTTGACTGTCTCCGTAAGCATTGGTGACACCAAAAGAAACGAATTGATTACGACCGGTTAGAATCCCAGGGAGGCCGGGTATACTGGCCCCAACGGCTTTAATATCTGGAGTAAACAGGCCGATGGGGTACCAAGGCCCAGGGAGAATACGCGCATCTAAATGAGGATCGTTCGATAGTATTGGGCGTGTGCCCACTGACTTTTCCGGTGCCGTGACCCAATTGTTAGAACCCATTTCAGGGATGCTAGTAGGTATCCTAAAAACACCCTCAATGACGTTTCTTTCAGGTCTGATTGATACCTGCAAAGATCGCTCGGTCGCGGAAATGACGGCTTTTTCGCGGTCAGGATTAATATTCAGTGGCTGTAGCTGTTGAGCCAATGATTGACCCAAAGCAGTATTGAGTTTTAAGTCTAATATTTCGTCGTCGTAGTTCTTGCTGTGAACGAAGCCGATGTAGTGTTGGATGGCGACCAGGTCGCTGACCTTAAGCGGTCTCGGTTCTATCTTTAAAAGAGACAGCTCAATAGGATATTCCGACTTTCGCGTTGAAATGTAAGCGTTGTAACCATCAACGTACCATTTTAAATATTCGCGTTCGTCCTTGTCTAAGAATGACGCGTGTCGCTTGGCGTTGCCAGCAAGGTTAACAACGCGCATTTTCACATCCGAATTTAGCCCAGAGTCCCCGATTAAGCTTGCGAGTCTGCCTTCGATTAACGCTCGATATAGCTCCACTTGAAATAACCGGTCCTGCGCGATCAAAAACCCTTGGGTTCGAATCAAGTCTGCTTTATTCGTCGCGAAAACGTATGTAATACCGTGTTCATCGCGATGCACAGTCACAGGGGCGTCAAGAATGCTTAATGATATTTCACCATCAAGTTGAGTTCCATTTTTATCGATGAGATACAAAAGTACGCCAGCCAATCCCATGGCCAGCATAATGACGCTAACAGTCAATATTTTTTTCATAATGCGACTTTGTTGTTGAATGAATTGATGAGGAGTGCCGTTGACTTAGCGAGGAGCTTCAATTGAACATCGACGTTGATGTCATGAGAGTCTGATAATCGAGATAGAGATAGGCCTCTCAAGCCGGAGGACAGAAGTGTGATTATTGAGCTGGCTTGGTCGCTGGTGAGGTTTTCTTCCGAAAATAAAGCCATCAACCTGCTTTCAGATAGACGGCGAGCTTCGTCAAAAAATTGATGAATAGAGCTTTGCAGAGTATCACTTTGTTTTACCGATAGAAGTATTTTCCACACCACGGGGTAGTGCTTAGCTCCGTAGTATTCCCACATAGTATCGATTATTACCTGACATTTTACAGCGAGTGATTTGTCTGACATCGAATGAGGTAGTTGGTAAGGGGATTTTGGAAAAGTACGTTGGGTGATTACCGCGTGAAGTAACTCAGTTTTAGATGGATAGTGATGTTGCACTGCACCAGTGGTGAACCCCGCTGTCTTTGCGACAGAGGAAACAGTACAGGCTAGGTAGCCGTCGTCGCAAAGAATCCTAATGGCGGCATCAAGAATTTTATTCTTTGCCGCTTCAGTGCGGTCGCTTTGGGTGCGACGTTTGACTTCAATGTTGATATCTCGTTGCATGCTTTGTAATTTACATTATATGGATAATGTAAATCAAGTGGATTGTGCTGCGAACATCCTACTTAACAATTTGTACGATTGGTTTGTGATCGGGTGCTTCAAATCTTATGATGAGCAAAAAGAGTAGGGCAGTGTAAAAGTATGAATCGAGTTTATTTGAGTATGTTAGTGGTTCTTCTCGGGGGCAGCCTTATTTTGGTCGCTCGCTCAGGTCCCGAGAATGAACAGATAATCATAGCTAAGTCGTTCGTTACTCTTGAGGCGGATTCAGGTAATGTCTCTGCCGTGTTGGTTAAAAAAGGGGTGATTACAGACCTGGGGTCTGTGTCCGAGTTGAAAGCCAAATACCCTTCGGCCGACATCGACAATCGGTTTGTCGATGCCGTGATGGTTCCTGGTTTTATTGACCCACATGTTCATATGATTTTAGGAGCCTTAATATACTCAAGACCATTTTTGCCACCTTGGGATATGCAAACCCCAAATGGGGTTGTCAAAGGTCTCTTGAGTAAAGACGCTTTTATGTCGAGATTGCGCCAAATTGAGTCTCAACAGCAGGATGATTCACCGCTCATTGTGTATGGCTACCACAACTTGATTCATGGGGAGATTGACCGAGATGATCTAGACACTATTTCAGCGACACGGTCCATATTTGTTTGGCATTATTCAGTCCATGATTTTTATTTGAATTCGGCGGCCATAAACTCAGTTGGGGTTAAAGCCAGTTGGGCGGAAAAAATGCAAGGCGTTGGGTTGGACGAACGTGGTCGCTTGACTGGGCGTTTGTACGAAGAGGCGTCAAAATCACTTTTTACTAAATTAGCTTTTGAGCTATTTACTCCTTCTAACGTTGCGGAAGGTTTCGATGGCTATGAAGGAATGCTGGCACGTGCTGGAGTGACCAGTGTCGCGGAATTAGGCTACGGGCTATTCGGGAAGCGCTTAGAAGATTTATATTATTGGTTAGAATACACAAAAGACGACCCTTATCATCTCTACTTAGTTCCAGAGTTTCGAGAATTTAATCAGCGCTACGATGACGCGGTTGCTGAAATTATCTCCCTGTCGGAAGCTAAATTTGAGCGGGGTGTCCCGAAGGTGTTACCTCAGGTAAAATTTTTTGTTGACGGCGCCTTTTACTCTCAAACAATGCGGCTGTCTTCGCCAGGGTATTTGTCCGGTCAGTCTGTAGGATTGAACGGAGAGTGGGCGACTCAGCCTAACCTCTTATTCGATCAAATGAAACCCTACTGGGATGGTGGTTTAGACCTTAGAATTCATTCAAATGGAGATTCGGCGCAAGTTGAGACATTGCGAGTAATGAAAGCGTTGAGTGATCATGCTAGGCAACCAGGTCAGAGATTTATTGTTGAGCACGCGGCTTTGTTAAATGAACCCTCCTTGGAGAAAATCAGAGATCTGGGTGGCGGCGTTTCCGCGGCCAGTCATTATGTTCATTACATGGGATATGAGTACCAGTCCGTCATCGGAGAAAAAGTGAAAAATTTGACTCCGATGGCGTCGGTGAGTAGGCATAACATTCCCGGGTCTTTGCATTCTGATGCTCCATTAGCGCCTGCGTTTCCACTGCAAGCCGCCGCTGTTCATTTATCTCGTTCCACGAAGGAAGGTGGTGTATCCACCCCGAGTGAGACTTTAACGCGATTGGAAGCACTGAGGTCAATTACCATTAATGCCGCTTGGGCACTGGGATTAGAAAACGAAATCGGTTCCATAAAAGTGGGTAAAAGGGCCAATTTCACTATTCTAAAAGAAAATCCATTAGAGACTGATGCCTCAAGGTGGGCAGATATCCCTGTCGTTGGCGTTATTCTGGATGGAAATGCCTCGCTCTCGCAAGGCGAGTAAGCTAATCGCTATGCACAGTGTTAGTTTTGCGGCTCCGAGGAAGAACGCGTGAAAGTGGCCGTATCAACCCAGTTCGGCCCACTGTAGCTCGCCGTCAGGGAGCTGCCGGTATTGACCCAGAATTTGGTTCTGTTGAACATATACCTAGGTTGATATTCCGGCGCGTACTTCGCTAAGCTGAAATCGCCAATGGATCTCGGGCGGCGCTTGCTAGTAGCCTCGAGCAAATACTCTTTCTCATCGTAAAATAAAATAACCCAGGCATGTCCGCCAGAAGGGATTTTACCGATGGCGACGCGAGCATCGTAACCCATCGCTATTAACCAATCGGCGAGTAAAATGGCGTGATCTTCACAATCCCCATGACTGTATAGATAAGCTTGTTGCGAGTTTTGCCATACATCTTTCCAAGCGAGACCATGTTGATCGTGATCGAATTGGTAGGTCTTTTTGAGTGCGAGGGTAACCAGTGGCTGCCATACTTTGTCTGTTTTGTAAGGTTCAAAGCCGATCAAATAGCTGTTGGCAAAATGGTGATTACGATCAATCCCAAGAGCCGCGTAAGCGAAGGCGTTGCCGGCTCTGTCCTGCCATATGAAATTCCCTGTTTTTCCAGAGCCAGGGATGTGTGATATCGCCAGGCTTAAGTCTCGACTGTGGAACTCTTCATTGTCGTAAGTGCTAAGTAGGAAACCCTGTTGAAGAGATTGTTGCGCTTGTGAGAGGGTTGTCAGTTGTTGTTCGTTTTCGTTGGCTTTTAGTGCAGTATTTTCTACTTGATCTACAGAGATGGTCCAGAGCCATATCATGGTACTCATGTAGGCAAGGGTGATTATCAGGGCCGCTCTTAACAACATACTACCGGAGGATTCTCAGAGCTGACTATCTGAAATTTGATTAGCCTTTTAGACCAAAAGACACTATCAGAGCGACAAATATAAGGATGGTGGAAGCGAAAACGGCAACCGCCATGTTGCCGTTCTGAAGTTGCTTCTGTATATCGACGTCTTTTAACAGAACATTGTCTACGATCTTGAGAGCAATCACGCCAATCAATAGCGCGAATAGTGTGTATATCAAGTTGATACCAAGCTGTATCAGAGTAGATAAGAAAAACTGTGCTTCCATGGTCTTAGAGTCGAAGGTTGATTAATGGACTATAAAATAATCGTGGACTATCTGAGCGCGGTCAGTATCTGCTGGGTCATTCGCTCAGAGGTGATGAAATTCCAACTGTAGGCAGCATAAGGTTTCAGTGGGTTTGCTGCAAGAATTTCCTCATCGGTTTTACCAGCTTCAACTAATGCTTTAACGGCAGTGTAGGTCCCCTTTAACATTTCTATGGTGTCGGCCACATCTTTTTTAGACGCTAACGGGCCATGCCCAGGAATTATTTTGGTCTTCTCATCTGACATGTCATGAATGCTCTGAAGTGCCGCTAAGACGCCGTTAAAACTACCGCCATTACCGCTGTCAATATATGGGAATAATCCATTAAACATAATATCGCCAGTGTGAATCACATTTGCATTTTTGAAGTATACGACAGCATCACCGTCGGTGTGTGCCGCGGCGAAATGCTTTATCTTCGCAGAATCTTGGTTGATATGAATTGTCATTTCGTCTGAAAAAGTAATAACCGGGAGATAATCTTTCGGCGCTTTTTGAGTTTCGCCATTAGCCGTAGTGATCCCTTTTTTAACTAAAGAGCTTCTTAGATTTTGATGGCTAATAACATTTGTCTGTCCGCTTCCATAGGCTTCGTTGTTGCCGATGTGATCGCCGTGCACGTGTGTGTTTATTAAGTAATCAATTGGCTTATCCGTGGTTTTTGCAATTTCAGCGCGCAATATCTCTAATACAGATGGTAAACCATTGTCAATCATTGCAACGCCGTCGTCCCCCAGCGTTAAGCCGATATTACCTCCGGTAAACCCCCCAACCCCAGAAAGCATGTAGACACTGCCCGATACTTGTTCTGTTTTAAACCCTAGTTTCGGTTTTCCGGTCTCGTGCCCATGGGCCAATACTGGACTGTTGTGTAGACAAATCCCAATGGCTAGTGTGATTAGGCTGATTTTTCTCTTTTTGTGTAATGTTTTCATGCTTAGTGCTCTGTTTAGTAGACTTGAATGCTATGGTGTCCTTATGGGAACGGGTAACATACCTGGTTGATTGCTAAATTGAATGAAACTCAACAGTGCTTACATAGTGCTAAAACGCGTGCATAAACTCAAATTATATTTGCTGACAGGTTCAGCGCTAACTTTTCTGTTGTTCAGTACTCAGTCTTTGGCGTTTCGCGTACTGTTTATTGGTAACAGTTTCACGCGTTTATCCATACCGACTTTGCAAGGTATGAAGTCAGTATCTCCGCTGGGTGTCGACGTGTTTGAGTATGAATTTGTCGATGGGAGTAGTTTATCTGATCACGTAAATCGAAAAGAGACAATAGACGCAATTAACAATGGAGCCTGGGATTACGTCGTCTTGCAGGATCACAGTAGACAAACATTAGATAACCACCTGTCATTTGATATCGCTGTTCGCAGCCTAGTGTCAGTGATACGAAAGTCTGGTGCTGAGCCGATACTGTTTGCTACTTGGGCTAGGCTTGAGCAAAGTGGTTACGCACCGCGGCAACTCTCTGTCATTGCTGCTTATCGGTTGATTGGTCGTGAATTGAACGTTTCTGTAGCGGATGTCGGTGGCGTTTGGTTAGCGATGTACAATACTAATCGCAGCGTGTTTAAACGGATGTTTGATGAAGACGGAATACATCAGACTAAATTAGGTGCACAAGCCGTGGGCGCTTCTCTGTATAAGGTTATGTATGATACTGATTTAAGTTGGGCGCCAGGATCACAATCCATTAAATCAGCGGCCTTAGCCCTGAATATTACGCGCTCTGAACACCTGAATTCTTTGACCAACCGCAGAATACCCCCCCAAATGGCCGCTTTGCAGGCGATTCTTTCGCTTTTGAATGAGTAGTGCTACGCATGGCCTGTTATTTCCGTTAGAATTCACGCGCTTTTTATTTAACGAAAGATATCGCAGTGAACAAGTATAAAATTGCCATTTTAGCAGGTGATGGAATCGGCCCAGAAATCATGGTCGAAGGTGTCAAGGTTCTTAAGGTTATTGAAGAACGAAATGATGTGGAGTTTGAACTGGTTGATGCGCCGTTTGGTGCTGGAGCTTGGTTTAGCCACGGGAGTTCTTTTCCAGAGGAAACCAAGGCATTGGTTGATGTTGCTGATGCCGTTGTAAAAGGGCCTATTGGGTTGAATCACGAGGAGTCTAAAAAGATTCCAGTAGATGAACAACCGGAGCGAGGGGCGCTTCTACCCTTGAGAGCTCGCCTTAATACCTATGCCAATTATCGGCCTGTTTCTTTGCCAAAAAGCCTGTCACATTTCTCACCATTGAAGGCTGAGGTAGTCGGTGAAGGTATTGACATGATTATGGTGCGTGAATTGGTCGGAGGCCTGTATTTTGGTGAGAAGGAATCCGGCATAAACGAGAACGGCAAACGCTATGTGAGAGAGGCGTTAGAGTATGATGAAGACCAAATTCGCAATATTCTCGTTAAAGGATTTGATTTGGCGCAATCGCGTAAAAAAGTACTGCACAATATCCATAAGAGTAACGTTCTTAAGTCCAGCGTCTTGTGGAACGAAATTCTTGAAGAAGTGGCCGTCGACTACCCAGACGTTGAAGTACGACATACTCTCGTTGATGCCGCGGCGACGGCGCTATGTTTAAACCCGACGCAGTTTGACGTTATGGTTATGGAAAACATGTTTGGCGATATCTTGAGCGACCAAGGTGGCGGCATTTTAGGTTCATTGGGGTTGATGCCCTCGGCCTGCCTCGGCACCAATGGAAAGGCATATTATGAGCCGTCTCACGGATCAGCACCGGACATTGCAGGGCAGCAGGTGGCAAATCCCTACTCGATGATCGGTTCGATGGCGATGATGCTCGAATACAGTTTTGGAATGGTAGATGAAGCTCGTAATGTTTGGGATGCGATGCAAGCTGTTTTTGCTGATGGATTTTCGACCTCTGATCTATCCAAACCAGGCTCTGGCGTCACCATGCTGTCCACGTCTGAGTTTGGAGATAAAGTGGTTGAGCGTTTGAAGGCATAAGCCAGAATTGACCACAGAGCATTGACCGTAGACTAAGGCCCCAACTCGAATTGAGTTGGGGTTTTTTATTTTCTGTCTTAGATCAATGACGAGCGGCGGAAAATTAACTAGCGGACCATCACAGTGGCAAGGTCAGACTGCGCTCCGACGTCTGATAAATATAATCACCGCGGCAATCAGCATTTGCAGAGCCCCATATAGCAAGATCGTGAAGAGGACCATGTCACCGATCGAATTAGCATTATCCGACGCAGGAAACATCGAGGCTTTGATAAGTACCGCCAAGTTAACGTTCCTTACGATCACTTCCATCTCAATGGCTGTACTGTCTGACTGACTTCTCTTTAGTAGTTTTGCAGTCGCCCATCCGATAACGGCTATTAACACAAGAAAACCCAGTACCAGGAGCATGTTAGTTTCGCCAAAGGCCTTAATATCGAGTCTGCCTGCGCTGCTCGAACCAACAACTATGGCGAGTATTCCGAGTAACGACAGACGAATACTCCAAGTTGATACCCCAGGCGCTATGCTGGGTAGCTTGCGTAGAATGATCATGCCGACAATCAAGGGTAGCAACAATGTCAGTGCAATTTCTCTGATGATTTGCCCTGTAGGCATGGTGAAGGAGTCTGGTAAGTAATCAATAATGAGAAACCCCAGAACCAATGGCGTTGATATTAAGCAAGCCAGTGTGGTAATTGCGGTGATGGATATTGAAAGAGGGATGTTTCCCTTTGCAAAGTACGTAAAGATATTCGATGTGGTGCCACCTGGTATTGCTGCAATCAACGCTAGGCCTATTGCGACGCCTCCCACCAGTCCCAGTGATGATATAAATACAAACGCAACCAAGGGGACAATCAAGAGCTGAATAAGCGTGCCGGTGGTTACTGATCTTGGCTCCTTCAAAACGTCCTTAAAGTCAGCGACGGTAAGTGTCGCACCCATGCCGAGCATGGCGAAGATAAGTTGGAATGCTGCAAACCAGTATTCGTATTGTATGTATAGTTCACTCATGCCTAAAGAAATCCAATTATTTTGTGTTTTAGCGTGGCTGGTCTTTGCAGTATGCGGCAAATTCTAAGTCGCTTAAAGTACTCTTAAACGACGGATATTAGATCGTACCGACGGGTATACTACTCTGCAGCTTCTTCGGGTTCAGGCGTGGCTTCCGTTTGAATTCGATAATCAGGTTGGCGTTATTTATAAGTGTTTGATTTTAAAAGATTAAAAATAGTGAAAAAAGTGAATCCAAACGGATTTTAGTCGCATCTAAGTCAACAAGAGCGATAAAGAAGCTTGTTTGATTTTAACTTACTGGAGAATTGTGATGAAAAACTTGCTAGTTGGGCTTGGCCTGATGCTGGCTTTAGTCAGTGTTGGCCATATTTGGGCCCAAGAAGAAGCCGTGACGGTCAGCGTTGCTGCAAATGGTGACCGTGTTGAATCAAGTGGCGACACCAGAGGCATTAAGGTTGATCTTAATTTTGAGTCTGATGCTGTTAGTGACGAGGAGTCTTTGCAAAAATTAACCACCGTTGTGCGTAAGCTGGCTGGTGATGAGGTCGCTAATGAAGTTGTGATTGAACTCGACGGATTAAGTGAGTCAGAGAAGGCTGAAGTGGCGGAGGCAATCAGAGATGGCTTCAAGTTTAAAAGCGATGAAGTGCCGGGTTGGGTAGGTGCGGTAGCGATTGTGGCGATTGTTCTGTTTTTTAGTGTGGTGATTCTTCTGCCCATTGCTTTCTTTATTAACGGCAGTAGAAAGAGACGTCAGAAAATGGAGTTGATTCAAGTCTATTTAGATTCCGGTCGCGATGTTCCGCCGCAAGTTCTCAGTTCCTATGGTAGTGGTGTTGGCTCTTTCCGAAGTGGTCTTATCTTGACTGGCGCAGGCTTTGGTATTGTTGCTGGCTTCAATGCGGCCGGTGAGCCATCGGTGGGTGCATTAGGTCTAATTCCGTTGTTTATCGGTATCGCTAAGCTTGTTTATTGGTTATTCGAAGAGCGAAAGTACGACAAAACTTAGACGTAATTTCTAAAATAAGTATTAAAAGAGATTAATTGTGCAACAACTTGATGACGCACTCCTGATAGAGTTAGCGCTGAACCGAAACGATCAACGAGCCTATGGCGAGTTAGTCAGTCGGCATCAGTCTAATTTGCGTTACTCTATGCGTCAGTTAAGTGATTGGAATGAGGCATTAGCAGATGACCTTGTTCAAGAAGCATTTATTCAGGCATTTAAACAGCTGCATCGTTTTCGCAAACAAGCCAAGTTCTCCAGTTGGCTATATCGCATTGCTTACAATACGTTTTTGCAGCATGTCAGAAAAAAGCAGCTTGTCACTGAACCGATTGAAGACCAGCCTCTTGCCTCGAACGAAAACTTGGGAAGAAGCTTGGGAAGAGCAAAGCGTGGTGAAGCAGAAGAAAACCAGTCTGCGTTGCACCAAAAAGTGGCCAGGCTTTTGGCTACCTTTGATCCAGAGCGCCGTTCTGTTTTGCATTTATTTTTACACAGACAGCATACACAACAAGAGATTTCCGATATTATGGGAGTCCCACTTGGCACGGTGAAGACACATATTAACCGCGGCCGCCAATCTTTACAGCAAGGTCTTAAAGCTTGGCAGGAGTAAATTATGAGCAAAGAAATTTTTGAAACACTCAATATTGGCCCAGATTCTCAGCAAGAGCAGTATGCTGATTTAGATGCCCTGTTTACTCAAACTAGGGCGCAACAACCCAGCTTGATTGACGATAATTTCACAAAAATTATTGTCAATTCACTTCCTGTTCGTATTAAGCGAGATAAATCAAGGTCCACAATCTTTGATCTCATTGGGTTGTTGTTAGGATTGGTTGCAGCGTATTGGTTCTTCGATCTTGGCCAGTTTACGCAAAGTGCCCTTAACTGGGTACCCGAATCATTGTCGCTGACCGTTGCTAATGTGATTACGGCACTTTGCCTGGTTTTAGGTTTCTCTTGGCTAGGAGTATGGACTGCAGAAAAAGCCATCAACTAAAGTAATAGGGACGTTAATGATTGTTTTTAATATGAAGAGGTTATTGCTCGGCGTCGTCTTTGCATGGGTAGCCCTATATATAGCGCCATTATTTGCACAAACCAATCAATTGACTGGCAGAATATCGATGCCTTCGGGCGTTGTTCCAGTTAGTAGCCCAGCTGTGTTTCGAGTGTCCAGTGTTCCGCTAGACACCGTTGATTTAAATGGAGTAAGTTCGCAAACATTTACCGACGTTTCGATTGAGCCATTAAGCTCATTCGCTGATTACAGCATACCTTTGTTGGACAGCGAGCCCGGTGTTGGTCAGCAAGAAGTACAACGGAAATTGCGATTCGATTGTTTAAGCGGTTGTGCGAATATCAGAATTACCACGACAGGCTATTGGGGAGGTAGCGCGGGTGTTGTGAGTGAAGTTGATGCAATTGAGTTTAACGCCTTTGCGCCCCAAGTAATCAATATTATGCTTGAGCGCGCAGACCATTTTTCAGGGACGTTTGAATTTCCAAATGGGGTGAGTGCAACGGGAGAGGAGATATTCACCGTTACCTTGAAAGGTTCACAATTTACCGACCCTCCTACGTTTACACAAATGATCTCAGCGGACCTCGATGATGTAAAGTGGAGCTTCTTCGTAGGAGTACCAGCATCAAGTACCGGAGGAGGGTGGACTCTGTCGCTAAGCTGCGATTCCTGTGATCCGTCTATTCCAGAGGGACCTTACTTTCCTACAACTGGGGCTGGTGATCCAGTGACCACTGATAGCGCTAATCAGTTCTTTTTTTTGAAAAATAGGGTGTATTCTAATATTCAATTGACTCTGCCTTCACCTCCTTTTGAGCGAAAAGAATTTAGTATTGCGCCACTGACTTTGCTGCTTTTCGACGAGTAGCTACGGAAGCCGTAATATTCAGTGGCTTCATAAGCTTCCTAAGTCGGGGGCATGCAGTTTAGTTCGGTTGATAAGGTCAAGTTCAACGAGTCTATTGTCTCGACTTATGTTTGGTGATTGGGCAATAGAAACATAATAAAACTAATTTACATTTTGACATCTTGGAGGATGGTTGATGTTAGGACTAATGATGAATGAGCAGCTAACGATTACGTCGTTAATGCAACATGGTAGGTCGATCAATGGTGAGAGTGAGATTGTATCGGTGGTTCATGACAACCCCAGGCACAGTTACACCCAGGCAGAATGCTATGATCGTGCCGGTCAGCTTGCAAATGCTTTAAAGAAACTTGGCCTTAAAGAGGGCGAAGTTGTTGGTACCTTGGCATGGAACGACTACCGCCACATGGAAGTTTACTACGGGGTCGCTTGCAGTGGGGCTGTATGCCACACGATTAACCCGAGACTTTTTCCTGAGCAGTTGGTTTATATAATTAATCACGCTGAGGATCGTTTTTTAATGGTTGATCCTATGTTCCTTCCCCTGATTGAGGCGATTGAGGGCACTCTAACAAACTTAGAGGGGGTTATTGTTCTTGCTAGCGAAGACAGCATGCCAACCACAAAGCTGAAGAATGTGTTTTGCTATGAGTCGTTGCTTGATGCTGAATCCTCAGAGTTTGATTGGCCTGAATTGGATGAAAATACGGCGTGTTCCTTGTGCTATACGTCCGGTACAACCGGTAACCCAAAGGGAGTGTTGTACTCACATCGCGCATTGGTTCTTCAGTCTTACGCTTGCTGTCTTGGCGGTGGAATGGGCCTTGCCGCTCATGATGTGGCTTTACCTATCGTGCCGATGTTTCACGTTAACGCTTGGAATATTCCGTATTCTGCGGCTTTGGCCGGTTTTAAATTGGTATTCCCCGGCTCGAAAATGGGAGACGGAGAGAGTTTGCAGCGCCTGATTGAGGAAGAAAAGGTCAACTACTCAGTGGGTGTCCCAACTGTGTGGTTAACGCTATTAACCTATCTGAGAGAGTCGGGTAAGAAAATTACAACGATGAAGAGAGTTGGTGTTGGCGGGTCAGCATGCCCTTTGAGCATCATGAAAGAGTTTGAGGAAGAACATGATGTTGAAACGATTACCGGTTGGGGGATGACTGAAATGGCGCCACTCGGTTCATTCAATATGCTCAAGCGCCCCAGAGAAGATTACACTCAAGAAGAATACGATGACCTCAGGGTTCGCTCTGGTCGTCAAGTGTTTGGTGTGCAGATGAAGATTGTTGACGAGAGCGATCGAGAACTTCCGTGGGATGGCAATGCGTTTGGCGCTTTGAAAGTTCGCGGACCTTGGGTGGTCGAGCGCTACTTTAAGCATGATGATTCAGCGCTGGATGACAATGGCTGGTTTGACACCGGTGATGTGGCGACAATTGATAGTGATGGAGTTATGACGATAACTGATCGCACGAAAGACGTTATTAAGTCTGGCGGAGAATGGATTTCATCGATCGATTTGGAAAATTGCGCAATGGGGCACGGTGACGTTGCTGAAGCGGCTGTCATTGGTATTGCTCACCCAAAGTGGGACGAGCGCCCTCTATTGATTGTTGTTAAGGCTGCTGGGTCTGCTGTGAATGGCGACGAAATTTTGCAATTTATGGATGGGAAAATCGCAAAATGGTGGATGCCAGATGAAGTGACGTTTGTGGAGGAATTGCCTCATACTGCGACTGGAAAGATTCACAAATTAAAGTTACGTGAGCAGTTTTCAGATTATTCATTTTCTTCTTAAACAGAAACTATTCCAAAATGAAAAAAGCGAACGCTGATAAGCCAGCGTTCGCTTTTTATTGTGCTCTAATTCCGATAGGAGTTAGAAATCGAATTGAACACCAGCCTCGACGCGTCTGCCGGGAGCCGGTGCTACGTCTTTGACAAAGGAGGTGCTGCTTCTTTGTTCTTCATCGCTTAAATTCTTACCGTGAATAAACGCTGTAATTTCCGCGCCACCGAGTATGAATTTGTGTTCTAACTTAGCACTTATATCTTGGTAACTCTCAGTTGGTAATTCGAAATTAGCATTCTGATCTTGTTTCGCAACGTCAGAAAATGATAATTTAGCCCTCCAATCTGAATTTGACCACAAAAGTTCCACTCCAAAGCGGTCACTCGGAATTCTCGCTAAATGACTGTTCGAAGTGCCTTTAATATCAGCATCAACAAAATCGTAAGTAAAGGTAAGGTCTAGATCGCCTGACGCCACTTCAAACAAATGCACGCCGACTTCAATGTCCATGCCGGTAAAGTCTGCGTCGTTTTGTCTGTAGAGTAAAACGGGCAATTCATCTTCCTCTTCGCCGGTAGCGCTCTGATAGATAAAGTCATCAAATTGATAGTGATAAAGCGAGACATGTGAGTCAATCAAGTCTGTTTCATAGGCAAAGGACAATGTCAGGTTTTTACTGCTTTCTTTGTCTAACGTACTGTCGCCAATTTCGAACGAGGCGGTCGCGAGGTGAGCGCCATTAGAAAATAATTCTTCAATACTTGGGGCGCGCTCTGCATAGTCAAAAAGAACATTGAACTTCGCTGCCTCTGTCAGAGGAATAACGGCACCTACGGACGTGCTGAATGTGCTAAAGCTTCGAGAAATAGCGCCTTCAGATGCCGTGTCTAGAGATTCAATTCTAGCGCCAGTTTCCAGAGAAAATGATTCAAAATTTCGTTCTCCAACCCAAAACGCACCAATTGAATCGGTGCTTGATGGGGGCACGAAAGCCTCTTCACCAATGGCACTGAATTCTCGATCGCTTAATTGCAGCCCGGCTACTCCCTTGAAACCTACAATTTCGTTGTGGTTGGCGTACAAACGAGCTTCCCAAGCATCGTTATCAAACAACGTTCCTATTTCTCCATTACCTTCTATTTCGGCGTGTTCATAATCATTGACACCGACCCGAAAACTGAACGAATCAATTAGATCTAAGGAAGAAGCGAACTTTCCGCCGATATCAAAACGAGTTTGTTTGATTTCAATGCGGCCAGGTTCTTCGTGTTCGTGTTCTTCGTCGTGATCTTCGTCGTGTTCCTCGCCATCATGATCTTCGTCGTGTTCCTCCTCTTCATGCCCATGACCACCGACTAAACCGTAGCTCCCATCAATGCCACTGATGGAAAAACCAAGGTGGTTATCACCATCTACCCAAGAAAGCCCGCCCGAATAACCTTGGATGTCAAAGCGACTGCCCTCTAAGACACCAAATGCCTCTTCGTCGTCGTGCTCCTCGTGCTCCTCGTGTTCGTCATCGTGTTCGTCATCGTGTTCGGCCTCTTCGAGTGCTCGAAACCCTGCGGATTCAGCAAAACCAGGTATTTCGTAATCATCAGCTTCTTTGGAGAATGCATCAATATGCCAAGCGAAGTTGTCGCTTAGATTACCGTCTAGACGGATTGCACCGCTTTTACCATCTTCATTATCACTAAATCTAAGTTCGCCACGCCCCGAAAAATTCTCCTCGTTGATCTTGTTCGGAATACGGCCTGTTTCTGTATCCACAACGCCACCAATTGCCCCTGATCCGTAAAGCAGTGTGCTAGCGCCTTTGAGCACGGTGATTTGTTCTGCAATGTAGGGCTCAATGGTGACCGCATGATCGGTGCTGGTTACGGAAACATCCAATGAATCGATTGTATCTTCAGTAGTCTTTACTCTGGGGCCTCCGAGACCGTGAATGATTGGACGACCAGAGGCTGCGCCAAAACTTGCACTGCGGATACCCGGTTGCTTAGCTAGCGTATCACCTAGATTGCTCTCAATTGCATCTGAGAGTTCTTTTCCGCTTAGTACTGAAATCGTCTGAGCCAATCCCTGTTCGTGAAGAGGGTGAGCTTTGATGACAATTTCCTCGATGTCGCCGTCAGACAGACTTTGAGCTAGATTAGGAGTAGCAAAGCCCAATGAGGCTGTAATGGCTAGACTTAAAGCGCTAAGTTTAATTCCATCAAATTGAGAGAGTGAGTGCGATACTGTTGAACGAGCTTTAATGATATTCATGAGGTTTTTCACGCCCTGACTTTCGGGCAATAACAAAAATAGTGATAACGTGAACTCGGTTGTGACCCTGACACGCTGATAAATTAGTTTAATGTTTATTACTAACTTTGTGTTGGTGGGGCACGAGTGATGTAGTTGGCATAAAGTGCATTGATGTCGACCGTATCTGCAGCAATGGCTTGTGTGTGCTCAACAGGTGTTGCCTGATCTAGTGGTGGGTTGTTAACAGGTTCGTGAGCGTTATCTAAAGCCCCTAACAAGCAACATGTTTCCCCTTGATGACTGACCGTGTAGTGTTCGAAAGAGTGAGCTGTATTTATTAAAACGCTAAAGGTCAAACACACAAGTGCCACCAGGGTGAAAATCAGATCTTCTCCCCGTGTGTTTTGGTAGTGTTGATGACGTATTTTGGCTAAGCTCATTATGATTGAATAATAGTTGTTACTATATAACATATCAACCCATTTGTGCTTCAAAACCCTCCAGGTCATTTCATCTAGGGAGCTATTTGGGGAGCAATGGAAGGCCCTTCCTGTTTATTGCTGGATGTTTTCATTCCAAAACTTTGTTAGCCTCTTATCTGAAACAGGTATCTGCGTGCGAAGGTGTTGAGCAAATATTGACACTCGCCATTCTTCAAGCATGATTGAGAAGTGTTGGAGCTTTGGGGCCAAGGTAAGGTTGAAGTCTATATCATAACCCTTTGGGGTAAGTTGCCGACAGTGACTCTCATATCGTTCGATCTGTTTAGCCAATAAGCGCTCTTCAGACGCTGATTTGCTCGCCAAATTGAGTTTATCTAGCCTACTTTCGATGGCTTTCAAGTACCTAGGGTATTGTTTGATTTGGCTCAATGTGGTGTATCTAAGGAAGGTGGGGTGAAACAGTTTGTATAGCTGTGCTTTTATATCTTCATAAACTTCATCGCTGCTTACAGACGTGGCAGGGTTTAAGAGCATCCGTGAGTTAATTTGATCGCGGGCAGCTAAGTTCGATAACAACGAAGTTTCGAGTTCAGTGGCAACAGGAACCCAATTTTTAGCTTTGCTTAATGCGTCATTAAACTGCGAAGGTGATTTGGTGTTTAAAACGTTATTTTCAAAACACGCCTTATCTAAGGCGGCAAAGATAATCTCTGGCACCCAGTCTTCAGTGGTTTTAATTACAGGCTTTGCATGCTTTAGCTGAGTGGCAAGCTGACCCAGCCCTGCACTGGTTTTTCTTGCGCTGGATGGTTTAACGCGCATTAGTTCTTTGTGTAGATATTTATGCGCTTGTTTTTGAGTCGTTTCTGATAGAACATTTCTAGCAAGCATCAAAATTCCGCGTTTACTTTCATATTTTGCGATGTTTTCCTGATCGTGTATTAGTAACGAAACGCTGCTGTCTGCTTGAACTTTGAGCATCTGAAAGGCTCGTACGGTCATACCCTGATGCTGATATTCTACGTGAGGTAATAACTCGCCAAAGCTCCAAGACTTGAGTTGATGTTTTTCTAGTTTATTCCGCTCTTCAGCGTTGGTTGAATGGACGCTTGCTTGTACCGCATTGGCATAGTCGCTTTTGAGTTTAGCTAGCTCTCGACTCTCGTCTACTAAAGAGCCGTCGATATCAATGACTCGATAGTTCATTTTGTAATAGCAATCTAATTTATCGGGGATAAAATCAGACCCTGAGACTTTGCTTCCACGAGTCCTGTATAATAGGTCAGCTAGGGTGGTAGTCAGAGGTTTGTTGCTGCCAGCCTGTTCCATGAGTTTTGGCATGATTCGATCTATGGCATCGCTGGCCGGTGCGTAATTTCTCCTGATCGACTTAGGCAGTGTCTTTATTAGAGCGATACACTTTTCTCGTAAAAGTCCGGGAACAAGCCAGTCTCCAATATGGTCGGGGAAGGGCGCTAGTACTGAAATTGGAATCAGCATGGTGGCGCCATCATTGTTCTGGCCAGGATTAAATTGATATTTAATTTCTACTTTCTTGCCTTGTACTTCAATATTGTTTGGGAATTGTGAAACCTCCTCATTGTCAAACTCGTTAACCAAAAGTTGGTCACGATTGAGTTTTAAAATGGCTTCATTTCCCTTTAAGAGCCACTTCTCTAAAGAAGTGCGACTGTTAATGTGGCTGGGCAGTCGCTGATCAAAAAAGTCATAAAGTTGCTGTTCACTGATCAGTAGGTTTCTTCGACGAGTTTTTGCTTCAACCTTTTCGATTTCCCGAATAAGCATTAGATTGTGTTCAATGAAATGAGCCGCTGTTTGTTGTTTCGATCCGCGCGGCTGATACTCGTTGGAGACGAGTGCTTCTTGGATAAATACTTGCCGACTCTCGGTCGAGTTAACGGGAGCATAATTAACCGTTTCTTTGTCCTTGAGAATAAGTCCTTGGAACAACGTTTTCCTAATTGCTTTAATCGTACCTGAGCGTCTGTGGTAGTGGGGTGAGCTGTAGCTGTACTTCAATAGGTGCTCTGCTGCCTGAATAACCCAATTGGGGTTAATTTGAGCTACATTGATGGCAAAGACCCTGCTCGTTTCCAGGTATTCTCCCGCAACAATCCAGCTTGGCTTACGTTTGGCTTGGGAAGAAGATGGGAACAAATTGATTCGTCTACTTCTGGTTGCTAAGTATTCGCCTTCTATATCTTTGTAGGCAATATTGCTAGCTAGGCCGGTTAATAATGCTTGGTGTAATTTTGCGTATCGGTCGTCAAATCCACTTTGGTTTCGTTGTTTATTTTTTTCGGACTCTTTTGGCAGTACGATGTCCTTCCATTCGTCGCTCTTCCAACCCAGGTCTTTACAAATTCGTCTAAGCTGGCTATATAACTCTCGCCATTCGAAGATCCGAGCGATTGACCAAAATTGAGTCACGCACAATTGCTTAAATTGGCTGTTGCTGAGCGCCTTGCGCTCATCGATTACTTTTTGCCAAAGATGCAAATAGGTAAAAAAGTCAGACTGACCGTGTTGCAATGATTTGTGTTTTTGATCAGCCGCTTGCTGGCGATCTGCGGGGCGCTCTCTAGGGTCCTGTATGCTCAGAACACTGATCAGAACGAGAGCATCTGCCAAACAATCGAGTTCGCTGGCTGCCACCAAAATCCGCGCAAATTTTGGATCGATAGGTAAGTCACTCATTTGGCGACCCACTGTTGTCAGCTTGGTATCCGGTTGCTTTGGGTTTCCTGATCGAGTTGGCTCAAGTGGCTCGATCGCCTTTAATTCCATGAGTAACTTTGTACCGTCATTGAGTAATCGGCTGTCTGGCCGGTCAATGAAGTCGAAGCTCTTTATGTCTTTTATACCCAAGCGCATCATCTTCAGAATTACCGACGCTAAGTTACTACGTAGTATTTCAGCTTGTGTGAATTCCGGGCGTTGTTCAAAGTCGTCTTTCGAGTATAGGCGTATGCAAACACCATTAGAGACTCTTCCGCAACGTCCTTGACGTTGATTTGCACTTGCTTGAGAGATTGATTCAATGGGTAAGCGTTGTATTTTAGAGCGGAAGCTGTATCTGGATATTCGCGCTACGCCTGGATCAATCACATAGGCGATGCCAGGAACAGTGATAGACGTTTCTGCTACGTTCGTTGCTAGCACCACTTTGCGCCTGTGTGCGGGTTTGAAGACTCGATTCTGTTCCTGAATACTCAATCGAGAGTAAAGCGGCAATACTTCGACAGGCAGTTGGTCCCTTTTTATAGATTGAGCAGTCTCGCGTATTTCGCGTTCACCTGCACAAAATACCAATATATCGCCACTCGCTTTATAGTCACCTCTGGCTTCGCCTCGAGCAATTTTCTGGATTGTGTCTGAAATAAGTTCGGGGAGCGATAGAGTGTCATCCTGAGGTGGTTGATAGACTGTCTCTACTGGGTAAGTGCGCCCAGAAACTTCTATAATTGGTGCAGGTTCGCCATTAATCGCAAAGTGGTTCGAAAACTTTTGCAGGTCAATCGTAGCTGATGTGATTATAACTTTTAGGTCGGGTCGTTTTCTGCATATAGGCTTTAGGAGACCCATAAGAAAATCAATATTGAGGCTCCTTTCATGAGCTTCATCGATGATGATGGTCTGGTATTGTTTCAGTTGCCGGTCACGCTGAATTTCGGCAAGCAATACGCCATCAGTCATCAACTTGAGCTTGGTGTCTTTACCGCTTTTGTCGTTAAACCTAACCTGATAGCCAACTTCTGATCCCAAGGATACTTTGAGTTCACCCGCGATGCGGTCAGCGACGGTCCGCGCTGCAATTCTTCTCGGTTGCGTGTGCCCGATCAGCCCTTTGTCACCGAGGCCTAAAGACAGGCATATTTTGGGTAACTGAGTGGTTTTACCGGAACCCGTTTCTCCTGCCACGATCACAACTTGATGCTTGGAAATTAACTGTGCGATCTCCTGCCGTCTCTGGTTGATAGGGAGGGATTCTGGAAACTCAATATTCATGCCGAGGGATGTTACTCGATTTGTTCCCTGAATTAAATCGAAAGGCAGAATTGGTAAGTGCCGTTTCGCGCCGGGCGAGGTTAAGTAAATTGCTCGCTCCGGGTGCCGGGCTCCGTTTACTAGTTGTTACTCGCCATATAGACGCAGGTTAAATTACCGAGTCGTCGTTCATTTTCTTAAGAAGCGGGGTTCACGCTAGACATCATTCGTTGTATTCGGTCATTTGTCCGTATAAAACGTTTGTCACGGAAGATAAAAATTCACTTTGATCTCCATTAACGAGGTTGTACGTCATGTACACGCCGTAGCCATCGCTTAACGTGCGCTCAGCAAATTCGCTTGCCATAGAGGTGGGAGTGGAAGTAATGTTTACCGCAGCAGCAGCTAGTTGGCCATTCGTAGCGCCTGGAATTAGTGGCGCATTATAGGTGCTGTAGTACGGGTTCCACGCGTAATCTAAGAGTGATCCCGCATCGACACCGTCATAGGATAGGTACTGCATAATCGGGCCAATTGCATACATCGTAAGGAGTGTGGTGGGCAGCGCATTACGTATCTGCTGCAATAGGATCACGAAAGAAGCTGGTTGTTCTGGTGCGCCGGGCGCTGTGTACTCGTCATCAAAATCAAGTCCATCAAGCCCGTATTGTTTTACCGCACGGATTAACTGATTTGCGAAGCTTGTTACGCCCGTGGGCGTCAGCGTGGAGAGACCAGCAGTTTGATGATTTGGTAGAATGGATAGGCTTACCTTAAGGCCTTTTCCTTGCAGTTCTGAAATGATCCCAGAGTCCATTATCGGCTGTAGTTTTTCATTGAAGCTTAATTCGGGGGCATCAGGCGTGCCATTTAGGTTTGCGGCAAAAAGGATGCATAAACTAAATGGGCTGGCACCACCAGACAGGCTATATTTAGCGAAATTAGACGGGTTGCTCGTGTTTGTTTCTAGATAACAAGGTAAGAAAGTACTCTGGACGTTATTAGACATATCGGTTCCTTTTAATGTAATGGCTGGTGAATACAAGAATAGAGTACACAGGACTCAGTGCTGGTCTCGCGTAATGAGGTGTAATAACGAGACTGGTAAATTGGCATCTCTGGATTGAGTATGCAGGGGGGGTGAACAGTTACTCCTAAGAGTGGGTTATTCGCACCAAGATTCATTCGTACCCTTCTCCGTGTGCGACTAGCTAATCGTGTGTCATCGTATCGCTGAGAACGACTGTGCTTTATTGAATACAGTCAATTCATGTTTATTGCTTCATCTCTGAAAAATCTCCTTTAAATTGGTAATACCAATAATTGCGTCGTGACGGTGTTCGAGAATCTGAATGCAACGTGTTAGTCAGATTAGCCTAATTCAAATCACACTATAGTGAGATGTCAAAATTGGTCCGACACTCAGTTTGTTTTGTTTGTTTATTTTAAAACAAATGCTTATATGGTTTTAATGGTCTCTGTTATCTCTATGTGTTGTATTTCATTTTCTATATTGGTTAGACCAAATTGTAGATAAATTAATTAATATTGGCTTGACGATAAATGCTGCGTCATATTTAATGTTTCCGCGCCCCATCATTTACTTTTGTCCAACTTGTTAGGCTTTGGGTGCGTTAGAAATAAGATAGATAGCTAAAAAAGCATCAGTTAATGTGCGCTGACGCCAAAATAACAATACTTAGTCAGTGCTAAATAAACCCCACTAGGAGGAATTCAATCATGAAAATGATTCTTAATATCGACCCTGCGAGTCTTTTACATCTCATCGGCTTTTTACGCTTTATAGAAAAATAGATTAAGCATAAAAATATGAAAATCCGCGTTGCGAGGTTTTGCAATAGCGTATTTCTGACTAAATACATAAAGGCGTAAAGATGAAAAAAATTAGAACTTTAATGTTCGCGAATACCGCGTGCTTTCTCGCATTGTTGGCGAATGCAGCAGGAGCTCAAACGTTTGATGTTCAGAGTGCTGGAGATTTCGGTGGGGCACACCCCAGTTACCCAGCATCCAATGCTATCGATGGTAGTACGGCGTTTGCGTCGCGTTGGGCGGCAAACTACAACAATTCTGGCGATGGGGTTGTGAACTTATACGTTGATCTGGGGTCTGTTCAAAGAATAGATGACATTGGCGTAGCGTGGGGCCGGGGAGATACCCGATCATATAACTTTGAAGTTCGTGCAAGGTCAGGTACGTCTGGTGCATGGACTAAGATTAGAAGTCGCGCTGATAGTAGTGGCAGCACCGCCGATATTGAGGTGTATAACGTGGATGATATCGATGCCCGCCAAGTCCGCATTAAGATCTTTTCAACGTCCAGCGGGTCGGACTGGGCTGACGTCACCGAATTTGAGGTTTATGGTACCAGTGGTCCCAGCGGAGGTAATAATGGTGGTGGAGGTCAGGCTGTGGGAGTGCCAGCCAAAATAGAAGCCGAAGATTTTACCAACTACTCAGACTCCACCGCTAATAATATAGGTGACCAGTATCGGTCTACAGGCGTTGATATTCAGACTACTACTGATTCGGGTGGCGGGTTTAATGTTGGCTGGGTTGCAAATGGTGAGTGGCTTGAGTATGAAATTGACGTAAATAGCGGTGGCGACTACGAGGCAGATGTGCGGGTTGCATCGACAAATGGAAATGGTCAGTTCTTTCTTTCGGTCGATGGAGTGCAGGTCTCGAGCAACCGCAGTGTCGATGACACGAATAATTGGCAATCTTTTTATACAGAAACAGTGGGGCTAGGAAACCTCAGTGCAGGTCCCCACATACTTCGTCTGACAATGCCTGTTGGCTCTTTCAATATCAATTGGCTGGATATTAAAAGTGTTGGTAATGGAGGCGGAGGCACTGGGCAGTTTGGTTTAGATCCTAGTAGCCCACCGTGGGAAAACTTTGATTTAACTCGGTGGAAATTAGATACCCCGGCCGGAGACAGTAGTTCAAGTGATTGTAAGGCACAGTCAGTTGAGCCGTTTGAATACAGTAACTTCCCTAGTCGGTCTGAGCCTTATTTCTTTACCCATACAGATGGCGGAATGCGCTTTGTGACGGACATTGGCGGTGCGACTACTGGAGGCTCATGCAGTTCTAGAACGCGCAGTGAACTCCGAGAAATGTTACGTGGGAGTGATACGAGCATTGATACCACGGGCAAGAATGGCGACTTTCGTAACAACTGGGCATTAGGCTATCAACCCGCCAGTCACAGCGGCAATAGCAATGAATCCTGGGGCGCTCGTGAAGGGAAAATGACAGCGACCTTGAGAGTAAATAAAGTAACTACCTCCGGTGTTGACAGTCAACGTGGGCGGACCGTAATTGGTCAAATTCACGCCGATCAAGATGAGCCTTTACGTCTTAACTACAAGCATCGAGCTGGTACAACTAATGGTTGTATATACGCTTCTTCCGAAGTTCGAGGCGGAAGCGATATTAACTTTCCAATCATTGGGGATACGTCTTGTAGCTCTAGCCCCTCGAATGGAATCGCTCTTGGTGAACTCTTCTCGTATGAGATTGAAAATGACGGCGCTGATATTATCGTCGTGGTTCGCAGAGGCGATTCCACGGGGTCTATCATCGATAGTGTCAGGATAGAGCTGGATGAGCTGAATTCAGGGTATGACAGAAACGATGATTGGATGTATTTTAAAGCTGGCGCCTACACCCAAAATGACACCGGAAATAGTGGAGACAGTGACATCGTCACATTTTATAGATTGAATGTGTCTCATTAAGCATTGCCCCTAAAACCTGCTGAAGGGGCTTTGAATGGGCCCCTTCTATTTTTTGAGGAGTGAAGGAAAAACGGTGTTGAATCATCTTTATAGTAGAAACATATTGATTTACGCAATCAGTTTTGCAGGGCTATGGCTACTGCTTTGGTTGTTGACTGGTTCAGTTACCCTAGGTGGACGATCTCAATACAACGGAAGCTCACATGAGGTACTACGCTCGCAAACCAGTCACGCAGCGATGCAGGAGTTCGATCAGAGGAAAATTGTTGGCTCAGTTGCACCGAGCAATGATCTCACAATAAGCTCCAATCGTTTTGTTTTCGATCAATGTTCGTTCTTGTGTCAAAAATCAATCTCGGCATTGGAAGGGGGCGAGCTTCTGAGTGATTCAATGCTCTATAAGTTAGGCGCGCACTCTGAAGAATTGGCCGTGTATTTACAGCACAACAAAGATAGACGCCACGACATTCTTGAATTGGCGCTAACGACGGAAAGCGCAGATATACGTGCATTTTTAACCGATATCTTCATGCATTTACCGCACCATCAAAAAGCAGAGCTTGGTGAAAATTACATCGCTTCGCAAGATTGGCAAATTCGAGCCGATGGTGTGAAGCTAATTGCAGATGATATTTCGGTTCAAGGTGTTGCTAAAAAGCTGATGATCATATTTGCTGGTGAAGAAAACTCCTATGTGAAAAGAAGAATATTGGCCGGTATTAAGCAGAATTTAGGCTTGCGTGGCGATCCTGAAATACTGCATGGGCTGGATTCAGCTCTTTATTACGATCCAGCTGTTTCGGTTCGTACTGCGGCACTCAAAGCAAAAATGCAGCTCAGCGAATACCCACATTTAATACTCCCTGATGCGCTTCAAGCATTGCGTACTAGCGAGCCTGATTTTCAGCTGGCAGGCATCATGGCGATAGAGTATGTTTTGCAGAGCGAGAAAGAGCATGGTGAAAATGGCACCTATATAGACTATAGGTCCATCGAGAGGGAGTTAGAGATTCTCAGTCATCTAGCTGACTATCCTAGAGATGAGCGTTTTAAGCGTTTAGTTAAAGAAGCTAACTTGGTACGCAGAAAATATTTCGCGCACTAGTGCTTCAACTTGGCGAGAAGATTTGTTCGTGCACGGCGAAGGAGCAAGCGAGAGTATAAACGCTTACTCTTGATAGTCTGGCTGCTCAATAACCTAAACACAGCGTATTTAGCATGAACAATATCAAAGGTTCGTCCGTTGTTCATTGGTTGGGATAACGTAGTATATTGGAGTTCTATTCGCTTCTGTTACTTAGGATCTTTTATAGGCCAGCGCGCTGACATTTTGTTCGTTTGAAGGCTCAGTAGGAGGTACTCAGCAAGGTAAGTGCTAATACTCACCTTGCTGTGCAGTTAATTTTAGTTTTCCACTAAGAGAGGCTGAAAGTTAAGCTGGTAATTTGGCCAGCTGGTCGCATCTGCATTGGTTGAGTTGCAGGTGAAAGTACTGGTCGCGTCATCGAACGGGTAAACGTAAGCCGTTGGGCAAGCGTTCTTTAGATAAACAAGCGTCGGTTGTACGTATTTGTTCCAGTCAGCACTATTGCCGTAGCAGCCGTTGTCAGGCCCCGTACCAGTTTGTACTGTTGGCCAAACGTTGGGAAATGCGGTTTGTGAAGCACTGCTCGTTCCGCAGCCACAACACGATTTTTCGTAGCCACCGGATGTTGTGGCTATGTTGTAACAAGATGTTGCTGCAGCCTCAGAGCCAGAACAACCAAGGTAGTTTGTGACACTACCATTGGCATTGTGTTCATTGCAAAAAACCTTTAAAAATGGCGTCGTATTCACTCCTTCATTTGTACCACACAATGTATCGGCCGTGGTCCAGCCAATAAAGGTGCCGCATGCTTGAGTATATTGTTGACTGGCAGAGGCGTTCAGAGCGACGCCGCACGACTGATCAGAGCCACACTGTGACGAATTAGTGCATTCGCAATAGCCATAGCTGTTAGGGTAGGTTGTGTTGTTGTTGCAGCTTTTGAAGTATCCATCTGCGTTCGGGTATACCGATAAGTCAGTGGGGTCGGGGCAAAAATGGTTGGCATCGGGGTACACTAGGTTGCCCTTTGTTGACCCTGCGCACTGACAATAGTTTTCCTTGTTTGGTGGGATCGTGCCGCTACCGCTTGGGTTTGTGCATAAGCCCCCGCTGCCCACCGGTTGTTGCGGTGTTTGTTGGGTGAGTGCGCTGGGTAGGGCAATATTGCTAAGGTAGCTCGCGTAGTCAACGTCGTTAATGACCGGTTCGATAATCCAACTGCAGGCCTTGAGTGCGCCCTGAGCTTTTGTCGAACCAGCCGTTGTACAAACATACGCATTTTGCGTAGAAGCCTTACCATCAACCGGCCCAATTGTGGCGGCCACATTGACGCCATTAATAATGCTGATGTCGTAATAGTCCGGACCTAGAGCTGGTGCGTTGTCGGGAGCGATGTACGCCGGGTTTGCCATGGTAACTTCTGCCAACGTGCCTTGTGGAAATCCGCCAGCGCCAGGAGGGCACATTCCGCCGGAATCGTAATTATTCTTATCGTTGGCGGCTCCGCAGTCCCCCATCTGACAGGTATTGCCTTTAGTGCCTGAGCTGCAACCCGTGCGTGCAAACATGTTTCCGCTCCAGACAAAAGGGATGTTTGTCGGTGTTGAGGCCGGGGCTGTTAAGGTTAAGCTTTTTCCCGAGGCTAAATGCAGACTAGTAGAGTCAGCTTCATTTGGGTTGTTTACAACGGGTAGTTTTTGATAACAAAAGCCTGTCACAGAATCCCATGGATAGTCTCCGCACCAGCCAGAATCCACTTTGTTTTTGCCTCCAATGCAGGTTACTCCGCCATTGCCGCATGAGCCGGCTGCCTGAGTTGGACACAAAGAATCACTGCCTTTAGCCGGTGTCGTTGCGCAGCTTACGGAAGCCGTCGTAATCCCTACCCATATATCACCGCCAGTATTATTGGTAACTGCGACAGTTCGTACGATAGGTGTACCGCCTTTGCTTGAGTCAGTTTCGGCGGCTATCGCGTTAGCGATGAAGCTCATGAGCAACAGGAAAAACAGATTGACCTTGGTTACATTCTTCATGATTGGTTCCTGATTTGGCCTTTAAAGTTCTTGATATGAAATATGCACACTAGGTTTTATCAAGTGGATGATCAATTACACATCATTACGTAGAGAGCATAATGGCGGTAGTTTAAGCATCGCGTGCTGGCAGGGTAGGCGGTTAAATCACGTTGCTGCCGAACGCTAAATCCGTTCTGTTTTTTATCGTTTGAAGGCCGTTAGCCCGTAGCCCCGAAAGGCTAAGGCTCACGTTAGGCGCTCGAGACGGTCAATCGCGGTATTTTGATAGTCATTTGCTAACAATTGGTTCGCCGTTGGGCTGGAGAGTGTGGGTGCTCGGGTGCGGGACCCCTAGGCCTTTTTCGAATGGATGATCATGCTCCTTTTTTTACACCGCTCTGTCCCTATTGCAGGCAATAAAAAAGCCGAATCAACATGAATGATTCGGCTTTTCTATTTATTGGCGCGCCCGGAGGGATTCGAACCCCCGACCAATTGGTTCGAAGCCAACTACTCTATCCAGCTGAGCTACGGACGCGTAAAATCTTTGTTGCGCGGATTATAGATTAAATAAAAGCAGTATTCGAGTATTGATTTAGACTATTTTTAATAAAAGACTGCGACGCTTTGACGGCTGGTTACAATAAGCTCGCCATCGGTGTTCCAAACCTGCATATCTTGGCTAGAATAACCATCTTTTGAGTGCTCAGCCGCGGAACGCATCAACCACCATCCGTCCTTGGTGGTTAAATCTTCACTTAGAAAATTTAGCATCCAAGTCATTGAGCTGATGGGCGCGAACTCCTTAAACATTGGCAGTACTGCGGGTGGTGGCATATCGGCTATTCCTAGAAGAGCCGCCATATCGGAGGCGCCCTTATCTTTGTGTCTAACCCAAATAAAATGCTCAGAATGTTCAGAGCCTGATATTGGATGCCCGCCTTGCGAAAGTTTACAATCGTAGTTCTGGGCAAAAGATGGGCCAAAGCCCTCGCTGAAAAAATTCGTTGATTCTTCTACGCTTGGCACGCTTGGTTGGCTGGTGAACTGTCCATCTAGCCGTGACTCTCGAGTTGCTCCAAAACAAAACACCGCGTGTGTGGCCAACCCCTTTTCGCCATACATTTCGGCGCTAATGTACGTTACAGAGCGGCCTTGACGCATTATTTTTGTTGTCACTTTAACGTCGCCAGCGACTGGACCGATAAAGTTGATTTGAGCGGACCGCAGCGGCGGGAGTTGTTTGTGCTCATTGACCACCGAGCGTAGGCACAGAGCTGCTGATAATCCTCCATAGGTTGTTCGACCTTGGAGCCAATTATCGGTAATATTGACTGCCCACGTTTCGTCAGCAACTTTTGTGAGGCTGTCTAGCAGTATCGAAAAGCTTGGGTTGGCTGTCATTTTAGTTTGTCTCTGAGCATTTGATTGGCCATCTGAGGATTTGCCTTGCCTTTAGATTTTTGCATTACTTGCCCTACCAGAAAGCCGATCACTTTTTCATTTCCATCTTTAAATTGCTCAACTTGTTCAGAGCAATTACTGATTACATCATCGACGATGGCTTCAATCGCACCTGTGTCGGTAATTTGCTTTAAACCCTTGGCTGCGATAATTTCGTCAACGTCACCTTCTTTAGACCACATCGCTGAAAATACTTGTTTAGCTGTATTGCCCGACAATGTTTTGTCGGCAATGCGGTCTAGGAGTTTGGCCAAAGCAAGTGCAGAAATAGGCGAATCAACAAGTTCTATCTCCGATCTATTTAAGCTGGCGAATAACTCGCCTGTCATCCAGTTAGTTACTATTTTCGCGTCGGCTGAAGTCGCATTGGCCGCTGTTTCAAAATATTCGGCCGTGTCCCTGTCAGCGGTCAATACATCGGCGTCTGAGGATGAAAGCCCAAACTCCTTCATGAATCGTGCTCGTTTTTCAGCTGGTAGCTCAGGCAGAGTCGCTCGCACCTCTTCTAGGAACTTGTCGTCCAACACCATGGGCGGTAAGTCAGGATCGGGAAAGTACCGATAATCATGCGCTTCCTCTTTGGAACGCATTGACCGAGTTTCGTGACGGTCTGAATCGTAAAGGCGAGTTTCTTGTATGACCGAACCCCCTTCTTCTAGTATGTCGATTTGCCGTTCGATTTCAAATTCCATAGCACGTTCTACGAACCTGAATGAGTTAATGTTCTTTAGCTCAGTTCGAGTGCCTAGCTCTTTTTGACCGCGAGGACGAATTGAAACATTGGCGTCACAACGGAATGATCCTTCTTGCATGTTTCCATCGCATATTTCGATGTATCTAACGAGACTGTGAAGCTTGCGAAGGTAAGCAACTGCTTCGGCTGGCGAGCGCATATCAGGTTCTGAGACGATCTCCAACAGTGGTGTTCCAGCGCGATTCAGGTCTATGCCGGTTTGCCCATGAAAGTTCTCGTGAAGTGATTTTCCAGCGTCTTCTTCTAGGTGCGCTCGAGTAATGCCGATGGTCTTGGTGCCTTCTTCGGTCTCGATTTCGAGTTCCCCAAAGCCAACGATAGGAAGCTCCATTTGAGATATCTGATACCCTTTTGGCAAATCAGGGTAAAAATAATTTTTACGCGCAAATACGTTGCGTTTGTTAATGTGTGCGCCGATAGCCAAGCCAAATTTGACTGCAAGCCTGGCGGCTTCCATGTTCATAACAGGTAAAGCGCCTGGCAGTGCTATGTCAACGGTGCTTGTTTGTGTGTTTGGCTCAGCGCCATAAGAGATGGCGCTGCCAGAAAAGATCTTGGATTGGGTCATCAATTGCGTGTGCACTTCAAGTCCGATGACGACTTCCCAGTGTTTATCCCATGTAAACATTATTTAGCCCCTCCAGTGATAGTCTCAGCGATCGATTTTGGGGCCTCTAGGTGCCAGTCAGTTACTTGTTGGTATTGGTGAGCAATGTTAAGCAATTTCGATTCTTGTAGATAGGGCGCTATTAGGTGGAGTCCAGCGGGCAAACCTGATTGAGTGAAACCAGCGGGTATTGAGGCGGCTGGTAGCCCGGCGAGGTTAACTGGAATGGTGTAAATATCGTTCAAATACATAGAGACTGGGTCGCTCGTGCGGCTGCCGGCCTCAAAGGCAGGGCTGGGTGTGGTTGGGCCTAGAATGACATCGCACTGTTCAAAAGCGGAACTAAAATCGTTTGAAATCAAGCGTCTGAGTTTTTGGGCTTTCGAGTAATACGCATCATAGTATCCAGACGACAGTGCGTAGGCACCAATCATGATTCTTCGCTTCACTTCGTCGCCAAAACCTTCTGAACGAGTCTTTTCATACATGTCGTTCAAGTCCGTGTAACCCTCGGCTCTTAAGCCGTAACGAACTCCGTCGAAGCGAGATAAGTTGGATGAAGCTTCGGCGGGCGCAATGACATAATAGCTCGGTAGAGCCAAGTGTGAGTTCGGAAGAGCGACCTCCTTGACAATGGCACCCATTTTTTCAAATTCTTTTACCGCATTTTCGATCAATGTGGCTATATCTGAATCAAGGCCTTCACCAAAAAATTCTTTGGGTAAGCCAATTTTCAATCCTTCGAGAGAGTTGTCGAGAAGGCTGGTGAAATCTTCTCTCGGAACGTCTAATGATGTTGAGTCTTTTGCATCGAAACCAGCCATTGCATTCAACATTAATGCGGCATCTTCAGCGGTGTGAGTCATTGGCCCGGCCTGATCCAGAGAGGAAGCGAATGCGATCATCCCATAACGTGAACAACGACCATAGCTCGGCTTAACACCCGTTAGATTGCAAAATGCAGCGGGCTGACGTATCGAGCCACCTGTGTCCGTGCCAGTCGCAGCAGGTGCTAACTGGGCCGCTACAGCGGCGGCTGAGCCACCAGAGCTGCCTCCAGGGACCAGGGTTTGCGTCTCTTGACTCCATGGGTTTTTAACGCTGCCAAAATACGAGTTTTCATTTGAGGAACCCATGGCGAATTCATCCATGTTTGTTTTCCCGAGAGAAACAATTCCATGGGAATGCATATTATCGATGACCGTTGCCGTGTAAGGAGAGACGAAGTTTTCCAGAATCTTCGAGCCACAGGTAGTTTGAGTGCCCTCTATGCAGAAGATATCTTTTTGCGCGACAGGAATGCCCGTCAATTTAGAGTGATTTCCGGTCTGGCGAGAACGGTCGGCCTTTCTCGCTTGTTCTACGGAAGCGTCAACGTCAACGCTGATGAATGCGTTGAGATCACTATTTTCAATCTTAGATAAGTAATCTTGTGTAAGTTCTACGCTGGAGGCTGAGCCTTTTTCCAGTAACGCAGATAATTTGGCAAGGGTGGTGATAGTCAAAACTTATGTCCTTCTTTTGGGGGCTGCTTTTGAATTGAGTGTTTTCAGTCAATGACTTTAGGTACGAGGTATAACCCCGATTCTGAGCTGGGAGCAATTTTTTGAAACTTTTCTCGATTATTTTTTTCAGTCACTTCATCCGCACGCATTCTGAGGGTGGCGTCAAATGGATGTGTCATAGGAGCTATACCATCGGTGTCGACGGCTTCCATTTGAGCGACCAAGTCTAGAATGTTGCTTATCTCGCCACGGTATTTTTCAATTTCCTTGTCAGACACATTTAAGCGGGCAAGGCGTGCAATATCTTGCACGGTTTTATTATCAAGAGCCATGTTGGTGATCTATTATGTGAGTTGGGTTGCTAGAAATAGCGAAATGAGGGTGATACGCAAAATAACGTCATAAAAAGGTCAGTAATTTGCGAAAAAGCTCGAAACTAAATCATGATTAATGCACAAACCATGAAATTACCACAGATAGCCTTTTTGTTGAATAGCGCCGTGACGCAATACGCTGTACAATCGCGGCTTAATTTGTGGCTTGTCATCTCTCGTTCATCAAGCTAACGCATAAAAATAACGATTTCACTCAAAGTAATCTCACACCATGTTTCGAAGCATTTTAGGGCTCTTCTCTAACGATCTTGCCATTGACCTTGGCACCGCTAACACGCTTATCTACGTAAAAGAAAAAGGCATCATCTTAAATGAGCCTTCTGTCGTAGCCATACGATATGCGCCGGGCGGAGGCTTAAGCAATAAGAGTATTTTAGCGGTTGGTGCAGAAGCCAAGAAAATGTTGGGACGAACGCCCGGATCGATCAAGGCTATCCGGCCTATGAAAGACGGCGTTATCGCTGACTTTAATGTCACCGAGAAAATGCTTAAGTATTTTATCAAAAAGGTTCAAGAGAATCGGTTTTTACAAGGCAGTCCGAGAATTATCATTTGTGTTCCTTGTGGCTCCACTCAGGTTGAACGTCGAGCTATTCGAGAGTCCGCTTACGGTGCTGGAGCCAGAGAGGTCTATCTGATCGAAGAACCGATGGCAGTCGCCATTGGTGCAAATCTACCGGTCGCTGAACCTACTGGATCCATGGTGTTGGATATCGGAGGCGGTACTACTGAAGTTGGGGTGATGTCATTGGGCGGCATGGTTTACAGTACATCTCTAAGAGTGGCTGGCGACACGTTTGATGAAGCTATTATAAATCACGTTAGAAGAAATCACGGTTTGTTGATCGGTGAAGCGAGTGCTGAACGAGTAAAGAAAGCAATTGCTACTGCGTGGGACAAATCAGAAGAGCGTGAAATGGAAGTAAAAGGCCGTGATATCGCTGAAGGTTTGTCACGAGCGGTGACGTTAAGCAGTAAGGAGATTTATTCAGCAATCAGTGATCCTCTGGAGTCGATTGTGCAAACAATAAAACAGGCTTTAGAACAGACTCCTCCTGAACTCAGTGCCGATATAGGAGACAAGGGAATGGTGATTGCCGGTGGCGGGGCTCTTATGAGGGATATGGATCGACGATTGATGGAAGATACGGGTCTTCCCGTGGTGATTGCAGATGACCCATTAACCTGCGTTGCACGAGGTTGTGGTCGTGCTCTAGAAGAAATGGATAACCTTGGTGACGTATTTGCACACGAGTAAGAAACACCGGTATTTCTAAGAGAAGTTCAACCCGACAATGAAACTGACTGGTTACTTGCTGTATTGTAATTTGGCATTGACTTTCGGTTGCCATTGCTCGGTGTCTGTAATTGACGCTTTGGGCAATCTTACGTGAATCTAATTAATCTTTGGTTAAGGGTGTATTGAACGGTTGTGGCAAACCAGTTTCGTAAAAATAGAGGATGGGTGCAATTTGGTGTTGTGCTTTTTATCTCCGTAACATTGATGGCCATCGATGCGAACACATCGTGGCTAAGTGCACCTCGAAATGCGCTTTCCGTCGTGTTGCGTCCAGTTCAAGCATTGGCGTCTTTCCCGTCTATGGTTGGTGGCTTTTTTTCCAATATTTCGACGGCTGAACCGGACGTTAAAATAGCGTATGAAAATCTGCGAAACGAATACTTTAAGCTTAAATCCGAAACACTTCTATTAAGAACACTTCAAGAGGAAAACGCCGGTCTACGAGCATTGCTTGATGCGACAGAAAGGCTGGAAGAAAAAGTCACTCTAGCGGAGCTCATGAAGGTTAATCTAGACCGAGATAATCATCGGGTCTCTGTTGGCAGAGGGCTGAACAGTGGCGTTTACGTGGGGCAAGCTGTCATCGATGATCAAGGTGTCATCGGCCAAGTTACTGAAGTTATGCCGCTTAGCAGCATTATTGTTTTAATAACGGATCCCAGTCATGCCTTGCCGGTACAGGTTGAGCGCAACGGGTTGCGAACAATTGTGCGAGGAACTGGCAGCCTTTCGCAGTTGGTTGTGCCGTATCTAAATCAGAACTCCGATATCCGAGAAGGTGACGTACTGCTGAGCTCAGGGCTGGGTGGTCGATTCCCAAATGGGTACCCAGTGGCTCGAGTGAGCAACGTAAAAGTGATAGAGGATGAAGCGTTCATACAAGTTTTTGCGTTACCCATAGCGAAATTGGATCGATCTAACCACGTACTTTTATTGTCTCGCGAGAAGCGAGTCGAAAATACGGGTATCACTGAACGTGAGGTTGACAGTGAATAGCTCGTCCCAATCATCAAGCTCGATTTATTGGGCGTTTTCGATTTCATGCTTCGTGGCGTTCACATTAACCTTGGTTCAAGTTCCTGATTGGTTGTCGGCATTTTGGCCCGATTGGATAGCTCTAGTCATTGTTTATTGGTCTTTGTTAGTTCCTAGCCGCATAGGGCCGCTGGCTGGTTTCATTATTGGCACTATGTTGGAGGTTCTTTTCGCAAAGACATTTGGGGTATTGAGTGCAGGCTTAGCCACGCTGGCTTTTCTGGTCAATATTTCTCATTTGCAACTTCGAGTGACGTCACGTTGGCAACAAATATTTTTGGTCGTTTTTCTGGTGGCCATCTATAAGTTAGTTAATCTTTGGTTCGAGGGAATGGTCGACGGCGCGAAAATCACAGCACAAGATTGGTTGTCCTTGATTGGCGACCTAATGATCTGGCCATTTATTAATATCGTCTTAGATGAGCTGCGTAGAGCGCTCAAAATTCGCTAGTGCTAAGGTAGACGTTAGTCATGGTGAAAGAAAATATTGAATTAAAAGACTATTTGCGCGAGACGAACCTTATTCACGCTCGCTTAATAGGGTTGATTGTATTGCTCTCTCTATTGTCACTTACGTTGGTTTCAAGGATTTGGTATTTGCAAATAATGAGCCACCAACGCTTTGAAGTATTGTCTAAAGACAACCGGGTTCGTTTAGTGCCAGTGGCCCCAGTAAGAGGGCAAATATTCGATCGTAACGGTAAGGTCTTAGCCGAAAATATCCCTGTTTTTACGTTGGAAGTGGTCCCTGAAAATGTAAAAAACATGGCGGAGCTTTTGGATGAAATCGCTAAGCTCATTGAGTTGACCCCAAATGACATTCGGAAATTTCGCTCATTAGTGCGAGCGCGCCCAGATTTTGAGGCTCAAGTGTTAAAGGTTAATTTATCGGAAGAGGAGGTAGCTCGTTTTTTGGTGAACAAACATCGATTTGTTGGCGCCGAAGTTCAGCCTAGGCTGCAACGCAATTACCCTTACGGTGGAGAGTTAGTGCATGTGCTCGGGTACGTCGGGCGCATCAATCAGGGTGATTTGCAAAGAATAGACCAGCAAGCGTATAAAGGTACTGAGTACATTGGAAAGCTCGGAATTGAGGCTCGCTACGAAGAGCAGCTATTGGGAAAAGTAGGTTTCGAGCAAGTTGAGACAAATGCCCATGGGCAGAGAGTTCGACGGCTGGATATTAACCCGCCGGTGTCGGGTGATGATATCCATCTCAATATCGACGCGGATCTGCAAGTTAAAGCTCGCGAATACCTCGCAGGACAACGTGGCGCCATTGTGGCTATTGAGCCCAATACCGGGGGCGTGCTGGCGTTTGTTAGTAATCCTGTCTACGATCCAAATGAATTTGTGAATGGTATTGGTCATCGGCCTTACAGCGCACTGCGTGAAGACGTTAATCGACCCTTGGTAAACAGAGCGTTGAACGGCCGCTATGCTCCTGGATCCACCATTAAAGGTTTGGTCTCCTTGGCTGGTTTAGAGAATGGTTGGAATAAAAATTCTTCGGTTGTGTGCCCAGGCTTCTATAAACTTAAGGGAAGCAGTCACCGCTATCGGTGCTGGAAGCGAGCAGGCCATGGACCGACGACCATGCTTGAGTCGATTATGCAGTCTTGCGATATCTACTATTATCAGCTAGCAAACTGGATGGGAATCGACAAGCTTGGTGCCTTTTTGGGTCAGTTCGGTTTAGGGCAGAGGACCGGAATTGATTTAAACGGAGAACCATCGGGGCTCATGCCATCGAGGGAGTGGAAACGCGCTGTTCGAGGAACTCCGTGGTACCCCGGGGAGACATTGATCACTGGCATTGGCCAGGGATTTACCTTGGTGACTCCGCTGCAGCTTGGGGCTATGATCGCCACACTGGCTAATCGTGGCCGACGCCTCGAGCCTAGACTAGTGAATAGACTCGTGCATGGTGACGAAGTTGATGTGACCCCTGCATCCAGCGCGCTTCCAGATGTGGTGGCTACGCCAGAAAATTTCGATACGATTATTGCCGCAATGCAGGCCGTGGTTGAACACCCTCGTGGTACAGCTCGTCGAGCAGGTTTAAATGCAGGGTACACTATTGCTGGTAAAACCGGCACCGCGCAAGTGGTTAATATTGCACAGGGCGCTAAGTACGATGAGAGTAAGTTAACTGAGTTTCAAAAAGACCATGCTCTGTTTGTTTCATTTGCTCCTGTAGAGGCTCCTAAAATTGCGGTGGCGGTCATCGTGGAGAATGGCGGGAGCGGAAGTGGAGTTGCTGCTCCAGTTGCTCGAAAAGTGATGGACTTTTATCTATTGGGGAAGGACGCCAGTGTTGAAAAGGCCGGTGAGGCCCCACCGACGGAAGGCGTGCTAAATCTGACCGACCATCAGGGTGTTGAAAATGATGCGCTTTAAAATAGACATTCCATTGACTATTTGTTTGTTCGTGCTTTGTTGCGTCAGTTTGTTAATTCTGTGGAGCGCGGGCGGTGAAAATCCGCGCTTGGTATTTAATCAGTGTGTTCGAATGGGTGTTGCCGTCGTTGTTATGTTTGCCATAGCTCAGGTGCGACCGGAAACATTGTTTCGTTCTGCGCCGATATTATTTGGGTTGGGTCTTATAATGCTGGCCTTGGTTCTTGTGGTTGGGCACACGGGTAAGGGTGCTCAACGTTGGTTAGATTTGGGGGTTATGAGGTTCCAGCCCTCGGAGCTAATGAAAATAGCGGTGCCGATGATGGTGGCCTGGGTGTTAACAAGAAAATCTCTGCCTCCATCGAATTTAACGCTTGTTCTAGCTGCGATGGTGTTAGCGGCGCCAGCGGCTTTGATATTGAAGCAACCTGATCTTGGAACGACTATTCTGATTTTAATGTCGGGCGGTCTGATTGTGTTTTTGGCGGGTTTTGCTTGGAAATATATTGTGGCGATAATGGCCATCACCGCCGTAGCCATTCCCGTATTGTACCAATTTCTACATCCGTATCAGCAACGAAGGATTCAAACCCTCTTCGATCCCTGGTCAGACCCTTTAGGGGCTGGCTATCATATTATACAGTCGATGATAGCGATTGGTTCTGGTGGTGCTCAAGGCAAGGGATGGTTAGAGGGAAGTCAATCGCAATTAGAGTTTATACCCGAACGTCATACAGACTTCATTTTTTCTGTTTTTGCGGAAGAGCATGGATTTATCGGTTTTTTACTTTTGTTAGTTTTATACGTGATCATAACTGGCAGGGGCTTGTACATCGCCTACTACACCAAAGATACGTTTTCCAGACTGTTGGCAGGCAGTTTATCGATGACATTCTTTTTTTACGTTTTTGTTAACATTGGGATGGTTTCAGGAATGTTGCCGGTAGTTGGCGTACCATTGCCGTTAGTAAGTTATGGTGGTACGTCGATGGTTACTTTGATGGCGGGCTTTGGCATTTTGATGAGCATTCACCATCACAGAAGTTTGATGTCACGTTAAGTGTTTTTTTACATTGGGGAAATAGTTACCTATGAAATATAACTGCGTTTTGGGCTCTTTAGTGCTTTTAATCGGGTTCAGTGTTGCTTCGGTGCACGCCATTGAGTTGAGCGATCACCCAAAGGTACAGGAAGTAGCTGACCGGTTGGTCGCTGACGGACACTATACCAGCTCGGAGTTAGAGGAGCTTTTCCGGCACGCCACTGTTCAAAAGAATGTGCTGGATGCGATGACGAACCCTGCTGAGTATAAATTCACGTGGGGAAAGTATCGTAAGTTGTTTCTCAAATCTGACCGCATTCAACGAGGCGTTGAGTTCTGGAAGGCTAATAAAGAAACGCTGACTCGAGCTGAAAAAGACTACGGTGTTCCTGCCAGCGTCATCGTTGCCATCATTGGTGTTGAGTCTAAGTTTGGGAAGTTCAAAGGCAAGTATAAAGTCTTAGATAGTTTGGTTACGCTGGTTACTGGGTTTCCAAGAAGAAGTAAGTTCTTTGCAAGCGAGTTAGAGCATTTTTTGATTCTATGTAAAGAAAATGGCCTTGATGCTAAACAGATATTAGGCTCTTACGCTGGGGCAGTAGGTTATCCTCAGTTTATCTCGAGCAGCTATCGTAATTATGCTATCGATTTCAATGACGATGGCAGTACTGATTTAATCAATCAAGTGGATGATGCAATAGGCAGTATCGCCAATTACTTTATAGAAAATGGGTGGAAGCCAGGCGAGCCGGTTACTTCAGTGCCTGTTACCGCGGTTACTAACGAGGTAGCGTCACTAGTGAGCCGAAAGCGAAAGGTACAGTACACGGCGGCTGATCTACGAAGTAAGGGAGCAATCATAGACACCGATATCCCTGAAGCCGAAAAAATGGGGGTGTTGATGCTAGATGCCAGTGAGGTTGTACACGATAAAAAGTCGTCTGATACGTATATTGTACGTGCTGGCGACACGGCTTGCGAAATAGCGGAACGGAATAACGTCTCTTGTAGAAAACTAATCACCTTAAATAAGCTTGGCAAACAGGGAAAGATTTTCCGAGGGCAACGATTGAAATTGCCAGTCAAAGCGCAGCTTGCCAGTCAAAGAGTACGGAAAGGCTCTAAAGACAGGTCTTCATCCCAAAATACTAAGTGGGAGGTTGTTAGAAGCCCGGTGGCTGATAAAGTCAGTGAAACGGAAGATCGTACGCAGCCAAGGTATTTTTATACCCATCATAATTTCTATGCAATTACTCAATATAATCACAGTGTGTTATACGCGATGGCTGTCTATGACCTGAGTTCTGCGATTAACGATGAATATCAGAAACTGTAGTGTGTAATAGTGAGTAAACGTAATAATTTCATGATAGAAAAAGATAAATTCGGTGGTGTTTCTACAGGTAGAATCTACTCCATAGCGACGTCAGTTGGTTTCGCTTTGTTAGTTCTCTTTTCATTGCCGAGTCTGGCATCAAAGATCGTTCCTGTATCGTCTCCTACGCCAGTGCCTGAGATTAATGCTCCGGTTTGGGCATTGATGGAGATGAATAGTGGTTGGATTATCGCAGAACAAGGCGCAAACGTTGTACGAGCTCCGGCAAGTATTACCAAGTTAATGACAAATTACGTCGTTTTCTCTGAACTTAAAAAAGGCACCGTGGCGTTGTCTGATTTGGTTCCAATCAGTGAAGAAGCGTGGAAAGCTGAAGGCTCTAGGATGTTTGCTGATGTAAACACTAAGATTGAGTTGGAGCCTTTACTTAAAAGTACAGTGATACAAAGTGGTAACGATGCCTCAATAGCTCTTGCGGAATTTTTGGGCGGCAGTGAGCCAGCTTTTGCGGCACTGATGAATAAGTATGGAACTGAGTTGGGGCTTAAGCAAAGTCGATTCACCAACAGTACAGGTTTACCCGACGATAACCACGTCATGACCGCTCTAGATATTTTGACCCTAAGCGCCGCAATTATCAGAGATTTTCCGAACTTCTATTCTTGGTACTCAATTAAATCATACGCTCACAATAACATTACGCAGTACAACCGAAACAAACTGCTCTGGAAAGACAGCTCAGTTGATGGCTTGAAGACAGGGTTTACGGATGCCGCTGGGTATTGTCTGATTGCCACCGCCAAACGAGGCGATCAAAGGTGGTTGGCCGTCGTTCTTGGAGCCGACGGCGTTCGTGAGCGAGAAAAAGCGGTCATGAGTTTACTTGAGTATGGGTTTAAAAATTTCCAACCAATCACTAAGCTTGATGATCAAGGTGGGCTTGCAGCTCTTCAGGTTTATGGCGGTGATGCTGAGGAGTTGCGGTTGCAAGTGCCGCACCCTGCGAACCTTGTTATCCCAAATGGTAGAGCGGCCGATGTGGTGCAAGTTTTGGAACACGGTCCATACGTAGAAGCCCCGATTAAAGCGGGTGCGGCATTGGGTTCAGTAAGCTTGACGCTTGATGGTATTGAAATTTACAATGCGCCCCTTGTTGCAATGAGCACTATAAAGGCTGCAGGGTGGTGGAAGGGCATTACTGACTCTATTAAGCTACGCTGGCGATTATTTTTTGATGAGTAATTATACAATGTCGGACGACCCTAAAGATGGCTTTGACCTAATTGAGTACCCAACGGATTTTTCGTTTAAGGCCATGTGTCGCGCAGACGAATCGGTGCCGGCGCAAGATTACATAGAGAAATTAGTAACTCCAACGGTTGTCGATGGGGCTATCCTGAGTGTTTCTGGCAACACCAGTAAAACAGGGAAGTTTGAGTCAGTTACATTGAAAATAAGGGTTCACAATAGAACTGAGCTAGAGGCTATCTATAAGTTGATTGCGGATTCTCCCCGTGTGGTTATGACGCTTTAAAATGTCCTTTCTGCTCAGCTGAAAATAATGGATCCGAAATACACGCTGAAACTGTCAACGAGCTCAGGGCGAGAGATATTGGTCTCGTGGTTCGGTGTTGTTCCTTATGAAGTTTCACATCAGTTGATGATGGACTTCGCCGCGCAGCGAGACGCCGACGCTATGGATGAACTCTGGCTGCTTGAGCATCCCAGGGTTTACACTCAAGGAACGGCCTGTGAACTGGCGACGTTTGTTCCCAGTGATATTCGCGTGGTCAAAACCGATCGAGGTGGACAGATTACTTATCATGGTCCCGGCCAAGTAGTGATGTACCCATTATTGCATTTAAAAAATCACAATATTGGTGTAAAAAGCTTGGTAAGTAATCTTGAGCAGACTGCAATAGACTATTTGAAGAGCGTCAATATAGAGTCAGTGCGAAAGCAGGATGCGCCTGGTGTGTATGTGGATGGCGCCAAAATAGCCGCTTTAGGCCTACGAATTAAGCGAGGCAACAGTTATCACGGGCTTAGTCTGAATGTTGATATGGATTTGAGTCCTTTCACTAATATAGACCCTTGTGGTTATCAAGGACTTGAAGTGACTCAACTTGCTGATTTAGGCGTGATGAAAGAGACAGAAGAGGTTGGCAAAAAATTGGCTCAAATATTTGTGTCATCTATTTAGCGCGAGGTTAGGCTTGATCTGACTGTAGCTTTTGACGAAGTTCCATCAGTCTTTCGGGTGTGCCCACATCGACCCAATCGCCCACATAGTGAGATCCTTCTAATTTTTTCTTTGTGATCAAATCTCGAAAAATCGGCGCTAACGCTTGTTTTCCATAGGGGACGGCCGCGAACGTTGTTTTTCGATACGACGCAATCCCACTGAACGTTAGCTTTGTGCCCGAGTTTGAGAGCCTCCCATTCGAGTCGATCGCAAAGTCTCCATTTCTGTTATGTTCGGGGTTTTCTACCATGATCAATTTTGCGTACTCTGGTGGCTCCGTCAGTAAGTCTGTGAATTCGAAACGTGTCCAAATGTCGGCGTTGATCGTGATGAAAGTGTCGGATTGTATTAGCGAAAGCGCATTTTTAATGCCTCCGGCAGTCTCCAGTGCTCCGGTATCCGATTCGTCTGAGTAGGAAATATCTAGCCCATGATTAGACCCATCGCCCAAAAAATCTTTTATTTTGCTCGCCAGATAAGCAACGTTGATCACCACGTTGCGGAAATTCATATCTCTGAGTCTTAGTAAATGATGCTCGATCAATGTGTGACTTCCCAATTCTAATAGCGGCTTAGGAACATTATCCGTTAAAGGCTGCATTCGTTTTCCATGGCCTGCAGCCAATAACACAACGGTGGTCTGCTCAGGGCTTAGAGGCATTTTTCAAGAGGCTCTTTAAAATGCTCAGCGAAGGAGCTTAGTTCAACGTATTTTTGCATTGTCTCTAGGCAATATTTAGCGACCAGTGGGAGGTCGTTGAGATAGGCTGGCTTTCCATCTCTGTAATTGAGTCTACAGAATATTCCTAATACCTTTAAATGTCGCTGAAACGCTGTAAGATCAAACCAGCGCTCAAGTTGAGCGAAACTGAAATGCGGTGATTCTAGCTTTTCATAGTACTGGTTGAGCCAACGTAATTGTTGGTGCCGTGGCCACTCAATGTAGCAATCTTTAAAAAGCGATGCCAAATCATAGGTGATTGGGCCTGTGACCATGTCCTGGAAATCTATTACGCCGGGCGTATTCTCGGTTGTGACCATCAGATTTCTGGAGTGAAAATCTCGATGAACCCAAACTTGTGGTTGTTCCAGGCAAGTTTTAACAAGAAAGTCTTGAGTGGAGCTTAGCAGTGAGGTCTGTTGCTGCGTTAACTCGAGCTTAAGATGTTGTTTGAGATACCAGTTTTCGAAAAGAGACATTTCTTCGCGCAGCTTTTCAGCGCTATAGCGCTCAATAGTATTGGGTTCCCCCTGTTGTATAAGGAGAAGCGAGTCAATGGCGTCACGGTAGAGTGAATCGGCGGCTTCGAGTGACGTTAGTTGACTGAGATAGTCTTTGTCGCCGAAATCTTCTAAGAGAATAAAGCCCAAATCTAAATTTTTCGCATGGATTTCGGGCGTATGTACATTAAGGTTTGCTAACCTGTACGCGGTTTCAACAAAGGGCACGGAGTTTTCTTTTTCTGGTGGGGCATCCATCAAAATCAGAGAAGCGTTGCCAGTAGTGACTCTGAAGTAACGTCTGAAGCTTGCGTCAGATGACGCGGGTTCAACGTTTAGGTAGGTGAGTTTCACCTCTTCTGTTAGCCATTTTTTTAGCTGTTTAAATCGGGTATCCAAGATGTAAAGTAAGAAAGTAGGATTGGAGGAGCTTAGTTTTGATGAAAACACTACATTTAAATGACGACTATTTAAAGCAGTTAATCTCGAGTTGCTCTATAATATTGAACGGTAAGTATAACGAAAGCCTGATAGCTAGAGGTCAACTATTTTTGTGGTTGTAATCTTTTGTGCTATTAACTAATAAAACTAATAAAAATTATAGACTCTGAAGGTACGCCAATGCGCGAAAGACTGAAGCCAGCCACCGCAGCAGTATTACTAAGCTCTCTTCTTTTTTCACTAATATCGATGTCAGCAAGTGCAGCCTGTAAGGGAATGAATTGTGCTTGTAAACCATCGGAGCTGAATTTTGCATCTCCTGCTTTGAAACCGAATGCCGACGGCCAATACCCGTTGTCGTTAGAAGCTGATAATGTTGAATCTCAGGGTGAGGATTTAGTTGAACTGATTGGAAATGCAGAAGTTCAGCAAGGGCGGCAAACGATCGTTGCCGACAAGCTAAAGTATTATCGCCTTAGTGAACGTGTTGTTGCCACGGGTAGTGTTGAAATGATTTCCGAAGATGGAGATTATCTCTCGAGCGACTCTATTGACGTGTATGCACCTACACAAATCGGCACTTTAGGTAAAACCGAATTTAAACTTTCGAAGGGCATAACTTCTGCAGATGGCGTGGATACCGCCACTATTGAATCACGCGGTTCGGCTGACGTTGTTAATTTAGAAGGAGAAGGGGTTGTTCGGCTGGAAAACGCCAAGTACACCAACTGTCCGGAAGGTAATGACAGTGTGATAATTGGTGCCAGAGAACTAGAACTTGATCGAATAGGTGGAATAGGGCGCGCGCGTGGTGCAACCATTCGCTTTAAAGGCGTTCCGATTTTCTATATGCCCTACGTCAGTTTTCCATTGAATGATCAGCGGAAAACGGGCTTTCTTGCGCCGGGGTACGGCACTGATGAAGAGTCCGGTAATATCATCGAAGTGCCGTGGTATTGGAATATAGCTAAGAACCAGGACGCCACGATTACCTCGAGGTATTACACCGACCGAGGGTTGCAGATTGGTGCTGAGTACCGCCATAGGTCGGTCAATTCATCAACCTACATCTACGGTGAAGTGTTGCCAGATGACGAGTTGTTTGGTGAGAGTCGCGATTTGTTGTCGATTCAACACACACAACAGTTTACGCCCAGCTTGTCTGGTCGCATAAACTATAATGACGTTTCGGATATTGATTACTTTAATGACCTACGCAATGAAGTTCGTTACTTTAGTGCACGGTACGTTCCCAGAGATGTTCAGTTAAATTATTCGCACGATTATTTTAACGTTAATGTGCGTGCAAACGAATATCAGGTCATTGATGAGAGCGTAACCAGTGCTCCTTATGAGCGTCTTCCAGCGGTGTCCTTTTCGACCAACTTGCCGAAAGGGCCTTACGATATGAAATACGGTGTCAACGCAAGCTACACCAGTTTTGCGTCTGACACTCGATTGGAAGGTAATCGCTTGGCGGTCACGCCTTATGCTGAAATACCTTTTGAGAATATATGGGGTTACGTTAAACCTAGAGTGTCATTGCACTACCGTTCATACAGCTTGGATCGAGAAGATGGGTCAGAATTAGATAGCGATCCAAACTTCAGCGTGCCTATTTTCAGTGTTGATAGTGGTATCTATTTTGAGAGAAACACCTCTTGGTTCGGGGATAGTGCACTTCAGACTCTTGAACCCCGTTTGTACTATGTTTATGCGCCTGAAGAAGATCAGGATGAGGTTCCGGTTTTTGATACCAGCCAAATTTCCTTAAACAACTTTAGCAATATTTTCAGAGAAACTCGCTTTTTTGGTGAGGATAGAGTCGGGGATACTAATCAAGCCACCATTGGACTTACGTCGCGCGTGATTGAAAGCGAGACTGGGGATGAACGGTTAAAGTTCAGTGTAGGTCAACTTATCTTGCTGGATGACCTTGAGCAAAATGTTCGGAGTAATACCGTCATTGAAAAAGGGTTGGGCGATTTACTCGTTGAACTAAAAACAATGACGACACGAAAAAAAGGCGCTTGGAGCACTTACAGTTTTATCCAATACAGTCATGAGGAAGATGAAGCTCTTCGAACGGCTAGATTTGATTTAACATACCGTCCTAAAAAGGACTCTCGTAAGAATGTGAGCGTTGGATATTATTTCAGAGAGCTCGGCGACGAAGATCTTGAGCAGCTTACGTATAACGCAAATTGGCCGCTTGCTGATCGTTGGCAGCTATTTGGTTCAGGGCGTTATTCATTGGAGCGTTCCGAGAATATCGCATCCTCTATTGGTGTTGAATATAATGGATGTTGTTGGAAAATCCGTTTAGTCGGAACCGAGCGAGTTGACTCCCGTCTACTTAGAAACAGTGATCCAGACGATGATGAGCCTAGGCAGTCTATCTTCCTTGAGTTTGAGCTAACGTCACTTGGACGCCTGAGAACTGGCTTACGCTAGATAAGGTTAATTAGCGTTAACACTACTGGTCTCTCGTTGGTAAATCGTGGATATTGTCGCGAATGACCGAAAGAGGCCATTGCCTAGGCCGACTGCGCTGCCATTAAAAAACTAAAGACAATCGTTCGAACGACCGAGCAACGTATGATTAAGACTATTTTTATTTCACTGCTTTTAATAACATTATCTTTGGGTAGTGTAAAAGCACAATTGCCTGTGGTTGACAGGGTGTTGGTTATCGTAAATGAGGATGTGATTACGCAATCCGAGTTTGATTATCGCAAAGCGAGCATAGTGAATGATATGTTGGCAGCGAATCGGGCCGTTCCCGAAGACTTTGATAAGCAGCTACTTGAAACGATGGTGACAGATCGATTGCAGGTTCAAGAGGCTAATCGGCGAGGTATTGAGATAACCGAGCAGGAATTACAAAACACCATTGCTCGATTTGCGTCTCAGCAAAACTTGAACTCAGTTCAATTAAAACAAAGTATTGAGGCGTCAGGTCAGGCGTTTACCATGTTTGTTAATACCATCAAGGACTCGATGACGATAGCACGGTTTTCTGAATATTATGCACGGACTCGCGTCGTTGTACCCGATTACGAAATCGATGGATGGTTGGCAGTTAATAACTTAGATCAAGATAATTTCGAATACGAAATTGCTCAAATTTTAATTAAGGGCGGTGAAGAACAAAGTGACAAGGCTCATCAAATTAGAGATGAAATAGATCGAGGTTTAAGCTTTAACGAAGCTGTATCTACCTATTCAGAATCACTGGATGCACAGCAGGGCGGGGTGATTGGCTGGCGCAAGCCGGATCAATTGCCTGAGGTTTTTGTTAATGCTGTGAAGGATTTGGCGGTTGGTGGGGTGAGTTCTGTTGTGCAAAGCCCCAATGGTTTTCACATATTGAAACTCCTCAATCTTAAAGGCGAAAGGACTGAGATACTTCAAAGTAGTGTGCGACATATTCTTATTTCCGCCGAATCCAAAGTAGCAAAAATCCAGGCTAAAAAGCGAGCCGACGAAATACGGCAGAGAATTGTCGATGGCGAGGATTTTGAAGCGCTAGCGAGAATTTACTCAGATGACTCTGTGTCCGCTGCTTCCGGGGGCAGCCTTGGCTGGGTGTCCCCTGGCGAGATGGTTCCGCCGTTTGAGGAGGCGTATAAGCAAATGCCGATTGGGGCGATCAGCGAGCCGGTTGAGACTCGATTTGGAATGCATATCCTCAGGGTGGAGGAGCGACGAAATAAAAACGTCTCTGAGCAGATGAAGAGAGCGCAGGCCGACAATATCCTGCGTAGGCAACGCGCGGACCGAGAGTTTGGTCAATGGGTTAGAGAGCTACTGGAAGGCGCCTATGTCAAGCACGTCGCGGAGCCGGTCTAGTCCTGCAGAATCATAGGGGCTGATGGCGATTTTTCGCTAGTCATCTTAATAATATCCTTTTAGCCGAGTTTCTAACCGAGCTCGGCTTTTTTGTGCTTATTCGAACCTTAATTCATATTGGTCTGAGGTTGGTGTGTTAGGGTGTAGGGTGACAGCCCAAATAGTTAATGCTGTAGCGGTGTCAGCCATTGCTTGTATTTAGTGCTATTGCGATTGTGCAAATCGACGGTCTGCGACGATATCTAGGGCGGACATCCTTCTTAAGGTGTGTACCCTTAGTGTGTTGTATTTCTCATCCATTGAGTCGAATTTAGTGTTCTAAAAATACCAAGGAACGTTGAGCGCAGAGAGCCAAAGAGGTTTGAAAGAAGTCAAACAATGCCTGTCGCTACCTTCTTTTGTTCCTTTGACGGCTATCCGTCACTTGTGTTGGCTTTCTGGGGTATAGAAAAAAGCCCCAAGCTAGTTTTCTTCTAGCTTGGGGCTTTGTTTATTTACTTTGTCTTCCCATAGGAGGGTTGCTTGATCGCTAAGGGGCTATTTAGATTGTTCAAGCATATAGTCAACAGCGGCTTTAACTGTGTTGTCGCTAAGACTTAAGCCACCTTTTGCAGGCATGGCGCCAATGCCATTTATCGCGTTGCTATAGAGAGCTTCGGTTCCTTTGGCAATGCGCTCAGCCCATACCCCAGCATCTCCCACAATTGGCGCTCCTGCAGCACCACTGGCATGGCATGCTGCACACGGGGCGTATGCGTCGGCTCCAGTCAAATCTGCTGGCGCCGCTGTTGGTGTGGCAGCAACCGTGGTTGCAGAGAACGTTCCAACTGGGGCAATTCGGCTAGTGACAGCCTGGGTATTTTCTCTGTCGGATCGAGCATCAAGCTTTTCATTTACTTCTGATGAGGCAACGGACGCTAAAACCATGATAATGGCAGTCAGTGCAGTCATTGCTAAAATCATGATGATAAATAGGCGATTAAACGTTGAGTCGTTCATTTGCTCTTCACTCATTGGAATACCTGTAATTTGAGGGTGTTTCTCTTATTGATTCGTGTCTGACTATGGTTCTGAAAGGGTACTTAAAAGCACTGCTTTTCTTCTCATAATCTAAAAGCGGGGCGATTATAGCCTATCTCTGTGCCACTAAAAACACATTTAAACCGCTTTTGACTCTTTAAACGCTGTTCATGACTTTGATTGGCTCGAAACCTAGCCTCGAAACAAGGAACCTAGAATGCCTCGTATCACTCGTCTACCCAATTGAGAACCAATCGCTCGTGCTGCGCTCTTCACGAATGCTTCCGTTGGAGTTTGTCGAGTAGATCGGCGTTTTCGGGAGCTGCTCGTCTTGGACCTGGCTTCTTCGAGTTCTCGGAGTTCTTCTTCGCGAGCGAGTTGTTCTTCCTGTGCAGCATTTTTCTCTGCTCTGGAGATTAGCATTTCATAAGCTGACTCGCGATCGAGGGTCTTATCGTATCGGCCTCGGTATGGTGATCGTTCAATTTGTTCTTTACGCTCATTTGAATTCATTGGGCCTATTCTTGATTCAGGCGGACGAATTAGAATTCGTTCGACTTGGGTCGGGATGCCTTCTGAGTCAAGCGTACTGACGAGCGCCTCACCAACGCCAAGCTCAGTAATTACCTGGCCTGTGTCCAACTCTGGGTTGGCTCTGAATGTTTCAGCAACTGTTTTTACGGCCTTTTGGTCTTTTGGTGTGAAAGCGCGAAGAGCGTGCTGTATTTTTAGACCAAGTTGTCCCAGAATTTCTTCAGGGACATCGAGCGGGCTCTGAGAGATAAAGTAAATACCAACTCCTTTTGATCTAATTAATCTAACGACTTGCTCGATCTTATCCACCAATACCTTTGGGGCGCCATCAAAGAGAAGGTGGGCTTCGTCAAAAAACATGACGAATTTAGGTTTATCGGCATCACCAACTTCAGGCAATGATTCAAATAATTCGGACAATAGCCACAGCAGAAAAGTAGAGTAAAGCTTGGGCGACTTTTGCAGTAGCGTGTTAGAGTCCAGAATATTAATTACGCCTCGTCCTGAAAAGTCATTGGCCATTAGGTCGCGAAGCTCTATGGCTGGTTCACCCAGAAAAAATTCAGCGCCTTGTTCTTCCAGAACGATAAGGCCGCGTTGAATCGCTCCGATACTCGCTGTTGAGATGTTTCCGTACTCAGCCTTCAAGTCCTTTCTGTTATCGCCCATCCAAACTAACATTGATCTAAGGTCTTTGAGGTCTAAGATGAGCATTCCTTGATCGTCTGCTATTTTAAAGCAGGAATACAAAATCCCAGTTTGAGTGTCGTTTAGGTCAAGTAGGTTGGATAGTAAAAGCGGGCCTATTTCACTGACAGTTGTCCGAATGGGATGGCCTTTTTTCCCAAATACATCCCAAAACACAACTGGGTTACCACTCATTTGATAGCCGTCGATACCAATAGTATCAATACGTTCGTCTATTTTTGGGTGAGCCGTTGCGGGTTTGCCAATACCTGATACGTCGCCTTTAACATCTGCCAAAAATACGGGAACACCGGCTTTTGAAAAATTCTCTGCCAAAATTTGTAGAGTGACGGTTTTCCCGGTGCCAGTTGCCCCTGCGACCATTCCGTGTCGATTTGCCATGCTGGAGTCCATGTAAACCGTTTGCGAGCCGTTGCCGCCGATCAAAAGTTGATTGTTTTTAGACATCATTTTTCTTCTAGTTATTTGGTGTATTTTACCGATTCCGAATTACATCGTTGGCCGTAAACCTAATCGCTAAGTTTAAGTCGCTGTTACGAGCAAGGCAATTACTACTGATAGATAAAAAATAATAGGTTTGCAATTTATTACACTAGGTTTTACATTGTCGTGGTAAAAGGTAGAAAATCATGGGGGATTCGTTTGTTTTTACGATCTGTAACATCACGAACCCTGAATTCCTGCAACTTGATATATAATCTAGATTAAGGCGGAAATGACTCACCGCCGGACCATTATATAAGCTTAACGTTGGCGAATTTCGCTGGGAAAAACTGAGGATATATGAGAATTGTAATTCTTGAAGATGACAGGGATCAAGCTGATTTACTAGTGGCTTGGCTGGAAGAAGCAGGACACCAGTGTGCTGTGTATGGTGATGGCAATGCGTTCATCAGAGCCTACAATCAAGATAGTTATGATATCGTGTTGCTTGACTGGATGGTTCCTAATCTTTCTGGTTTAGAAGTGCTGAAGCATTTGCGATCACATTTGGATAATATTGTCCCCGTGGTGTTTATCACCCAGCGCGATGCAGAAGAAGACATTGTAAAGGCCCTAGAGGCCGGCGCAGACGACTATATGACTAAGCCTGTACGCCACCGTGAGACCATGGCAAGAGTTAATTCCATTGCACGTCGCATGGGGTTTGGAGATGATAACACTTCAGAAAATTACGACTTTCCACCGTATAAGCTAGATACAAAGCTGCGCCACGTCAGTGTCAATGATGATTTAGTTGAAATGACGCAAAAGGAATATGAATTAACTCTGTTTTTGTTCAAGAATTTAGGCCGAGTAATTTCTCGCGGTCATTTGTTGGAAATGGTATGGGGTACTAGTTCAAAGCTCAATACCAGAACGGTCGATACGCACATCAGTCGGCTGCGTACCAAGTTAAAGATTGAAGCCCAAGATAATTGGCAGCTAACTTCTGTCTATCGTCACGGCTATCGACTTGAACAAATTTAGCAAGAAAATAGATAGGAGAGACTATGTCTGACTCGAATAAGAAAAAATCGGCTGATATTATTAATCCAGGCTTGGGTGATATTGAAAAAGTCAGGGATATTTTATTTGGTAAATATGTATCGAGTTTTGAAAATCGATTTGCTCAATTGGAAAAGCGTCTGGAAGCTGACGTAGAAGCTCTCAAGGATAGGCTGAGCAATAAAATCGAATCGATGGACGAGGCCGTCAATCAGTCTCTTAAACGATTGGATGGGCAGATTGATAATGAAAAGGCCAATAGAGACGCTGAGTTGAAGTCATTGCAGAACGCTCTTTCTGATGCCGAGACTGCGCTCCAACATGCCATAGCCTCGATGGAAGATCAGGCTAACCAAGACCTTGCATCCGTAAGGTTATCGTTGGAGGAAAGTCATCAGGAATTGCTGGATCAAACGTTGTCAGTTCAAGCTCAGATGGTTGGAGAGCTAGAGGCTCAAAAGCAAGAATTGGAAGGGGATAAAGTGGGGCGACAGGCGCTCGCTCTTATGCTGGATGAAGTTGCTGTTAAGCTACGAACTAGTTAGCTTCGCAGGAAGCCGGAATCATCAATGAATCAGCTGGACGAACTCCGAGATATTATTGTTGGAGATAGCTCCGAACAGCTAGCCGAACTCAAAGAACGTATTGAAAACGTTGAGCAGAGAACCAGCGACGTGGCTGAAGTTCTCTCGCCCGCAATTGATAAAGAGGTTCGGTCTGGAAACCCAACACTGGCAATAGCACTACAAAAGCCGGTCTCGTTAGGGCTTAAGCGAGCAATCCGCTCAGAGCCCGAAGAATACGCTGAAATTCTCTATCCAGTAATGGCTCCATCGATTCGAAGAGCCATCGCGCAAGCGATTAGTTCGATGATGGTGACCATCAATAGGACGATTGAGTCAGCAACCACGGTACAAGGCTTGAGCCTTCGCTATCAGTCTCTGAGAAGCGGAATACCGTACGGTGAGTTAGCGCTTAGAAAGTCGTTACTTTATCGTGTGGAGCATGTGTATTTGATACATCGTGACACAGGAATGGCAATAGAGTCGGTTCATGGCGACGACAAAAATTTACTCGACACAGATGCCATTGGGGCGATGTTTTCGGCGATACAGAGTTTTGTTCAAGAGTCTTTTTCTCAGGATGATTCAGGTCGACTAACGGATTTAAAGGTTGGCGATCAAAACGTCTGGGTCGCGCACGGTCCAAAAGCGATGTTAGCCTGTGTGATTAGAGGCGAGGCTCCGGTTTCTCTTAAACGTGAATTGTATGACACCTTAGACGCTGTTCGAACTGGGTTTGGCAATGCGATTGTCGATTTTGACGGTGACTGCAGCGCTTTTGACGGCGTCGATGAGTTATTGCAGCCTCTTTTGTTAAGCGAATTAAAAGATAACTTAACGGCCAATTCAAAAGGGTCATCGTCCAAGAACCAATCGTGGGGGCCATTAATCCTCGGTTTTTTCTGTTTGGCGATGGCCTTGTACTTTGCGTTTCAGTTCTTTATTAATAGCTCAAAGGTGTCAACGGTAGAGCATTTTTTGAGAGAAACGCCAGGCGTAGCAACAACAGCTCTTTATTGGTCAGATGGAAAGTTGGTTGTAGAAGGGCTTCAAGATCCCGACGCAGTTATTCCTTATGAAACTCTTAAGTCATATGATATTCACCAAGAGGATTTGGAATTTAATATGATTCCCTTTCGTTCTCTAGAGTTGGACATGGAATTGCAGCGATTTCGAACGGAATTGTCGTTACCACGAGGAGTTTATCTCTCGGTTAGAAATAATAAAATTGAACTGTACGGAAAGTCGCCATTGAGGTGGCTGTTAGAGAATGATGTTCGTATTCGACAACTTGCGGCCGATCGACGCTTATCAATCGCCGAGTTATCGCCGAGTTTAGTGTCTGTCTCGGATATTTTGATTTCCTCTTTTCCCAGAGACATTTTGCGCACGCTAAGTATGTCTGAAGTGGTTCGAGATGAGCGCACGGTGCTTGAGATTGGGGGGCAAATGGATGCCGTTAACCTTGCTTTGTTACAAGCTATGTTTGCAGGGAATCGGTGGGTTATGGTCACCGCATCTGCACGGTAAATAAAGGATTTTGATGGCATGAAGAAGAAAAAAATCTGTATGGTCGGCGACTTTTCTGTCGGCAAAACAAGTCTTACGCAAAAATTTGTAAACAATGTGTTTTCAGATAAGTATCTTACAACCGTTGGCGTTAAGATCGACACAGTAGAAGTGATGGACACGAAGCTGGTTGTTTGGGATGTTGCGGGTCGAGATTCGTTGTCACCAATTAATGCAAGTTACTTAGTAGGCGCGGCTGGCGTGATATTGGTTGCTGACGGTACGCGTAAATCAACGGTCGAGGGCTTGCATGAAATTTGGGACACAGTTGCAGGCCGAATTGGCGAGGTGCCATGTGTTGTTGCTTTAAATAAAGCAGATTTAGATGACTGGAATGTTGACGAAGGTAAGATTAATGACTTTAAAAATAGAGGTTGGAGTGTGTTTGAGTCCAGTGCTAAGGACGGCATTGCTGTTGAAGCCCTGTTCAACGCATTGGTCGAGAAGTTGTAGCCAAACTCCTCTCTGTAGTGTTAAGGAAGTTTTCTAGGGTCGTGTCAATCAATCAAACTCAAAATACGATAAACAAGCAGCTGGTTAGTAAGCTGCAGCTCGCTTATTTTGCGGTCGACCCTCAAATGAACGTTTGCGCGTGTTCCTCAAACCTTACAGATTATGGGTTTCCTCAGCTTGAATGTGGAGAGCCTATCGATGATCAGATTGATTTTATGATAGGCCTGGATGCCGAGACCGAACTCGATTTGCCTGTCATGAGTAGCCCGTCTGGGATCCCGATCAGTATTAATATGATGCCCAGCGATGACCAACTAACCGTTCTTATTTCCAATGCCTCTGTGGCAACAGAGCAGCGGCAGATGTTGCAGCAAGCGGCTAATGAGAATGAGTTATTGGTCGAAAAACAGAAAAAACTAATGTTCGACTTAGAGACTGCCTCAATCGAGTTAGAAAAAAAGAATACAGAATTGGAGGAAGCCTCAAGGCTGCAAACGAGTTTTCTTTCAGGCGTGTCGCATGAGTTTAGAACACCATTGACCTCCATTATCGGGTATACCAATTTGGTGCAAAAAGGGATTGAGCAGATGAGCCGCCAAATAGCCTCTAGAATTGCCAAACAAGACAGCTTTAGCTATCTAAACGCCGTACAGCGCTCGAGTAAGCACTTACTTTCTTTGGTTGAAAATCTACTTGATCATGGAAAGCTTGATTCAGATGAAATTTTCATTCACCCAAAGCCCACTGACCTTGCTGAGTTGTTTGATGACGTGGAGCTGTTACTTGCGCCACTGAGTCAAACGAAAGACATCGAACTTAACGTTGCTTTTGCTTCGTCTGAAGGTAATTACGTCATCTTAGACGATTCCAGGCTTCGTCAATGCTTGATAAATTTGGTGGGTAATGCAATTAAATTCACGGACGTCGGTGGAGTAGAACTGTTGGCTCACCTTGATAACGAGGAGCTAAGAATCCAGGTCAAAGACACTGGTATGGGAATTAGTGCAGATAATCTCGAAAAAATTCGCCTGCCGTTTTATCAGGTGGCCGATACTGGTAAAGTGGGAACAGGTTTAGGCCTGACCATTACTGAAAGAATCATAGATTTAATGGGCGGGGAGTTGGCAATAGAGTCTGAAGTAGGCAGCGGTACTACAGTGAGATTTTCTATGCCTGCGCCTCAGGCCCCTCAAGAAGAACATTTTTCAAATCTTGCTGCGGAGTCGAACGATAGTTTAAAGGTGCTGCTCGCAGAGGATGATAGTGATATAGCCGATTTAGTAACGATGATGCTTATGGAACGTGGCGTTAATGTTACCAGGGTAGCGAATGGCGCTCTGGCAGTCGAAGCGCTGCATAACGATAAATTCGATCTGGTGTTGATGGATATCCACATGCCGATTATGACTGGGTATGAAGCTATTGCTGAGTTGAATAAAGCGAATATTAAAACGCCGGTGGTGGTGATGAGTGCATCAGGTATCGAGGCTGATCAGAAGAAGGCGGTGGATCTTGGGTGTGCAGCGTATTTAGTTAAGCCTGTTTCGGTAGATGAAATCATCGCGGTAGCAAAAACGGTTATGATTGATGATTAAATCATCATAGCCACAGTTAATGAGAGCTTTAGTATTCAAATCCCAGCGTGTATTTTAACCAAATAGAAAGAAAGTAATTCATGACCGACTCTCCACAAATTCAAGAAATTAAAGCCCGTTACAAAGCGAGTTTCCCTGAAAAGGCCAATATGTTATCCGGCTTTATGAGAGTTGTGTCGACCGGCGGGGAGCTGACTATTTTGCGCGAGGAGTTGCATAAACTCGCGGGGTCATCTGGGATGTACAGCTACGATGATATTTCAAGCCTGTGTCGTAAGGCGATGCAGAGTATTGATAACGACCAGTTAGAGAACCTGCACAACGAATTGTCGCAACTCATTAACTTGGTTGAACAATCCTGATTTCAGCTACTGTAAAGGTAGTCCAACTTAATTTTCAGAATAGGGGAGTTCCATGCGCTGGAGAGGCCGTCGTCAAAGTTCAAATGTAGAAGACCGTAGAGGTCAAGGTATGCTACGAAGCAAGCGTGGAGCCGGGGGGGGCGCCATGATTTTACTGGTTCTGGCTGGATTGTTTTTCGGTGAGGATGTGCAAAAGGTATTGTCTCTTTTTGTGGGCAATGGGCAGGTGTCTCAGCAATCACAACCAACAACAACTCAGGCATCAAATGATCAAAATAAGCAGTTTGTGAGCACGATTCTTGCTGAAACTGAAGATACTTGGAATGCCGTCTTTGCCGAGTCTGGCTCATCATATCAAGCACCCAAACTGGTCTTATATGAGGGTCGAACGCCAACAGCTTGTGGTGTCGGGCAAGCTGCATCAGGTCCATTTTATTGCCCTGGTGATTATAAAATTTATATTGATTTAAGTTTTATGAATGAACTAAAGAAAATGGGCGCGCCTGGCGATTTCGCGTTTGCTTACGTGATTGCGCATGAAGTTGGGCATCATATTCAAAATCTCATCGGCGTGGCTAGTGATGTGCGGCAAAAGCAGGCTCGGGCAAGCAAAGCGGTTGCAAACGGCCTTTCGGTGAAAATGGAATTGCAGGCTGACTGCTTGGCGGGCATCTGGATTAATCACACAGAACGCCGTTCCAGCATATTGGAGCAAGGCGATATAGAAGAGGGTTTTAGTGCCGCCGCCGCTGTGGGCGATGATACGATAATGTCAAGAGCTGGTATGCCGCCACGACGTGAAAATTTCACGCACGGCAGCTCTAAAGAGAGGATGCACTGGTTTCAGCAAGGTATGAAAACAGGATCGATTAATTCCTGTCAAACGTTTGACTAAGGCTTCTTTTGAGTTTGTAGGGATTTTCGATATATCACTACAAACTCTTGTTTTTTTGCTGACTATTCTTTCAAGCTAAGGGCGCACTATCGCTGTTCTAAGGGATAAGGCTGTTGCTTCGAAACCTCAAGTCTCGGCCCATTTTCAACCGTTAATCCGTTGTTGATATTATCAACTCTCAGAACCGCCGTGATGTGTTGGTTTGCCTGTTGACTCGACGCCTCGCTGTTGGCCACATTGCCCACAACTTTACCATCATCGTCAACAACTTTGGCTCCGATTATTGCTAGCTTGTCTGACAACACCTTGCACACAAACATTCTCTGCTTTAGTTTGCCCAAATACTTCATTCGGGCAATGATTTCTTGGCCAGTGTAACAACCTTTCTTGAAGCTGATCCCGTTTAATAGATCTAAATTTAGCATTTGAGGAATAAAAAGCTCGCTGCTCAGATTCGACACTCTAGGGAGGCATTCCTGGATGTCGAAGAACAACCAGTTTTTCGCTTTTTCGTCTTCGCCTGAGTACAAGCTTTGAAAACCGCCTTTAAAATCAATTGCAATCGCGCGGCCACCCAGGTGCAAAAACCAAGTGTCTTGAGTGATCGTCGCTGTGTGTTTATCTTGGCCAGTTGAAAGCTCTACATGTGTGGATGACACGATCTCCGACTCAAAAACGCCCAAGATGTCAACATCGACATCTTCAAAAGTCACCTGGCTGCGCATGACGTACATCTTGAGACGTTTTAAGACCGACTCTTTGACGCTTTCCTCTAACAGCAAAAATATATCGTCATTTGAGCGCCAGACCAAGAACACGGCGAGTGCTCTGCCTTTTGGGGTGCAATAGGCAGAGTAGTGCCAGTCTTCTTTGAGTGCGGTTATGTCATTGGTCAGCTGTCCTTGCAAAAAAGTAGTGGCGTCACGGCCAGTCACCTTTACAAGTTTTAAATGAGAAAGTTTTTCCATAGGTCGCGCCTGCGCGTCTGTGAATTCAAGGTAGCCATGCATGCTATCATTGGCGTTGGTAAAAATCATGAGCTATACGGTGTGTGAAATGCAAAAAACGAAAGAGAAACCCGGTTCAATCAAGGTGGAAGCCGATCCTGGTTTAAAAAGTGGCGACGTCGACCTCAAAAAAAGTGGAGAAGAGGTTGTTACGAACTCCGAAAAGGAAATTGGTGGAGCCAAAGGGCTTGAGCCAACCCGGTATGGTGATTGGGAGTCAAAGGGACGTTGTTACGACTTTTAGATGTTGCTAGTTGAGAACCGTTCTTAAATAGCGCGCAAATTGAGATAATTCTGATAAATAAACGTTATTTAGAGCGCAGATTACACACCCGTAATGCGTGAGTTAGGGTAAAATGCGCCCAGTTTGGCGAACATGCCTTTTTACGATTGCGAGCTAAACCTGAGACTTCTATCCACGATTCACATTGAGTACTTCGGATATGCAAAAAGAAAGACCCTTATCCCCACACCTTCAGGTCTATCGACCTCAAATGACTTCGATGCTGTCAATATTGCATCGCGGTTCAGGCGTTTTCCTAGCCTTAGGAGCACCCTTGTTGGTGTATTGGCTGATGAAACTCGCCGCAGGCCCAACGGAATACATTGCGCTTCAAGAGTGTTTCAGTCACTGGTTCGTTCAACTGTGCTTGCTTGGTTGGACCTTTGCCATGTTTTATCATCTATGCAATGGTATCCGTCATCTTTTCTGGGATATCGGTAAAGGATTTGACTTAGAAAATCTACACAAATCAGGCTATGCGGTCCTAATATCTTCAACGATTTTGACCGTGATTACCGTCGTTACTGCTTTATCAGGAGGAGCCTAATGAATTTACGAAGCCCACGTTCCGAGGCAATCGGACTAGGTTCTGCTAAGCACGGGTTCTCACATTGGTGGTGGCAACGTGTAACTGCGATAGCTTTGGTTCCACTGTGCTTGTGGTTCGTCTACTCAATATTATGTTTGATGAACGGTGGCTACGATGTCGCCACGGCTTGGCTGAGTTCGCCACTCAACGCGACGCTAATGTTAGTGTTCGTGCTTGCGATGTTGTTTCATGCTCAGACAGGCCTTCAGGTCGTGATTGAGGACTATGTCCACACAAAGTGGATGAATCTGACTTTATTATTAATCGTTAAATTTTCAGCTGCAGTGTTGGCGGTTTTAGCGACTATTTCTGTCTTAAAAGTTGCTTTAGGAGGCTAATGCAGTGAAAGGCGATTACAAAATTATAGACCACTCATTTGATGTTGTTGTGGTAGGTGCTGGTGGTGCTGGATTACGTGCTACTTTCGGGATGGCCGCGGCAGGTCTTTCAACGGCATGCCTAACCAAGGTTTTTCCGACTCGTTCGCATACCGTCGCTGCCCAAGGTGGCATGTCGGCGGCCCTCGGAAACATGGGGGAAGATGACTGGCGATTTCATATGTATGACACGGTCAAAGGCTCTGATTGGTTAGGGGATCAAGATGCAATTGAGTATATGTGTCGTAACGCGCCAGCGGCTGTTTATGAGTTGGAACATTACGGAGTCCCGTTCTCTCGTACCGAAGAAGGAAAAATCTATCAACGCGCTTTTGGTGGAATGACCACGCATTATGGCGAGGGTCAAGCCATGCGAACGTGTGCGGCTGCGGATAGAACAGGGCATGCCATACTGCACACGCTTTATCAGCAAGCGCTTAAGCATGATGCGCAATTTTTCATTGAATTCTTCGCGCTTGATTTAATAATGGAGGATGGCGAATGTCGTGGCGTTATCGCGATAGACATGGCAACTGGCATTATCCATCGTTATCGAGCTAAGCAGGTTGTTCTCGCTACTGGGGGATACGGCAGAGCGTATTTCTCTGCTACGTCGGCTCATACCTGTACTGGCGATGGTAATGCGATGGTGCTCAGAGCTGGATTGCCATTACAAGACATGGAGTTTGTACAGTTTCATCCTACCGGTATTTACGGTGCAGGATGCTTGATTACTGAAGGCGCGCGTGGTGAAGGTGGCTATTTAACAAACTCCGAAGGTGAGAGATTCATGGAGCGCTATGCTCCTAATGCCAAAGACTTGGCATCCCGAGATGTTGTTTCTAGGTCAATGACGATAGAGATTAATGAAGGCCGCGGAGTTGGCCCTGATGCGGATCATATCTACCTGCATTTAGAGCATCTTGGAGCGGAACTGCTTGAAGAAAGGCTGCCAGGTATTTCCGAGTCTGCACAGATTTTTGCCGGAGTCGACGTCACGAAAGAGCCGATTCCTGTGTTGCCCACCGTCCACTACAATATGGGCGGTATCCCGACGAATTACCATGGCGAAGTCGTAACACTAAAAGAGGGTAACCCAGATAGTGTTGTGCCAGGTTTGATGGCGATTGGAGAGGCAGCTTGTGTGTCGGTGCATGGTGCAAATAGATTAGGGTCTAACTCTCTTCTTGATTTGATTGTGTTCGGTCGTGCAGCAGCGCTAAGAGCGAAAGAAACAGTTGACCCCAGTGAGCCAATGCCAAGTATTTCTGAGAACGCTGGTGAAGCCACTCTGGAGCGGCTTGATAAGTTACGGTTTGCCGATGGTTCAAAGTCAACGGCTGAAATACGCTTGGAAATGCAGCGCACAATGCAGGCACACTGTGCGGTTTTTCGTACTGGTGAAGTGATGGGGCAAGGGGTCGAAAAGCTCGCTGCCACAGCTGCATCGTTTTCGGATGTTAAAACTTCAGATAGAGGTCTGATCTGGAACACCGATCTAATCGAGACTTTGGAGTTGGAAAATTTATTGAGCCAGGCTGTGGTTACCATAAACTCGGCGGCAAACCGCGATGAGAGTCGCGGAGCGCATGCCCGAGATGACATAGAAGATCGTGATGATGAAAACTGGATGAAACATACATTGACCTGGTGTGATGAAAATCACAATACCAAAATCGATTATCGGCCGGTTCATGATTACACCATGACTGATGAAGTTGAATACGTGAAACCGAAACCTCGTGTTTATTAACGGTTGGGAGAATAGAAATGGCGGAATTTAGTTTACCTAAAAATTCAAAGGTCAAAAAAGGCAAGCACTATCCAGCACCTGAAGGTGCTGGCAATGTTAGAACATTCAGCATTTATCGTTGGTCGCCGGATGACGATCAAAATCCGCATGTTGATACGTACGATGTTGATATGGACAACTGTGGTCCAATGGTTTTGGATGCTCTCATAAAGATTAAAAATGAGGTTGATCCTAGCCTTACTTTTCGACGCTCTTGCCGTGAAGGAATCTGTGGCTCCTGTGCCATGAATATCGATGGTACAAACACCTTAGCTTGCACAAAGTCTATTGAAGAGTGTGCCGGAGGCAAGAAAGATGTAAAGGTATATCCATTGCCGCATATGTCGGTGGTTAAGGACTTAGTGCCAGACATGACGCACTTTTACGCGCAATATGCATCCGTTGAGCCTTGGTTAAAGACTAAAACCCCGGTGTCTCAATCAGCTGAGAGGCTTCAATCAAAAGAAGATCGTGAGAAATTGGACGGTCTTTATGAATGCATTCTATGTGCATGTTGCTCAACATCATGTCCTAGTTATTGGTGGAACAGCGATAAGTATTTGGGCCCAGCGATTTTGCTCCAATCTTATCGTTGGTTGGCAGACAGTCGCGATGAAGCTACCGGTGAGCGACTTGATGAGCTAGAGGATCCCTTCAAACTGTATCGTTGCCATACCATCATGAATTGCACGAACACGTGTCCTAAGGGCTTAAACCCCGGTAAGGCTATCGGTGAAATAAAGAAACTGATTGCAGAGCGTTCGCTCTAAGATTTCGATAGTCGGACGAGGCTTACATGGGCAGCACAATGTTAACTGAGACTCAGCTGCATTGGCGCTGCCGTCGTGGTGTGCGCGAGCTGGACGTATTGTTCACTCGTTTTTTGCAGAATCACTACTCAGATCTGAGCGTTGAGGAGCAAAAGGTTTTTCAGGAGATGCTCGAAGTGCAGGACCCAATCATCATGGATTGGTTGTTCGGTAGATACCAAGCCGATAGCGTGGCCATGCAGAATTTGGTCGAGAAATTAAAAGGAATCTCAGGCTTGTCAGAGCCTTAGAAGCGATCGTCGAGGATTATCTATTTTCAATAAGAGGAACGTCATTCTAAACCGTTTTTATCGTTTGTGATTGAATGTCAGGCTTGAACGCGCATGGTTACACCCTCGTTGCAGGCTAATAACTTCTTTGTTAGTGTTTGACACACCCAAACTCTAACTCAGGCGCTTTGTCTGACATGCTTATGAACAGTCTAAGAAATAGAATTCCTGTCCCTATATGGTCTCAAGGTCGAATTGCTTCCATATTGTTTTTGTGTTTAATTTCGGTTGCTGCGCCGAAAATTGTGCACGCGCAGTCAATCGAAGACGTGCGTTGGAAGAGCGAAGCTCAGGTTGAGAAGCTGCTTGGTCAACCGCAACGAAAAACGTCTCCTGTAGGCACACACGCCTCCTATACTTTGTGGAAATACGACGGGTTTACCGTAGCGTTTGCTGATAGTAAGGCGTTTCACTTATTTAAAGATGACAGCTTAAATGAGTTGAAGCCAGGCGTCTCTGACCAATCTCTTTAGTCTCGATAGAGGTAAAGTTGGGTTAACGCCTTGGGTGGTCTGTTGGGAGAATGGGTGGGCCAGCCAAAATCTTCATGTAATGCGACTGCTTAATGCCGTTAGGTTTTCGCGGCATCGCACGCGTGCTTGGCGATGAGTTTTGAGAACATTGGCAGGAGTTCTTTGGGAAGGTCGTGTCCCATGCCGTCAATTAACTCTAATTTCGCATTTCTGATGTTGTGAGCCGTATCTAGGCCGCCTTCAACGGGGACTAATACGTCAGCTTTCCCATGAATTACTAGTGTGGGGCAGGCAATTTTTCTTAGTATTCCTCGCCTATCTCCAGACTCCATTATTGCCGCGACTTGGTTTCTGTAGCCCGTTGGATATGAAGAGCGCTCAACGGAGCGTAAGATCTTATGAGTCAATTCTTCTTTGCTCGGGGGGTAGGCTGGGCTGCCAATTAGCGCCCAGGTTTTTAATGCATGATCTAAATAGGCATCCCTATTGGCTATGCTGGGGCGAGTCATCATTTGTCTTACCACCTTGAGTGGAGTTTGGGGTAAGTTGGGTTTCCCGCTCGTTGACATAATTGATGTCAGAGATTGTGTTCGGTCTGGGTACTCGGCCGCGAGTAGTTGCGCAATCATCCCCCCCATCGAAGCACCAACCCAATGCGCAGCGTCTATTTCAAGAAAATCGAGCAATCCAATAGTGTCGCAAGCCATGTCCCGAAGTGTGTAAGGTGCATTTATCTTTAATCCCATTTTTTGACGAAGCAATAGTTTAAGCAGGTTAGTTTCTCTTTCCGTATCCACTTTTTGTGAAAGACCTATGTCTCGGTTATCAAAGCGGATAACCCTGAACCCGTTACTGGCAAGAGATTCACAAAAATCTTCAGGCCATGAGATCATTTGCGTTCCTAGGCCCATAATTAGGACGATGACGTTGCTGTTGTCGGTTCCAAATTCTTCGTAGCAGAAGCGTAGCCCATTGGCCATTAAGTACTTTTCAGGCATGAAATCAGTCTTTTGTTGTCTTTTTGGTGGTGGTCTTTTTTCTTCGTGTCGCGGTTTTTTTTCGGGTTGTTGTTCCCTTTGTTGCTTTCTTTGACTTTCGCTTCTTTATCGGCGACACCTTTTTTTCAGTTACTTTGGTTGCTGATTTGAGCAGTTCGTCAAAAGAGTTTTGTAAGCAAAGTGCGTAAAAGGCCGGATCTGGCATCATTTCTCTGCAGGAGCTGACAGAGATCGTAAACTTGCCACAATAACTGCCTAGCCCATGGAATAGCCCCATGCCATCAATAGGCGGTCCTAATGAAAAGTTGCTAAGCATTTTAGCGCCAGTGAAATACAATGGAACCTGTGGTCCGGGTACGTTTGTGATAACGCAGTTGTATGACGGTTTTATTCTGTTTGCCATTCCTAGTTTGCTGTACAAGCGTACGGCTGATGCAGTTAAGGTGCTGGGGATGAACTGAGAATAGTCAGTCATGGTCTTTGCTCCAACGGCATTTGTGAGCTCTTTTGCGTTAGAGGTGCCTTGATTGACTTTGAGTAGTCTTTCGATTGGATCGGAAATGTCACTTCTAACGCGGACGGTCATCTGAGCTACCTGATTACCGGCCGTGCCTTCTTGATCGCGAGTTCTGACATTGACTGGAGCCATGGCTACCAATGATCTTTGCGGTAACTCGTCCTTGCTTTCCAAGTACTTTCGAAGTGCTCCTCCGCAAATGGCTAGAGCGACATCATTGACGGTGATATTGGGTAGGGAGTTTTTGATCGACTTTATGTCACTGAAATTGAATTCAACAGCATCAAAAACCCGATGCGGAGAAACGTTAGTATTAAAACGAGTGCGGGGAATGTCTGTGACTCTCTTGAGCTTTCCTCTCGCTAGCCCTGTGAGAGTTTTGGTTAAGCCTGGTATGGTGTTTTTAGCCACTTCAAAAACACGTAAAGGAGTCTTAATAGTGTTAATTTGCGAGCGCCAAATAAGTTCCATGTAGGAGGGCTCGCGATCGGTTTTGATTTCACTGGCCTCTGAGCTGTTGTCATGGTCGGGGCTTAGGTCATGAATTGCCGATGCTATTTCAACGCCTGAGGCGCCGTCTATCGCCGCATGATGCATTTTACTGACCAGGGCAAAACACCCAGGAGGGTAGCCCTCAATGTTATCTAGGCCTTCAATGATATACATTTCCCACAAAGGTCGAGCTCTGTCTAATGGGCGAGCATGAAGTCTCGATGCTTGAATGCACAGTTGACGCCAGTCTCCGGGTTTAGGTAGCGCGATGTGTCGTATGTGAAACTCGGGGTCAAATTTACCAGCAGATCGCCAATAGGGGTGGTCGAGCCGCATGGGAACCTCCACGAGGACTTCGTTCAGGCTGTCAACTCGGCCAGCGCGCTGAAGAACGTTTTCCATGATCTGCTTGAAGCCGACTGCGCCATCTGGAGCTGTGGATGGGTCGTAAATCGCAAGACCGCCAATGTGCATGGGTGAGTTTTGTGTTTCTAAGTAGAGAAATGAAGCATCAAGGCCTGTTAGTTGTTTCAAGAATTACTCCTTTTTTTGCTCATGATAACGCAGAAGTTTGTCTTTAGTCATACGGTAGGATCAATGCTTAGATTTCTTGCTTTTTTGCCAAAAATTCTTGTTGGTTATTGGGGGCTGTGGTATAAACGCGCCTCAACTTAAATCATCCGTTTATCACCATTGTTTACTGGGTGCTTTTAGTTGTTGTAAGTGTTTGATTTAAAAGAATGTAGGTGGTTATAGAAACTCACTCATTCTACACGCTGTTTGTTCAAGGTTGCCTTATGGCAGGCTGGGGCGGATTGCTAGAGGCAAATGCATCAATGACTGAGAGTTAGTGAACTAGATAGGGCGGATTTGTAATAACCCGTACAATTTGGAGTACATATGTCAAACGTTACTATGCGCCAGATGCTTGAAGCAGGCGTACACTTCGGCCATCAAACACGATACTGGTCACCTAAAATGCGTCCGTTTATTTTCGGAGAGCGCAACAAAATTCATATCATCAATCTAGAAAAAACATTGCCCATGTTCAATGACGCAATGAACTATGTCGGCCAAGTAGTTGGTAACGGCGGAAGTGTTCTGGTTGTTGGTACTAAACGTTCAGCTGGAAAGCTGGTGAAGGAAGCTGCAGAGCGAGCTGGTACACCTTACGTGAATCATCGCTGGTTGGGCGGAATGCTGACCAACTTCAAGACGGTCAAAAATTCAATTCGTCGATTGAAGGAGCTTGATACAGCGCTTGTTGAAGGCACGAACGCGAGATTGAATAAGAAAGAAGCACTTACTCAAGAGCGTGAAAGAATAAAGCTTGAGCGTAGCTTGGGCGGCATCAAAAACATGCAAGGCTTGCCAGATGCGTTGTTTGTGGTTGACGTGAAGTCTGAATATATTGCGGTTTCTGAAGCTAATAAGTTGGGAATTCCCGTCATCGCTGTGGTAGACACAAATTGTGTCCCTGACGGAGTAGATTACGTCATCCCTGGTAACGATGATGCTATTAGAGCTATCGATCTCTATACAAATGCGCTAGCTGACACAATTATTGAGGCGCGTGCAGCGGCTCAAATTCGCCCAGCGGTTTCAGAAGGTGACTCGAACGAGTACGTCGAAGTGGTAGAAGAAGCAGAGCCTGTTGCAGAAGCGGAAGCGGCTGTTGAAGAGGCTGCACCTGCCGCAGAGGTGGTTGCATCTGAAGGTGACAAGTTGACTGACATTAACGGCATTGGTCCGGTAATTGAAGGTAAGCTTAATGCGATGGGAATTACTACATTCAAGCAAATAGCTGAATTTTCCGCTGAAGATGTAGAGCGTATAGATGGCGAGTTGAATTTCAAAGGCCGTATAGAGCGAGAAGAGTGGATTTCCCAAGCGAAGGAAAAAGTTGCTTCTTAAGCTGTAATCGTTAAATGATATTTTGTTTCCCCTAGGCCGAGATACGTCACGGCTTAGGGTTTAACAAAAGATTAACCTATATTTGAAAGGTGAAACCATGGCAATCACTGCCTCATTAGTAAAAGAATTACGCGAGCGTACCGGCGCTGGCATGATGGAATGTAAGAAGATGTTGACCGAGACCAATGGTGACATTGAAGCGGCAATTGAAGAACTACGTAAGCGTGGTGCAGCTCAGGCTGACAAGAAAGCAGGCAGAATCGCTGCTGAAGGTACTATCGTGACTTTGGTAGACGGTGCAACCGGAGTCGCTGTCGAAGTTAATTCTGAAACAGATTTTTCTGCTAAGGACGAATTTTTTGTCGCTTTTTCGAAACAAGTGGCTCAATCAGTGCTGGCTAACAAGCCTGCTGATATTGATGCTTTAGCGAATGCTGCTATCGAAGGTGGACAAACTGTTGAACAAGCACGCCAAGCGCTTATACAAAAAATTGGTGAAAATATCTCTGTACGACGCTTTGAGATCGTTGAAGCAGGTGACGGCGAAACAGTCGGTGCCTATCAGCATGGGAATAAAATTTCTGTCTTGACTAAAATCAAAGGCGGAAGCGAAGATCTTGCCAAAGATATCGCCATGCATGTTGCAGCAAGTAAGCCTGTGTGCATTTCTTCTGATGAAGTTCCTGCTGATTTACTTGCCAAAGAGCGTGAGATTTTCTCTGCGCAGGCCGCAGAAAGTGGAAAACCAGCCGAAATCATGGAGAAAATGGTTGATGGCCGTATTCGCAAGTATCTCAATGAAGTAACGCTATTAGGTCAATCTTTCGTAAAGGACCCTGATCAAACAGTAGAAAAATTGTTGAAATCAGCTGGCGCTGAAGTAGTTCAGTTCGTTCGTTATGAAGTTGGCGAAGGCATTGAAAAGAAAGAAGATGACTTTGTTAGCGAAGTGATGGCTCAAGCTGGTAAAGCCTAACTTTAAAAAAGTTTAGTTAAGCTTTAGCGCATTATCGATTTTACAAAACCACAACCAGGAGGAGAATCTCCCAATGCCAAACGATTCAATAGCCAACGAAACACCTGTAGGCGAGTCAAAAAAAGGTTATCGACGAATTCTTCTTAAGCTAAGTGGTGAAGCACTTGCGGGCAGTGAAGGTGACAGTAAATTCGGTATCGATGCGCAAACTCTTAATGACGTCTGTAAAGAGATTGCAGCCGTCGTAGAGTCAGGAACACAAGTTGCTATCGTTGTTGGCGGTGGCAACTTTTTTCGAGGTATATCAGCCTCAGAATCAGGGATAGAACGTGCAACAGCCGATTACATCGGGATGTTGGCTACCGTAATGAATGCGCTGGCAATTCAGCAAGGTCTTAAGCAAATTGGGCTAGGCGCACGCGTTCAATCAGCCATTCCGATATCGCCTGTTTCGGAACCATACGTTCGATTGCGTGCTCTTAAGCATTTGAATTTGGGACGTGTGGTTATTTTTGCTGCTGGAACCGGAAACCCCTATTTCACAACAGATACAGCGGCGAGCCTTCGTGCTGCAGAAATCAATGCAGATGTTTTGGTCAAAGCCACGAAAGTGGATGGTGTCTATGATTCTGACCCTGCGCAAAACAGTGCAGCCAGACGATACGACAGGGTGACGTACGACGAAGTTCTGCAAAAGCGTCTTGGCGTTATGGATGCAACGGCGATTGCCTTGTGTCGTGACAATAATCTGGATATGAGGGTTCTATCCATCAATGAAGAAGGCGCCCTCACTCGAATGGCTCAAGGTCACAATATAGGGACTGTTATTTCCAGTTCTTAGTCTATGACTAGTAACGTTGAGAGCATCAAGAGCCGGTACGCTAAGCGCTAATGTTTATGGCCTTAGTAATCACTAACTGTTACCATCTCTCAACTTTGTTGTAGCCCTGAAGCTGGCAGCAGCGATAAGTATCAATAATAACGAATTTGTTTTAATTCGATCGAAATTCACTTGGCATATAAGCAAAATGATAGACGAAATCTTGAAAGACGCTGAACAGCGCATGCAAAAAAGCATCGAATCGATGCGCACCGATATGGCTAAAATCAGAACCGGTCGTGCCTCACCTGCGCTTATCGATCATCTAATGGTGGATTATTACGGCAGTCCTACGCCGATTAATCAGGTGGCTAATATTACGGTTCAAGATGCGCGTACACTAGGTGTGCAGCCCTGGGAAAAGCCAATGGTTCCTGTAGTGGAAAAAGCGATCATGGAGGCAAACTTAGGTTTAAATCCCATGACCGCAGGAGAGCTTATTCGCATTCCTTTGCCACCATTGACTGAGGAACGCAGAAAGGAAATGGTAAAAGTTGCAGCAGGAGAGGGCGAAAATGGCAAAATAGCCATACGAAATATTCGTCGCGACGCTAACAGTGACTTTAAAAGCCTGCTAAAGGATAAAGAAATATCCGAAGATGAAGAAAAGCGAGCTGAAGATTTGGTACAAAAACTTACCGATAAGTATGTTGCTGAGGTAGACGTTGTTGTTAAAGATAAAGAAGCTGAAATATTGACCGTATAGTCATTCGCTTTATGAACTGTCGCCAAGCTCGGCTTGGCGAATAGGCGGAAACCATGATCTCAACGCTCAAAGCACTGTTTGCTCTTTTGAGGGGCAAACTTAATAATGGTGGTCATGTAGTGCTGCCAGAAATCACCCCTAAGCCGGCTCACGTAGCTGTAATCATGGATGGTAACGGGCGGTGGGCCAATTCCCAGGGGTTGAGCCGAGTTGCAGGCCATAAACGCGGCGTTGAGGCAGTAAAACGTCTGATAAAAGGGTGTCTGCGTCACGAAATACCGTACCTTACGATTTTTGCTTTTAGTAGCGAGAATTGGAACCGACCGGAATCCGAAGTTAATGCTTTGATGGAGCTGTTAATGGGTGCCCTCGAAAATCAAACGGCTAAACTAGATGAAAATGGAGTGCGTTTGCGTCTAATAGGGGATCTAAACCGATTTGATGGGCGGATCCAAAAGCTCGCTGATCAAGCGATGCAAGCAACAGAAAATAATTCTAAATTGACTCTCAATGTAGCGATTAACTACGGCGGTCGATGGGATATAACGCAGGCATCAAAGCGTATAGCTGAGAAGGTTAGTGCCGGTGAGATCCGAGTTCAGGATATTGATGAGAAAACACTAGCCAATGAGCTTACAACATCAGGTCAGCCTGATCCTGATCTTTTTATCCGTACAAGCGGAGAGTACAGAATAAGTAATTTTATGTTGTGGCAGGCAGCGTATTCTGAATTTTACTTTACAGATTTGCTGTGGCCGGACTTCGACGAGGCCGCTTTTACCGACGCTTTGCTAAAGTTTACCAGTAGAGATAGGCGTTTCGGGACCGCGGTCGATCAAATCCAGCACGTCGATGCAGAAGAGAAAAAGGAGGCTGATAATAATGCTTAAACAAAGAATAATCACAGCAGTAATCCTAGTAGCGGTTCTTTTAGGGGCGATGTTTGCGTCGAACCCTATGTATTGGCGAGTTGCGATCAGCGTAGCCGTTTTGGGTGCTTTTTACGAATGGCTGCGGTTTTGTAAGATTATCAAGCCAATTGAGGCGATATGCGCATTTGCATTGTTCCTCGGATTGGCAAGCATGCTGTTTTTGTTTGATTTCGATTATATGTTGGTTGTGTCAGCTGTGTGTGTCCTTTGGGTAGCGCTATTAGCGTTTACGTTTTCGGATGTATTTGGGTTCTTCCATAATAAATGGGTGAAATTGACGGTTGGTGTGATTACACTCAGCGTCGCAGGCTGGCTATTAATTGAATTTAAAAGCCTAACCAACGGGCCGATTTGGATCATTTGTTTCTTCCTCTCTGTTGTTGCGGCGGACGTTGGCGCTTATTTCGCCGGCAAACGATTTGGTAAGACTAAACTGGCGCCAAGTATCAGCCCGGGCAAGACCGTTGAAGGGTTTGTTGGCGGGTTAGTATTAGTGTCGCTGATTTTTGTGCCCACTATTTTTTCTGAATTTTCTGGCACTAAGGCCGTCGGATTGTTGGCTACCGTTCTATTGACCGCCGTGGTTTCTGTTGGGGGCGATTTGTTTGAGAGCAAGTTAAAACGCTATGTGGGTTTAAAAGACAGTAGTCAAATACTTCCCGGTCATGGAGGGATCCTCGATCGAGTAGACAGTTTGATGGCAGGGGTGCCTGTTTTTGCGTTGGGGTTAATAATGCTTGGAGTATTGTAGGTTTTCTATGCAACGAATAAGCATACTTGGGTCCACTGGATCCGTTGGTAAAAGCACCTTGGATGTGGTGAGTCGCCATCCTAGAAAGTTTAAAATTGTAGCGTTAACTGCAAATACTAACTCAGTTGAAATGATTCAACAGGCCAGAACGCACAAGCCTGAAAGAGTTGTAATGCGCTGCCCAGAATCAGCAGAGTCGGTGCGACGTGAGCTCGAACGTGATGGCTTTGAGCATATTTTGGTAGAGGAAGGGTCTCAATCCATTGTCGGGGTTTCCGAGTCCTGCGATACAATAATGTCCGCCATTGTGGGGGCGGCTGGGTTGGTGCCCACTCTTGAGGCGGTTAAGGCGGGCAAACGTGTACTGATTGCCAATAAAGAGCCATTAGTTATGACTGGTCGCTTGTTCATGGATGAAGCCAAGAAGAGCGGTGCAACGTTGCTGCCGATAGACAGTGAGCATAACGCCATATTTCAATGTTTACCTGAAAACGGCACACACCAAGGTGTTCGCAAATTACATTTGACAGCATCCGGCGGGCCGTTTCTCGGAACCCAGTGGGCGGACCTCTCTGACATGACTCCGGAGCAGGCTTGCGCCCATCCAAATTGGAGTATGGGGCGAAAAATATCCGTTGATTCAGCCACCATGATGAATAAGGGGCTTGAACTAATAGAAGCCAGTGCCTTATTTGATATTCCCGCGGATCGAATCGATGTGGTCATGCATCCTCAAAGTATCATTCATTCGATGGTAGAGTACATTGACGGATCCTTTTTGGCTCAGTTGGGTGCGCCGGACATGAAAATTCCGATTGCGCATGCGCTAACTTGGCCTGAACGTATTGAGTCTGGAGCGGCGACATTAAACATTTCTGACATTGCGCGATTGGATTTTAGTAAGCCGGATATGGTTAATATGCCTTGCCTTGCTCTGGCCAGATGGGCTGCGGAACAAGGAGGCGCTCTGCCTATTGCTCTTAATGCTGCCAATGAAGTTGCGGTTGAGTCCTTTTTGGCAAGGAAAATCAGGTTTACTGATATACCTAAGGTTATTGAGTGCTCAATGAAAGAATTAGCAACAGAGCGCGTTAGCGACTTGGCAAGCGTATTAAACATTGATAATGAAGCCAGAATGGTTGCAAGTAGGGCGCTAGACTTGCTTGATTAATTCTTTATTTGGGTGATTGTCAACTTGTTGATGGTCTTAGTGCGATGTGTTTCGTGCTTAGGTAGGTTTACGATATTTGAGCGAAAGGTGCTCCAGTCTAAATGGGTTTTCTATACAGCGTTGTCGGCTTTTTAATAGCCATTGGAATTTTAGTGGCCGTGCATGAGTTTGGCCACTTTTGGGTTGCTCGTAAGTTGGGCGTTAAAGTTTTAAAGTTTTCAATAGGATTTGGGAAGCCGCTGTGGAAAACGGTTGGCGGAGTTGACAAGACAGAATACGTTGTGGCTGCAATCCCTCTAGGCGGCTATGTAAAGATGCTCGGAGAAGGCGACCCTGACGCGCCTGTGTTGGAGAGTGAAAAGCACCGAGCGTTTGATAATCAACCTATATGGAAGCGAAGCTTGATTATTTTAGCTGGCCCTGGAATCAATTTCCTATTTGCCATCCTTTTGTTTTCGATACTCGGCTTGCAGACTGTTGAGCGCTTGGATCCTGTGTTTGGCCAAGCTCCTTTGGCTTCCGCTGTCTCACTAGCGGGGGTTAAAGAAGGTGACAGGTTGGTTTCGGTTGACGGTCGCGAAGTCGACTTTCTAGCTCACCAACAGCTTTACATCATGAATCGAGTGTTGCAGGGAAGCGACATCGAAATGCAAGTCTTATCTGGAGGTTCTGTTCGGAGTGTAACGATAGAGACTCAAGGCATCCCCATTTACAATATTAACCCAGGCAGCATGATGTACCAGCTTGGAATTGTGCCCCCGTCGCCGCCAATAACAAGCGAAATACATCACGTAGCTCCGGAGTCTCCTGCAGAGAGCGCGGGCATCCGTCAAGGTGATGTGGTTGTGTCGATATCTGGCCAGCCTGTCGAATCATGGCGAGAGCTTTCTACCTTGATTTCACCTAACCCGGGCAAAGAGCTTGAAATAATTGTTCAGCGATCCGGACTCAATAAGACGTTTTTAATCACGCCTAAGGCCACCCCGTTCAATGGCGGTGAGATAGGGGTGATCGGGGTTAGACCTAAGCCTACGTCATACAGTCCAGATCAGCTTGTCTCAGTTAGCAAAGGCCCTTGGGCTTCGTTTATGGCTGGGTTAGATCAAACTTGGCAGATGTCCACGGTAACGTTGCGAATGTTAGGGAAGATGCTGACCCTGCAAGTGTCGCATAAAAACGTTAATGGACCGATCATGATTGCTAATGTGGCAGGTCAAGCAATTCAAGTTGGCTTGGATTACTATATTCACATTCTAGCTGTTATTAGCATTAGTCTTGGTGTGATGAATTTATTGCCCATTCCGATTCTTGATGGCGGGCACTTGTTGGTTCATTTGATTGAAGGTGTGGCAGGTAAGAAGGCGGCGCTCAATTTTTTTGCGGTTGGACAACGTGTCGGAATCTTTATTTTGATCGGGTTTATGGGGTTGGCGTTTTATAATGATATTTTTAAGCTATTGAATTAGAATTCACCCTGACTGTTCATAACCATTGTTTGTATAGAGGTGGTAATTACTCATGTTTTTTGAAGGTTTTCATAACTTATTGAGTGTTGCTGCTGCTAAAGATAATTAAAACGAATAAACTAGAGACACAGGGCACGTTCACCAAACTGGTGGCAAAGACTCAAGTCATCTATGAGGAATTAAATAATGCTCAAAAAACAGATCGTTGCATTAACCATGATTACGGCAATACTGGCCTCGGTCGGGTTGATTATGCCAAGTGAAGCCGTCGCTCAGTCAGCGCCTTCACAGTCTTCGTTCGTAGTTAAAGATATACGAATTAAGGGTTTGCAGCGAATATCTGCAGGTGCGGTATTTAACCTCTTGCCTGTTCGCGTTGGGGACTCCTTTTCCACCAGCCAGTCCTCTGAGTTAATTAGGGATCTCTATAAAACAGGTTTTTTCAAAGACATCCAGCTTTCGGTTGAAACTGACGACATCGTTTTGACTGTGGTGGAATACCCATCAATTGCACAAATTGAGTTCGCGGGTAATAAATTGATAAAAGAAGAGTCTTTGCGAGAAGCCTTATCTGGCAATGACTTTATTGAAGGGCGTGTGTTTCAACCCAGTGTTCTAGATCAAGTTAAACAAGAGCTAAAGCGCCAATATCTCAATCAAGGAAAATATAATGCCCAAGTCGGCACTGAAGTGACTGACTTACCTCGAAACCGAGTAAAGGTTAAGCTTCACGTGAAAGAAGGGCCAACGGCCAAAATTAAGAAGATAAATATTGTCGGCAATGACTTTTTCAGCGATAAAATGCTGATGAAGGAGTTTGAATCTGCGGACAGCAAGCCTGTCTGGAAGTTCTGGGGCTCGGAAAATCAATATTCACGTGAAAAGGTCTCTGGAGACCTTGAAACTCTGAGAAGCTTTTATCAGGATCAAGGCTTTCTAGATTTTCAAATTCTGTCCAATCAAGTCAGCATTTCACCCCAAAAGGATGGGATTTTCTTAACCATCAATGTTAAGGAAGGCGAGCGTTATACGGTGTCTCAATTTGTGCTGAATGGGCGTTTAATTGTGCCAGAAGAAGAGTTGTTACCGTTCGTTTATATTGCGCCTGGTAGAACTTACTCCCGCAAAGATGTTGATGACACTGTCGAAGTAATTCAAAGTCGTTTGGCCGAAGAAGGTTACTCGTATGCTGAAGTGGTGCCGGTACCAGATGTGGATCGTGACAATAACACGGTGGCGTTTTCGATAAACATTAAGCCGGGTCGACGGATCTACGTTAGGCGTATTAATGTGGTAGGCAACACATTGACCAATGATGAGGTGATTCGTCGAGAGTTGCGTCAGACTGAGGGGGCGGCTTACTCGCCGAGCCGAGTTGATCGCTCTAAAATACGGTTACAACGATTGAGTTTTTTTGACGAAGTTGAAATAGAAACGGTGGATGTTGCGGGCCGCGAGGATCAAGTTGACCTTGAGATTGTGGTGAAAGAGCGTCCAACGGGCAGCTTTTTGTTCGGTCTAGGCTTTTCAGGAGATGACGGTGCATTGATTCAAGCCAGTGTGTCGCAGGCCAATTTATTTGGAACTGGTAATCAACTTAACTTTGGAGTCCAGCGTTCGGATATTATTGAATCGGTCTCTTTGCAGTACACGAACCCGTATTACACCAAAAGTGGTATCAGCCGAACAATTGGCTTGAGCGGCCGAAGTATCGATGCTGCTAGGGCAAACACATCTGCATTTTTAACGGATACTTTGGCTTTAAATATGAGTTATCTTTTCCCGATTAATGAAAATAATTCCTTTTCATTGGGGGCTGGAATAGAGCGTATCGACCTTACTGCAACAGCTTTCTCAGTGCCCCAAGTGGTCGAATTTATTGAAAAGAATCCGGAAAACGATTTAATAACGCTAACCGCGGCGTTTGCGCATGACACAAGAGACAGTATCTTGTACCCAACGTCAGGAAAGAGTTTTCGTTTATCCACTGAATTAACTGCACCCGGCAGTGACTTGGAGTATTACAGAATTAACATCGACTCCGATTACTATTACCCAATAACCAAAAGAGCCGCATTCAAGTTGGGCTTGGACGTAGGTTATGGTGATGGTTACGGTGATACTGAGGGTCTGCCTTTCTTCAAAAACTATTTTGCAGGTGGTTCACGTTCTGTCCGTGGTTTTGAGGCAAGATCACTAGGCCCTAGGGATACAAGCGCATTTCCTCAACCGTTCGGTGGGGCAAAACGAGTGCTGTTTAATGCGTCCCTATTGCTGCCAGTTGGTGATGGAGCACTGGATAAACGATTGCAGTTCTTTGTTGACGGAGGGCAGGTCTTTGAAAATGGTGAAGACATTGAAACGGATAAAATTAGATTTTCCGCTGGTGTAGGGTTCAACTGGATTTCTCCGGTTGGACCGCTGTCAATCAGCTACGCTATTCCTTTGAATGAAGAAGAGGACGACGAGGTCGAAAAGTTCCAGTTCAGCGTGGGCACTTTGATTCAATAGTTGCGTGTTAATTGACCTCAGAAAATATTCCATTGTTTGATATTTTCTCTGTGATTTAATTTTTCGTTCTGCTAGTTTGCATGCTGGCAAAAGTATTAAAACTAAAACCCAAATAATTATAGAAAGTTAGGTATTTAAGATGTTTAAAAAGAGTTTATTGCTACTAGTTATGATCGTCAGTGGCGCAGTGGCAAACACGGCTTCGGCTCAACTTAAGATTGGTTATTTCGATAACCGTGAAGTACTGCAAAGCCTGCCTTCTTTGCAGAAGGAGCAACAAAAGCTGCAGGCTGAATTTGAGCCAAAAGAGAAAGAAATGAATGATCTGGCTAATGAGTTGCGTAAGCTTCAAGAAGATCTTCAAAAAAATTCTGGAACTGTTTACACCGCTGAACAGGTTCAAGCTAAACAGTTGGAGTATCAAAGTAAGCGTCAACAGCTGGAGCTTAAGAAAGGGGATTACGATCGTTTGCGACAGGCCAGAAACAATCAAACTTTGAGTAAGATCCAAACGCAAATTGCGGAGCATGTAGCAAAAATTGCTAAAGATGAAAACTACGATTTGATTCTTCATACCGGCGTATTCTTGGCCAGTCCAAAGGTAGATATCACACAAAAAATCTTGCAAAGCATGTCTTCTAAGTAAGAATTTTGCCAGAAGTGTCACCACGGGTTCAAAGACTGTTGTAAACTATTGCGGTTTTTTATACCTAATTTAATGCTTTAACAAATAGGAAATCCGCAGTGGCACTTTACGATATCCATCAGATTAAAAATTTACTCCCTCATCGTTATCCTTTTCTATTGGTCGATCGCGTCCTAGAAGCGGTACCAGAGGAGAGAATGGTGGCGTTGAAAAACGTCACTTACAATGAACCGTTTTTCAACGGGCATTTTCCAAATCGACCGGTTATGCCAGGTGTCCTCATTGTTGAGGCTCTAGCGCAGTCAGCGGCGTTAATGGCTAGCCATGGCCGTGAAGACATCGACATCGAAAATCGTATTTATTATTTCACCGGCATTGATCGAGCTCGATTTAAAAGGCCTGTTGAGCCCGGAGATCAGTTGATTTTTGAAGTTGAGTTGGTAAGAAAGATTAAAAATATGTACAAATGCAGAGGGGTTGCCAAGGTCGAAGGGCAGGTCGCGGCATCTGCTGATCTGATGTTTACATTTAAAGATATTTAGTGCTTTTACCAAATTTCAGAGGTTCATAGATCCAATGACAGTTAATATTCATCCTACTGCGATAGTAGGGCCGGGCGCAGAAATTGGTTTGGACGTAGAGATTGGTCCATATTCTGTCATTGGTAAGGACGTAAAAATCGGCGATGGCACTGTTATTGCTCCTCACGTATTTATCGATGGGCACACCACGATTGGCAAGAATAATAAAATATATTCATACGCTGCAATCGGAGGAGATCCACAATCGGTCTCCTATAAAGGCGAACCAACGCTTACTGTGATAGGTGACAATAATGTATTTCGTGAAAACATTACCGTCAATCGCGGCACGCTGGTGGATGAGGGGATTACCAGTATTGGTGACAACAACCTGTTCATGGCTTACGTCCATATAGCGCACGATTGTAGGTTAGGCTCAAATCTTCTTTTTTCCAACAACGCCAGTTTGGCTGGGCATGTTCGATGCGGTGATGACGTGGTTTTGGCTGGCTACACGTTGATTCATCAGTTCGTGCGCATAGGTGAGTATAGTTTTTGCGGTGTTAATACGTATTGTACTATGGATATACCCCCCTTTATGTTGGTCGCTGGCGATAAAGCGATTACTCACGGTGTGAACGTCAGAGGGATGCGCAGCAGAGGGTTTGATGATAAAGAAGCTTTATTAGAACTCAAAAGGGCGTATAAAATTATTTATCGATCTGGCCACACCATCGCTGGTGCAATGGATGTGCTTGAATCAGCCGCTTGTCAAGAAGGCGAAGGGGTGAACTGTCCCGAAGTACGTCGCTTAGTTGATTTCATAAAGGCTTCCAAGCGTGGAGTCATCCGTTAGTATTTTAGTTATCAATATTACTTGAGATCCCGATCATGAAAGTTGGCATTGTCGCTGGTGAAAAATCTGGTGACTTTTTGGGCGCCGAATTGGTCGAGGCAATCAAGAAGCGCCACCCTAACGCTGAGTTTGTTGGGCTGGGCGGAGACTTAATGCAGAGTGCGGGTGTCGTAAGTTTAGCTGATATGGAAAAAATCAGCATCATGGGCATCGCTGGAGCACTAAAAGGATTACGCGAGATTCTTAGTATTCGAAGAAAAATTCGCCAACACATGATGGAATGGAAGCCAGATGTCTTTGTTGGAATTGATGTTCCTGACTTTAATCTTGGCCTAGAGATTAAACTTAAGGAGCATGGAATACCGGTGGTGCATTACGTTAGCCCAACGGTCTGGGCTTGGAGAAGTAAGCGCATTTTTAAAATAAAACGTGCTATTGATCTCATGCTGACGCTTTTTCCATTTGAAGAAGAGTTTTATCAAAAGAACAATACCCCCGTTAGGTACGTTGGGCACCCGCTTGCAAAACAGGTAATCGATTGGGAGGTTTCTAGTGAGTTTCTCAGTGCGCTGAATGTCGAACGCAGTGAATCGAAAAAAATAATAGCACTCTTACCAGGCAGTCGAATGTCCGAAGTTTCTAGACTGGCCCCTGTTATGTTTGAAGCGGCTGTTAAGTTAAAGCAGACTTATCCCGATCTCGAGTTCGTAGTTCCGGCCGCGAATGAAAAATTGGCTAAGTATCTTCGAGAGGTCATCAATGAGTATCAAGCTCCTGTTAGGTTGATTGAAGGCCATTCTAGAGATCTTTTAGCCGTATGTTATGCCACTATTCTTGCGTCTGGAACCGCGGCGCTTGAGGCCGCTCTTTTCGCAAAGCCAATGGTGGTGATGTACAAGGTTGCGAAATTTGAAGAGTGGTATGCATCGAGAACCATGGTTGTGGAACACTTTTCTATGCCTAATCATTTGGTTAAACCGCCTGTGGTCCCAGAATTGATTCAGAAAGAGGCCACTCCCGAGAGAGTGATTTACGAGTTAAGGCAGTTATTGGATTTGCCTGAAGCTTATGAGAAACAAAGGAAGAGTCTAGCATCGATCGTGACTGACTTGAGCGAAGACTCAGGTGAGCTTGCCTGTGATGCAATTGAGGCGCTTTTGTTAGCGAGAAAGAGTTAGAGCGATGATAGCCGGTGTAGATGAAGTTGGTCGTGGGCCTTTGGCTGGTCCCGTTGTGACAGCCGCTGTAATTTTGCCGACTGAGTTCGATTTGCCCGGACTCACCGATTCCAAAAAGCTCACAAAGAAAAGAAGAGAGCTTCTTGCTACGCAGATTAGAGAACAGGCCATCGCCTGGGCTTTCGGTGAGGCAAGTGTGATTGAGATTGATCAGTTAAACATCTTGCATGCTACGATGTTAGCAATGCAACGTGCGGTTTCTGAATTAAGTGTGCAACCGTCCTTAGTGTTAGTTGATGGCAATCGTGCTCCAGATTTTGGTATAGAGGCAAAAGCCGTGGTTGGTGGAGATGGCCTCGAACCTGCGATTTCCGCAGCCTCGATTATTGCCAAAGTAGCAAGGGATGCCATGATGAAGCGCTATGCAGAACAGTACCCATACTATGGATTTGAAAGGAACAGTGGCTACCCTACAAAGCAACATCGAGACGCTCTGGTAGAATATGGTGCGACTCCAATTCACCGAAGAAGTTTCGCTCCTGTGCAAGCCGTTCTTGATTTTTAAAATACATCTTAATTACTAAAAATGTGTGAGAATGGATAACTCCCGCTAGCACTTCGGTCTATAATTTGCGGATGCCAAGATCATTCGTACACTTACACCTTCATTCTGAGTATTCACTCGTAAACGGAATGATTAAAATCCCGTCTCTTGTTGAGAATACCCTTCAAAATCAAATGCCTGCGTGTGCATTAACGGATATGGGGAATCTTTATGGAGCGGTAAAGTTTTTTAATAAATGTTCCGCTCAAGGAATTAAGCCAATTATTGGAGCTGAAATTTATTTGGAAAATCCGGACAAGGTGACGCAGCCTTATATTCTGGTTTTATTGGTGCAAAATGAAGTGGGTTACGTCCATTTGTCGCAACTTCTATCTCGCGGATTCCGCGAAGGTCAGGCTCACGGAAAGCCAATCGTTGAGCGAAGTTGGTTAGAAGGTAAAACAGAAGGCTTGATCTGCCTGTCCGGCGGCATTAAGGGAGAGATAGGTGCCGCGATACTGGCCGGCAGAGAGAATCACGCAACTCAGTTAATCGAAGAATATAACACGCTTTTTCCGGGACGTTTTTACTTAGAAATTCAGCGCGTGGGTCGGCCTCTCGAAGGAGAATACATTGGGGGAGCTGCTGTCATGGCTGAGCGAACTGGTGTCCCTTTAGTTGCTACTAATGATGCACACTTCATGCAGAAGACGGATTTTGATTCTCATGAAGTCAGAGTCTGTATCAATGAAGGGCGCGTACTAAACGACCCTAGACGTGTAAAGCATCATACGCCTGAGCAGTATTATAAAAGTGCAGAGGAAATGATTGAGTTGTTTGCCGATATCCCTAGCGCTATCGACAATACTCTGCTAATCGCACAACGATGCAATTTTGTGATGCGAATGGGCGAATACTTCTTACCAGATTTCCCAGTTCCAGAGGGCGAAACCATTGAGTCGCATTTGCGCAATGAGTCCTTTGATGGCTTGGAGATATGTCTGCAACGCCGTTATCCCGATGGCGAAACTCCGGAGGTTCGTAAAGAATACGTGGATCGGATGGAGTTTGAGCTTGGAATTATTAATGAAATGGGGTTCCCAGGCTATTTTCTGATTGTAGCAGATTTTATTCAATGGGCTAAAGAAAATGATGTTCCAGTTGGTCCAGGGCGAGGGTCTGGTGCAGGTTCAATCGTGGCTTATGCCTTAAAGATTACAGACCTCGATCCGATTGAACACGTGCTACTTTTTGAGCGTTTCTTGAACCCAGAACGGGTCTCAATGCCGGACTTTGACGTCGATTTTTGCATTGAAGGGCGCGAGCGAGTGATTGATTATGTTGCTCAGAAATATGGGCGCGATAAAGTTTCTCAGATTATTACGTACGGAACCATGGCGGCCAAAGGGGTTATTCGTGATGTTGGGCGTGTGCTGGGTATGTCCTACGGTCATGTAGACAGTATAGCCAAGCTTATCCCATTCGATTTAGGGATAACGTTAACCAAGGCGTTAGATCAAGAGCCTGAGCTTAAGGATCGATACGATAATGAGGAGGAGGTCACTGCTCTCATCGACATGGGGCTCCAGCTGGAGGGCTTAGCTCGAAACGTAGGTAAGCACGCTGGCGGTGTGGTTATTGCGCCAACGGATTTAACTGACTTTACGCCGTTGTATTGTGAGCATGGTAGCGAACAAATAGTGTCTCAATACGACAAGGATGACCTCGAGACCGTTGGTCTGGTTAAGTTTGACTTTTTGGGTCTCAAAACACTGACAATTATCGATTGGGCCGTGAAAGCCGTTAATCAGGCTAGAGCCGTCAATGATGAGCCATTAATCGATATAACTAAGTTGCCTCTGGACGATAAAAAAACCTACCAAACACTAACTGAAGGGCAAACCACGGCGATCTTTCAGCTCGAATCATCGGGTATGAAAGAGCTGATTAAAAATCTTAAGCCCAGTGAATTCGAGGACATTGTAGCGTTAGTTGCTCTTTATCGTCCTGGCCCCTTAGGCGCTGGAATGGAAAAGCTCTACTGTGATCGGAAGCATGGCCGTCAATCTACGACCTACGCACATGAGATGCTGGAGCCTATTTTGGATAACACCTACGGCATTATTCTGTATCAGGAACAGGTAATGAATATTGCTCAGGTTATGGCGGGCTATTCATTGGGTGGTGCCGACATTTTACGGCGAGCCATGGGTAAGAAAAAACCCGAGGAAATGGCAAAGCAAAGGGCTATTTTTGAACAAGGCGCGTCGGAAAATAATGTGCCGGCCGACGTGGCCAAAGAAGTCTTCGATTTAATGGAATACTTTGCGGCGTACGGTTTTAATAAGAGCCACTCCGCAGCTTACGCTTTAGTTGCCTATCAAACCGCCTGGTTAAAGGCGCATTACCCTTCGCAGTTTATGGCGGCTTGTATGTCCGCTGATATGGAGAATACCGACAAAGTGGTTATTCTTCTTAATGAAGCAAGTGAAATGGGTTTAAAGGTTCAGCACCCTGATATAAATCTTTGCCAATATCAATTCAGAGCGACAGACAACAGTAGTATTGTGTATGGACTCGGCGCAATTAAAGGCATTGGCCGTCCTGTTATAGAAAATATTATCGAAGCGCGGGAACGTGGTGGCGAATTTCGTGATCTCTATGATCTTTGCGCTAGGGTTGACGTCAAGCGAGTAAATAGACGTGCGCTTGAAGCTCTGATTAGGGCTGGCGCATTGGACGAACTGGGTGTCCATCGAGCGAGTTTAATTGAAAGTATAGATCTTGCTTTAAAGGCGGCGAATCAAAAAGCAAAAAGTGCGGCAGCGGGTCAAAATGATATTTTTGGGGTGTCCGCTCCTGAGGAGGCCGTTCAGATATACCAAAATGTCGCTGAATGGAAAAAAGAAGAGCTTCTTCAGAAAGAAAAAGACACATTGGGTTTATACCTCAGTGGTCATCCGATTGACGTGTATATCGATGAGCTGAATCAATTCACATCAAATCGCCTAGTGGATATAGATGTTGAACGGGGCAGAGGGAAAAAGTCAGTCACCCTGGCTGGACTTGTGATGGGCGTGCGAACAATGAACACTAAGTCGGGTTCAAAAATGGCCTTTCTTCAATTGGACGATAAAACGGCGAGGGTGGAGGTTGGAGTCTTCGGTGATTTGTACGATCAACGTAAAGATGTTATCCATAAAGATAAGGTGTTAGTGGTTAAAGGGAAGGCCAGTTACGACCATTTTTCGGGCGGTATCCGACTGTCTGCAGATGAATTGTTTGATATTGAACAGGCTCGAAGCCAATTGGCTCGACATATGAAGATCCAGCTTCGGCACGACCAAATTGACAATCAGGTGGTACAGAATTTAAGAAAAATTTTAGAACCATCCGACGATGGCCAGTGTGGGGTGGGTTTTGAATATCGGTCTCCAAGCGGAGTTTGTCAGCTAGAGGTGGCCAATGATTGGCGAATTGTGCCTAACAAAGTAATGTTAGAGCAACTTGAAGAAATCATCGGGCTACCCAGCATTCGGTTGATATACTAAGTGCTTTAAATTAGTTATCTGCATCAATGTTGTTATAAAGAACATTATAAAAACTTTCTAAGTTATTGCTCTTTAAATAAAATCTTGTCTGATGCTATACTTTATTGGACAGTTGTTTTTCAAATATGGGTTTTTGGTAAACATTTTGTATAGTTGTTCTTTGGTATTATAATAAAAACTATTGGTGAAATACTTTAGTCGTATTGGGCTGATAAGGTGCTTTCTCAATAATAAAACAGGCTGCTAAAAAAGCATTGTTCAACCTTAGTCGTCTACATGGCTTCTATTAACAGTTTCGCGGTAAATAAATGAAACTCTCAGCAAATTGGCTTTCAGGGGAGCTTTTCGGGGGGCTTAATCTAAGTCAGAATGCTCACTACTACGTTGCTTATAGTGGCGGAGTAGATTCCACTGTGCTTCTGCATCTAATGCGGGAGTTGCAAAAGGACCATTCTTTTTCTTTGACTGCATTGCATGTAAATCATAACTTGCAGCCCGATTCCATAAAGTGGGAAGCGCACTGTAAACGCGTTTGTTTGGATCTGGGCATTGAGTTTAAGTCAATTGCGGTAAAGCTACAGAATTCCAGTGAGTTGATGGCTAGAAAAGCTCGATACCATTGGTTCTCTAAGCAAGTTAAGTACGGAGATGTTTTACTGACCGCTCATCATCGCCAAGATAGGGCAGAAACCCTGTTGTTTAATTTAATGCGTGGCGCTGGCAGTACTGGCTTGTCAAGTCTAAGGGCAAAAAGACCGTTTTTAGGTGCCACTCTTGCGCGTCCTTTGTTAAATGCTAGCCATACATCAATATCCGCCTACGCGAATGAAATGAAATTGTCTTGGGTGGAAGATCCAAGCAATGCGTCAACTGAGTATTCGAGAAATGCCATCCGGCACAACGTGATTCCGAGTATGCAAGAGCTGCGCGTTGATGCGGTTCAAAACATAGCAAGAGCTGCCGCAAATCTTGAAGAGGAAAATGGACTTTTGCGTGAAATTGCAATAAGCGATTTGGTAGAGGTTCGGGAACAGCCTAACCACCCGGTAGATAAGTCGCATGCATTATGTGTCGAGGATATGGCTCATTTATCTCCTGCTCGACAGACCAATTTAATTCGTTTTTGGCTACAAAGCCTACGATTACATACACCGAGTAGACGTTTTGTGGCGAGTTTACTAAATGCCATCGCACACCCGCCTAGTAGTACAGCCGTACTTCAAGAAGGCGGTAAACAATTCAGATTCTATCGCGGCTTTATGTACGTTATGCCCGCTGAGGTAACCGCACAAGGCGTTGGTGTGTTGGATTGGGCTAATATTTTGCAGCCAATAGATATCTTCCAATCAAGATGGCGTCTGGACTCGACGTTAAAACTCAGAGAACTCGCGTCGTCGAAACGAGGTGCTCAAGTTAGGCTGGTCGAGCGAGCCCATTTAGATAATCCCAAAGCATTGCATGGACACACGCTAAACTTAAAGAAGTGGATGCAAGAGATGGCCATCCCACCTTGGCGGCGGCAGTCATTGCCCCTTCTCACACTTCAAAGTAAACGAGAAAATATATTGTTAGGCGCTGTCGATCAACAGTTGCACAACGACTGGGTTGATTTAGAGATTGCATCGTAGGTACTTTCTATTAGGTCGATTTAATAATGGATTTATGAATGACAATATAGAGTTGCGATTTTTAGATATCAGTTGATAAATCGATTGTTCGAAGTTCATCCGTCTAGTATCATGTAGAACCTTCTGGGGCACAGCGCAAAATATCTAAAACGCTCGTTTGTCTGTCGCTCTAATATTTCTTTTTCCAGTTTATTTTATGCCCAGGGTTTAAAAGCAACGTCAGTTTAATAGTTTAAACAGCTTTGCTAATTTCCTGTGCGCTTACAGAATTTGTGCCTAGAAGGCGTCTTTCGATGACTAAATACGTATTTATTACCGGTGGTGTTGTTTCTTCTTTAGGGAAGGGCATCGCAGCAGCTTCACTCGCGACTTTATTAGAATCTCGGGGTTTAAAAGTTACTTTGATGAAGCTTGATCCATATATTAATGTGGATCCTGGAACCATGAGCCCATTTCAACATGGCGAAGTCTTTGTAACCGAAGACGGTGCCGAGACCGATTTAGATCTTGGGCACTATGAAAGATTTATTCGCTCCACACTTTCTCAGAAAAACAATTTTACGACCGGTCGAATTTACGAGCGAGTTCTTAGGAAAGAACGTCGTGGCGAGTACTTAGGCGGAACTGTTCAAGTCATCCCTCACATTACAAATGAAATGAAGAGTGCCATTGAAGATGGTGCTGGCGACGTGGATGTTGCTTTGGTTGAAATTGGCGGAACAGTAGGTGACATTGAATCGCTGCCATTCATGGAGGCGATTCGACAAATGCGAATCGAGAAAGGGTTTGAGAATGTAATGTTTATTCATCTCACGTTGGTGCCGTACATCGACGTGGCCGGTGAGATTAAAACCAAGCCCACTCAGCATTCTGTAAAAGAGCTGAGAAGCATAGGAATTCAGCCTGATATTTTGTTGTGCAGAGTAAAAGATCCGCTGCCCGAAAATGCGAGAAAGAAAATCGCACTTTTCACAAACGTTGCACCTGAGGCGGTTATTTCAGGCGACGATGTAGCCAATATTTACCAAATACCGTTATTGTATCGTGATCAGCAAGTTGATGAATTGGTGGTGAAGCACCTCCGGATCGATTGCCCTCCGGCGGATTTGAGTGAATGGGAAGACGTTGTTCATAGAAAAGCTAATCCAACTGCCGAGGTTAGTATTGCGTTGGTTGGTAAATATGTGGATCTGACTGAATCTTATAAGTCGCTATCAGAATCTCTTATCCACGCTGGCATTCATACACTGACCAAGGTGAACATTAACTATGTAGATGCCGAAGACCTCGAAAGTGAGGGTGTCGAACTATTAGCCGGGAACGATGCCATTCTAGTTGCTGGAGGTTTTGGGGATCGTGGAACCGAAGGAAAAATATTGGCTGCAAAGTACGCACGAGAATCAAAGACGCCTTACTTAGGTATCTGCCTGGGGATGCAAGTGGCTGTGATTGATTTTGCTCGTAACGTAGCTGGAATGGACAATGCAAATAGCTCAGAATTTGATAAAGAGTCTCCATTTCAGGTCATAGGATTAATTACCGAGTGGACTGATGAAGATGGTAATTTGCAGCAGCGTGATGAAAATTCAGATTTGGGCGGCACGATGAGACTTGGTGGACAAAAATGCCACCTTGCTGAAGGCAGTAAATCAAGAGCTATATACGCTGAAGAAAGCATTGTTGAGCGTCATCGTCATCGTTATGAGTTTAATAATCTTTTACGTCCACAGTTGGTCGAGGCTGGGTTGGTGATTGCAGGTAAGTCCGATGATGATTTAGTTGAAATTATTGAAATTGCCGACCATCCTTGGTTTGTTGGTGTTCAATTTCATCCAGAATTCACATCGAGCCCACGAGACGGACACCCCTTATTTACCTCTTACATTCAAACTGCTCGTGAAATAAAAGAAGCGAGCTGAGTAATCACAAAGGCACAGATATGAAAATTGCTGGATTTGAAGTTGGACTGAATAAACCTTTCTTTTTGATTGCTGGCCCATGTGTCATAGAATCTCGAGAATTCGCGTTGGAGACTGCGAAAATGATTCGAGATATAACTGGGGAGTTGGGCATAAACACGTTGTATAAGTCTTCTTTTGATAAGGCGAATAGAACATCGGGTACGTCATTTCGTGGACCAGGAATCCAAGAAGGTTTAGAAATCTTGCAGGAAGTTCGGGAAACAACCGGGATGCCAGTGTTGACAGACGTTCATACACCAGAGCAAGTAACATTGGCGGCAAACTATGTGGATATGATTCAAACCCCTGCATTTTTGTGCCGTCAAACTGATTTGATTGAGGCTGTGGGAGCTTGCGGGATTCCAGTGAACATAAAGAAAGGGCAATTTTTGTCTCCGCCTGAAATGGTGAATGTCACCAAAAAAGCGGAAGCTGCCGGTGGTAAAGGACGCGTAACGGTGTGCGAAAGAGGCGCTTCCTTCGGATACAATAACCTCGTAGTTGATATGCGCGGGCTTGCTCAAATGCGTGAAACTGGGTGTCCAGTTGTATTTGATGCAACGCATTCAGTTCAATTGCCTGGAGGCAAGGGTGATAGATCGGGAGGGCAGAGAGAATTTGTCCCCGTCCTAGCACGAGCCGCAGTGGCTGCCGGTGTTTCAGGCTTATTTATGGAAACTCATCCAGACCCCGAAAATGCCAAAAGCGATGGTCCAAATGCATGGCCAACGCAAAAATTAAAAGCATTACTGACCGTTTTACAACAGCTTGACCAATCCACGAAAGCTGGTGGTTTCGAAGACAGCGGGTATTAGTTGTCTTTTAAATCAGATCACAATTTTAAATTCCTATTGAGGCAGATGTATGTCCACTATTCAATCCATTCTTGCGCGTGAAATTTTAGATTCACGTGGTAACCCTACCGTCGAAGCTGATGTTGTATTAGCTGATGGCTCTTTCGGACGCGCAGCAGCGCCGTCCGGGGCATCCACTGGTTCTCTTGAAGCTCTTGAGCTCAGAGATGGAGATTCAGGTCGTTATCTTGGTAAGGGTGTGCTTAAAGCCGTTGAAAACGCTAATACAGTTATTGCCGATGAATTATTAGGCAAAGATGCATTAGATCAACGATCAATCGATCAACTGATGATTGATTTAGATGGTACGCCTAATAAATCTAAATTGGGCGCCAACTCTATTTTAGCTGTATCTTTAGCTGTGTCTAAGGCCGCAGCGGTCAGTAAAGGGGTTCCATTATACGCGCACTATGCAGAGCTTTTTGGGAATGACTCTTACTCTATGCCGGTGCCTCAAATGAACATCATTAATGGTGGTGAGCATGCAGATAACTCCATAGATTTCCAAGAGTTTATGATTTTGCCTACGGGTTTGCCGTCCTTTGGTGAAGCATTGAGGGCTGGCACTGAAGTGTTTCATTCTCTGAAAAAAGTGCTGCATGATATGGGGTTAAGCACCGCTGTTGGCGACGAAGGTGGTTTTGCTCCTAATTTGGAAAGTAATGAAGCTGCTGTTGGAATTATTATCAAGGCGATTGAGGATGCTGGTTACACCGCAGGCGAAGACATTATGATCGGTTTGGACGTCGCAAGTACTGAATTCTATTCTGATGGAAAGTATAAGTTGAGCGCTGAAGGTGCTTCTTTAGACTCAAAAGAGTTTGCGGAGTATCTTGAGGCTTGGGTTAGAAAATATCCGATAATCACAATAGAAGATGGTATGGCCGAAGATGATTGGGATGGGTGGGCTGATCTGACTAAAAAGGTTGGGTCTGATATTCAACTTACTGGCGATGATCTTTTTGTAACCAATACTCGAATACTCAAAGAAGGTATTGATAAAGGGGTTGCGAACTCAATCCTTATTAAGTTTAATCAAATCGGATCTCTTAGTGAAACCATGGACGCCATTCAAATGGCGCATGACGCTGGATATAAAGCAACCATTTCTCATCGCTCTGGAGAGACGGAAGATACCACAATTGCGGATTTAGCAGTGGCGACTGCAGCTGGCCAGATAAAAACAGGCTCGTTATGTCGTTCTGATCGGGTTGCAAAATATAATCAGTTGTTGAGAATTGAGCAGGAGTTAGGAGATCGAGCGATCTATCCTGGTAAAAAATCATTCGATTAAGAATAATTCTTATCGATAAGAAGCCCAGCAAATGCTGGGCTTTTTTATGTGCGCTCAAAATTGGGTTTCGCCCTAAAGCAGCTGTATTAATGGGATTTCAACTCAAATTTAGTATTAAGTTAATCCAGTGATTTGGGTGTGACGCAAATTGGCATTATTGACCCAAGTTAAGAAGGCTTGCGAATAAGGATTTTCTGTATTAGGCTTAAGTTGCTGATAATCAAAAGGTTTGCCTTTAGATGATGAGTGGGGGACATTGTGTCGAAACCATTGTAAGTAAATAAGTGACCCCTTGTTTACGTGACTCAATAAAAATAATTCAACTAAATATGGGTAGAATCGTATGTTTGACTTTGTAGGGAAATTCTTTAAGGGTAGGCCAGAAAAACAAAAACCTGTTGTGCGCCAGACCGTTAAAAGTCGCGGTCAGTTAAAGCAGGCTAGCGCAAGAAGTAAAGGAATCGCGTTTGATTCTGGCCTAATTCAAAACTTGGAAAAGGATCACGAAATGCTTGTCGAGATCTTTGGCAAGATATGGAGCGAAGGCTATGAAAAATCTGATTTTGATGTGGTCTCTAGACATTTAAGTGAGTTTAAGTCTCTATTCCAAAGCCATTTATTGAAGGAAAATGTAAAGTTTTATGCCTATTTAGAACAGGCAATGAAAAAAGACTCTCACTCATTAAGCGTTGTTAGAGAGTTCAGAAAGGATATGAATGACATTGCAAACGCGGTAATTGGGTTTTGCAAAAAGTATGACAAGCCCGAGTACACTAAGGTGGCGCATGAGTCTTTCAAAAAGGATTACCAAGGGATTGGGCAAGCGTTGGTGCGTCGAGTACAGCTAGAGGAAAGAGATCTGTATTCTTTGTACGCACCGAGTTAAAGACGATCATTGCATCCTTGTAAAAGACATAGAAAATGTAAATAACCGTCGATTAGTAGTACCCATAAAATACCGTCGAAATTCGGATTTCGACGGTAGTGGCACCTGAATCCGTCTGCTTTAAGAAGCACCTACTTTAGCAACCCTACTTGTTTTTGCTGGAGTTGGTACTTAACCCTAACCTGACCAGAGTACAGAGGATTGTGAATAATATAGTAATAATAGGCGCTGGTCCCACCGGCGTTAAAGCGGCGACTGAGCTGCTAGAGAGATCGGACTCTGTGTCCGTTAAGATATTTAACGGTGAGCCGTCCAAGCCGTACAACAGAGCCCAGCTGTCTTACTTTTTGGCTGGTGATCTGGATAAGGCTGCGCTAGACAACAGTTTACCTAAACGCTCAGCTCGTCTGATTGAGTTTGATAACTGTCGCATCACGACCCTGGACACAGTAGAAAAAAAAGTCGTAGATCAATATGGCAAGGAGCACGTGTACGACAAGTTGATTTTGGCTACCGGATCCCACGTTAAGGCGCCGTCTATCGCAGGGGATGACAAGTCTGGGGTCTATTTCTTTCGCTCTATGGACGATGCTGAGGAGCTACTTGCGCGCAGAGGCTTAGATCAAGATGTGTACATTGTTGGGTCGGGCCCACTCGGGATAGAGACCGCCCTAGCGATGAAAACGCGCTCAAATACGGTTTACCTTCAGGTCAGAAAGAATCTCTTCGCCCCTGAATTGGATGAAAGTGCGAGGGGCGTACTGGCAGACTACATTCGATCTAACGGGGTCACCATCGTAGAGTCTGCTCTGGTCGAAAAGATTCAAGGTGACGGAAAGGTCACTGGTGTTGTTCTCAATAATGGAGAACAGCTTTCGATCGATTCCGTTGTTATGTGTACGGGGGTATCGCCATTTAAAGAACTCGCTGAAAATTCTGGATTGGAGGTTGGGAATGGCATTCTGGTCGATGACTTCATGCGTACGAATTGTAGCGGTGTTTATGCCATAGGAGAGTGCGCGGAACATCGAGGTGTTACGCATGGCTTAATTAACCCTGGCTATGAGCAGGCGAACTCGTGTGTAGGACATATCTTAGCGCAACCTGTTGCATACACGGGTAAACAGGGTGAGCTTCAGTTTAAGTTCAGAAATTTTTCAAGCCACGTTTTAGGAAATGTGAACGACGAGTCCGCAGAAGAGATTGTTTACAGAAATACTTTAAAAAATATCTATCGAAAATTGTATGTAAAAAACCGCCGTATAGTCGGTGCGGTTCTGATTGGCGAGTGGTCTGAGTCTGGAAGGGTTGCCGGAGCAATTTCCAATGCCAGTCGTCTGCCTTTTAATACTCGTGGTCGTTTTCTGAAAAGCGGCAACCTGTGGAGCGAAGATGAAATGTCGCTACTTGAACAACCTGAAGACTACATAGTTTGTCTGTGTAAAGGGGTTACTCGAGGTGAAATTTCTCGTTGCATGGAAAAGGGGCATCGCTCAGTCGCTGCGTTAGGCGTTGAGCTGGAGGCGGGCATCACCTGTGGGTCTTGCCAACCGTTACTCAAGACAATGCTAAACGAGCCGGTAGCAAACCTAATCATGAGGCATCACAAGGCGATTTTTTGGGCATCTCTGTTTTCGATTGCCGTAATTTTGCTTACCTTCTTTGCGCCCAAGTTACCCTTCGATCGGTCAGTGCAATTCTCATTTCAATTTGAAAAAATTTGGTATGGAAGTCTTTACAAGCAGACAACTGGTTACATATTACTGGCTCTTATCTTTCTAAGTGGCGCGTTGTCGTTTCGCAAAAGATGGAAAAAAATTGCGGTTGGTAATTTGGATAACTGGCGTTTTGTACACACGATTATGGGATTGGTTGCCTTGGTTTCGTTGATTGTTCATACCGGCTTCCGGCTGGGCGAAAACTTGAGTTTTGCACTGATGGTGGTGTTTTTACTAGCAACACTTACTGGATCAATGGTTGGCGTTTTTATGTCGCGCAATCATCATTGGACCGATATGAAGTTAACTCAATATCGCGCTTGGTGGTCAAGAGTTCATTATGGTTTGCTTTGGCTCCTTCCAGCATTGCTTATCTTTCATATCTTATCATCGTACTACTTCACATAGCTGTTGGACTCCGGGTTGGCGTCAGATCAGTCTAAATGCAATAGGTATAACTCTCTAAAATAAATATGATAAAAGAGACGGGTTTTGGTTTTCTCCAATACGGGATATTCGTGACGATAATTTTGAGCTCACTGCTCACTTACAATTTAATTAAAGGTGACAAACAACTTTTCCTCCCTGGTCAAACAACGCACGGGCATCATCAAATTGAGCTTGAATGCAAAGCGTGTCACGCAAAATCATTCACGGCAGGAGAGCCGATGCAGAATGCATGCATGACGTGTCACGGAGAGCCATTAGAGAAAGCCAGGGATAAACATCCGAAGAAAAAATTCACAGACCCGCGTAACGCGGATCTATTGGCCAACTTAGATGCCACGAAATGCGTTACGTGTCACGTCGAACATTCTCCTGAGATAACCAGCGAACACGGCGTAACTCTGCCTCAGGATTTTTGCTTTTATTGCCATCAAGATATAGCAAACGAACGTCCCAGTCATGAAGGTTTTGAGTTCGATGGTTGTGGCAGTTCTGGCTGCCATAGCTATCACGATAATCGGGCGTTGTATGAGAGATTTTTACAAAAAAACATAGATAAGCCTTCGATTTTGAGTAAGAGAAAGCGTTTAAAGAATAACGGTTTTGAGCTCTGGAAATCAAAGAATTCGGATGCTGTCATACTTGGTGTCGACCAACATGACGGTGATAGTATTGCTGGGTTTACAGCCGATCATCCAGTTATGTGGGCGGATTCAGTTCACGCCAAGTCGAATGTGAACTGTTCAACGTGCCATACCTCAGGCGATTCGGAAAGGTTAGGGATCGATCTAAGCACAGAGGTATGTTCTGACTGTCACAGTCGTCAGAGTGACGGTTTCAAACAAGGATTGCACGGAATGCGACTGGCAGTTGGGCTTGATCCGATGACGGTGCAGCAATCAAGGCTTAAAATGAAGCCAGAGGCGGCTCATAGAGAACTTACTTGTTCATCTTGCCATGACCCTCATCAACCAGATTTGAAGTATGCGGCGGTCCAGGCTTGTCAGGGCTGCCATGAAGATGAGCACAGCCAAAACTATGTAGGATCCAAGCACGCAGCATTGTTTGAAGATGAAAACAGTGGCGTTATTCAGTCTGGGGAAGGCGTAAGCTGCGCTACTTGTCATATGCCTAGAACCAAGAAAGGTAAGCTTGTCTACGCGGAGCATAATCAAACACTGAATCTAAAGCCAAATAGCAAGATGCTGAGATCGGTTTGCATGAATTGCCATGGATTAGAGTATTCAACGTCAGCCTTAGCGGATAAGTCCTTAATCGCGAAAAATTTCACCGGAGGTTTCGTAGACCAACACCCGAGCTTCGACATGGTTCGAACGCGAATGCTGGAGAAACAAAGGCTAAAAAAAGAGAGGTCTAGTCGAAGTAAATAATTTTAATTAACCCCATCAATTAACCTAGAAAGAGTAAGGATATGATAAAGACAAAAGCTAGTTTGATCACACTGTCAGTATTGGCAACTGCGGCCCTACCCGTAGCGGCCGAAATATCTCCGCAGAGAATGGCCGATGCTATTTTCGCAGTTATCGAGTCTGACCGAGCGGTTTACACAAAAAAGGTAGTAAATCGGCTGCAGAATGAAGAAGAAGTAATTACCGCAGATGAGCATTGGGAAGATGAACAGTCATTACCTTTGCCGGCTCAAATGTTGCGAATGGGGGCCGAGGGCGTGGCTGAGAAAAACTTAGGTATCACATACGCATTGATGTCGACTTGGCCAATAAACAAGCAAAATGAAGCTGTGACGGATGTAGAAAAAGAAGGTATGGAGTTCATTGTAGCGAATCCAAGTAAGCGCTTTTATTCTGAGGAAACCTTGGGCGGCAACAAGTATTTCACCGCTGTCTACCAGGATATTGCTGTGTCGGAGGCTTGTGTGACCTGCCATAACGACCACCAAGACAGTCCGCGCACCGATTTCAAAATAGGAGATGTTATGGGCGGTGTCGTTCTCAGGATTAAATTGGACTAGACGTAACCGGCTGCGGATTTACTTTCAAAGGTGACGCAGGTGCATTTGTCTGCGTCACTTTCCCTCGCTCGCCGATCATGGTAATAAAATATGTCAGTCTGCGATAGATTCAGATCATTGCTACGTTTCTGATATCGTGGCAAGCTCGAATTAATGAAGAATGACGGGTTTTATACATGAGCGACAATGTCGTAATTATCGGTGCCAGCCACGCGGCAGCCGAAGCGGTAACTTCTTTGAGAAAACAGGGATGGGAGGGAGGTATTACCTTGATAGGTGATGAACCACTGCTCCCATATCAACGCCCACCATTGTCAAAGGGGTATTTTAAAGGAGATACGTCAGCTGAAAAGCTCTTGATAAAAGGTGCTAAGGTATACGAAAACGCGCGAGTTAACCTTAAACTCGGAACTCGTGTTAGCAAAATTGACAAGCAACGAAAGCAGATTCAGTTGGCAACAGACGAGAAGTTGGACTACTCACACCTTATTTTGGCGACTGGAACGAGGGCAAGAACGCTGCCCATTGATGGTGCTGACTTTCCTCAAGTTTGCTATTTAAGGAACTTGGCCGACGTCGATAAAATAAAATCATTCACCTCTGAAGCGGCGCATATGTTGGTGGTTGGCGCAGGCTATATCGGCTTGGAAGTCGCCGCTTCTGCTGTGAGAAAAGGGATTAAAGTCACAGTTCTAGAGGCCATGGATAGGGTTTTGGCTAGAGTTACCAGTCCTGTGGTATCTGACTTTTATCAATCCCTCCATGCAGAGAATGACGTCAAAATACGGTTGAATAGCGTTTTAAAGGAATTTCAAAAGGAAGGTGACAACCTGTACGCGATCATGAACGATGGTGAGCGGATCAAGTTCGATTGCGCTGTTGTGGGTATCGGTGTTCTGCCTAATATTGAATTGGCTGAAGCGGCGGGCTTGGCGTGTGATAATGGAATATTGGTCAACGAGTATGGTCAAACTTCCGACCCAAATATTTATGCTGTCGGAGATTGCAGCAATCATCCAAGTGTTCTCTACGGTCGACATATTCGTTTAGAGTCAGTTCCAAATGCCGTTGAGCAAGCTAAGGTGGCGGCTTCATCTATTTGTGGAAAGAAAGTGGCTTACAACCAAGTGCCCTGGTTTTGGTCGGATCAATATCAAGTAAAACTGCAAACAGTGGGCCTATTTACCGGCTATGACCAGTCTGTGATTAGAGGCAGCGTGGCGGACTCAAAGTTTTCTGTATTTTATCTAAAAGACACTCAGTTGATAGCCATGGATGCGATCAATTCTCCTGCGGATTTCATGTTGTCAAAAAAATTGGTTAGTGAGCAAGCTTGCCCAAAGCCAGAGCAGCTTGAGGATCTTAATATTTCTTTAAAAAGTCTTTTGTAAGGCCACTTTTAACATCAATAACTATTTTCAGCTGAGGTAATTTATGGGGCCCTTGAACGGAGTTAAAGTCATAGAGCTAAAAGGTATAGGACCCGGTCCATACGCAGGAATGTTATTGGCTGACATGGGGGCGGAAGTCATTGTCGTTGAACGCGCCAGGAGTCCAAATGGGATTAGCTTCCCAGCAAGTGTCGATATTAATTGCCGTGGAAAATCGTCGATAGCGCTTAACCTAAAGAATGAAAAAGGGGTCGAAACGTTACTGAAATTGATTGAATCAGCGGATATGTTGCTTGAAGGCTTTAGGCCTGGCGTGGCAGAAAAGTTGGGCTTTGGTCCCGAAGTTTGTCATCAAAGAAACGCGAAACTTGTTTACGGGCGGGTGACTGGCTGGGGGCAATACGGGCCGTTGTCTCAGGTGGCTGGTCACGACATTAACTATATATCGTTGACCGGTGTTTTAGCCGCCACTGGCGAATCAGCAAAACCGACACCGCCGTTAAACCTTGTTGGAGATTACGCCGGAGGAAGTTTATTCTTAGTCATGGGGATGCTAGCCGCGTTGCATGCGGCTAAAGAGACGGGAGTAGGAGATGTGATTGACGCGGCGATAACAGACGGCTCTGCGAATTTAATGAGTGTGATTCACACGTCTGCGTCTATCAAGGCTTGGCAACCCAACCGCAGCGCTAATATGTTGGATGGCGGAGCTCATTTTTATAGGACCTACGAAACCTCGGATGCTAAGTTCGTTTCAGTGGGGTCTATTGAGCCTCAATTCTATGACTTGTTGTTGGAAAGAGCTGAACTCGATAGCTCTTTGTTTTCGGACCAACATAACCCCGGAAAATGGAGGGAAATGGGTATTGAGCTCGAACAGGTTTTTAAGGCCAAAACCAGAGATCAATGGTGTGAAATATTAGAGGGCACTGACGTGTGTTTTGCTCCCGTGCTCGATTATACGGAGGCCCCAATGCATCCACACAATAAGGCCAGAGAGACCTATATTAAGTTAAATGGGATTACGCAGCCTGCGCCAGCCCCCAAATTTTCGAACAACGAGCTAAGTAAGCCTGAAGCCCCTCGAAAGGAAGGGCAGGACACGGAAGTAATTCTTCAAAGCGTAGGGTTCACTGATAGCGAGATACAAGAGCTCATTATTAGTGGGGCTGTACCGCCGGAGTAGATTAGCAGAAGGTTTGAAACACCTACTTTAGATATCCTTTTTACTACACAAGATTTACTAATTTGTTGAACAATTAGGTGACAGTGGCAGTGAATAAATTAGAATATGAAAATTAATAATCCAAACGAGAAAATACAATGGATATCAATGAAAAAGTAGCCGTCATTACCGGTGGAGCGTCAGGATTAGGAGAAGCAACAGCGAGGCATTACATTTCGCTCGGCGCTAGAGTTGCAATCTTTGATATGAATAGAGAGCGTGGTTCTGAGTTAGTAGCGGAGCTGGGATCGAAAGCTCGCTATTTTGACGTTGATGTGACCAGTGCCGATTCGGTTGAGAGAGAAGTATCTAACGTGATTGAACTTTTCGGGTCAATTCATGTCGTGAATAATTTTGCGGGTATCGGAACCGCGACCAAGACAATTTCAAAAGATGGCCCAGGTGACTATGATCTATTTAAGAAGGTCATTGATGTGAACTTGAACGGAACGTTTAATGTGTGCCGCGTAGCGGCATATGAAATGTCTAAAAATGAACCGATTGGTGAGAGCGGAAGTCGAGGTGTCATCATTAACACGGCGTCTGTTGCGGCGTTTGAAGGGCAAATTGGTCAGGCGGCTTATTCCGCATCAAAAGGGGCGATTGTCGGAATGACGTTAACCTTAGCTCGAGACCTTGCTCGTAATGGGATTCGGGTAAATACGATTGCGCCAGGGTTAATTCATACTCCCTTATTCGATGCGTTACCTGACGAGGTGTATAAATCTTTGGAGGGACAAGTGTTGTTTCCTCAACGTTTGGGTCAAGCTAGCGAAATTGCTCACGTAGCCCAAATGCTAGTCGAAAACGACTATATGAATGGTGAGACCGTTCGAATGGACGGTGGTATTCGAATGCAAGCGCGATAATCGTGAACGATGAATTTTTCCGATCGATGATTCCAGTAAGAGCGTTAGCTTAAGTCATGAATCGACTCAGTCCTAAAAAATTACTCAATAGCAAATGGACAGCGGTTAGGCCTGTGAATAAAGAAAAGCACTTCATTGATGTTGAAGTTGAGTTTGATGAACTGGGCAATGTCGAGCTATGTACGATACAAGCCGCGATGACAAAAAGGAGTTTTGACATCGATTGGCGATCTTTAAAGTGTCGGGAAGATTGGTTAGTAGGTTGGCAGTAGAGTGACATGAATATAGCGATAATTGGTGCTGGAATCGGTGGTTTGACTGCCGCTCTGTGTTTAGCGAAGTCGGGTCACCGAGTGACGCTCGTTGAGTCAGCGACTCAATTTTCCGACGTGGGTGCTGGGCTACAATGCGGCGCTAATGCGGTTCGAGTGTTTGAATATTTGGGGTTACTTGACGGCATTAAAAAATCCGCCGTAGAGCCCGAACGCGTTGAGTTTCGTCAGTATATGAACGGTCATGTTCTTTACACAATTCCACTCGGAACCGATTATGCAAAGAAGTACGGGGCACCTTACTACCATATTCATAGGGCTGATTTATTACAGGTACTGGTTGATGCTGTTCTTGCATCCGAGCAAATTAAAGTATTGATGGGCACTCGTTTTGTTAAATTCATCGAGAGATCAAACGTCGTTCAAACTATATTTGAAGATGGTAGTGAGATTGAGTGCGATGCTCTTGTTGGCGCCGATGGTGTAAGGTCTCTGGTAAGAAAGCAGCTGCTTGGTGTAATAGCTTCGAAACAAGGTGATCCTCAATTCACTGGAAATGTAGCGTGGAGAGCCACGGTGTCAGTTGAACATTTACCTGCCAACTTCATGGATAAAGTGGTAACCAATTTTGTTGGACCTAAGAAACACATGGTTTTGTACTACTTGCGCAGTCAAAAAATATTAAACATGGTGGGGGTGGTTGAGGGTTCCAATTTGGGGAGTGAATCATGGGTGGAGTTAGCTCCTTGGTCGCAATTGCGTGATGACTTCAGAAACTGGCATCCAATGGTGTCAGAGGTGGTTTCGAGTTTAAGGGAGCAACCATGCTACCGATGGGCTCTTTATGATCATCCACCATTAAATAGCTGGAGCACTGACAGAGTAACGCTGTTAGGAGATGCCGCTCACGCGACTCTTCCATTCATGGCTTCAGGCGCGGCGATGGCAATTGAAGACGCAAGAATTTTGCAACGTAGCTTGGGTGAAAAACATCTTATCGGAGAAGCTTTTGAGCTATACCAAAAAAACCGGATTAACCGAACCGCAATGGTACAAAAATCTTCAAAAAAATTAGGAAGGCTGTATCATATTGAAAACCGCTATCTGCTGCAGGCTGCTTTCGCCGCATTGAAGATAGTTGGCGGTAAGAAAGAAAACTTCCTTCCAGAGTATGACGCAAATAAAATAGTACTTACTTAGTACTTGGAGAACCCCCATGCAGTTTATTAAATACCTCACCTTAGGTGTGGCCCTAAGTGTCGGTAATATCAATGCTGATGCTAATGAGTCTATCGTAGATGAAACGCAAATAGAAACAGCCAAACAGTTGGTTCAAACCGCATTGAAAAGTGACCTTGGCTTTCAGATAGTAGAGTCTTTGACAACCGAGGTAGGGCCTAGATTGGCCGGCTCTGAAGCCGAAAAGCGGGCTAGAGCTTGGGGCAAAGAGCTCGGTGAAGAGCTGGGCTTTGATCGAGTCAGTGTTGAAGAATTCACCATGCCATTCTGGGATCGAGGAGAATTGGAGCTTTCTCTCACTTCGCCCTATCAACAGGCATTGTATGGAACGGCATTGGGAGGCGCAGCCCCATCAAAGAAAAACATCAACGCCGATGTTGTTTATTTCAGAGATATCCACGCGTTGATGGGGGTTGCTGAAGGCCAGTTGAAAGGCAAGATCGCTTTCGTTGATGGTGATTTGATGGTTAAGAGTCAAACCGGTGCGGGCTATGGGCAAGCCAATCAGCGCCGAAGGGTCGGTTGGCAGCATGCGGAGCGTGGCAAGGCTAGCGCGTTAATGGTGCGTTCGGTCGGATCAGACTCACACCGATTCCCCCACACTGGAATGATGAGTAAAAATGATGATAAATGGGCTAGTATTCCAGTAATTGCGATATCAAACCCCGATGCTGATCATCTGCGTAGGCTACATAACCTTGGAAAACCAATGTCGGTTGAGTTGAGTTCAAGCTCTAAATGGAAAGGTGAAGTCAATAGCGGAAATGTCATCCTAGATCTTGTTGGCAGTGAAACGCCTGAAGAAATAGTTTTGATAGGCGGGCATCTCGATAGTTGGGACCTCGGGACAGGTGCGGTTGATGACGGTGCAGGAGTAGCAATTACTACGGCTGCAGCCGCGTTGATTTCCAAGCTCCCCAAAAGGCCAAAGCGAACCATCCGAGTGGTCATGTTTGGAGCTGAAGAAGTGGGGCTGTTAGGTGCCAGAGCCTATGCTAAAAAGCATGAAGACAATTTAAAAAACCATGTGCTTGCTACCGAGTCTGATTTCGGTGCCCAAACTATTTGGCAGTTAGTCTCTAATGTAAATAGTGAGGCTAATCCTTTGATCGATGAAATAGGCAAGGTGTTGTCACCTTTAGGGATAGTTAGAGGGGGTTCCGAAGTACCTGGTGGCGGACCAGATATTATTCCTTTAGCAGCTAAAAATGTTCCTACTATTCGATTAAATCAGAATGGAATGGATTACTTTGATTTACACCATACTCCGGACGATACGTTAGACAAAATTGACCCAGAAGAGTTAGCTCAAAATGTAGCCGCGTATGCAGCGGCCATTTACCTGGCGGCGGATTCAGATGTTGATTTTAGAAAGCCGTTGCCATAACTATCGGATCGATCAGTTCTACTATTATTGATGTTCTCTATTTAAGTCAACGTGATGTCAACGACAAATATTTCATGTAGCTTTTGTGCTTCGACCAATCGTATTCCAAGTAATCGCTTGGTCGACGGCCCAAAGTGCGGTAAATGTAAAAACAATCTATTTCAAGGTAAAGTAATTGACCTTAAAGCCGCTAATATCGCGACGACTTTAAATCACAACGACATACCGGTGGTGGTCGATTGTTGGGCTCCCTGGTGCGGGCCTTGCAGGAGCTTTGCGCCTACGTTCGAGCAAGCAGCTTTGGATTTAGAGCCTAATTATCGATTTGCTAAGTTAAATACAGAACAAGAGCAAAAAGTGGCGGGTCGTTGGAATATTAGGTCTATTCCAACACTTATAGTATTTCAGGGCGGCAAGGAGGTTGCCCGAATGTCTGGCGCCTTAGCGTTGGGGCCGTTGAAGCAATGGCTTGCACAAAGCGTATAGGCTATGGCCAGCATATTGTCTTATGCTTGGTCCGTGTTTTAATTGCTCATGGGATATCGAGGGCGCCTGTATTTACCTGTTTTATTGTTGGCTTTAAACAGTGGAAAAACTAAATGCGGGTCTAGGCCAAGGTCGAGGCCAATGTCGAGTTGACGTAGTCGAATTCCTTTAGCATTTCTGTCCTGACTTTGCTGGCCACCATCGGTTCTATCTTTTTGCCGATTAACGGTATCTTTGCACTCACGGTCAAATCTACTGTTATTTCACTGCCGGACTCGAGGTTGTATAGGCACTGGGTAGCATGAATTTCAATCGGTGTTCCAACGACCTTTGTGAGTGAGCGACTGTCGTAGCTTTCTTCCGTTTCCGACCACTGTTCCTCGGTTTGTATTTTCTGTTGGTTTCCTACCACTTTTTTCATTATTGCAGGCAGTTCAGCTGCTTCGGTTCGATGAATGATAATCAGAGGGAGCGGAGCGTCATCACTTTGGCACTGCGCTTGCAAACTTCCCAAAGCGAGGCACCGGGCCTCGATAAAACCTGCGTCGGTTACTCTTTCAAAAACGTCTTCAGCTGTGGTTGTAAATGTGAATGTAAATTGCATGTCGGATCGCGATTGTTTCGTGTGGCTACAGGATAAAGATACCAACCCAGTGTGACAATTGGAATTCATTTTTCAACAAAGTGATAGATGATTATTCTAGGATAAGTGCTTGATATAAAAAAATGAAATACCGTTATAAAAAAATAGTTTGCCAAAATTCTATAGACCTATTGATTAGTTTTTGAAACGCAATACAATTCGCCACATGATTACCTCTGCCAATAAGAATACGTTAAGTCCTGAAGTGAGTAAGTACGCGCGTAAAAAGTTAGTGGCGTTAGAAGCGGCTGCTAAGATCTTTGGCGAGAAAGGGTTTCATGGTGCAACCACCAGCGACATCGCCTCTGAGATGGGAATTAAGCAGGGCAGTTTGTACTACTATTTCAATTCGAAAGAACAAGCGTTACAAGAGGTGTGTGAATTCGGCTTTGAGACTTACGTGTCGCGTATGAAGAGCATTTGCGCAAAAAATCAGCCGTTTGAAGCGAAAATATTGAGTATTCTCTCTTCACATTTAGGCAGCTATCGGGGGAAGTCGAATGCGTTAAAGGTACACAATGACCAGCGTTTGTATTTGTCGGTAGAGCGGCGCAAGAAAATTAAGAAATTGGGTAGCCAGTACCGAGAATTACTCGAGTCAGTGTTACAAGAAGGCATAGAGCAAGGCGTGGTGAAACAATCAGTAAGCACGCATTTTGTGGCCTATTCAATTATAGGTATTTGTAATTCCTGGGGCGCTAATTTGGTTCGTGAACCGGAGCTGGATCTATACGACACAATCGATCAATGCTCGGAATTTATCTTATACGGTGTTATTGAGGCATCGAACGAATCATCAAACAACACATAGCATTAAATATTAGAGATAACGTAATGACTGAGCAAAAAGCAACTAACGTAACTTGGCATAATGGGGAAGTGACCCGAGCCGACCGTTTTAATCGACTAGGGCAGAAGGGCGTCACCATTTGGTTTACGGGTTTATCCGGTAGCGGAAAAAGTACAGTGGCTGTCGCTTTGGAGAAAGCACTGCACAGTTTGGGCAAGTTAAGTTATCGGCTGGACGGCGACAACATCAGGCTTGGGATTAATCGAAACTTAGGGTTTTCGTCTGAAGACAGAACGGAAAATATCCGTCGTATTGGTGAGATATCAAAACTTTATTGCGACACTGGGATTATTACGCTGAATAGTTTTATCAGCCCATACAGAGAGGATCGAGCTCAGGTCCGTCGAATACATGAAGAGGGCGGTTATAACTTCATCGAGGTTCACGTGAATTGCTCCTTGGAATGCGCTGAATCTAGAGACCCTAAAGGTTTGTACAAAAAAGCCCGTGCTGGAGAGATTAAGAATTTTACCGGTATTGATGACCCTTATGAAGCGCCAGAGTCACCAGAAATAGTTCTGAATACTGACACCATGAGCCTAGAGGAAGAAGTCGAAGCCATTCTTTCTTATTTACAGGAACAACGATATTTAATTTTGTATCGATAGAGATTCGTGACAGACCATCTTACCAACAGCCTAAAAAACATTGACCTTTTCGGAGAATACCGTGATTAAACCCCATGGCGCTGAAGCGCTAAACCCTCTTTATGTGGCTGACGAGTTAAGCCGCACTGCTCTAATTAAAGAATCGAAGGGGCTGGCTAACGTAACTGTAAGTTCCGCCACTGCGGCTAATGCAGTGATGCTTGGAGGAGGCTATTTTACGCCTCTCAAGGGTTATATGAACAAGGCTGATGCGTTGCAAGTCGCTGATAACATGCATACCGAGGCTGGTGTTTTTTTTCCGGTGCCAGTTCTTAATTTATTGAAGCAAGTTGATTTTAAAGCCGGAGATAGAGTGGCATTGTTGGATCCCAATGTCGAAGGAAATCCCGTTGTAGCCATTCAAAAAGTTGAAGCAATTGAACAGTTTTCAAAAGACGATTTGAATAATATAGCTCAAACTGTTTTTGGAACCTTAGATCCCAAACATCCGGGCGTTGCTGCGTTTTTTGAGCAGGGCGATTACGTTGTTTCAGGCCCAATCGAAGTGTTGAATTTCAGTTATTTTGAAACCGATTTTTCGGATACGTTTAAAACGGCAGTTGAGATACGTGAGGAAATTTCTGAGAGAGGCTGGCAGAAAGTTGTTGCCTTTCAAACTCGTAATCCGATGCATCGCGCACACGAAGAATTATGCAAAATGGCGATGGAGAGTACGGGGGCGGACGGATGTGTCATTCATATGTTACTCGGCAAGTTAAAAGATGGTGATATTCCAGCTGATGTAAGAGACAATTCGATCAGGGAGATGGTAAAACATTACTTCCCAGCGAATAGTGTCATGGTGACAGGCTATGGATTTGATATGCTGTATGCGGGCCCAAGAGAGGCTGTTTTGCACGCTTTGTTTCGGCAAAATATGGGGGCAACTCACTTTATTATCGGTCGTGATCATGCGGGTGTGGGTGATTACTACGGAGCATTTGATGCGCAAACTATTTTTGATAGTGATGTGCCTAGTGATGCTTTAGAGATTGAAATTTTCAGAGCGGATCACACTGCCTATTCTAAAAAATTGAATAAGGTGGTGATGATGCGTGATGTCCCTGACCACGAGTTTGATGACTTCGTCATTCTTTCTGGAACTAAGGTTAGAGAGTTATTGGGCAATGGCATTGCGCCCCCGCCGGAGTTCTCTAGGCCGGAAGTTGCAAAGATCTTGATGGATTATTATCAGTCTTTGTAATCAGGTTTAATAAAATGGCGCTTTTTGTGCAAGCGCCATTTTAAGTGCGTTTCTTGCTGGCAGTTGATACTTGGATTGCTAGGCATTTTTGATTAATTGAAGTAACTGCTCTTATAGCCCACGATGATTCAATACGATTGTTTTAATGGAGATGCGGATGGTATCTGCGCTCTCACTCAAATTAGACTGTCCGATCCAAAGGAATCGGTTTTAGTCACTGGAATTAAACGAGACATTAAGCTTTTAGATCGTGTCCAGTCACAAGCCGGCGACAGCATTCTGGTGCTGGATATATCGTTAGATAAGAATCGTAGCGGTTTGGAAAGAGTTCTCAGTTCCGGAGCCGAAGTCTTTTATTGTGATCATCATTTTGCCGGGGAGATACCAACCCACCCTTTGTTAACAACGCACATCAGCACCGCAGCTGACGTATGTACTTCGTTGTTGATTAATCGAAAACTTAAGGGACAGTATTTGGATTGGGCCGTTGTAGGGACGTTTGGGGATAATCTTAAGCAAAGTGCGCGTAGACTTGCTGAACCTTTGAGCTTGACCGAGTCTCAACTCATACAATTGGAGAATCTTGGGATTTATCTAAATTACAATGGCTACGGAGCCAGTTTGGATGATCTGTATTTTAATCCGGCCGAGTTGTTCCAAAAAACCGTCCAATACAAAAGTGCGTTCGAGTTCATTGAGAGCGATGGTTCAACGTTTAGAATTTTAGAGGAAGGTTATCTAAGCGATATGAACAACGCGTCTAAAAGTATTCCCACCCATGAAAGTGATGAGGCCGCTGTGTATATGTTACCGAATCAGCCTTGGGCCAGACGGGTCAGCGGCGTATTTGGTAATGAGTTGGCCAATCAGCATCCTGGTCGTGCTCATGCCGTGATAACGGAAAAACAAAACGGTCGATTTGTCGTGAGTGTGAGAGCTCCTCTAGAGCGTAAAAGTGGTGCTGACGAAGTCTGCCGACAATTTGAGACCGGAGGAGGAAGAGCCGCCGCGGCAGGGATAAACGATTTAGATGCCGACGAACTAGATAGATTCATTGGCGTGCTTGCGGAGTTTTACTCATCTTAAGTCAATGAGTTGCATGTTTCCGTTTCCTCTTTGGTTTGGGATTGTTTACAATCTAGGTTGACTTTAGGCTTTATTTGCCTAAAATTGCAATCGAATCGCAATTATTGTAAACAATACCTGGTGATTGCTAGCAAGCATATTACTACGGTGTATTAGGGTGAACTTCATGAATACGGCCTATCGAAGGCGCCTTAGTGGCTCCGATCTTGACTATTTTGATACACGTTCAGCGGTGGATGATTTGAAAGAGGGAGCTTACAAAAAGCTACCCTACACTTCTCGTGTCTTCGCAGAAAATCTCGTTCGTAAGTGTGAACCAGCGTCGTTAGAGCGTTCCCTGTTACAGATTATTGAGCGTAAAAGAGATCATGATTTTCCTTGGTTCCCAGCTCGCGTAGTCTGTCACGACATATTAGGGCAAACGGCGTTGGTCGATTTGGCTGGTCTGAGAGACGCCATCGCGAAAAAGGGAGGCGACCCATCAAAAGTAAACCCCGTGGTGCCTACTCAATTGATTGTAGATCATTCGCTGGCGGTAGAGCATGCTGGATTTGAAAAGAATGCTTTTGAAAACAACCGAGCGATTGAAGAGAGACGTAATGAAGATCGTTTTCACTTCATAAATTGGACTAAAACGGCATTTAAAAATGTAGATGTGATCCCGCCTGGAAATGGCATCATGCACCAAATAAACTTGGAGCGTATGTCGCCAGTGGTGCATTCAATGGACGGTGTTGCATTTCCAGATACGTTAGTCGGGACGGACAGTCATACCCCGCACGTGGATGCATTAGGAGTGATTGCGATTGGCGTCGGTGGTTTGGAGGCTGAAAGTGTCATGCTGGGAAGGGCCTCATACATGCGCTTACCTGACATTGTGGGAGTTGAGTTATCGGGCAAAAGACAACCAGGAATCACAGCAACTGATATCGTGCTCGCGCTGACCGAGTTTCTACGAGAACAGCGCGTCGTTTCATCCTACCTAGAATTCTTTGGTGAAGGCGCTGAGGACTTGACACTAGGCGATCGTGCGACAATTTCGAATATGACGCCTGAATTCGGAGCGACGGCGGCAATGTTTTACATTGATCAGAAGACGATAGATTATCTGACGTTGACTGGGCGCGATGAAGAACAGATCAAATTGGTCGAGGTCTACGCAAAGGAAGCTGGATTATGGGCCGACAGTCTCAAAGAAGTAGAGTACGAACGCCGCCTTTCTTTTGATTTGTCCAGCGTAGGGAGGAATATTGCTGGGCCGTCTAACCCTCATCGAAGGGTTGCCACCACTGATTTAGCTGATGCCGGTATTTGTGGTGAGGTAGAAAATGTCGAAGGTTTAATGCCTGATGGGGCGGTGATTATTGCAGCGATTACCAGTTGTACCAATACTTCGAACCCGCGAAATGTCATTGCAGCTGGGCTCATTGCGAGAAACGCTAATCGTTTGGGGCTTAGTCGAAAGCCCTGGGTCAAATCTTCATTGGCGCCTGGTTCAAAGGCGGTGGAGCTTTATTTAAAGGACGCCAATCTATTACCTGAGCTCGAAGCGCAAGGATTTGGAATAGTTGGGTTTGCGTGTACTACCTGTAACGGGATGAGCGGTGCGCTGGACCCGGTAATTCAGCAAGAGGTCATCGAGCGTGATCTATATGCCACTGCGGTTTTATCGGGAAATCGAAATTTTGATGGGCGCATTCACCCTTACGCTAAGCAAGCTTTTCTAGCTTCTCCGCCATTGGTGGTAGCCTATGCTATTGCTGGCACAATTCGTTTTGATATCGAAAACGGCGTGTTGGGTTTGGATGCAGATGGGAATTCAATCAAGCTCAAAGATATATGGCCGAGTGATGAGGAAATTGATGAAATTGTTAGCAAGTCTGTCAAGCCTGGTCAATTTCGCGAAGTCTATGAACCTATGTTTAATATAGAAGTCAGCTCGGAAAGCGGGGTGAGTCCGCTTTATGATTGGCGGGAAAAGAGCACCTATATTCGCCGCCCTCCCTATTGGGAAGGAGCACTAGCAGGCCATCGCTCTTTAGCTGGAATGCGCCCGTTGGCTGTACTCGGCGACAATATTACAACTGACCATTTATCGCCATCAAACGCGATCATGGCAACGAGTGCTGCTGGCGAGTATTTGGCAAAAATGGGGTTGCCTGAAGAAGACTTTAACTCTTACGCTACTCACCGTGGTGATCATCTTACTGCTCAAAGAGCGACGTTTGCTAATCCCAAACTGGTCAACGAGATGGTCATTGACAACGGTGAAATTAAGCAAGGTTCTCTCACAAGAATAGAGCCTGAGGGGAAGGTGAGTCGAATGTGGGAAGCCATAGAAACCTATATGGCACGTCAGCAGCCACTGATTATCGTCGCGGGGGCTGATTATGGTCAAGGCTCTTCTCGAGATTGGGCCGCGAAAGGGGTGCGTTTAGCGGGTGTTGAGGTAATTGCGGCTGAGGGCTTTGAGAGGATACATCGAACAAACCTAATCGGAATGGGTGTGCTGCCGTTAGAGTTTGAAGCGGGAGTGACGCGAAAAACTCTGAAAATCGATGGCACTGAGGTATTTGATGTTAATGGCGAACCTGCGCCGGGAGCCACGTTGTCTTTAAGGATCTCACGCACTAATGGCGAGGTTGTTGATGTATCAATGCTGTGTAGACTGGATACCGCAGAGGAGGTCGCTATCTATCAAGCAGGAGGCGTTCTTCAACGGTTCGCTCAAGATTTTCTTGAGTCCAAAGTAAGCTGATGGGAGCAAGAATAGAGCACGGGGTAATAGCATGACACAACATCAATCTAAGTTTGCGCCGCAGTTGAAAGTCTCAGCTACGTATATGCGAGGCGGAACGAGTAAAGGCGTCTTTTTTAATCTATCGGATCTGCCTCCTAAGTTGCAAGCACCAGGATCCCTACGAGATAACTTTTTATTGCGCGTTATTGGCAGCCCAGATCCGTATGCTAAGCAAACAGACGGTATGGGTGGAGCCACTTCTAGTACTAGCAAGATAGTGATTCTATCTAACAGTGAACAACCTGATCATGATGTTGACTATTTATTCGGTCAAGTTTCGATTGATCGTCCTTTTGTTGATTGGAGTGGGAATTGCGGGAATTTGACCGCTGCGGTAGGGGCGTTTGCCATTGCCAATCATCTCGTTGATGAGTGCAAGGTGCCCAAAGATGGTGTTGCTGAGGTAAAGATTTGGCAGGCCAACATCAAAAAAACGATTGTTGCTCATGTGCCAGTTATTAACGGTCAGGTGCAGGAGACAGGTGACTTTGAGTTGGACGGCGTTACTTTTCCGGCCGCTGAAGTCAAGGTAGAGTTTATGGATCCCGCTGCCAGTGGTAGCAACATGTTTCCAACCGGAAATGTGGTGGATCAATTGAGGGTTCCTGAAATTGGTGATTTGAAAGTGACCATGATTAATGCAGGAATACCGACCATTTTTGTTGATGCCGCTGCGATTGGATACACTGGTACAGAATTGCAAGACGATGTAAACAATGATGCTAGCTCCCTTCTAAGGCTGGAAAAAATTCGTGCTTACGGGGCCCTGAAAATGGGTTTGATCGACCAGTTGAGTGAGGCAGAGTCACGTCAACATACCCCCAAACTGGCATTTGTTGCGCCAGCTAGCACTTACATAGCATCCAGTGGCAAGAAAGTGAATGGGCAAGACATTGATTTGGTGGTCAGAGCGATGTCTATGGGGCTTCTGCATCACGCCATGATGGGCACCGCTGCGGTGGCTATTGCAACGGCTTCTGCGATTCCGGGGACCGTCGTGAATGAGGCATGCGGAGGGGGTGTTCGTGAGCAAGTTGTTTTTGGGCACCCCTCTGGAACGTTGACTGTTAGCGGACAGGCGAAGAAAAGTGGCAATGAATGGAAGGCGATAAAAGCCGGCATGAGCCGCAGCGCTAGAGTCTTAATGGAAGGGGCTGTGCGGGTGCCCGATGAGGGATTTTCATAACCAATTGGCTTGAGGTTAGATATCGAAATAGGCACTTCGACACGCTGTCAAAGTGCCTATGATCGTTTTGGCTAAATAGACGACCAGTGCGAATGCGCTATTGCCATATTGCGTTTACGTACTCAGGGTGATCTATAAACGGATTTCTGTTTCCTTGATAAATAAACGCGTCGTCGTTTCTGTCACGCTCTTTTTGACTAACCGGGTCTTGCTGATGCCATGATTTTAATAGGTTTACATACCAGTTTTCGAACGCATATCCAGCGGTACCGTTTAAGGCGGCGTTGGAATAAGAAGAATTGTTTTCCCAGCTTGCAATGCTCGATTGATACCGAGTGGCAACATAGAACTGAGCTCGAGCAATATCGCCTTTGAACTCATCGATTGGTTCGAACACAGTACTGCCGTAGCCGTAACCGCTCTCAGTTCCTAGCTTCGATCCATTGTTGGTGACTGTGCTGGGGTTAGATACTTCTCCGTAAGGATAACTACTTCTAATGGAGTTCACTTTCCCATCCGAGGCAAAAATATGGTGAACATCCGAATTCATGGGTTCGACCGATCCTCCGAACCAACTTCTAGGAAACGAGTGCTCACGATTATAGCAATCTCCCTCATTACTGTAGCCACCGCATTGATCGGTAATGGCGTTGTAGTTGTAGGGATCGCTTGAGACCGGATTCTCTGAATAAATATCCAAAATAGAGCCATCATTTTCATAATACAAGTCTAATTCCGTTGCACTGTAGAATCCCCACAGAGCGCCGTAGCCTTGAACAGCATGATCTTTGATAATATTGTGAAGAGCCGTTTTTAGGTTTAAACCCGTTAGTCCGGTTGCGCTGTCATAATAATCGTTCGGAGCTGAGTTGTTGCCGCCGATTGTGAAGGTGCTGGTTTCAGAATAGGCAAACTCTCCTCCGCTAGCCAATGTTTGACCGTTGGCCGAAATTGAATACTGCCCATTTCCATAACTGCAGCAGATGCCATCTCCGTATGAATCCGTAATTGTTAAATGGTAGTCGCCGTCAACTAAGCAAAAATCCGTATTCGTAGACGTATTGTTTTGAAGATTTGATCCGCCCCCTAATATTTGATTGTCGCTATTAAACAATTGCCAAGCTGTTTCGGAACCATAGTTGTCAGTCGTTACATTTACCACCACCTCTGTCTCAGTACACCCTGGTGGTGGGGGGGGCACCTGATTCGATGGCCTAAAATAGTCCACGTACACGATTTCTTCGCCATCGAAACTGGAGAGGTCATAAAATCTTAATCCGACACTAATGCTTTCATCGCTGGTGGGTGTGTAACTGTATTCTATGGTTTGCCATTCATTGAGCCTGCTGGGGTCGGAGTAAGTGCGATAACCATCGACGATAAGTCGCGCTCGTACGTGCCCTTCAGTATGGTAGATCGACGCCTGGAAGTCATAGGTTTGATTCGCCAATAGGTCTATTTGTTGCGTGAAATCCGTATTGCTTTGGGTTCGTGTGTTTACCGTGACTTGAGCTGAACTAGCCCCGTCAACTCGTGGCGAACTTGCCTGGGTGACTTGTATTCCGCTGTCGATTGTGGACCAGCTAACGGGCCCGCTAGAAGACCAGGCTTCAAAGCCATTGTTCGCTATTTGAGCGTGAGTCATGAAGGTTATGGTGCTTAAGAGCAGACCAATGGTTGTGAGAATGGTGGCAGGGTATTCGTAGTATTTCATGAGTGTGGTGGATGGTTACTCAGGCAGAAACAATCAACGGCTTAGTAAAGGTGATCGCCGAAATGACGCTCTCACTGATTAGTAGGGTGAGTCGACATGATATACGTATGAGGTTACACCCGAAATACAGATGGCTTAAGTTTTTCTAATTATGTGAAAGGCAATTATGTGAAAGGCAATTATGTCAAAGGCAGTTATGTTGTCTCTTCAAATTAGGCATTGAACTCTTGGTTTCATTGTCCTTATGAGGTTTAACTGTATCGAGTTATGTCTTGCTCCTTAAATCCCAGAAGGTACAAAATCCCATCCAAACCATGCGTGGACATAGACTGTTTCGCCGACTCTCGGACCAGAGGTTTCGCTCTAAATGCAATGCCAAGGCCAGCGACACTCAACATGGGAAGGTCATTTGCGCCATCACCAACTGCGATCACCTGCTGTGGGTCCAAACCTTCTTGCTCGGCTATTTCTTTGAGTAGTAGAGCTTTTCGTTGGCCATCCACTACAGGGTGAACTACGTTGCCAGTCAACTTTCCATCGACAATCTCTAACGTGTTTGCATGGACGTAGTCGATACCGAACTTGCGTTGTAAAAAATGCCCAAAATAGCTAAAACCTCCTGATAAGATCGCCGTTTTAAATCCGTAGGCATGCAAATTACGGATAAGCGTTTCTGCTCCTTCCATGATAGGTAGGCTTTCGGCCACCTCGTTTAACACCGACTCACTTACCCCTTTTAGTAGCGACATCCGTTGCTTGAAGCTTTCAGTGAAGTCTATTTTTCCTTGCATCGCGCTTTCAGTTATCGCGGCCACTTGGTCACCAACACCAGCTCGTTTAGCCAACTCATCAATCACTTCAGCTTCAATCAGAGTCGAATCCATGTCAAAGCACACCAGACGCCGGCTTCGGCGATAGGCATTGTCTTGTTGAATAGCAATATCCACATCCAGCTCACCCGCAATTTTCAAAAAGCTCGTGCGCATTACTTCGGGGTCTTTCGGAGTTCCTTGTACTGTAAATTCGATGCATGATTTAGTTTCATTGCTCACGGGTAACCCAATTGGAAGTCGCCCGCTTAAGCGGCTTATGTCATGAATGTTGAGGCCTTGTTCAGCCGTTACGGCCGTAACCTTTGCAATTTCTTCCGCTGTCACCTCTCTTGTTAACAGTGTTAGGGTGTATCGGTTTAGTCCTTGCAGCGTCACCCAATGGTCGTATTCCTCCGGTTTGATGTCGCGAACTCGGATTGAGAGGTCTAGAGAGCGTGCTTTATCAATCAGCTGTTGCTTTACTTTTTTGTCGTCTGGTAATTGCAGCATGATTCCTTGTGAGACTTGATCATGTATGACCGATTGCCCGATATCTAAGATGCGTACGTCGAAAGTTTCGATAGCGGAGTAAAGCTTATTGGATAGACCGATTCGGTCTTGACCAAGAATGTTTAACAAAATAATTGAGGCGGTCACGTTACGATTTAATACAGAGATACTGGTTGTGATCGGAAGTTTACCTTATTTGTTGGTAATTTTGATGACCGCTTCACGTTAATCGGGTTAAACAGGTGCTCGTAGGTCATCAAATTTTGATAACATTGGTTTATCAAGAGATAGACGTAAATCTCAAACGCAAAAATTAATAAAATACAGTTGGTTCATGAGTAAAAAGACCAGAGTAGGGGTAGTCGGAGTTGGCTATTTAGGCCAAATTCACGCCAAAATTTACGATTCAATGCCGAATGTTGATTTGGTGATGCTTGTCGATACGCACGAAGAGAATATCGCTCCCTTGGCAGAGCAATATGGGTGTGCTTACAGTTCGCACTCTCTTGATCTCATAGATAAAGTGGATGCAGTCAGTATTGTGGTACCAACGTCGTTGCATTATGACGTGGCGCAACCGTTTTTGGAGGCGGGTGTTGCGACGCTGCTTGAAAAGCCTATTGCAGCAAGTGTCGATGAGGCACGCAAGTTGGTGGATTTGGCGGCTCAAAATGAAACCCCATTTTTGATTGGGCATTTAGAGCGATATAATCCTGCCTTAAGAGCGGTTGCGAGTAAAGTCGCAGATCCAAAGTACATAGAGGTACATCGATTAGGAACCTTTGTTGAAAGAGCAACGGACGTAGATGTGGTAACCGACTTGATGATTCACGATCTTGATTTGGTTCTTTCGCTGGTTGATGAAGAACCGGTAGACGTTCAGGCTATTGGGGCTAAAGTCATAACCGATCACGTTGATTTAGCTAATGTCAGGCTTCAGTTTCCAAGTGGAGCTGTCGCCAATATCACGGCTAGCAGAGTTTCAAATAAACGATTTCGTCGATTCCGAGTCTTCGGCCCGGAAGGTTACTACGGAGTAAATCTAATGGATCAGGAATTAGATATCGTTACCAAAGGCCAAACACCGGAAGGCAGTCTATATGCTGAGTTAAATACTGAGCATGTAGAATTTGATTCAGAGCAACCACTGCAAGTTGAATTAGGACATTTTATTGATGTCGCGCAAGGGCAGGCTGTGCCAATGGTAACTGGCTGGCAGGGATTGAGAGCACTGCAGTTGGCGGAACAAATCCAGTCGATAATGCGGGATTCACCTACCAGTTTTTAGAGGCTCTATGAAAGTAATCGTTATTTCTTTGTTACTGGCCTTGTTGCTTGAAAGCGTTGTGATGGCCAAGTCAGCAAACTGCGACGTGTCTAATGATGTGGTTGATTCAATGGCCGTCGTGGAGGTATCAATATCTAGGGAAGATGGTTCTTCGATCACCTTTATGGCAAAACTGGCCGATGATAATCAAAAGCGCGCCGCCGGGTTTCAGCGAATTTGTGAATCCACCATGATTGCTATGCCTATTTTGTTCACCTTTGAGCGTGAGGTAGTTCCGAGTTTTCACATGAATAATGTGGTTGCCTCGATTGATATCGCGTTCATTCGTAAAAACGCAATGGTAGATGTGATCCACACCATGAAGCCCTACTCAGTAATGAGCTTGAGGAAACCACTATACTCTTCAATCAAACCTATCGTTGCCGCTTTGGAAACTCATCAAGGCTTCTTCGAAAAGAACAATATTGATGTGTCTAGTCGAATACGTTGGAAGCACATCTCTACGCACCTCAGCGCTCCAGAAAGCTAGTCCGGCAATGAACGATTTTCTCGACTGGAAGTCAGATATAAGTCTGCACGATGTGTTTGGGGGCGAAGAGAACATTGCATATCCCGGTTATTTGCATGAAGGTATCGTTCATTTGGCGTCCTTACCCGATGAAGGTAATCGAAGTGTTCTTCTCTATCGTCACCACACGGATACTCATTGTCTAACCCCTGCTGGATATTCGGTCGGGACGTCGATTAATGAGTATGGTGGTAAGCCATTTTGGGTCATAGGTGGAAGCATCATTTTCGCTAATCGGTCGGATCAATGTTTGTATCGACAGGACTTAAGCGATGACCAGTCGTGTATAGAACCAGAACCGGTTAGATTGACGGTAAAGCCAAGTTCAGGCGAAGTTTTCAGCTACAGTAGTGTTATTTCACTGAGCTCGAATAAGTACGTTGCGATTGTTGAGTGCCACAGGCCTGGGGTGCATGCTTCGTTAAATACGTGTTTTATCGCTCTTATTGATGGATTAAAGCCAAATGACCCACCAGTTCCTTTAGTTGAAGGCGCTGATTTTTACAGTGATTTGGTTTATGACGCGGATAACAATCGGTTAGCCTGGATTCAATGGAATCACCCCAATATGCCTTGGGATGAAAACCGGTTGGGAATGGCTGAGTTTGGAGCTGAGCAGCAGTTGTCGAGTACGAGATTCATTCAAGTTGATGTCGGAAATACCGGTAAGTCTCATGGCCAGCTTTGCTTCGCTGCTGATGGTAAGTTGTTCTTTTGTCTAGATTTTAGTAACGCATCAAAGTCTTTAGACTTTTGGAATATGTTTGCATGGTGCCCTGATGAGGATAGGGTGCATGCCGTGACTCAGGAGTTGCTCGAGTTCGGATATCCCCATTGGCAATATGGTGATTCGCGTATTGCTCAACTCGACGGAGAACACCTTGTTACAATCGGAAGCTCGCCAGAGGGCGACCACTTATTTAGAGTGAACACTGAAACCCTAACTTACGAAAATATCTATTACGGCTCATCTACCTTGCAAGGGCTTTGTTCTGATAACGAGGGTCGTTTGTTGTTTGTTGAGCGTACTAAACACACACGCCCAGCCTTGTGTGAATTGCCGATAACCTCAGGCGCTCCCAAGAAGTCTTTTTACGTCCACCCGAAGCCTGTTCAGAGCACTGTTTCTCTGGCTACGCACATTTCCTACCCCACACGTGATGGCCGCGGTTCACATGGGTTTTATTATTCTCCAGAGAGTCATTGCGGCACAAAGGTGGGTTCGACGGTGAAGCCTCCATTGTTGGTTATGGTGCACGGAGGGCCGACCGCACGAGCCTATGGTCATTTTGATATTCAAAAACAATTTTGGACTTCTCATGGATTTGCTGTTTTAGACGTTAATCACCATGGTAGCACTGGGTATGGGAGGGCGTACCGTGATGCTTTGTATGGCAATTGGGGAGAGTTGGATGTGTCCGACATAATTGATGGCATTGCGTGGTTGGTTGATCAAGGCTTAGTTGACCCTACTCGAGTCTGTATTAGAGGGAAAAGCGCTGGCGGGTACGCGGTTTTGAGGGCATTGACTGAGTATCCCGATGTTTTTCGCGCAGGGGCGTGTTACTACGGAATCGGTAATTTGGCTACTTTAGCTAAAATAACCCATAAGTTTGAGAAGCATTATACAGACAGGCTGATTGATGAAGTGTTTGATGAAGTTCAGTCACGTCAAGAGGAGAGTCAGTTCTATTCAAGATCTCCCATCCATAAAATATCGCGTATCAGAAGCGCCATGATCATTTTTCAAGGTGGCCAAGATAATGTTGTCCCTCCTTCGGTTGCGCACGAAATCATTGATCAATTAGAGAGCAATGGTGTGAATTATGAATATACTGAGTATCCAGAAGAAGGGCATGGCTTCAAGCAGGTTGAAAACAACATGGATGCTTGGAGTAAAGAGTTGAATTTTTACCGACAAAATATGAATTAAGGGTTACTATTTCATGGATATCATTTCAGAACGAGCAATCGCGATCTCTGGGGTTCTTCAGGCTTGCAAAGAAGTCCAGTCTCTTGCTAGAACCGGTAAGGTAGAGCAGAGTGCTTATGAGAGTTCGCTTAAATCAATATTAGTATTGGATGCAGTGAGTACGCCGGCGATCTTTGGCGGAATAGAGGGGGTAAACAAAGGCTTGTCATTACTGGCTGATGGTGTTTTGAGCTCCACAAGTTCGAGTGACATCGAGCTTTTGAGATATTTGATGTCTTTGTTGCAGTTACAAAGTCAACTCTATAACGACGCTAATAAATTCTCACAATTTGCTTCAGAGATAGAGCGCCTTAGCTCGAGATCATTTGAAGAGTTACCTGAAGCGTGTTCCGACATTTATCAAAAGTACGTTTCTGGTATGCAACCTCAAGTAATAGTGCAGGGTGAAGAGGAGCATCTCCAGAAATCAGATATACCCCCACAAATTCGATCTTTACTCTTGGCTGGTCTGCGTTCAGCTGTTTTGTGGCAACAAAAGGGCGGAGGTAGATTTCGACTAATATGGGAGCGGACTCGGATGCAAAATGCCGCAAAAGCTTTTCTCAACAATCAACGATAACTACCATGTTTCGAATAGCATGTTTCTTTTTGTTCGGATGGTTTCCGTATGTTGTAGTGGCGAATTCGGAAAGAGAGATTGAAGTAGATGTAGTTTGGCATGAACGGCAGGGCCAAGAACAGCGTATAGTATGGAAACCATACCGAGGAGATAACTGGTTGGACTCCGTGACGGTTCATCGATCGAAAAACTATCTGTCCTCTGCGGCGATAAGCACTTTGAAAAACGGATTAAAACTGGTGTTTTGGAGCGAAGACGCGTTGGGGAAAACTGAGCTTTGGTATTCCGCTCAAGTCAGTCTTATGGCTAGGAGTGAGTGGACTGAGCCTCAAAAAGTCTATGAGGCCTGTCGAGAGTGTTTAGCGTCTGCCGCGGTAGTAGATTTGGACGGTGTCCTGTGGCTTTTTTGGACTGACAACTCACAGGGACATGATGATGTGTTCCTACGTCGTTTTGATTCAGGGGTATGGTTGGACGTTGAAAAAGTGAATGGTAGTAACGACGTGCCGGACATCAAGCCAGTCGCCAACCTTAATAGATTTGGTCAAGTAAGGGTTGATTGGGTTGCCTACAGTTTGCTCGAACAAAGATACACAGAAGCGTTCAAACTGTATGGAGAAAAACGTAATGATGATGTGGCTGAAAAAATTGTTGCCGATTTATCATCAGAAGAAATACCTTTTCCGAACTTTCTGCCTTACAATTCGTCACCAAGAATTCATGTACCTGTCAATCGTTTTGAACAAACCATATTGACCGAACAATAACTTAGGCTAATTCGCCCTAACTTATATGCTGTTTTATCGCACAATTAAATTTTCTAGAGTTGTACCTCAACCCATAGCGGGTCTACTTGCTACCCTGTTTATAAGCCTATCAACCATAGCTACTTTGGGTGCCCAGGAGCTGCCGACCTCTGAACGGTCGGTGGTGGTCTTATTCGGAGACAGCATTTCAGTTGGTTTTAATGCCGACTTTCGAGATAAAGATGCAAAAGGGAGCACAGATCGAGGGTGCCCAACGCTCTACTTGACCAATCTTCTATTGAACCAAGGAGATCGAGAGGCGATTGAGCCTTGCTCAACAACGCTTTATGATTCTCCTATTTTTGATGCAAATCAACGCGTCAGGAATGCCATCGTGGTCAATTGGGGCGAAGGTGGTACGTCCACCGAACGCGGCTTAGAACGCATCGAATCTCACTTAAACCGTTCGCGAAATGACTACGAAGGCAATCGGTACATAGCGTTGATCATGTATGGAACCAATGACCGAAATGCAAATTTAAGCAGTACCACAACCGGATTTAATGTCAGAGATATGATAATTAAAGCCAAACAAAGAGGTTTTACGCCCGTCGTCGCTAATTTAACACCAAGAGACGATCAAAATGTGGTCCCGTACAATACGGAAATAGAAAGCCGAACAAAGGCTGAGAATACGGCTTTCGTAAATCTATACGACCGTTTTGTTAATCACTCTGGTGGTTTTGAAGAGTTGATTGACCAAGAAAATGCGTCGATAACAAATGAGGTTATCCGTTTACACCCTAATGACAATGGCTATTTGATTATCGCTGAGACGTGGTTTGATGAGCAACTCAAAGGACTTATTCCCACAGTGGCGATTGCGGCCGATAATAGGATTATTCTTACCCCGGTTATGTCGCTTCTTTTAGATGAATAGTTAGGATTGCCACCGCGGGCTTAATATAAGGAGAGAGAGTATGAAGATTTCGCTGCTATTAACTGGGAATGAATTAATGAGCGGCGACACCGTTGATTCCAATTCAGCCTACATCGCACAGTCCTTAAAGGACTTGGGGCAGGTTCCCTATATTAAGAAAGTTGTGGGTGATGACCTCACTTTACTTGTGGAATCGATTACTGAATTGAGCGCCGTTTCGGATGTTTTAGTAATTAATGGCGGATTGGGGCCAACCGTTGACGACTTAACTGCCCTTGCTTTGGCGAGAGCGACTTCTACTTCCCTCCAACAACACGTCGATGCCATTGCTCACTTGGAGAGATGGGCTAAGCCCAAAGGGTTTATGCTCACGGAATCTAACCTCAAACAGGCTGAGTTACCTGAAGGCTGTGAAATTATTGATAATCCGGTTGGATCGGCGGTCGGGTTTCGCTGCGATCACAATGGGTGTTTAGTGCTGTGCACACCGGGTGTTCCCAGTGAATTTAAACTTATGGTCGAACAGCAGATCTTGCCTCTTATCAAAGAGCATGGGCGTCTCACCGAAACTGGGCTGGTTACGCGTCTTCGATTGTTTGGCGTCACTGAGTCTGGATTACAAGACATTGTTAACGCCAAGTTCCCTGATTGGCCTGCTGAAGTTGATCTGGGTTTTCGAGTTCAGTTGCCCGTAATAGAGGTCAAGTTTACGTCCTTTGGGGACGACGCCAAAGCGCTGAATTTGCAGTGGGCGCAAAGGTTTTCTGATCTGTTCAGTGATTTCGTAATAGGTGAAGACGACACTCGTTTAAGTCAATCGCTCAATCGGGCGCTTGAGAGTCAAGGAAAGAGTATTGTGACTGCTGAATCGTGTACAGGCGGAGCGATTGCGGCTGGTATTACAAGTGAAGCGGGTGCTTCTTCGGTGTTTCATGGTGGGTTTGTTACTTATTCCAATGAAATGAAAACGTCGGCGTTGGGCGTAAATCCTGATACGCTAGAAAAGTATGGGGCGGTTAGTAAAGAAACTGTAATCGAAATGGCAGAGGGTGCTCTCGCGGTATCAGAGGCGGATTTGGCGGTCGCCATTTCAGGTATCGCGGGCCCAACTGGAGGATCTGAATCCAAGAAGGTGGGCACAGTATGGATAGCGTGGGGCTGTACAGGGAAAATACGGGCACGGCGCTTTTTTCTACCTATTGGTCGATTTGCCTTTCAACGAACGGCGACAGCAATGGCGATGGATCTTGTACGACGTGAACTCTTAGGTCTTGATACCACTGTGGATTATTTTAGTGAACTAAAGAGAAGGCATTAGCAGAGGCTGTTAGCGAAGCTCAACATGCTTTTGCAGAGTGTATTCAGGTCGCTTTCATTAATGATGTACGGAGGCATTATATAAACCAGATGACCAAATGGTCGAATCCATACTCCTTCATCCTTAAAAAACGCCTGCGCAGTCTCGACGTTCACTGTGTCGTTCATTTCTAATACACCGATGGCTCCTAAAACACGGACATCCTTGACGGAATTTATTCGTGTTGCTGGTTCAAGAGTCGAAGACATTTGTTGTTGAATGTTTTGTATTTTTAATTCCCAATCGGATTCTAAAAGTAGGCGTAGGCTGGCCAAAGCTACGGCGCACGCGAGAGGGTTGCCCATGAACGTAGGGCCATGCATAAAGACCCCTCCATTTTTAGATATTCCTGTGGCGACTTTACTGGTCGCTAAGGTGGCTGCCAAGGACATGTACCCACCCGTTAGCGCTTTACCAATGCAGAGAATGTCAGGTTCAATGCTTGCCCATTCGCAGGCGAACAGCTTGCCTGTTCGTCCAAATCCGGTCGCTATTTCATCGGCTATTAATAAAATATCATGTTCGTCACACAACTCTCTGACACGAGTAAGGTAGTCTGGGTGATAGAACCACATGCCCCCAGCGCCTTGAACGACAGGCTCTAGGATTATCGCCGCCAAAACGTCCTTGTTCTCTTTGATTTGGTTTTCTAAATCCGTCGTCGACGAAGGCGAGAACTTGGAACCAAACACGCAGCTTGGTCGATCGGTAAATACTTGTTGAGTTACAGCGTCAGAAAACAGGTGATGCATGCCGGTTGATGGGTCACAGACTGACATAGCGGCAAAGGTATCTCCATGATATCCACCTCGCGGTGAGAGTATCTTGTTTTTATTTCCTTTGCCTTGTGCTTGCCAATACTGTATTGCCATCTTCATGGCAACTTCCACACTTATCGAGCCTGAATCCGCTAGAAACACGTGGTTTAAGTTCGGTGCGCTAATGTCAATTAACAGTTTGCACAGTTCGGTTGCCGGTCTGTGCGTTAGGCCTCCGAACATGACGTGCGAAACTGAGTCTATCTGGTCCTTAGCGGCTTGATTTAAAATCGGGTTATTGTATCCATGAATCGCACACCACCAAGAAGCCATACCGTCTATCAAACTCTCGCCGCCAGCAAGCTGAATTCTGACCCCTTGAGCACTTTCCACCAAATAAGTTGTCAACGGGGTGGTTGCTGATGTGTATGGGTGCCAAATATGGCGACGGTCAAACGCCAATAATTCGTCTGCTTTAGTGTTCAAAGGACCTTACCTATGCCCGAAGGGAAGTTTAGAAAAAGAGAAGCTTAATGATAAATAGAACAATAACAACATTTAATGTGATCTTTATTGGACCGATTCCGCTACTTACTTGAACATTGGCGGCAATCCAACCGCCGATCCACGTTCCAATACCCAGAGCAATGCCGTATTTCCAAACGAGTTCAAGTTCGGATGCAAAAACGCACAGTGCTACAACTGTGTAGCACATGACGATGAAAACCTTGTGCGCGTTAGTAGTGATTAGGTCAAACTGCATTACCCGATTCAACGCAGGCATTAGTAAAAAGCCGACTCCTATGTGAATGAAGCCTCCCCAAAAACCGATTAGTAGCATTAACGCATGGCCAGCGATCAAGCGGTTCTTACTTGGTGGCTGATTTTGCTCAATTGCCTTGGGCTGAGGAAGCGCCATAATGATCAAAACAATGACCATTATGATGGCAAGTAATGAGTTGAATTGATCGCTTGGAACATGGGATGCAAGAGAGGCGCCAATTAATGTTCCGGGAATAGTGCAGGCACCCAGTGAGAGACTTAATTTAAAGTTCGATATTCCTTTTCGGTAAAACGCCCAAACAGCCGATATATTTTGTGGAAGGATGGCTATTCTGTTAGTTCCATTTGCAACTGTGCCGGGAACACCTAAAAATATCATGATGGGGACCGACAGCATAGACCCGCCACCCGCCATGACATTTAGGAACCCGGTCGCAATGCCGGTCACTGTTAATAGTATCAATTCAAGCATCGCGGCATTGTAACGAATCGGTTAGATTGCTGCGCGTCTTTGTTTTCAAAATTCGTTATAATTTGGGAATGAAACTTAACTATCAAACCTATTTCGATAATGTGTCAGAGTCGGATGCTGCTTTATCGCCCGTCATTATTATCCCGGGCCTGTTTGGTTCAATTGCTAATTGGCGCGGTTTCGCTGACAAGTTATCAAAACACGTAAAAGTGGTTGTGGTCGATCAGAGAAATCACGGCAAGTCACCTCATGCTCCTGAAAACTCCTATTTTGATCTGGCGAGTGATATTGTGGAGTTACTTGATGATCTGAATATTGAAAAAGCAAGCATTTGTGGTCACAGCATGGGTGGTAAGACTGCCATGGTGTTGGCGCTTGTTGCCCCACAGAGAGTGGACCGCTTATTGGTATTAGATATAGCTCCGGTTTCCTATACTCACAGTCATGCTCCGATTTTAGAAGGCCTGTCCAATGTGGATCTAAAAAATAGCAAGTCTCGCTCTGACGTTGAACGACAACTCAGTTCTGCAGTGCCAGATAAAAGTACCCGGATGTTTATCATGCTGAGTCTAGGGGGCAAAATTGGAAGTTATTTTTGGCGACTTAATGTTCCTGCACTGCAAAAAAACTTGCCATTGATAGGTGGTTTCCCAATTAATTTGCTCGCTGATCGAAAGTACCTATCAAAGTGTGTTTTTATTAAAGGTGACCTCTCAAACTACGTAGATTCAGAGTATTATGATGCTATTAGAGGGTTCTTTCCTAGTGCCGAAATCCAGAAAGTGTCTGGTGCAGGCCATTGGTTGCACGTGGACGAACCTGCCGCGGTTCTTGACCTATGTTTGGGTTTTTTACAAAAAGAGTAAATAGATGACAGATTCCAGCAATGAGATTGATCAAGATCAGGTCAACTACACCATGATGGATAAAAAAAGAAAATACGCGTTGTTGATCGAAGCGCATTCGCAAGACCTATACAAGTACGCGTTATGGCTTTGTAAAGATAAAGTGATGGCAGAAGACGTCATGCAAGAAGCATTTTTGCGCGCATGGAAATCGTTAGACAGTCTGCGCGAGGCCAAAGCGGCTAAAGGGTGGCTATTTACAATTTTTCGGCGGGAACACGCTCGCCAGTTTGAGCGTAAGCAATTTGACTATAAAGACGTAGAACAAATGGACACCATTGCCGATGCGCATATGGGGTACGACGATCGGCCTGAGGCGTTTGCATTGCGTAACGCGTTGGTCAAGTTGCCACAGGAATATCGAGAGCCTTTGGAAATGCAAGTATTAGGTGGATTTTCATGCAACGAAATAGCCTCCATCCTCGATATCAGCTCAAGCGCGGTTATGACGAGATTATTTAGAGCACGCAAGAAAATGCGTCAAATTTTAGGGCACGAATCGATGCCTCAACTGGGAGTGGTTGGCGACTAAATTTTATGGTTTGGCCGCTAGATTTTGAATTGATTAACATTAGAAGATGTACGTAAAATGAATTGCCTAGATTTTAAAAGATTGGCGTTGTCTGACCCTGACAGTGTTGAGCCGAGCTTTGTATTGCACAGCAAGGACTGTCCAGATTGCCTCAAATACGTAAGTGGGGTCCGTAAAATGGACTCCGACTTGTCTAGCAGTGTCGATGTGAAGATGCCAGAAAGCCTCATGGCTCGTCTTGAGCTAAACCAAATATTACAAGAAGAGGCTGATCAGAACAGCTCAGATAGTTCCCTTCGTCGCTATGCTATTGCAGCGAGTTTCGCAGCAGTGTTGTTTATTTCGGGTTTCATGGTTAGCAATTATTATGGTCCTAGCAACACAATAGGGCAGGACTATGAAGCCCTATTGTCTGGCGTTTTGGAGCATATGAACGAACAGCCGCTCACACCTGTATGGGACTCAGCGCGAGCGAATGAATCGGTAAACGCTCATCTTGCTAATTACGATGGTGAGATGAAGATGAAATTTTTAGAGAATTTGCAATTCGCCAGAATTTGCCCCATGGGTAAATATCGTGGTTTGCATGCCAGCTTAGAAACCCCTAATGGGCAAGTCACTTTTGCCTACATTAAAGGTGATAATGTCGACGATTTAGTTGATGCATCCTACGAAGGTTATGTAACTCGAATCAAGCCATTGCGAGGGGGTAATTTGGTGATTGTTAGTCGCACTAATAGTGCTCTACAGGTAGCAGACAGCCAGCTAGAGAAGGCAATCTATTGGGATATTTAGTAGCAGATCATCAATAGCTACTAATAACGCTTTTGTCGGCCGCTGAATTAGTGTCGACAGCCACAAAAAGCATTTTTTGTTTTTATGCGTAAAACCCTCGTGTAAGTAGTATCGCGTTACACGAGGGCCATTTATGACGCGCATCACAGTCAGTTGCGTCATGCCATGATAGTTAACTAAATTATGACTCTAAATGTGAGTCATCTAGCCAACCAGCTAACTCTTTGTCTTCCTTATAACGCTCAAGCTTTCGCCGTGCTAAAAGTCTGCGTTTATCGCTTTTTTTGCTCGAACTCCGTTTATACGACGCAAAAAAGTCGTCATCGGACATCTCTTTAATATTCCCGCTTATGTCATGTTTGTTAGGGTGAGAGGATTTAGAGCTGTTCTTACGCATTTGTTTCACGACTCCATTAATATGTTGGTCACAGTAGGTTAATAATTTAGTAGACAAGTGTTAACTTGGTCTTCATTATTGTCCTGTAGCCTTGTTCTGTAAAAAGAAATATTTTGATCGTGACGATTAATATCTTTGCTGGAACCAGTTAGCCGTCGTCATTCCCAGTAGAAATCTGAGTTAAATGGATATCACTACTTTAAAGACATTTTTAGAAGTAGCCAGAATGAAGCACTTTGGTCGTGCTGCCGATAACTTGTGTGTTACACAATCTGCGGTGAGTGCGCGAGTTAAAGCACTCGAAGAAAGCTTGGGAACCACGCTTTTAGTTCGTGAACGAAGTAATATTCATCTCAGTGCAGATGGGCAGGCACTTTTGTCTTACGCTGAGACTATCGTGACCAGCTGGGAAGCTGCAAATCAACATTTAAAAATGTCTCAGGGAATAGAAACTCAGATATCCGTAGCAGGGCTGCCTGGAATCTGGGACATGGTTTTACAGCGATGGCTATCGTCTATTATGCGGAAATTCCCGGAAGTAGCGATTTCTGCTGAGGTGATGTCCGAATCCACGTCTTTAGACCGGCTTACAAATCGGAGTTTGGATTTGGCTTTTGTCTACGATGCACCTAGAGGAAAATACTTAAGCAGCGTTGAATTTGCTGAGTTGCCCTTGGTGTTGGTCAGCTCAAGACATGATCAAAGCGTTGAGCAAGCGATGAGTGAGCGTTATGTGTTTGTAGATTGGGGTTCTAATTTTGCCGTGCAGCATGCTAAATTTTTTCCCGAAGTTCCATTTGCCAGATTGCAGACAACCCAAGGTCGCGTTGCGTATGAGCAAATAAAATCTGATGGCGGGGCGGCCTATTTAGCCAAGCCTATGGTTAATAAGTCAATCAAGAACAAAGAGTTGTATCTCGTTAAGAATGCACCGACTTTTATCCGAGCAGCGTATGCGGTGTATCATCAACGGACAGATAAAACAAAGCTAATACAAGAGCTTGTAGGGTTATAATTAACCTTGTTTGTAATTCTCGCCTTTCACTTGAAAGTCACTATTGGCGGTTTTTCTATCTCATTGCTTTGGCGTTAATCCTCACCGAGGATACGATCAATAGTTTGGGTTTCATAAGAGTGGTAAATCCCTTCTATTAAATGACGCTTCTGACGTGCCATCAAGCCCCTATCTCTCAGTCATGATTACCTGTAGATGTAATATTGCGTGTGTGCGTTGCGTCAGACTCTAAATCCTTGAGTCTTGTTTTATCAGCATCCTCTTGATCGAAAAGTCGAGATATATTGCGATAGAACCGCAAAAATAATAAATGATGTAGTTTGCAGATGAAATTTCTTGGTAATTCTTATCCTAATCCCTTGAACTCATTGATTGTATCCCCATAATCCACGCATCCACATTTGCCACTATTTAACGACATTTAGATTCGAATAAACACAGTGATGAACGACGCAGAAAATAAAGATGAAATAATCGATTCAGCTCAAGCAGAAGCTGAAACTTCCACAGAGTCGAACTCTGAGAGCTCAATCGATGTTGAGAACGAAAATATCGACGTAGAGGTCGATGAGCTAACTGAGCTTGAATTGGCTCAACATGAGATAGCCAAACTAAAAGACGCATTTCTTCGAGCGAAGGCTGAAGAGGATAATGTTCGACGTCGTGCAGAAAAGGAAGTTGCAAACTCTAGAAAGTTTGCAGTTGAGGGTTTTGCCAAAGAGATGCTAAACGTCTATGACAGTCTTAAGCTGGCAACTAACAATGAACCAGCTGAAGACGCTGATGAAACGGTTAAAAGTATTTATGAGGGCTCTAAGATTACGCTGAGTCAACTAAATTCTGCGTTCGCTAAATACTCACTTAAAGAAATTGCTCCTGAAGTTGGCTCTAAATTAGATCCAAACATACACCAAGCGATGAGCATGGTTGAGTCTGAAGACATAGATCCAGGTTGCATTATCACGGCTATTCAGTCTGGGTTTGAGCTGCACGATCGTCTTTTGCGTCCCGCGATGGTGATTGTTGCAAAGTAGTTAAGTGGTCGTACTAAAAATGCAGAAGCGAGCGTTTTTCGCTCACTTCTATCGAATTGAGTCACAAATGTAAATTTATACGAAAATGTGGCTTTGAAAAGTTGAAATACAAACATATAGCCCTAGTTAAAGGGCAGTTAAGTTTTTTATTTGAGGTAAAACAACAATGAGCAAAATTATTGGAATTGACTTGGGTACAACCAACTCCTGTGTCGCTGTAATGGACGGCGACAAACCTCGCGTCATTGAAAACAGTGAAGGCGATCGCACAACACCGTCTTACGTTGCTTTTGTAGAAGATGGCGAAGTTTTGGTTGGTCAACCTGCTAAGCGTCAATCTGTTACTAATCCAACAAACACGCTTTACGCAGTTAAACGTTTGATAGGACGTAAGTTTGATGAAGAGGTGGTGCAACGTGACGTTGATTTAATGCCATATCAAATCGTCAAAGCCAAAAACGGAGACGCATGGGTCGAAGTTAACGGCAAGCAAATGGCGGCGCCGGAAGTGTCTGCCCGCGTTTTGCAAAAAATGAAAACCACCGCTGAAGAATTTCTTGGAGAAGAGGTGACGGAAGCGGTTGTTACTGTTCCAGCCTATTTTAACGATGCTCAACGTCAAGCGACTAAAGACGCAGGTAAGATTGCTGGTCTTGAAGTGAAGCGTATTATCAACGAGCCAACTGCCGCTGCTCTCGCTTATGGCATGGATCAGAAGTTGGGCGATCGTAAAATTGCGGTATACGACTTAGGTGGTGGAACATTCGATGTTTCCATTATTGAAATCGCTGAAATAGAAGGTGATCACACATTTGAGGTTCTATCCACTAATGGCGATACATTCCTAGGCGGGGAAGATTTTGATAACCGAATCATTGACTATTTGGCGGACCAGTTTCAACAAGATCAGAATATAGACCTTAAGGGCGACCCGCTGGCTATGCAGCGTCTAAAAGAAGCTGCTGAGAAGGCAAAAATCGAGTTGTCTTCCAGTTCACAAACTGAAATTAACTTGCCTTATATTACGGCGGACGCAACTGGACCGAAACACTTAGTGTTGAAGCTCTCTAGGGCGAAGTTGGAATCACTGGTGGAAGACTTGGTTAAGCGTACGATTGAGCCTTGCCGAGTAGCTCTTAAAGACGCTGGCTTGTCAGGCAGTGAAATCGATGACGTGATTTTAGTGGGCGGCCAAACTCGGATGCCGAAGGTTCAAGAAGAAGTTGAAAGCTTTTTTGGAAAAGAGGCACGTCGTGATGTAAATCCTGATGAAGCTGTGGCGATGGGTGCTGCAATTCAAGGTGGTGTTTTAGGCGGCGATGTCAAAGATGTATTGTTATTAGACGTTACACCATTAACGTTGGGCATCGAGACAATGGGGGGCGTACGCACTCCATTGATTGATAAAAATACGACCATCCCAACTAAGGAAAGCCAAACTTTCTCAACGGCAGAAGACAACCAAAACGCAGTAACCATTCATGTTCTACAAGGTGAGCGTGAAATGGCGGCTGGTAATAAATCGTTAGGTCGATTTGATTTGACGGATATTCCGCCGGCAGCTCGAGGTGTTCCTCAAATTGAGGTTACCTTTGACATCGATGCCAACGGAATCATGCACGTCTCTGCTAAAGATAAAGCTACCGGAAAGGAAAATAAAATTGTTATTAAGTCCAGTTCTGGCTTAAGTGATGAAGAGATCGAAGCGATGGTCGCTGATGCGGAAGCTCATGCAGAAGAAGATGCTAAGGCTAAGGCTTTAGTAGAAGCTAAGAATCAAGCTGAAGCAATGGTTATTGGTGTGAAAAAGAGTATGGAAGAGGCCGGAGACAACCTCGATGCTACTGAGAAAACCAACATTGAAGCCGCTATCGCCGAAGTTGAGGAAGTTGCCAAGGGTGATGATGCCGAAGCAATTTCAGCTAAAGTTGAGACGTTAATGCAAGCTAGTCATAAACTCGCAGAGCAAATGTACGGACAGGCAGGTGGTGCTGAAGGCGCAGCCGATATGGGTGGTGCTGAGCAAGCTGCTCAAGACGATAACGTAGTCGATGCTGAATTCGAAGAAGTTAAAGACGACGACAACGCAAAATCGTAAACGTTTCATTTAACTAGCAAGCCACATAAAAAGCCTGCGCTTGTAAGAGTGCAGGCTTTTTAGCGAAAGAGGTACTAAAATGGCAAAACGTGATTATTATGAAGTCCTGGGCGTTGATAGGTCTGTAAGTGAAGCGGATTTAAAGAAATCATATCGACGGTTGGCGATGAAATACCATCCAGATAGAAATCCAGACAGCGCCGACGCCGAAGTAAAGTTTAAAGAGGCTAAAGAAGCCTACGAAGTTCTTGCTGACGCTGAAAAGCGAGCTACGTATGATCAGTTTGGACACGCGGCCTTTGAAGGCGGTAGTGCCGGTCGTGGTGGAGCAGGAGGATTTGGTGGTGGAGCCGGAGCTGGAGGCTTTGGCGATATTTTTGGAGATATGTTTGGCGACATTTTTGGTGGTGGTGCTGCCTCCGGCGGTGGCCGTCAACGTCAACGTAGAGGCGCTGACCTTAGGTATAATCTTGAACTGACTCTCGAGGAAGCGGTGCAAGGCACAGAAGTAAACATTACTGTGCCGAGAATGTCGACCTGTTCGACCTGTTCTGGTTCTGGGTCTAAGCCTGGTAGTTCTCCTTCACAATGTGGGACGTGTCATGGGCAGGGCCAAGTTCGTATTCAGCAAGGTTTCTTTTCCGTTCAGCAAGCGTGCCCACAGTGTCATGGCAGCGGCACAATTGTTACAGACCCTTGTGGTGATTGTAATGGCCAAGGTCGTATAAAGGAAAACAAAAAGTTATCCGTTAAGATTCCGGCGGGAGTTGACGAAGGTGATCAGATTCGTCTATCTGGCGAAGGCGAGAGCGCGGGTAGCGGCGGAGTGAATGGCGATCTGTATGTTTCTGTTTCTCTTCGCGAGCACCCTATCTTTACACGTGAGGGGGTCGATTTGCATTGCAATGTACCTATCAGTTATTCGACCCTCGCGTTGGGTGGAGAGTTGGAAGTACCAACTCTAGAAGGGCGAGCAAAATTGAAGATCCCGGCCGGCACACAATCAGGCAAAATGTTTCGTTTGCGTGGAAAGGGGGTTAAGAATGTCCGCAATGCAGGCTTTGTTGGCGACTTGTACTGCGAAGTGAACGTTGAGACGCCAATAAACTTAACTAAACGACAGAAAGAATTGCTTCAGGAACTCGATGAGACCATCAAAGAGGGTGGCAGTAAGCACAACCCTGAAAACAGTTCTTGGTCTGATAAAATCAAGTCATTTTTTGATGACTTGGTGACCTGATGTAACGTCTTAGTCCAATATTGGAAAGTTCAAGGTTAGAAAACGCATTGACGAGTTCAATGCGTTTTTTTTATGTGGTGTGCTAGCCGAATACAGAAAGTTCGGCTGGCATGCAAGAAACGGCTGACGGTGGTAACAATTAGGTGACGGTGCTGATTGAATCAGCCTCATTGAAACTTTCAACTATTAATGACGTAAGGTATTTGTGTAAAGGCGAGTTTTTGGTTCTCACATGCTGTACCAGCGACAGAGCGTCGATTTTTAAATTAATAATGTCTTCCAATGGCTTATAAGTGAAATTTTCAGCCACGATCGAAGAGTCCATGAGCCTATCTGAAGCAATCATGAGCATGTCGGTCTTGCGTAATGTTTCCAAACACACCATCAAATTCGTAGTGAGAAAGGGGACATTAGACAGGATTCCAAATGACGCAAATAGCTTTTGCACTTCTTCGCGCGTGGTTTCGAAATTTGGAAAGTAAACGGCCATATGCTGATACTTGCGTCGCTGTTCAAGTGTTATGTGTTCCACGCTGGCTAACGGGTGGTCTTTACGCATGTACAGAACGGGCTTGATGTTCATTAACTTGTGAGTAACAAAGTCTGGGCTGAATTTGTTTTTGGCGACGATAGCAAAGTCTAGATTTCCACTTCTGAGTCTGTCTTCCCATTTATCATCAATATTTTGGCTTATTAGCATGACTTTAGGTGCCTGCTGTCGCACTTTATCAATAAATATTGGCATGCCTACGCTCGCCGAGGTTCCTAACGTAGCAAGTGAAATCGTTGCGGCAGTGTTCGCTGGGTCAAACTCTTGACTGGTGACCATTAACTCAGTCAATTGGTTCAAAATATGATTGACGGGTTTCTCTAACTCGAGGGTTTTTGGCGTGGGGGTTAGGCCATGAGAGGATCGCACGAATAGCTCATCTTCAAGTAATATTCTGAGTCGATTCAGTGTTTTACTCATTGCTGGTTGAGTCACAAATAATCGTTCAGCGGCTCTTGTTACATTTTTTTCTTGCATCAAAACTTGATACGCGACAAGTAAATTAAGGTCTACACGAGATAAGGGGTCCTGCATGGCGGTTCAAATCCTACGAAATTAAACATCTCATAATTGTAAGTTATGGCGAAGCTAAAATAAATTAAATTTGATTATAAGGGCCGCAGATCCGTCTATTTATTCGAATCCCTTAGGCGAGAAAGAGCGTAAATTGATTGAATAACCAATGAAGATTGGCGCCATGGTAGGAAGTGTCCCTCATTCTCAAGTTCGATCAGTTTTATGCTGGCGAAGTGAGGGGACCATTCAGCTAACGCGTAGGCCGGGTTTTTAGGAGACACTAACCTGTCCTTTTGGCCCTGCATAATGATTACATTGGACGTGCTTTTGCTCTTTTTAATACGTGTGTCCAATTGTTTCAATTGCTTTTTTAGGGCCATTATTTCTCTATTGGAATATTTCATGCTTTTGCCAATTAAGTTGGCTATGACCCAAGTACTAGCGGCGTAGTTGTACCACCGAGGAGAGCCTAGAGACGGTTTTAATGACCCAGCCAACAGCAACATTGATTGCACTCTGGATGAATAATCTAGCGCCACCTGTGGGGCCAGGGAGGCACCTAGTGAGTGCCCCACCAAGGTCCATTTTTTAGTGGGGTATTGTTCTAATACTGCGCCAATCGCGCGTGATTGTTTCGAGAAATCTCCGTTAATCTCCTTGCCGGCTAATGTTGATTTTCCCCAACCCAAACGATCAACAGACACCAAAAAAAAGTCCTGTTGCAGTTGGGTGCTTTCCAGATAAGACCTAAAGGCTCCCCAACCACCTGGCGTTCCGTGAATAAAAAGTATTCCAGGTTTTGCACTATCTCCGGATTTCGCATAGTGGATTGTATGTTCGCCTGAGCGCACGGAGCTAAAGCTCAGTGAGGTGTTATTGTCATGGTTGCGCTGGGGTGTTTGTGATAAACCATTTCCGAAGGTGGCTAGCGAGCCCATTGAAGCCATGAACAGTATCAGCTTCACATAAATAGGACGGCAGGTAAAAACGGAGATTGTCATCTTGATATCTCAGTCATTAATAGAGGATTGATAAACACATCATTAAGTTTGACCTGCCAATAGACTCTCGACTTGTCTGAAGACGCGCTCTGGGATTGTCTTCCTTTGATGGTTATTTTTTCGGGAACCTTTCCTATGACCGCGCCAGCAGTCACTCCATTGCCTAACTCTACCGCCAAATCCGATAATCCATGCACTAGGCTGTAGATTCCTCTGCCGTGATCGATTACGACTACGGCGATGCCGTTTTCTGATACATGGAGTTTGCATACAATGCCTGATTGAGGTGCCTTTATCAGTGATCTCGGTGCGCTATCAATGTAAGTGTGGTTTTGGGTGGCGGTTTCAGCATTGCCTGCGTTCGGGTACAGGCTACCAAACTCATCGCTCCAATCCCCTTCAATAGGCAGTGTCAGCGGCAGTATTGGAGGTTGAGAGTTTGAAAAACCTAAATCTGATAATTCATCGAACTCTTTAAGCTGCATCGGTTTATCAGAGCTCGTGCTTTTGAATAAGTAACTTTTGTGGTTAACCTGAAACTTTTCGAATCGAGCTGTTTTATCTTCACCATTGGGTCGTATGTAAACCAAGTAATCACCAGGCAGTCTTTGAAGATCAATTCCAATTAATATTTTCCACTTCGTGCCTGAATCGAGGATGGCGGGTTCTATCAAGCCATATCTGACGGTTGGAAGATCACTAGACTCTTTAAGAATGGATATTTCGGCGATCCCTCCAGGGTGATTGTATCTATCTTCTTTAGCGTGAACATTGATGTGGACTAATTGAACAATTAGCCAAACAGAAGCAACAACGGCCTTTGGGTTCACGCTTAACGGACCTTTTGGACGGTTGAGTCATCAATGTTCGTCACGCTGCAACTTAAGGTGGCATCTACTGTCTGCACAGTAACCTGATCTCCAGCTTTGACCTGATCTTGTGATCTAATAATGTTGTGTTGTTTGTCTCGCGTAATGCTAAAGCCCCGCTCTAAGGTGGCAAGAGGGCTGACTAAATTAAGTTGTCCGCCAATCGCATTTAGCTTGTCAGCGGTCGATATTCGTAGGTGTTGGTTTGCGCGAAGTAGCCTACTGCTGCTTTGGTTAAGCTCACGTTGTTTTTGTTCAATTAAACGTTGTGGTTGGTTTGCCGCCAGTGTTCTAGCCATGGTTTCAATTGACGTGTGCTGCCACTTTAACCCTTGTTGGGCTGCTCGGTGTAGGCGTTTCCCTGTCACCTCAAGCGCGTCCATTTTTTGTCTGAGCGTCGTTTTGGGATGCTTTAGCTGTTTGCTTAGCATGTCCACGTTCTGCGCTAGTTGCTCAAGTCCGCGTTTTTGAGCGTTTGGTAGACGAAACTGTAAACTCTTGAGTTGGGAGAAAAGCTGATCGGTGTCGGGACTGATTAGCTCGGCGGCCGCGGTCGGCGTAGGAGCGCGCATATCCGCAACTAAATCGGCAATTGTTACGTCAACCTCATGGCCGACACCACTCACTAGCGGAATTGAGCAATCAAAGATCATTCTGGCTAGCCCTTCGTGATTAAAGCACCATAGATCTTCTAGTGATCCTCCTCCACGAGTTAGAATCAGAACGTCACATTGTTTATGTTGGCTCGCGTCTCTTAACGCACTCATTATGGATTCAGCGGCTGTCTCACCTTGTACTACCGCAGGGTAGACGGTCACAGGAATGCCTGGGCAACGTCTAGCCAGTGCGCTCAACACGTCTCTGACTGCAGCCCCTGAGGGGGAGGTAATAACGCCGATGTGTTTTGGAAACTTAGGGATCGGCCTTTTGTATTTTTGTTCGAATAAGCCTTGTCGATGTAATTCGGCCTTGAGCTCTTCGAACCTCTTTTGAAGAAGCCCGACTCCAGCTTCTTCAATGTGTTGCACAATACATTGAAGGTCACCTCGCGCGGTGTAAACAGATATCTTTGCTCTTACGCGAACTAGGTCTCCAGCTTTGGGCTTGTAGCGGTTGATCGACGCGCGGCCTTTGAACATAGCGCACCTCAACTGAGATCGCGCATCCTTTAGGCTGAAGTATAAGTGTCCAGATGCTGGTGTGCTCAGAGACGAGAGTTCACCTTCGATCCATATTTCTGGGTAGCTTGTTTCCATCAGTCGGCGCATTTCATCCGTCAGTTCGCTTACTTGATAGACCGTGCTGTTTTGACTCATTGAGACTTAAGACTTGATGGCTGAATTTGTTTCTTAATTTTATAGTAACTTAACGGATAACTGTGAAGAGGATCCAAAAAAAACACTCTTTTTTGACGAAAGCTGAAATCAATTGTGGGCATCTAACTACAGGTTCGTTATAATCGCCCGCGGTGACGGCTAGTCTCCACAGTGGCGATAGGTTATGAACTCGGTCAGGCCCGGAAGGGAGCAGCCGTAGTAGCTGATTCGGGTGCTGTGATCAGGTTAGCCGTCATCATCTATATATTGTTAAGTGCTCACATTGTGCTTACACTTTTTTCGCAGTCTTCCAGCCTATTATTTGTCAAATATAGCTATATAGAACATGCTCATATCTTTTAAAGATCGTTTATACTCCTTTTCCTAAGCGATCGAAAACACACTAAAGTTACATGGCATATCTTGCACTGGCCCGAAAGTGGCGACCTAAAGCGTTCTCCGAAGTTGTCGGACAACAGCATGTGGTGCAAGCCTTATCGAATGCTCTCGACTCTGGTCGAGTTCATCATGCTTTTTTGTTTACAGGGACTCGTGGTGTCGGAAAAACCACGCTGGCTAGAATTTTTGCTAAGTCATTAAATTGTGAACAAGGAACCAGCGCAGAACCATGTCAGCAGTGTGGAACTTGTCAATCGATTGATGAGGGACGTTTTGTTGACCTTATCGAAGTAGACGCCGCATCTCGAACAAAGGTCGACGACACTCGGGAACTGCTAGAAAATGTACAGTACGCACCAACGTCGGGGAAATTTAAGGTCTATTTGATCGATGAAGTTCATATGTTGTCAGGACACAGTTTTAACGCATTGTTAAAAACTCTCGAAGAGCCTCCTGAGCACGTGAAATTCTTGTTTGCAACAACCGATCCTCAAAAGTTGCCTGTTACCGTGTTATCACGCTGTTTACAGTTTAATCTGCGCGCAATGCGGCCAGAGCAAGTTGAAAACCAGATGGTTAAGATTTTGGGGTATGAAAAGGTAGAATTTGATTCCTCTGCAATTCAGGCGCTAGCCAAAGCCTCAGATGGCAGTATGAGAGATGGGTTGAGTCTTCTCGATCAAGCGATAGCGCAAGGTGGTGGTGAGGTAAGAGCGAATGATGTGCACGGAATGCTGGGTACCATCAAAGCTGAGCATACTCAGGATATTATTGCCGCGTTGTTGTCCAATGACGTGGATAAAGCGCTAAATGTCGTCGGTGATATGGCAGACAGCGCGGTTGATTTTACCGTGGCGCTCGATGAAGTAATGATGCAGTTGTACTATCTGTCATTGGCTCAAGTGTCGCCCAGCTCCTTGTCAGCGAACGAGTTAGACAGTAATAAGATTCTTGAGTTGGCGAAGGGTGTCAATCCAGAAACACTGCAGTTATTCTATCAAATAGGGTTGATTAGCAAACGGGACATAGCGCTAGCACCAAGTTTGAGAGTCGGGTTCGAAATGGCATTGTTAAGAATGTTTGCCTTTGAGCCGGCCGATAGCCAGCCTTCAAATGTGCCCTTGCCAGAAACTCTTTCGAGTTTGAATGAAGGAAATCATGGCAACGTTAACAGCGATGTGGCTGAAAAAAAAACAGTAGAGAACACTGAAAAGGCGAAAAGTAGCCGAGATGACGCGGATATGAACTCAGGCCGCATGGCTGATTATAGCGAGTTATCCCAACCGAAAAATAACACAGAATCCGTGTTGTTAAGCTCTTCAAATGTGGCCCAAGAGACACACGCGGCATCGCAAGCAGAGCAAAAAGCGGTTCAAGTGGAAAGTCTAAGAGACCCCGCCCCTGGTTTCGTTGCGCCGCAGCAGAAACCACGCAACGACGAACAGCCAGCGGTTTCAGCTGAGAGTCGACGTCCTCCGCCATGGCAAGAACAAAATAGTGATTTAAGTACGTCGGGAATACAGCCACCTGAACAATCGCATTCTCTTTCTATAACAGAGAATATGAACGAGACCGAATCCAGCGCCGTGGTGCCAACTCCAACGCCCGACGTAGAGGTTGGCGATAGAGTGAGTGATACTGTCGATCGGTTTTCGAATGCAGGCGCCTCGGATCATGCACACAGTTTGATTGCGGTGACGTTGGCCGGCAACAACGAATGGGGAGAGTTGGTAGAGCAAACCTCGTTAGTTGGCATGGCCAAAGAGCTTGCAATGAACTGTGCGGCAGATCGAATGAGTGACGAGCGAATTGACTTGTGTTTAGATCCTAAGCTTCAGCATTTGTATTCAGATACTCGATTTCAAGAAATTCAAAATGCCATAAAAAGCGCAGTTAACGAGCAAATTTCGGTTCAGCTCGATGTGGACAACAGTAATCGAGAAACTCCCGCTGAGTGTCTTACTCGTTTAGGGTATGAACACGAAGAGCAGGTGCGCGATGCAATGCATAATGATCCCGGTGTTCAAAGCATTATGACTGAGTTCAAAGCCACGATAAAAGAAAATTCAATAAAGCCTTTGAGTTCATAATGGTGAACTTTAGGGTAAATGTTAAGAACGTTTTAATAGGTATAGAATCATGATGAAAGGCGGTTTAGGCAATTTAATGAAGCAGGCTCAGGCCATGCAAGAGAATATGCAACAAGCTCAAGAGGAGCTTGCCAATATAGAGGTCACGGGAGAAGCTGGTGGTGGAATGGTGTCCTTAGTAATGACCTGCCGGCACGATGTCAAAAGCGTTAAAATTGATCCAGAACTGCTTGGAGACGTTGACGATAAGGAAATATTGGAAGATTTGGTTGCTGCTGCGATGAACGATGCGGTTAGAAAAGTTGAGAAAACATCTCAGGAAAAAATGTCAGGCCTGACAGGCGGCTTGAACATTCCTGGCATGAAGATGCCATTTTAGTTGTTTTAGCCTTATTGCATGTCAACTTCCGCCGCGATAGAGAGTTTAAAGCAAGCGCTTAGGGCGCTTCCTGGTGTGGGCCCCAAAAATGCACAGCGCATGGCCTTTCACTTGATGGAACGAAATCGAGAAGCGGCTAGAGACATTGCCGATGCGCTTAATCATGCCCTCGTGACTGTTCGAAGTTGCAATCGTTGCAATACTTTTTGTGAGGGTGAATTGTGCGACATTTGCGCATCGCCCAAACGGAATCAGTCACTATTGTGCGTGGTAGAAACTCCGGCAGACTTAGAGGCTATTGAGCAGGTTGGTGCCTATCAAGGGCTCTATTTCGTGTTAATGGGCAGGCTCTCGCCGTTGGAGGGAGTTGGGCCGGAAAAATTGGGGTTTAAGAAGTTAAATAAACTCGTTGCAGACAATGACATAGTCGAAGTGGTTATTGCGACCAATATAACAGCAGAGGGTGATGCTACCGCCGACTACGCGCAACAGATGCTGTCGCCTTATAATATTACCGTGACGCGTTTGGCTAGAGGCGTTCCGGTTGGTGGCGAACTCGAATACATGGACCAACGAACCTTGGCTGCTGCATTTAAAGATCGACGGAGTGCAGAATAATAGTGATGGAATAAAAAGCCGCTACTCGTAGGTCTGACGAATAGCGGCAGGGTCCGGATAAGCTTCCATGCAAATCCTAACAAAGCCGACTCCTTGTTATCTGGCCTAACGAGGTGGTAGCTCGTTAGGTGTACGGGTATTTTCACATCCAGGTGAGGCCTTGTTATGAGTATCTTATGAAACTCTTCGTCGTCGCGCTTCACCCGTTCGGGTGAATTGGTGGATTATTACGGCAATTACCCACCTAGATTCTTAATTACTTACCAAGGATAAGAACTCGGTTCTGGTTGATTGATTGCTTCTGAATATTCCCAACATTGACGAAGTCTTCATCACTGAGTTTTGTTTTTGAACGCCTCTCATCATCATGCACATGTGTTTTGCTTCAATAATGACGCCAACACCCTCTGCACCGGTGACTTCGCGCACAGTTTCGGCAATTTCGGTGGTTAACTGCTCTTGAATTTGCATGCGTCTGGCGTACATATCCACGATACGTGCAATCTTTGAAAGTCCCAGAACTTTACCATTAGGGATATAGGCAACATGCGCCTTTCCAATAAACGGCAGTAAATGATGTTCGCACATGGAATAGAGTTCAATGTCTTTGACAATGACCATTTCCCTAGAGTCAGAGGGGAACAGTGCGTTATTAATCACGTCATCTAAACTTTGGCCGTAGCCTTGAGTTAAAAAAGACATCGCTTTAGCAGCACGTTTTGGTGTGTCAACTAAGCCTGGGCGTTCTAAATCTTCCCCACAGGCTTGGATAATTTTTTTGTATGCTTCTTCCATTTTAAAACTCGTATTCATAAAAAGTGGATATCCGGATTATGCAGGAAAATGTTTGTGAGTTGTGCGATTTGTCTTTCCCTTAAGGTAAATTTATTGATGCTTCGTGTTATTGTTGGTATCCAGATTTACGAAGTCTGCAGAGCACGAAAACATGTGTGATCTCGGCCGGAACAAGATGTAGTACTGATATGGAAATGAAATTAATAAGCATCCTAATACGATTTAGGTATGCCTTGGCTTTAACCAGCCTGGTGTTGACCGCTCTTATCGCATTCGGCATTAAAAACCTCTATTTAGAAACCGACTACAAAATTTATTTTGAAGAGGGCGAACCTCAACTGGTCGCCCACGAGTTCATGGAGGATACCTACACAAAGACGGATAATTTGGCCATCATGATCCGAGCTCAGGATGGTGAATTATTTACTGAAAGAATGATGGGTTTGGTGTTTGATATCACCGATAAAGGTTGGCAAACACCCTACGTTATTCGAGTGGATTCCGTCACTAATTTCCAACACACATCGGCTGATAACGATGACTTATTGGTACGTGATTTAGTGCTCGAATTAGACGAATTGACTCCCTCAAGACTCAGTGAACTTAAGAGCATTGCTCTTTCTGAGCGACAAATCCATAAGCGCCTGGTTTCATCTGACGGTTCGACGGCCTTGGTTAACATTGCGCTGGAGTTACCACCCGAAGTCGACCCTAATGCATCCGCCGAAGAGCAGTCCATTCAGCGCGCGGCTAGAGATAAATCTCATTCGGAAGTTGTGGCCTATGGAAACCAGGTGATAGACGAGATCCGGGCAGTCAATCCCGATGTTGAAATGCATCTAACTGGAGTGTCCGTAATCACAAACAGTTTTGCATCGTCGTCAGAAAAGGATGGAACTGAATTGGTTCCTTTGATGTATTTGATAATTTTAATCGCGCTCGCTGTGTTTTTGAGATCAGCTGGAGCGGTGGTTGGAAGTCTTCTGGTCATTGCTTGTGCCAGTGCCGCGTCCTTGGGGCTAGGGGGATGGGTGGGTTATGCGTTGAACGCTGTCAATGTGACCACGCCGACCATTGTATTGACCATCGCTGTGTGTGACGCTGTTCACCTATTGGCAGTCTATCTACGAAACCTTGGTATGCAGATGGAGCCTGAGGAGGCGATGAGCGAAAGTCTGCGTTTGAATATTCAACCAATTACACTGACCAGCGTCACCACTGCCATTGGTTTTTTAACGCTTAATTTTTCCACGTCACCGCCTTTTGTTGAAATGGGTAATATGACGGCCATGGGAGTTATTTGGGCATTAGTCCTTACGTTCACACTTTTGCCCGCAGTGACTCTATTGTTGGTAAGAAAGCGTAAGCCTTCTGAAACAAACGACCGTTTCCTCACAGGGTTTGCGGAGTTTGTGATAATCCATCGACATAAAGTGCTCACTTTAACGTTGATAGCGGCTGTTTCACTGATAGCGCTAATACCTCTTAATGTTATCGATGACGATCCCATTACGTATTTTAAACCCGGGGTCCCTTACCGAGACGCTTCTGAGTTTTCCTTGAAATATATGCCCACTGTTAAGGACATGAATTTTAATATCGATTGTGGCGCTCCAGCTTGTGTAAATTCACCCAAATTTCTAGAAAATTTGGATAGATTTCGACTCTATCTAGAAAGCCAAACTGGTGTGGAGCATGTCGGGACATACGTTGATGTCATCAAGCGTTTGAACAAGAGCATGAATGGGGATCAAGACTCGTTCTACGTTATTCCTGAACGTGCCGATATGGCAGCTCAATATAGCTTGATGTATGAAATGTCACTGCCGTATGGGCTCGACTTAAATAATATGCTCAATTTGGATAAATCATCCACTAAGGTGATGGTGTTTACCGATAACATCACGAATGGAGAGCTTATCGCGCTTTCAAACCGAGCGAAGACCTGGCTTGAATCGAATTTCGAAAGTGAGGTTTCTCCTCCAGGGAGTATCAGTCTGATGTTTGCTCACGTCGGGGAAAACAACATCCGATCGATGCTCTGGGGAGGCGTGCTGGCGGTTATTGCAATCACGATTACCATCCTGATTGCTCTACGATCTTTGGGGTACGCTTTAATAAGTATGATACCGAATAGCTTGCCAGCATTCATGGCATTCGGCATTTGGGGGGTATTGGTAGGGCAAGTAAATATGGCCGTTGCGGCGGTGTTCAGTATTGCCTTGGGGATTCTTGTCGATGACACGGTTCACTTTATCAGCAAATATCGGCGCGGTCGTCTTGTAAAAGGGTTTAGCCCGGAAGAGTCGATCCATTATGCATTCAACAACGTAGGTTCTGCACTTATTATCACCACGTTTGTTCTTTCAATTGGATTTGGGTTACTTGCTACCTCGGATTTTAACTTGAATGCGATGGCGGGCATGCTAACGACCATTACGATTGTCATCGCCCTGGTATTTGACTTTTTGATCCTGCCGCCAATCTTGATGCTGTTCGATCGAGATACTAAACTTAATGCCTAATAAAAAATCAACCAAGAAACAGTACTAGATAGCTATGCCATTAGTTCACGAAAGAATAGACGTTACGATCGAAGATCATATTGCTCAGATTAAGTTTGCTCGACCAGAGAAAATGAACGCACTTGATGCCAAGATGTTTGAGGCCATTGCCATGGTTGGCGAATTGCTAGAAGCAGATTCGTCCATCAGAGCCGTTGTTGTGTCAGGCTCGGGCGGAAATTTTTGCTCTGGTTTGGATAAATCAAACTTCGAAGGGTTGTTGCAACAAAAAGGTGTGTCCGTTGATGGAGGTGAAAAGCCAACCCGCTTAGCGGAGAGAACTCATGGTATAGCAAATCTGGTTCAACACGTCGTTTGGATGTGGAGAGAGTTACCTGTTCCGGTAATTGCAGCGATCGACGGTGTGGCTCTCGGAGGTGGTCTGCAAATTTGCCTAGGTGCGGACATTCGGGTAGCCGCGCCAGACAGCCGTTTTTCCATACTGGAAATGAAGTGGGGGATTATCCCTGACATGAGTAGCTCCCAGATCATGCGCCACCTAATCAGAGATGATGTAATTCGTGAGTTAACCTACACGGCTAGGCTTTTTTCCGCAGAGGAAGCTAAACAGTGGGGGTTTATCACACATATCAGTGATGACCCGCTGAAACACGCTTTGACGCTGGCCGAAAATATTGTTGATAAGAACCCAGACGCCATTCGTGCGGCCAAACGTGTCATTGAGCAGAGTTACCATCAGACTCCCGCTCAAGGGCTGCTGGCGGAGTCGGTTGAACAAGATAAAATCATGGGAACCGCAAACCAAATTGAAGCCGTGATGGCCGCGTTACAAAAACGGAAACCGCAATTTAGCAATTAGCGATATAAGTAGTTAGAATAGATCGAATGGGAACCGTTACCTGAGATGGTAGGCGGTGGCTTTTAATAATGAGGAAAGAATGAAAAAATTAATAACCGCTGCAACCATGGCAGCAATATCACTGGTAAGTATTAGCACGAGTCCGATTGTATATGCTGGGCCTACTATGACAACGACCGTTGATAAAGTGCGTGTTAGACCGTTTTTAGCATACGTTAAACTGGCCAATTGCCCTAAGTATAGCCAGATTGCATTGGACACTGAATACGATTTGGCAATGTTCACCGTGGCCTTGACCGCGGCGGCTTCCGGGCAGACTGTGAACGTAGAGTTCGTTGACCCTCTGGGTTGTCAGGCAGAGTCAAAGTTTGTCTATTTTGAAGTGGATTTTTAGGCTAATTGCGTTTCTTGGATAGGCGAATTTGTTATCAAATCGTCATTATGCCGGTATGACTTAGTACAAGTCAGGAAGGCGAGCATTTGAGGGTAGGTAGGTTGGTGAGAGTAAACGCTTGTCTACTCTCACACAGTAGTGTTTTCTAGGTGGTAGCTTGGAGGGTATCTTTTAGAAATATATTAACTTCAGACCAAGCTTCCTCAGCAGAACCCTGCCCCATATTGAACAAGTGCCAGTCATGAATTTGATTTTTCCAAATCTGAAATTTGATGTTCGATCCAGAAACGCGCGCTTTATTCACATAACGGTTTGCTTCTCCTAGCAACATTTCATTTGTGCTCGCGTGAATGAGTGTGGGGGCTAGATTAGAAAGGTCTTGAAACAAAGGAGAAGCCAATGGGTTAGCTGGGTTGATGCGCATACTGGCCAGTCCAATCCAGGCTCGTATTGGTGATGGTATTTTGCTAAGTAATCCTAACCCTTCGCCCAAAATTTTGTCTGAGCGGCGATGTTTTACTATTGTTGGAGACGACAAAGTCATGTCGGTAGAGGGGGAGAACGCGACTACGGCATCAGGCTTTTTGTCCGCTCCTTGTTTGCTCCAAGCGGAGAGCATAAGAGCCAGATTGCCTCCAGCAGAATCGCCAGCCACGACGAGTTTTTCCACTTCAGATGGTCCTTCAGGTCCATTCTTTAGAATCCATCTATAGGCTTGTTGTGAGTCTTCTATACTAGCGCCGCGTTTATGTTCAGGCAGCATTCTATAATCCACGGAAAGAACCACTCCGTTGGTTAGTTTTGCGAGCTTGTCACAAAACTTTCTGTGCCCCTTAGGGCTTCCGAAAAGGAAAGCGCCGCCATGCAAAAAAAGAATACGTTTTTGGTGATTGCTTCCTTCTCGAACGGCCCATTCACAGCGGACGCCGTTGGCGTTAACCTCATGAAACAAAGTGTCGGTTTCTAGGTCATCAGAGAGCTCATCGGCGAACTTTCGAATTGTTCGCATGCCCTTTTTTAAGGATTTCCCATCTTTTACAGATTGGCGTACCTCACGAATGGTGCTTAAAAAGCCCTTGGTTGCCTCTTCATCAGCGTCATGAGACTCAAACACCTCCGCGGCAGGGGTGTCGTACATGCTTAGATCTGGTCCGCTTAAGTACAACGTTGCAATAAAATACAGAACAGCAAGGACTACAATAATAGTTAACAGCATGAATTTTGTTCTAAGTTAGTGTCAGATAAGGTGAATTGTAATGATTAATACCGCCAAATAGTGGATTTTCAAGTAGCGGGCTCAAACGCTTTTGTGGGTTTGGCGGTAATTGCGAGGTGTTTTTCCAGTCCAGGCCTTAAATGCTCTGATAAATGCACTGGGTTCGGAAAACCCCACCATGATTGCTATATCTTCCACCTTGTGTTCACCATCAAACAGTAATTTTATGGCAATGTCTCTTCGGGTTTGCATTTTAATTTCTTTGAAGGACAAGTTTTCTGCCATTAGTCGTCGGTGCATGACCTGTTGACTGAGCTTAAAGTGTTCGGATGCTTCGCGAAGTGTTGCTCTGTAATTACCCTGTTTTATATTTCGTTCTAGCCACTGTCTAACCTGATCGCTAATAACACGATAGTTTTTGGGTTGATATAGCAGTGAAAGGTTTGTGCCTCTTAGGTATTCATCGAGTGTTTCAGGCGTCTGGGTTATTGCTGTTTCAAGGTGTCGGGCTTTAAATTGTATGGCAGCCGTGTCTTGATCGAACAGAATGGGGGCTCCATAGTAAAGCTGTTCATATTCCTTATGAATGGTGGGTTGTTCATGATCTAGCAGCACCCGTTCAAGACTTAGAAACTGGCCGCCTACCCAACAATGAAAGCGATGTATCGAGGATAGTATGGCCGAGACAAGGTAGTTATTGACTGGTTTGAACGAGGGATTGCGGGTCAGCGTGTATTCACATATCTCGCCGCTGACGACAACCGAATGTTGATAGCCATTGTTGAATAGGTTCCAAAAATTCGCACTGCGTTTAAGTGATCTCCCGATAGTCCGAGCGCTGATTGAAGCGCGGCTCATCATTGCAAAGCTGCCTAGGGCTTGTTGTCTCTCTCCCAGGCCTAGATATTCGTCATCCAGCGTCATCATGGATTCTCTAGCAAATGCCGCAAATGCATCCAGTGGAACTCGACTGTTCTGTTGCTTAACAGACAGTCCTGAGATTCCTTGCTCCAAGAGCATGGACGTGCATTCCAAGCCGCGAGTTTCGGCTCCTTCCAGAACCATAGCAAGCCATTTGATGTCGATTGAAAATTCTCTCATCCGACAATTAAAGCACATTTGGGCTCTTCATTTAATAATATTTGAACATTTTGACAATACATTTTGCCATTGAGTGGTAACGCCTTCCAAGTAGAATGGAGCCAGTTATTAAACAGCAACCTGTGAGACTTTTATGACCAATAGCGCTTATATATATGACGCCGTACGTACCCCGCGCAGTAAGGGCAAATCTGATGGTACTTTACATGAAGTAAAACCGATTGATTTAGGCGCAGGCTTATTGAACGCATTAAAAGAGCGTAACGACTTAGATACATCGTATGTGGATGATGTTGTTATGGGGTGCGTTTCTCCCGTTGCAGAGCAGGGCAGCGATATTGCTAAAATGATTGTCCAGAATGCTGGGTGGGATGAATCTGTCGCGGGAGTTCAGCTTAACCGCTTCTGTGCGTCAGGTCTTGAAGCAATTAATACGGCTGCCGCTAAGGTTGTGGCCGGCTGGGATCAGCTCGTGGTCGCCGGCGGTATTGAATGCATGTCTCGCGTACCCATGGGCTCCGATGGTGGCGCGATGGCGGCCGATGCGGCCTTTGCTATTAAAGAAAATTTTGTGCCTCAAGGGATTGGAGCAGATGCCATTGCTACTATTGATGGTTACTCAAGAGAAGACGTTGATGCCTATGCGCTGGAGTCTCAAAAAAGAGCGGCTAGCGCGCGCGATAACGGATGGTTTGATGGATCAGTGGTGCCTGTCAAAGATTTGAATGGCGTGACCATTCTTGAGCGTGATGACTTTATAAAGCCAAACTCAACAATGGATGGACTTGGGGCGTTGAGAGCGTCTTTTGCGGAAATGGGTAAGTACGGTTTCGATGACATACTATTAAAGAAATACAATACGCTAGATCGCATTAATCACGTCCATACGCCAGGCAACTCATCCGGCATCGTAGATGGTGCTAGCGCAGTATTGATAGGCACCGCGTCAGCCGGTAAAGATCTTGGTCTCAAACCACGAGCTCGAGTGGTCTCTACAGCGATAACGTCCACTGATCCGATCATTATGCTGACAGGCCCAGGCCCGGCGGCCAAGAAGGCTTTGAGGTCCGCTGGTATGTCAACGTCTGATATTGACCTTTGGGAGATTAATGAAGCCTTTGCATCAGTTGCTTTAAGGTATATGAGCGATCTTGATATCAGTCATGACGTAACCAACGTAGTTGGGGGTTCCATTGCGATGGGGCACCCATTAGGTGCGACTGGTGGCTGCATATTGAGTTCAATGCTTGACGAGCTAGAACGACGTAATTTACGCACCGGCATGTTGTCGCTTTGCGTTGGCGGTGGCATGGGTATTTCAACGATTATCGAGCGTGTGTAGAGGCAATAAAAATGAGTGTATTTAATTACGAAAAAGACCAAAACGGCATTGTGCTGGTTACCATGGATATGACTGGCCCAGTGAATGCAATGAACGCCGAATACCACGAGGCAATGACTGAGACCTTAGCCAAATTGGAGTCTGAGAGTAACCTGTCTGGTGTGGTAATTGCATCAGCGAAGAAAGTGTTCTTTGCTGGCGGCGACTTGAATGACTTAGTGGCTGCAAACCCTGATACAGTCGAAGATTTCTTTAATGCAACTGAGGCCATGAAAGCGGGATTGCGGAAACTGGAGCGTTTGCCAGTTCCTGTCGTAGCAGCCATTAACGGTGCCGCTCTAGGGGGTGGGTATGAGATATGTTTGTCCTGTAACTATCGACTTGCCTTTAATCATAAATCTGTTCAAATAGGGCTCCCAGAATGTTCATTGGGGCTCTATCCAGGCGGCGGCGGTGTGGTGCGGTTGACTAAGTTGTTGGGTGTTGAGAAGGCACTGCCATACATACTTGAAAGTAAGCGCATTAACCCAGAAAAAGCTCTGTCTGCTGGGATGATTGATCAGACTGTTGATAGCCTAGATGAGTTGGTGCCAGCGGCAAAGCAGTGGATACTAGATAATGTTGAAGACTCAAATGCCGCTGTACAACCATGGGACAGAAAGGGATACAGAATTCCTGGCGGAGCGGTAAATAGCCCTCGTAACGCTCAGCTCGCGGTGATGGGGCCAACAATGTTGCACCAAAAGACCCGAGGGCTTATGCCTCAGATGACGGCTGCTATGGATGTCGCATTTCAAGCATCGATGTTGGACATAGATACGGCTTTGAGAATCGAAGGAAGAAATTTCGCGAAAGTTGCTACGGGCCCAGTGGCTAAAAATATGATTTCTGCCTTTTTCTTTCAGCTCAACAAGATTAATGGGGGTGCCAGTCGCCCGAAGGGGGTAGAACAACGTTTGACTAAAAAGGTTGGGATTCTTGGTGCGGGGATGATGGGTCAAGGAATCGCCTATGTTTCGGCCATGGCGGGCATTGAAGTTGTTCTTAAAGATATATCATTGGAAAGTGCTCAAAAAGGTAAAGCGTATACAGAGAAGTTGCTGGCTAAGCGAATTACGCGCAGTAAGATGAATGAGGCCAAAGCAAAGTCAGTATTGGATTTGATTCATCCAACCGATCGAGATCAGGATTTACAAGGTTGTGATTTAATCATTGAGGCTGTTTTTGAAAATATCGGTTTGAAGCATACGATTACCAAGGCTAGTGAAAAGTTCCTGTCTGAAGACGGTGTTTGGGGTTCAAATACTTCGACATTGCCAATAACTGAATTGGCTGAAGCGAGCCAAAAGCCTGAGAATTTCATTGGTATACACTTCTTTTCTCCGGTTGATAAAATGCCACTAGTGGAAATAATCTGCGGCGAAAAAACCAGTGATGAAGCTCTTGCTAAAGCGTTTGATTACACGATGCAAATTCGAAAGACGCCCATCGTTGTAAATGATTCTCTAGGATTCTTTACCTCCAGAACATTTGGAACCTACCTCGATGAAGCGGCCCATATTCTTACTGAAGGGGCTGATCCAGTTCGTATCGATAACTTAGGTCGCGCGATTGGTATGCCTGTCGGCCCCCTTCAAATTCAAGATGAGACAAGCTTGGAGCTAAGTCGCAAAGCTCAGGAAACCTGGGCCGAGATGGGAGTAACGGATAAATGGGGCAACGGTGATGTCATTCGCCGAGTTATAAAAGACATGATTACTGATAATGGTCGAGGAGGAAGGTATCATGGAGGAGGCTATTACGAATATCATGATGACGGAAGTAAAAATATATGGCCTGGACTCTATGATCTGTATTTCGATGATTCTTACGATATCTCGGATCAAGACATCAAAGACAGGCTCATGTTTAGGCAGGTAATTGAGGCTCTAAAATGCTTGGAAAGTGGTGTTTTACGTTCAGTGGCTGATGGAAACATTGGATCGATATTTGGAATTGGTGCTCCGGCCCATACGGGTGGGTTTATCCAATTCGTCAACACCTACGGGCTAGAGTCATTCATCGCTCGATGTGATGAGCTAGCGCTAAAGTATGGAGATCGTTTCACGTGCCCAGAGGTCGTAAAAATGAAAGCCGAAAGTGGAGAAAGTTTCTCTTAGGTTGGCCAGAGTAATGCCCGGAAATAGGCGTGGAGAGTCCTCGACAATTCACGCCTAAACTTGAATCTCATTGTAATGGAAACTGTTTATGATTCTTAGACTGCCCCAAGCTGTTTTATCCACACTATCCTCCAAGAAAAGGTTGCCAGATAGGACGTTTTTGGAGGAGGTTATGTGTCGAGTTTTACGGGATATGGTGACGTCAAGCGAGGGTAAAGGGGTAGCGTATCTTCGTCAGCAAATGGACAGTCTTCGGACGTTTAGCCCCAATATAAGTAAGGTGGTGTGTTCGGAAACTTTAGTAGAAGGAACGCGGTGTCTCGTGGTGACACCTAAGAACGGCCATGACAACACAACGGCTGTTATTTACCTTCACGGCGGCGGGTACGTAATGGGCTCGCCCGAAACCTATAAAGCGCTTGTTGCCGATATCTGCTTGGCGGCTAATTGTGAGGTTTTGGTTCCAGACTACCGATTGGCCCCCGAGGTCACATTTCCAATCCCTCAAGACGATTGTCTGCAGGTTGCGGAAAGCTACTTTTCAACACGCGGCGATAAGAAAAGGGTATTAGTGGGCGATTCAGCAGGAGGGGCTTTGGTGATATCAACGGCCTTAGCGCTAGCCGAAGTCGGTCAAAAGCTCGATGGAGCTGTGTTGATTTCGCCCTGGGTGGACCCAACTGCCGAGGGTGGCTCGATCGACGGTAATGCGGAACACGACTATCTCGCTGGACCGTTTTTACATGCGAGCATTGGCGCGCTTATGCGGAATCAAAATTTAAAGGATCCGCGCATCAACTTTAAAGATGCGGACCTCTCTGGTTTGCCCAGAACCTTAGTGCAGTTTGGGTCTGGGGAATTGTTTAATGATCAAATAAGCTGTTTTGTAGATCGAGCTAAATTGCAGGGAGTCGATATCGAAAGCCAGGTGTATTCAGATCAATGCCATGTGTTTCAATTTTTTACTGCAGTATCGAAAACGTCTAGGCAGGCCGTGGAGCAAATTGGACATTTCATTCGCTCCACCGCGCAGGCGGCTGGCTCCAGCTAGCCGTAAAATTCGACCGCATTGGGCAAGTCTTCGCGACCTACTTCAAATTGGTTTATTGATTCATTAGATTCGGCATAACCGAAAGATAAACCGAACATAATTGCGTTTTCTTCTGGAATGTTCGCCAGTTCGTGAACCGAAGCGGGGTACATTGCCAAGGCACCTTGAGGGCAGCTAGATAAGCCATTTTCGGTCATGAGTAGCATGATAGTTTGCAGGTAAATACCCATGTCTACCGCGTTAATTTCTTTCATCGTTTTTGGCATGGAGAAGAACGCGGCGTGGGGTGCACCGAAAAACTGCCAGTTGCGAAGCATTAATTCTTGGCGCTTCTGTTTTTCCTCGTATTTAATGTCCATAGAATCGTACAGAGAAATCGCGCATGCAATTTGGCGCTTTCGATACTGATCCTTCAGATCCTGGTCGCCTGGTTTGAAGTGAGGTGTTGGCGGTTTGCCCGCCATAATTTCACTTACCATGGCTTTTTCAATCCCATTTCGAGCCTCTCCCGAAACAACAACCACATGCCAAGGTTGAGTATTGCAATTTGATGGCGAGTCTTGGGCTTGCAAAAATATTTTTTCGATTAAGGCGCTATCGACAGCTTTGTCTTTGTAGGCTCTTACCGAACGGCGCTGTTTGATGGCGTCGCTTACATTCATTTGGTTTCTCCTTTAATGAGTTTCCCACTTAGTGGGTTTCGCGATCGATTGTACTAAGCTTAAAAAAAAGGGCAATGACAATACACTGTGATTTATTGATGAAAAATGCCTATAGATGGTAATTTGTTGCCTCGTCATGATATGTTTTGTCAATTAATGGCCCCCTCTAGTCATTTCATAATTATTGAGGGATTTGTAAAATGTTTACCAGATAATTACTGTCATAGAGTCACATAGTTCGACGTCATACGTTGGGCCTCTAAATCGCCAAGTCTTTCAGAGTAACTGTTGGCGACTCTATAAGCTTGACTTCACTCAAAAAGAGGCACTGGAAGTCATTTTAATAACTAATTAAGCGGAATTTTAGTCATGCGAAGTTTTACCGAAGAACAAAACATGTTTCGTGAAGCGTACAGAAAGTTTCTCGAAACAGAAATAACTCCTAATATGCCTAAATGGCGCGAGGCTGGCATTGTTGATCGTGTTGCATTTAGCAAGGCGGGGTCACAAGGGTTCTTAATGGTATGGCCCGAGGAAAAATATGGAGGGATGGGTGACGACGATTTTCGTTACGAGCAAATAGTCATCGAAGAAACGGTTCGTCAGCAGTGCGGAGAGTGGTTTAATACACTGCATAGTCGATTAGTAGGGCCTTACTTATACAAGTACGCAAACGAAGAGCAACGCGAACGTTTTTTACCACCCTGTGTCAGTGGCGAGAAAATTTTAGCCGTCGCCATGACGGAACCAGATGCCGGTAGTGACCTATCTGGAATGAGAAGTACGGCGCGAGACGCTGGAGATCATTTTGTATTGAATGGTTCTAAGACCTACATATCAAACGGGATTTTGGCCGATTTAGTCGTTGTCGCTGCAAAACTTGAGGGAGCAGAAAGTTCTCATGCCATGATTCTTATGGTGGTTGAGCGTGGAATGGAAGGTTTCGAACGTGGCCGCAATTTGGATAAGATGGGCCTAAAAGCACAGGATACGGCTGAGCTTTTCTTTAACAATGTAAAGGTACCCAAAGAAAATATTCTTGGAGAGCCAGGCAAAGGATTTTTCTATTTGATGGAAGGGCTTGCTGAAGAACGCTTGATCAATGCTGTTGGAACAATTGCTAATGCTAGAAAAGCGTTTGATGTAACGCGAGAATTTGTCATGCAGCGTAAAGCGTTTGGCAAAAAAGTGTCTGATTTCCAGAATACGCAATTTAAAATGGCGGAAATGGACACTGAGATTGAGGTGGCCCAGGTCTACCTTGATTATTGCGTTGAGATGCATAATGCCGGCAAGCTCACCGCCAACATGGGTGCGAAACTCAAGCTCTTAGGTGCTGAAATTGAGTGGAAAATGATGGACTTAGGTGTGCAACTTCATGGAGGTGCTGGTTACATGCAGGAATACGAAATTTGTCGTATGTTTACCGATGCTCGGATAAGTCGAATTTACGCAGGGACTTCTGAAATAATGAAGTTAATTTTGGGTAGAGAGATATTTTCAGAGGACTATAAAAGCATCCTCTCTTGATGCGGATTGGATAACACAGCGAGAGTTAAAATCCACCTTTTTTGGAATTTTAACTCTCACTTTTATTTGGCTGTTTTATAAGCGTTTTCTTGGTCGTTTTCTCTGTATTACAGAATATGCGGATATATTAAAGTTGACCTAGAATCTTCGCTGCTGTGCAGTTCAGAAGCGTTTCGTCCTAACGGAGTGGACTGACTGCTTTCATTTCGAACTTCACTGGCCCGTTGTAGTGCGGCCATCTGATGTTGCCACATCTGTAAGGTGCTCATTGTTTTTTTAGACCTCACTGCACTGTTAATAACTTCTCTACGATTCGGCATGATTATCGTTTCCCTCTTTAAACCTCATTTCGATCCGAATACAAGTGTCATCTGTTTTTGTTTGTGCATCAATTACACCCAATTACACTAAAAAGACAGAAAGTTGCCCCTAACACTTGCTTCCCAATGATTACAGTATGGGCAGATAAAAAAAGAAATTCTTCACCCATTTGGATGAAATTTTTGCTTTTCTATTTTCTCCATCTTAAGAATTACTCTAAAAACCCTGTTTAAATTGATGTTTTATTTGTATATTCAGTGATGTTGGAATATTGGTTATAGTGTGTTGAATGCTTAAATTCATCGAATTGGTTAGGTATCACGGATGTTAGAGAAAATAATAAAAGAAAAATCATCTGCTCAAATAGGATTCATCATCGCTTTGCTGGCGACGTTTTGCTATTCCTTGAAGCCTATTATCATAAAACTAATTTACCAGTACGAAGAGGTGACCAGCGAAGATGTTCTGGCATGGAGGGTTATAATATCTCTTCCGATTTACATCGTTGTTGGTGTTTGGGTGCTCAAAAGAAAGTTTGGTGGCGAGGAATCTGCTGATTCTGAGCAGGGCGGCTCAATTGCTTCTAAACCTTGGTTTTGGAAAACCGTCTTGCTCGGTGCGCTAGGGTTCTATGTGGCGGCGCTGCTTGATCTTATAGGATTGCATTACATATCGTCTCAATTGGCAAGACTAATATTGTTTACTTATCCTACTCTTGTCGCGATTCTAGGGTGGCTTATCTATCGTCAGAGTATCAGTCGGACGGTCATGATCGCTTTAGTATTATCTTACATTGGAGTAGGGCTTATTTTTGCTTATGACTTCAATAGTTTGGGCGACAAGGTGATCTTCGGGTCTGTCATGATGTTTTTATCGGTATTAGCATTTTCTCTATATGTGCTTCTCAGTAAAAAAATTATTGATCAGGTTGGTGGCGCAGCATTTACGGTTGTTGCGATGCTTTCAAGCGGGGTCTGTATCCTTATTCATTTTCTCATCAGTGCACAGACGTTTAACTGGTTGTCCATGAGCTCTCCTGCGTTTTGGCTAATCACACTAATGACCATTGTCACGACGGTAATTCCTAGTTTTTTGATCGCAGAAGCTATTTCATTGGTAGGACCTCAAAAAACCTCGATTGCGGGCACGGTGGGTCCCGCTATAACATCAGTTTTTGCCGTACTGCTACTCGGTGAAGCTTTTGGGGTTATGCAATTCGCAGGAATTGTGCTGGTGGTTGTGGCAATTACCTACATGCAACGTGAGTCCGCTAAGCCTGTGGAACCCAAAGAGATAACGTCCACCTCATAAATTTACCTCAAATGGGTGATTGTCGAAGTCGTGAACTGGATTTATAGTCTATCTATGCTATGTTAAAATCTGTGAATTAACGACACCATCAGCGGTCTGGTGGGATAGCGAATACAGTTTGTTGCTATTTAGCCGTTATTAAATGAAATTTCACTGACATTTGGCTAGATTCTTGTTTGTTAAGTGGTTTTATCATCACGATTGTTATTGGGTTCAATCGTCTTAGGTCGATTGCGTGTACTTAAAGTTGGGTCAAATACGAGGGGTTTATCGTGCATGTCATGATAAAAACATTGATATCCGTGTGTGTCGAATTCGCACACAGGATCTTAAAATATTCTTGCTTAGAAGGATGGATTATGAAACACGGAGTAAATGGCTTTTATGGTGTTACTAATGTGCAACGAAAATTGCATAAGCATTGTAAAGTTTTGGTTGTCGTTTTCTCCTTTACGACGTTGGCGGTGATTAATTCACACGAAGTTTATGCAGAAGATGACGCAGCGCCGACATTTGCGGTAACGGACTTCTTAATTGAAGGTGACAATCCTTTATCAACGTCGCGATCTAACAGAATTCTCCAGCCGTTCCTAAATCGAAACATTGATATTGCCGAGCTGCGCCTTGCCGCAAACGAATTAGAAAAAGAGATGGCTCGCAAGGGTTATAACTTTTACCGCACCACGCTTCCTCCACAGGTTTTAGATTCTGGAACCGTAAAGTTGGGCGTCAAGAAAGTGGATATAGGCAACGTTTCTGTATTGGGAAATCAATTTTTCTCTAATTCAAATATAAAGCGCAGTTTACCGTTGATTTCAGAAGGTGCTAGTCCCAATACTCAAAACATTGCGACCGCATTATTATTAGCAGAAGAAAATCCTGCAAAAGACATCAGGGTTGTTTTCGTGAAAGGTAAACAACCACAAACAGTTGATGCGAATATCACCGTTAAGGATAAAAATCCAAATGAATTTTTCGTCTGGGCGAATAATGCCGGGAGTCAAAATACATCGCGGTCTAGGTTAGGTCTTCAATATCATAATCGAAATTTGTTTGGCATAGACCACCAGCTGTCCTTGAGTTACTCGTTATCGCCAGAAGAGCCGAGTGAGCTAAGGCAATATGGTATCAATTATCGAGTCCCCTTTTACGGAACCCGCGGCTCTGGTAACTTTTTCTATTCTAAGTCTAACGCAGACACTGGCCGTGTGGCTGATGTGTTTGACGTCAGTGGTGCTGGTGAAACAATTGGGGCCAGTTACACGCAGTTTTTGAATAAAGTAGGCCGTTATCAACACAGGTTAGCGGCGAACATAACTGATAAGTTATTTGATAGCGATATTCTCTTCAATACACAAAATATTGGCAACGATGTTCGAGCTCGCCCGTTGAGCATTGAGTACACCAGCCGCTATGACCAGTCTAATTGGGCTTTCAATTCTGTTTTAACAGCAACAACAAATATGTCCGGTGGGAAGTTTAACGACGATGCCAGCTATGCGGCATCTAGAGCCGGTGCAAGCCAGGATTGGGATAAGTTAAATGTGACATTAAATTATGATCATCGATGGAATCGTGAGTGGAGAGGGCGAGTTGTGTTTTTCGCTCAAACGTCATCTGACCCTCTAATATCCGGAGAGAAATTCGGCTTAGGCGGCAGCTTAGGGAGTGTTGGTCCTCGAGGATTTTTAGAACGCGAAGTCACGGTAGATAAAGGATATAAGTTTTCGTTAGAAGCGAATCGGAGTTTTAAAAATGGCAAGTTTCAGCTTGGCGCGTTTTTTGATTACGGTACAGGAAAACTAAATAACGTACAGGTTGGTGAACGTGAAGAGGAAACCTTATCTAGCGTTGGGCTTTCGTTTGGCTGGAATTTACGTAGAGATGTAGCATTGAGTTTAGATTACGGGTACGTCCTTGATGGCGTCGAGATAGACAGTGGCGCATCGGCATCGGCATCGGCATCGGCTTCAGTGGATGGTGATGATCGAGTGCATCTCTCGATTCGTTATTACCCTAAATGGCCGTTTAGCGGAGCTTCCAGTGGAGGCCTATAATGTTAGAAATAAAGGTGAATGCTGTGCTTAAAAGAAGAGCTGTTATAGCGTCTGTGTTCTGTATTTTGATTAGCACTGTTTCCTTCGCTTGGGCTGACTTAGGCGCACCTATTGGCGAAATTGCTCTTGCTAAAGGTGTTGCTACGGCCCGGTCTGATTTGCGTGACCTCACCTCGTTAGCAAAAGGTTCCCCAGTCTATTCGGGAGACATTCTAGAAACCGCATCAAGAAGCTTCTTAGTAATCAAGTTTTCAGATGGCGGCAAGATCACTCTGCGGCCTGAATCACGGTTTGATATTGAAGAATACGACGCCACCCCTGGCCAGGAGAAGGAGTCTTTTAAACTGCTCAAAGGAGGCTTAAGAGCTGTGACTGGGGCCATTGGAAAAAACAAGCCACAGCAAGTAAGTTTTAAGGCAAAGAACACCACAATCGGCATTCGAGGTACTACTTTTGTAATCAAAATATGTGAGCCTGGAACCGACGGTTGCAGAGCCTCAGATGGAGGCCCGTTGAGCGATGATGAAGCCAAGGAGAAAGTCGATATTTTTGTTGTCGATAAAAACGGGGGAAGTAAGCAAAAAATCACGCGCCAACAATTACAGCAAATATTGGAAGGCGTCTACATCGCCGTTTTCGATGGTGGTGTGAGGGTGGGTTTTGGACAAAAATTTGTTGATATGAACACTGGAGATAAGTGCATGATGGGTGGTGGTGGCGCCGTCGAGTGTTTTACCAATGGCATAGATCTGAACACCGCTGATGTGTATTTGACTGAGTTAATAGAAGACATTACCGAGTTTAATTTGTTTGATGATGCAGAGATAAGTGTGGGGAATACAATATGCGAAATCAACTAATTCGGGATGTAAGAGGTGGAGGGGTAAACAAGATGGGTAGCACAATGAACAAGCAACTTAGAAAGAGCAAGGTTGCGCTTTGCGTAGCGTCACTTTGTTTTGGTACTGCGGTTACTGCAGGTCCAACCGGAGAAGAAGTCGTTCATGGCACGGCGGAAATTTCACGCCAAGGAAATCAAACAAGTATACGAAATAGTGATGGCGCAATAATAAATTGGCAAGACTTTTCTATTTCTCAAAACGAATTGGTTCAGTTCCTTCAAAGCGGTGCTGATTCTTCGGTGTTAAATAGAGTCATTAGTGGCATCCCATCTGAGATATTGGGCGGTTTAAATTCTAATGGCAGAGTCTTTTTGATAAACCCGAATGGGCTTGTCATTGGCGATGGCGCTAGGATAGACACCGCCGCATTCATTGGGTCAACATTGAATATCACTGATGACAACTTCAAGGCTGGTAATTTGAGGTTTGAAGGTGATTCTGGAAAGATCGAGAATCACGGATACATCGCTTCAGGCCCTGGCGGTGAAGTTGTATTAATCGCACCATCGATTGAAAACCATGGGCTTATTCAAGCTGATGATGGCAGAATTTTACTTGCGGCTGGGCGTGAGGTCACGCTTCATTCATTGAATGAGGGGGGAGTTTCCTATCGTGTTTCTGCGCCAGAGGACTCGGTTTTGAATGTCGGAGAACTTGTGGCGTCTAATGGCTCTGTCAAAGTGTTTGCCGACCAAATTTTTCAGACAGGGACTATTTCGGCGAATAGAGCCTACCGTAATGCGGAAGGCCAGATTGTTCTTGAAGCAGATGATAGCTTACACGTTAGCGGCAATATTACCGTCACGGGTGAAGGAGTAAGTGGAGGAAGTTTGCATTTGCTTGGTGATCAAGTCGATCTTGAAGGAGCAAATATTAGTGCCAATGGAACCAGTGGTGGCGAAATTTTAATTGGTGGCGACTATCAAGGTAATGGCGACGTTAAGAATGCTCAAAATACAAACGTAGACGAAGAAACTGTAATCTCCGCTGATGCTGCTCAGGTAGGCGACGGCGGTACAGTGATTATATGGTCTGATGACACGACTAATTCATTTGGTCAGATCACGGCTAGAGGTGGATCGGAGCGGGGCGATGGCGGCTTCGTTGAGACGTCGGGCAAGAAAGTACTTAATTTTGGTCAACCGGTGGATGTCAGTGCCACAGAGGGTATTGCCGGAACATGGTTGTTGGACCCTGAAGACATCACGATTGGAGACAGCGAGGCGGAATCGATTTCAACGTCGCTTAATGGTGGCTCCAACGTTGAAGTTCGTACCAGTGATGAAGGTGAGGGCGAAGGTAATATTTATGTAAATTCGGCTATTACCAAAACTGAAGGCGACGAGGGAGTCACATTAACGCTGGATGCACATAATAGAGTTGAGGTTAACGCTCCAATTACCACAACCGCTGGCCCGTTAAATGTGACGATAAAAACTGGTCGTCAGGTTGCAGCCGTTGATACTCAAACGGACCAAGAAGAGCCTAGCTCTCAAGAGGAGCCGGATGATGAATCGGATGTAAATTCTGGCAATGAAGAGGCGGTTGAGCAAGAGAGCGCCACTGAGGTAGAGACAGGAGAGACAACAGGTTCAGATTCATCGGATGAGCAAGATGAACCATCTAATCCTGACGATGCCAAAGAGAATGATGAGGCGGTTGTAAACGAAGAAGAGGACGAAACTCAACCATCTTCAAGTTCTGATGAAACAGAGGGTAACGAGACTTCTGAAGCAGAAACACCTGACGCAGAAACGCCTGACGCAGAAACACCTGACGCAGAAGCACCTGACGCAGAAACACCTGACGCAGAAGCACCTGACGCAGAAGCACCTGACGCAGAAACACCTGACGCAGAAGCACCTGACGCAGAAACACCTGACGCAGAAACACCTGACGCAGAAGCACCTGACGCAGAAGCACCTGACGCAGAAGCACCTGACGCAGAAGCACCTGAAGCAGAAGTACCTGACGCAGAAGTACCTGACGCAGAAGTACCTGACGCAGAAGTGCCTGAATCAGAAGTGCCTGAAGCAGAAGTACCTGAAGCAGAAATGCCTGAAGCAGAAGCACCTGACGCAGAAGTACCTGAAGCAGAAGCACCTGACGCAGAAGCACCTGACGCAGAAGCACCTGAAGCAGAAGCACCTGAAGCAGAAGTACCTGATCAAAACTCTGGTGAATTTAATTCCTTCAATGAGGAAGGCGGCCAGCAAGTCGTTATTTCGGCTGAAATTTCCACCGGCGGCGGCGTTCTTACAATTGACGCAGGCGAAGAAGGTGACGTGATAGTGGCGTCCGACATCAGAACCTCAGACGAAGGGGAGCAAGAGGCCGGCGACGTTACGATTCAAGGTGAACGCATTGCGTTGATTGATGACGCAGAAATAGATGCGTCTGCTGAAAGCGCTGGAGATATAAAAATTGGTGGTGGGCTTCAAGGGCAAGATGAATCCGTTAGAAATGCCCATACTTCGATTGTTACCGAAGGTAGTTCCATTACCGCTGATGGCGGCGAAAACGGGAATGGCGGATCGATCATAGTTTTTTCCGAAAACACGTCAGTCATTAGTGGTAATTTGAGCGCAAGAGGTGGTACTGAGTCTGGTGATGGTGGGTTTATTGAAACATCAGGGTTGGAAAATTTGACCATTAGCGGAACGCCTAATGTCGGCGCGAATAATGGTGATGGCGGAGAATGGTTGATTGACCCTCATAATATTTTAATCAGCGACGTTCCGGATGATAGTACACTCGACGTAGACGCATCGATGGGAACCGGTTATACGGGCTTTACACCCTCGATTGCAGCCACAAGTCCCACCATAAATTTATCTGACATTCTTGCGGGCTTAAACAATGGTGACGTAACAATATCCACTACTAATTCTGGCAACACTGGTTCAGATGCTGGGAATATCACGATCACGTCCTCGATGAATGGCTGGTTATTGAATGGGCCTAATCCTGATGGTTTCGGAACTGGGGCTGATCTTAATGGGACGCTCACGTTAAACGCAGACAATGACATAAACTTCCAAGCAACGGTGAACATTGCGAGCTATTCCGGTCTGTATGCGGCAAGTCGAAACGTAAATTTCGACTTTAACGCCAACCGCGACATTAATATCGATAATTCAATTAATCTGGAAGGTAATATAGATTTTGACGCAGGACGTTCGATTAATGTTAATGCAGATCTGAATGCCTCGAACGCATTGTTCAATACAGGTACCGGTGACATCACGTTTAATGGTGAACTAAGTAGCGCCGGTGATTTGACGATCACGAGTTCAGGCGGTGGACTTAATGCCAATCTGATTGGAATGAGTGGCCCACAAAATGACGTTAACGTTGGCGGAGACATCAATATAAACGTCGCTGATGATGTGAATTTAAGTCGAAATTTATATGCAAATAGTGGTTCGATTAGCATTGCAACCAATAGTGGAGATATCACTACTGGGCTTGACGGTAACGGAGCTTCCTTTGAACTCTATAGTCAAGGTACGATGAACATCTCGACAGCGACGGGCGATATTAATTTAACCTCCTCACAGAACGTGTTCGACGGAGACATTAATATAGAGGCCACCGCTGGCAGCATTACCGGAACTGGCAGTGTTCAAGCTAGCGGCGATGTCAATCTCACAGCGGGGCAAAATATCGTTGTAGACTCCTATGTTGCATCCAATGGATTTCCATCTGGAGACATTACTGTGTCTGCTGGTAACGATCTCACCGTACTAGATTCGGTCTCAACGTATGGTGACATATTGTTGCGTGCAGATGCTAACAACTCGGGTAGCGGGGATGTGACCATTACCAACGCTCAAGGTGCGGAACAAGTTGATATTGCGATCGGTCGATACGGTTCTTCCTACTCTGCAGAACAGGTTGTCGTTCAAGGAAATAATATCAAGATTGAGAGCGTAGGGTGTTCGAATTATGAGTGCTCAGGTGGTATTCGATTCGACGCGAATAACCTAACGTTAGATACGGCATCCAGTGTTGCCGGTGGCGATATAACCATTATTGCTAATTCAGACGTTAGAGCCGTAGGTGATTCATCGGCTAGCGTTACAGTAAATACAACGCAAACTTTGAATGTTCTAGCTGGTCGAAACTTTGATCTGACGTCTGGCGACACTGTGTACGCTGATGCGGCAATGGATGTGGTTAATTTTCATGACGGTGGCGGCGGCATGATTAATCCAAACTTCAGCAATCAAGTAATTGTGTCTGGATTAGGCACTCAGAATTTCGAGGCGCAAAGCCTGAACATTAAGACCGGTGTCGGTGCGAATTCGAATGTGTTGTTATTGTTGAATGACCCCAATGCCAGTTTTAACCCCATTCCTGCGGGCTCGTCGGTACAGACATTTGATGTTGATAATTTGAGCATTGATTCAAGAGGCACACTCACGTTTGCCAGTGGAGCTACTCAGGATTTAGGTGGCAGTGCTAATATTCACAGTTGGGAAACACAATCGATCGACGTTTCCAATGACCTTACGATGAACGGAATTAACTTCCCTGCCATCGGTGGCCCACGAACTAGAGTAAACTTCTTTGACGTGCAAGGTGAATCGGCAAACGCGGCTATCACGTCATTTGGCAGTCAAAATATTAATGTCGGAGGGACGTTGACGCTGGACTCAGCAGAGATAGCATCGACCACTCGCATCACTGAGTTCAGCCCAGGGCTGTTTGATGTCGCGCCACCAGTTAATTCAGCCAGTTCCATTACCACTGCAAACTTGGTCGTAAATAATGGCCGCATAGCTTTGGAGAGAGACCCAAGTGTCGATAGCAGTACATTTACTCTCACTACAACCGGTCTTAATAGCAGCATTAATGGCAGAGTGAATTCTGTTGCAAATCCGCAGGATGTTGCTTTTCATTTAGATGGCGTTACATGGAGCAATTCTGGAAACGTGCGTTGGGAGTCGGGGTCAGTCGTCGTTACGGACCAGACTTTTGTTAATCCAGATTCAAATAGCCAAATACCTCCAGACTTGATGATTAAAGTCCCGACTTCTGGCGTCGCAAATGCTGTTTCTACCAGTGGCGTTGTTTCGATACAAAACTCAGGTAGATTCGAAATGAATTCTGAGGAAGGCGTTTTTGAAATAACGCATTTGGATGCATCAGGAAACCCGGTGGCTGGAGTGTTTGAAAACACAGGTGAATTCGTTCGAACTCAAGGAGCAGGAACTTCAGTGCTCGGGTTTAATCTCAATAATAATGATGGCTTGGTTGCGGTCGATACGGGCACACTGGAGTTTGGTCCTCACACCGTCACGCAAACGGGCAGTAACGCTCAAATTCTAGTTGCAGGTGGCAACATTAGTGCCACTGGTGGGCTGTTTGACTTGAAGGGAGGCTTCTTGAGCGGTGGCACATCGACAGTTGCAGGTATTGCTTCTGGAGGAGCCGTGAATGGTGATGTAAATATTCAAGACACCACCATCGATCCAGGGTTTTCACCTGGAACGCTAACCATTAACGGGGACTTAGATGCATCCGCCGGAGGAAACACGTTTGTCATTCAAATTGACAACGAAACCGGCGAATTCGACCAAGTAATTGTCAATGGCAATGTCAATATTCCTGCGACAGCCGGAAACACTATTGACGTCAGTCAATTGGGTGAATTCGACCCGGATTTAGCCAATTCAGTAAGTGAGGATTTCACGATTATCACGGGCAATACCGGGAACATTGATGGTTCCATTGTTGGCTTTGCAAATGACGATGGCACGGTCACTAATGGTGTGTTGACATCCACTGGTCCCAGTGTGACTACCACATTTACGCGGGCCGCTGTGGTACCACCACCTGAGCCGGAACCGGTCCCTGAACCAGAACCTACGCCTGACCCGGAGCCTACGCCTGATCCTGAGCCTACGCCTGACCCAATTCCGGAACCAGAGCCTACACCTGATCCTGAGCCTACGCCTGAGCCAGAAGTAGTTATCATTGATGACGAGCCGATGGTCTTACCCACGGATGTAATAGCGATTATCGTGAATTTGAGTGAGGATGAACAGGAGGCCTACCTAGAATCAGAACGAGTCAAACGCTTTATTAAAACGGTTAACATGTGTTTGGCGACAAGTTAGTTTTTTAGGATTGCCAGAGAGGAAAGGCCTTGCAGAGTTAATTTTGTAAGGCCTTTTGCGTTTAATTATTTACAGGGTGTAGTTCAATGCAGCGTGGTTTATTAATACTATTTGGCTTGCTTTCGACAATGTTGCTGGTTTTTGACCAAATAGATCAAGAGTTTGATGTGTTTGGTTCGAAGTTTTCTTTGGATTTGGGATTCGTTGATGCGCTAGAGCGTAAGGCCTATGATTTACGCATAAATCTGTCAGCGAGAGAGGCTTCTCATAATACCGTTATCATCATCGACATAGATGAAGAGAGTTTGTTAGCTGAAGGACAATGGCCTTGGCGCAGAGCAAAGGTTGCTGATCTGGTTGATAAACTGTTCGACGATTATGAAATTGAGACCTTGGGTTTTGATGCGGTTTTCGCCGAGCCAGAGAATAGTTTTTCCCGTGATCAAATAGTACGTGCTTTGGAAAGCGATACCTTAACTCTGGAAGACATGGAGGCGGAGTCGGGAGATGCGAAATTCGCAAAGGCGCTGGAAGATCGATCTATTGTGATGGGTATTGTCTTCGAGCCCGGAGCTGAGGATAACGACCAGCCTGAGAGCATCGGTCAGCTACCACCGCCCATGTTTTCTGACGATGATGTTGAGAATGAAAATTTGTTGCAGGAGACGGGCGCACTCACGGCGGCAAGGTATACTGCAAACTTGCCCATGTTTCAAGAAGCCGCGGGCGAGGCCGGCTTTTTTTCGATCTTGTTGCAGGATCCTGATGGAATTATCAGACGAGTAGGCCTGTTAAATAAGTACGAAGGCCGTCTTTACGCCAGTTTGTCCTTGAAATTGGTTCAGGCCTATTTTCTAGATGAACCGCAACCTGTGTTCGCCGATAAAAATTACACCACGGATGATTATAATTCATTCGAGGCTATTGAATTTTTGATGCTTGAAGAGCCTTTGAGATTAGATGAAAATGCCGGCGTTTTCGTGCCCTATGCGAAGCCCGGAGAAGGCTTTGAGTACGTGTCTGCTACCGAGATTTTACGTGGAACTTATCAAGGTGATATCAAGGGAGCGATAGCCATATTAGGAACGTCGGCTGCGGGTCTGGTCGATAGAAGGTCGACCCCCGTTGCTCCAGCGCTATCCGGTGTTGAAGTTCACGCCAACGTTGTAGCGGGTATTTTGGATGGTGAATTTAGAGTTCGACCTGCTTGGGCAATAGCCGCTAATGTGGTGGGGATTATTATCCTCGGTATCGTATTAAGCGTACTGTTTCCTTATCTATCAGCATTTTGGAGCGCGAGTGTCTTTGCAATCAGTAGTGCCGCCGCCATTTGGTTAAATTGGTATATGTGGACTGATAAAAATCTAATCTTAGCGATCGCTCCCGCGCTATTTTTGATCAGCTTTTTGTACGTCATGACGACGGTGGTCGGTTTTTTTATGGAGTCGGCAGCCAGAAGAGTTACTCAAAAAATGTTTGGCATGTATGTGCCTCCAGAAGTTGTTGCCGAAATGCACGACACGGAAGACATATTTTCTCAGAAACCTGAGCGTAAATTGATGACGGTGTTGTTTACCGATATTCGAAATTTCACTACTCATTCTGAGAGCATGAGCCCAGAAGATTTGGCTGAGTGGTTAAATGACTTTTTAACGCCCATGACAACAATTATTCATAAACACAAAGGCGCCATCGATAAATACATGGGTGACGCTATCATGGCGTTTTGGGGCGCACCTCTTGACGATGATGATCATGCGGAGCATGCAGTTGATGCAGCAAAGGAAATGATCGACTATCTGGATACTTTGAATGCGCATTATCGCCGAAAAGGGTGGCCGGAAATTGCGATTGGAATAGGGCTAAATACCGGAGATATGAGCGTTGGAAACATGGGGTCTGAGTTTAGAATGGCCTACACCGTTGTTGGAGATGCGGTTAATCTAGGTTCACGACTTGAAGGCTTAACTAAACAATATGGCGTTCCTATTATTGTGAGTGAATACACGATGAATGCAGTCTCCAATTATGAGTTTGAACGGTTAGATCATGTTAAAGTCAAAGGAAAGACCGAAGGCGTGACCATTTTTAGCATTGGAGAAAAGCAGTGATAATTATTTGTCGTGTTCTTAGAATGTAAACACTTAAATATCTTGCATGTCGTTGAATTTTATTCGTACTGATGTACGTCAAGAGCTTCATTCGAAGGCTCTTTATTACCTTGATCAAGGCTTTTCCGTTGCTCTTGTCACATTAGTTAATGTTGAGGGCAGCGCTCCTTATCCCCTTGGATCTCAAATGCTCGTATCCTCTGAGGGCGAATACGTCGGCCAAATTACCGGTGGTTGCGCAGAACAGGCCATAGCTGACCAAGCCTGTATGGCCATCAAAGACAGGGAAAACAGGACGCAACGCTATGGAATGGGGTCTACATTCTTTGATATTCAGTTGCCGTGTGGATCGGGTATCGATGTGCATATTGATGTAACCAAGCGGTACTTGGACTTTAAAAATGTTGCGTCGGCGTTAGAAAACCGGCGTCCTGTCACTGAGAAAATTGTCTCCTCCATCGGGTCTTTTGATAAGACCTATCATCCAAATCAACGGTTAGTTTTGCTAGGGCAAGGGCCGATTTTGATTGCGTGTGCAAAGATTGGGTTGCAAGCTGGGTTTGATTTATTGTGCATAGCGCAAAATGAACTCACGAGTGCACTATTGGCACAACACGGTCTAGTGTCGACATCGCTAAGTAATTGTCCAGACCTCTCAAATATATGCGATGAATATACTGGCGTGGTGTCACTCTTTCATGAGCACGAGCATGAAACAACCCTGCTCGCGCAGGCCCTTGAAAGCAATGCTTATTACATTGGAGCGCTAGGTAGTCGGCGAACTCATTGTCAACGCCTTGACGCCTTGTTGAATCACGGAATTGATCGGGGCGGCCTGGAAAGAATTTACGGTCCTGTGGGCGTAAACATTTCGGCTAAGACTCCAAGCCAGATAGCGGTGGCGGTGGTTGCTCAGGCAATTGACGAGTTGAATATTAAGCATTTTTCGTCATGAGCGAGCACACCAGATGTTTAATTCTGGCGGCGGGGTTCAGTCGTAGATTTGGCAGCGATAAGCTCCTACATCGGTTGCCGAACGGTCAAAGGGTGATTGAATCTACGATTCACCGTTATAAAACGGTGTGCGAACACGTTTCAGTCGTGGTGCGCGATGGAAATGTTGATTTGCGTTTGTTGTTGAATGATTTAGGTGTGGCGTGCGTGATCAATAACGAGGCCGAGCAGGGCATGAGCCGGAGTATAGTGTCTGGCGTAAAATCTACTCATCCTGAGCTGGGGTGGCTTATAGGGCTAGCAGACATGCCTTACGTGAAGAGCGAGACACTGCGCGCAATCTTGAGTTGTGCGCAAAAGAAAACGATTGTTCAACCCTCCTTTAATGGCCAGCGTGGTAACCCTGTATTCTTCGGGGAGCGCTTTAGGTCTAAATTAACGCAATTATCCGGTGACGTAGGCGCAAGGCATTTGATTCAACGTGTCAAACCCTCGGTTGTCGAACTTCCTTGCGATGATGCTGGAATCCTGCAGGACATCGATACTAAGCAGGATTTGATAGACGACTAATTCTTGCTAAGCGTTTGCGAAATCGATTAGCGCTTGATCATCCAGTCGATAGACGGTCCAGCCATCCTTAGGCTTTGCTCCCATGGCTTCGTAAAACTTTATCGAAGGTTCGTTCCAATCAAGTACGCTCCATTCAACGCGGCCGCAATCATTTCGTACGGCAATCTTAGACAGTTCTTTGAGTAGCGCTTTGCCTGCCCCTGAGCCTCGAGATTCTGGAGCAACGAACAAATCTTCTAAATAGATACCGTGTTTACCTAGCCAAGTGGAATAACTGAAGAAATAGACCGCGAACCCTACAGCCCGACCGTCTAGTTCAGCTATAAGGCCGTGCACGTTAGGTTTTTTGCAAAATAGGGTTTTGTCTATATGGTTCCGCGTCGTTACGACTTCTTCTTCGGCCTCTTCATAGATTGCCAACTCGACGATGAATTTTAGGATGAGCTCAGTATCACCGTGTTGGGCCTTTCGAATGGTTAGGTTGGTCATGGTGCCTTTTTTGATTAGATTAGTTAGATGCTGCAATAAGAGCTGTTTTTGCGGAACAAACAATTTGAAGGTCAGATGGTCGTAATTCTAAGTCTAAGCCTCTCTTGCCTGCGCTGATGAATATGGTGTCGTGTTTAAAGGCTGACTCATCTAATATTGTTTTTAGCAGTCTTTTTTGCCCCACAGGGCTGACTCCACCAATGACGTAACCGGTTGCACTTTGTACCTTTAGTTTATCTGCCATGGCTATTTTCTTGGTCCCCACAGCGGCTGAGAGTTTTTTTAGACTCAAACTGCCAGAAACCGGCACTATGGCAACCACAAGATGGCCTTCAACTGATTGGGTGACTAGGGTCTTAAACACCCTGTCTGCAGACGTATTGAGCTCTTGCACCGCTTCCAAGCCGTAAGACGGCGCAGACTCGTCGTGATGATAACTATGCAAAACAAACTGAATGTTTTGCTTCTCTAGAACTTTTATTGCTGGTGTCACTTGGGTTATTTCTTAGCTAATGAGTTAATAACCCGAAGGGTGGCTTGAATTGCGGCAAACACTTGATTGGAATTCACCCCTCGTGTTGTCATCTTACGACCATTATTTAATTCCCAGGTGATGGCGGCTTCCGTTAATGCGTTTGTATGGCCACCCTTCGGTATGTGAACTTGGTAGTCCACGAGGTGAGGGCGACTAATATCATTAAAGGGTTCCAAGGTTAGGTCTAAGGCGTTCGTGAAAGCGTCATAGCCGCCGTTGCCCTCAGCCACCGCAGTGCATTGTTCTCCATCAATACTCACGGTTAATTCAACCGAAGAGCTGCCCTTAAAATTACTCGTCATCTTACAATCCATTAACGATACTCTTTCTTCACCGGTCGACTCCAATACATCTGAGATGATAAAAGGAAGGTCGTCAGTCGTGATGATTTGCTTTTTGTCGCCAAGCTCAATGACCTTGTCTAATACTTTCCTTTGGTCTTCAGCAGACAATTTGATTCCAAGAGCGTCAAGGTTTTGTTCTAATGATGCCTTGCCCGCGAGCTTTCCCAGTGCATAAGTACGTTTTCTAGCGAATCGTTCAGGGGAAAGCTTGGTGACGTACAAGCCTCCTTTTTTATCGCCATCAGCATGAATGCCCGCTGTTTGAGTAAAAACGTCAGTGCCTAGGATCGGCGCGTTGCATGCAACAAATTTTCCTGAGAAGCTTTCAACCATTTGGCTTATGTCAACTATGTGCTTCTCATCAATGCTTAAGTCAATGCCGAGTTTATCGCGTAGCACAACGCTAACCTCCGCAAGCGAGGCGTTGCCTGCTCGTTCACCTAGGCAATTGACCGTGCAATGTATAGAGCTAATTCCTGCTTCAACGGCTGCAATCACGTTGGCTGTTGCAAGGCCGTAGTCATTGTGGGGATGAAAGTCAAACTGTAACTCAGGAAACCGAGACACCATGTCGCTAATAGCGACACTGACTTCATTCGGGGACATGACTCCCAATGTGTCGGGCAGCATAAAATGATTGATTCCCAAGCCTTGTAACGCCTCAGTCAAATGGTAGACGTATTCAGGGCTGTCTTGATAGCCGTTAGACCAGTCTTCAAAATAGACGTTTACATCCACTCCATTTGCGTGAGCATACTCAATTGTTTGTTCTATTCGCTCAATATGTTGTTCTGGGGTCTGTCTCAGCTGCGTCAGACAGTGCTTTTCGCTGCCTTTGCACAGGAGGTTGATGACTTTGCCGCCGGTTTCCAGAATCCAATCAACACTGCGATTGACGTCGACAAAGCCCAGCACTTCAACCTGTGCTAGGTACCCATTGTCCAGAGCCCAATCATTAATTTGCTTTACGGCGAGTTGCTCTCCCTGCGAGACACCAGCAGACGCAACTTCGATTCTGTCAACTTTTAGCTTTCCGAGTAAAGCTTGAGCCAAGCTAACCTTTTCGGAAGGGGCGAATGATACCCCTTGTGTCTGTTCACCGTCGCGCAGTGTGGTGTCCATTAGAGTGATTTGCATGTAAGTAAGACTGTTCTAGTTTGCGTTAATATTGGAATAATGCGCCGAGGAAGCACACTTGATAGTAACAAATTATACGTTCTATCCGGACACTAAACGCAAAAACGGTCGACATTTAGTCGACCGTTTTTGAGCATATTAAAAAACTAGTTAACTTGCCCAAAGCCACGGAAATCGTTGTTTGTGTTTGACTTCATAAGCGTCAATTTTCTCAGTTTGCTTTAGCGTGAGGCCAATATCATCTAAACCGTTAAGTAAGTTGTGCTTTCGAAAGCCATCGATGTCAAATGAAACCGAGATTCCCCCAGGACTACTGACGGTTTGATCTTCAAGGTTTACGGTGAATTCGACGCCTTCATTCGATTCAATTTCTGACATCAACTTTTTTAAAGTATCAGCATCAACAACAATTGGTAAGATCCCGTTTTTAAAGCAGTTGTTATAAAAAATATCAGCGAAACTTGTGGAGATGATTGTGTTGAACCCGTAGTCATCGATGGCCCAAGGGGCGTGTTCTCTTGATGATCCGCAGCCGAAATTATCTCCAGCCACTAAAATCTTAGCACCCTCAAAGGCCGGGTTGTTGAGTTCAAAGTCAGGGTTGGCACTGCCATCTTCTAAGAAGCGCCAATCATGAAACAAGTGAATGCCAAACCCGGTTCGTTCCACTTTTTTCAAAAACTGTTTTGCGATGATTTGGTCTGTGTCGACATTGCTGCGGTTCATTAATGCCGCAACACTGGTATGGTTCTTGTACTTTTCCATGGGTGAACTCCAGGTTAATTCTGTTCTAATTCGCGTATGTCGACGAAACGACCTGCAGCCGCGGCCGCGGCCGCCATCGCAGGAGAGACAAGGTGGGTTCGTCCTCCCTTACCTTGACGGCCCTCGAAGTTACGATTTGAGGTGGAGGCGCATCGCTCACCAGGCTTCAATTGGTCGCCATTCATTGCCAGACACATGGAGCAACCTGGCTCACGCCATTCCCAGCCGGCGTCAGTAAATACTTTATCCAAGCCTTCTTTTTCAGCCTGTTCTTTGACCATGTACGATCCAGGAACTGCGATTGCCGTGACACGACTTGGTACCTGAGTGCCCTTAGCTACTTCAGCCGCGGCTCGGAAATCTTCAATACGAGAGTTGGTACATGATCCGAGAAAGACAAAGTCAATTTCCACATCGGTCATGGGTGTGCCAGAGTCGAGCCCCATGTAATCCAGTGCGCTTTTGCATGCTATACCCTTGCCTTCATTTTCAAAATCGTTAGGAGAGGGGACACTCGAATTAACGGGTACAACTTGTTCAGGGGATGTACCCCAAGTTACTTGAGGGGCTATGTCAGCCGCATCTAATTCGATGGTTAAGTCGAATGCCGCGTCCGAGTCACTGGGTAATGTTTTCCAGTACGACAACGCTTGTTCCCAAGCATCGCCATGAGGAGAGAATTCTTTTCCTTCAAGAAAATCATAGGTTTTTTGATCAGGAGCGACAAGGCCAGCTCGAGCTCCACTTTCAATGGCCATATTACACAAAGTCATTCTGCCTTCCATCGACAGTGCTTGTATTGCGTCACCGGCGTATTCAATAACATACCCATTTCCACCGGCGGTGCCGATTTTTCCAATGATGGCGAGCGCAATGTCTTTAGCGGTGCTGAACTTAGACAGTTTGCCGTCTACCTTAACCAGCATCGTTTTGGATTTCGATTGAGGTAAGGTTTGGGTTGCCATCACGTGCTCGACCTCAGAGGTGCCAATACCAAACGCGAGCGCACCGAATGCTCCGTGAGTAGCGGTATGACTATCACCACAAACAGTGGTCATCCCTGGGTGCACAAAGCCATGTTCGGGCACTACGACATGTATAACGCCATTATTTTTGCTTTGCATGTCGTACAACGTTAAGCCATGTTCTTCACAATTGTCCATCATGGTTTGAACTTGCTTAGCGCCAATTGGATCAGGCAAATTTAGCCGGTCTGCAATCTTAGTGGGCACGCAGTGGTCCAAGGTTGCCAAGATACTGTGAGGGTTACGAATTCCTCGTTGAGCAATTTTTAGACCCTCAAACGCCTGCGGGGAGGTGACCTCGTGCATCAGATGTCGATCGACATACAGCAATGCCGCTTGGCCTGGTTCTTGATGAACAAAGTGTGCATCCCAGATTTTTTCATACATGGTTTTAGCCATGGTGATCCTCTCAGTAAAATGTGTTTGGTCTGCGAAACCACTCTCAATTTAAATATTGCTAGATGGTGTTCGCCTGATGGGCTGATCTTTTGAACTATCAACTCAGTGATTAAGATGGATATTAACAAAATTCATTGATAATATAAATTCATTGTTTTTATAATATCCATTCTAAAATGGAATACTAAAATAGGGTAGATTTTACGGTGGATATTTCTTCGTTAAATGCGTTTATTACCGTTGCGCGTTACAAATCCTTTTCAAAAGCATCCAACCACTTATTCATCACTCAGCCTGCTGTTAGTAAGCGGGTAGCAGCCTTAGAGGCCGAATTGGGGGTTGTTCTATTTAACCGTATCGCCAGAACCGTGAGTTTAACAGAGGCCGGTAAACAACTGCTTAGTAAGGCCCATGAATTGGTTGATCAGGCTGAGGAGTTGCAACGTTATGCCTCGAATCTAAATCAAGACATCAGTGGTAATCTCGCAGTATCGATATCGCACCATATTGGGCTATATCGAATGCCGCCGATATTAAAAACCTTTAACGAGCGTCATTCCGAAGTTGATTTAGATATTCGTTTTGAAGATTCTGATCAAGCATTTAGTTCGGTGGAAAAAGGCGATATAGAATTTGCCGTAATCACATTACCAAAAGTGTTGCCGGAAAAGATAAGTGCCGAGGTAGTGTGGGTTGATGATCTATTCATCGTGGCGTCGAAAGAGCACGATCTGAGCAAAATCGCCAAAGTAACACTTCCGGATTTGGCTAAACATTCGTGCGTTTTGCCCAGTAAAGAGACTGAAACTCACCAAATTATGCAAAGACTGTTTGAATCCAATGGAATAGATATGAAGCTGCAAATGCAAACTAACAGCTTGCAAACTTTGAAAATGTTGGTTCAAGCCGGCATCGGTTGGAGCTTGTTGCCAAAAAGCATGTTGGAGGATGGGGAGCTCAGAGTGCTCGACGTAGGTCTGAATTTGCGAAGAAGTTTAGGCTTAGTATTTCATACGAAAAGAAGTCTTTCTAACGCTGCGGTCGCGTTATCCACTTTGATAAAGTCCGATGGAGCGTTATCGGTGCAGGTCTGATTTACATTACTTGTGTACGAAGAGTAATATAGTTTGCAAAAGTTTGAGGATTATCAATTCATGTTAAAAAGATTCAGATCGTTACTTTGTCTATTGCTGTTATTGAGCCAGTGGTCTTTCTCGGCAAATGCCGATTGCCACGATTTCCTGGACTTTTCTGCCCAAAAGTTGAGAAGTAAGGAGGTCGTTGATTTCTGTGAAGCGTTTAAGGGGAAAGCTCTTTTGGTGGTCAATACGGCCAGCCAATGCGGGTTTACATCTCAGTTTAGCCAACTGCAAGAATTGCATGATAATTTTGCCGAAAAAGTAGCCATAATTGGCTTCCCATCAAATGATTTTAAGCAAGAATACGATGATTCAGAGCGTGTGGCTGAGATTTGCTATAAAAATTTCGGTGTCACTTTTACGATGCTGGAGCCCTCGTCAGTTAAGGGTGAGTCAGCGAACAAAATGTTTCAGCGGCTTTCGCGAGCGACTGGATATTCACCGAGTTGGAACTTTAATAAATATCTGGTTTCTGCTGATGGTAACCACGTAACTCATTTCCCCAGTAATATCATTGGCGAGCCGCTGATAGCCGCGATTGACGAGGTTTTAGGCTTGGATTGACGGGTCGTTTCGTCAAACTCACAGAGTTTTGATGAAACGCGAAGGTCTGGGTAAATAGAATCTTTCCGGGTTCAAAGAAACAAGAACGTGACGACTCCGCCCGATGATTTCATTTCTCGGGACTAAACCTATCACGCGAGAATCCGCGCTATTGTCTCTGTTATCACCCAGTGCTAAGTAATACCCATTGGGAACTTTGAGAGACTCAAACGACGACAGGTAAGATTGGTGGTTTTGAATTCTAATTTGGTGCAGTGTGCCAAGTAAATCTTCTTGTAGGTCTTTATATTGCTCTGACGTTGAGCTCAAAGAATCCTTATAACTTAGCCGTTGGTCATTAATGGTAATGTGGTTGTTTTGCATTGAAATGACATCGCCTGGAACGCCGATAACACGTTTAACTAACCGTTGTTTCGAAATGGATGATTCGAAAATCACAATATCCCCTCGTTCAGGATCTGCAAGTTTGAATAGTTTGGTATTGGTCAATGGAAATTGAAGATCGTATGCTAACTTATTGATAACAATGCGATCACCCTCAACTATGGTGGGCTTCATTGAGCCGGTTGGAACCCTGTTTATATCGGCGAAACTGCTCCGAAAAATTATCATGAGTAACAAAAAGAGAACAATGTCCTTATTTTGTTTTATCAACGTTGCGATATCAATACGTTTCATCTGTCTGACCTTTATCATGGGGTAGACAGACAGTGTAGATTAAAGTCTTACAAAGAGGCTCTAGCTAAACAAGCTTTAACTCTTTTGAAGTATCAAGAAGGCAATGGTTTTTACTTCCACGTTAGTCTGATCATCTTTGGTTGGGAGGAACCTTCTTTAAGGTGTTTATGAAGTCAGCCAATTGGTCTTTAGAATAAGGTGTGTTAACTCTTTCGGTAGCGGCTGGCTGATCGATTAAACTGAGTGCTTTCCGGTGTGGTTTTTGAGGGCGAATAGGTCTTTCACACAGTCCACCTCCGCAGTTAGGGCACACGTTGTTTAAAATTTGTTCAACACACTCTCGACAGAAAGTGCATTCGTAACTGCAAATCATCGCATCAGTAGCATTGGCGAGAAGGTCTTTATCGCACCATTCGCAATTTGGTTTCAATACAAGCATTGTTTCTTCACAATTTGAGGCAGTCGGTAGCTCGTTCTATCAATAAGTCGATACTAAGTAAAGGTACTTAGGTGGGGTCGGTACGCGGATCTGGCTGTCGTGACGAATTTGCTGGTTTAAAGAGTCTGGTTTTCGATGATTTAAGGGTTAAATAGCAAAATTAGAGTGCAGAGAGGGATTACGTGGTTATTGTTTTATATTAAAAAATAGCATTAGATAAAGAGAGTTTTAGATAAATTTAGATGGGCTTTAAAGATGGTGTTAAGGTTTAGTAGTGACGCTACTGAAATGAGTGCAGAGCTTGTACATTCGTATTTGGTTCGAAGCTATTGGTCGGAAGGCATTACGCTGGAGGTTGTGGATGCAGCAATGCGTAATTCGGTGTGTTTTGCGATGTTCGATGGTTCAGATCAAGTTGGCTTTGGCAGATTTATCACAGATAAAAGTACGTTTGCCTATTTGGCCGATGTTTTTATCTTAGAGGAGTATCAAGGTCGAGGGGTTGGCAAAGATATGATGGAGCATGCATTCCGAATGCCCGAGGTTCAGGGCTTACGTAGAATGTTGCTGGCGACAGCAGGGGCACACGGCTTGTACAAAAAGTTTGGATTTGATGAGTTAGAGAGGCCGGAGACTATGATGGAAAAGAGCGATCTGGATATCTACCTAAAGAGACAAGGAGGCGTAAATGAAAAATCTATCGATTAATCATTCTTGGAATACCGTTTTGTCGGCGCTAGGATATGTTGTCTCTCTTTTTGAAAAGTACTTGGGTTTTTCATTCAGAAACGGCGCGCCGGAACGAGCTTACAATTTTCTACAGTTGGAGCCGAAACTCTATACGTCGGGACAGCCCACGCAAAAGCAATTTCAGAATATGAAGGGTCTAGGCGTCGAGTCGGTTGTGAATCTAGCACCAAGTTCAGCTGAAAACGCGCTTATCGGGGAAGCGCAAATAGTAGAGTCGTTAGGCATGGACTACATTCACCTGCCTGTAGATTTCAAAGCGCCGACAGAACAAAATTATCAAAATTTTGTTGAAATAATGGCCAAGCTGGAGTCTCAAACGGCCTGGGTTCATTGCGCAGCTAATATGCGTGTTTCGGCATTTCTTTATCGTTTTCGGATTGAATATCAGGGGTTTACACCAAAGCAAGCGTCGATAGATCTTCACAAAATATGGGAGCCATTTGGTGTGTGGAAGACTTTTTTGGAAAACGAAGCCGATACAAACGATAGCTGACTGAGAATAATATTAATAAAAAGTAACTGGATAGATGGTCTTTGATAATACGTAAAGTTGAAGATTATCCTGTACGTGTGATTGGTGGTAGCTTTCACCGGCCAGCCTATCATTGACCGTCTTAAAAACTCGTAATACTCTGATCTTCAGTTATTAAAGCCATTTTAGAAAACGCATGTCCATCTTCTCCGATGTCTAAACTTCCTCTCGCTGCTACTAAACAGCGAACCCTACCATTCGGCTTTTCGATCGTTAGTGATTGCCGAAATCATCTTAACCAAATTAGTAAATGAGGAAGTACCTATGACTACCCAACCATTAAGAAAAATATTATTAAGTTCAAGTTTAATCATGATGATGGCCGTTTCCGGTGCCTATGCTTTGGAAGCGACAGCGGATAAAACTAAGCGTACTTACATTGATCCTGTGACTGGCGAGACGAAACAGGCAGTGAAGCTTCTGTCTGAAATGACGGATACGGAAAAAGCGCTTCTCAGTAATGAGGAATATCGTGCATTAAAGGAGCTTGAGGCAAAACTTAAGACCGCAGAAGAGCAGAAGGGGAATGGAGAATAGCGCATTTTCCTTGCGATGTTTCGTTAGCGTTTACAGTCAATAAACTCTAGAAATAGAAACTATATTGCGCCAGGGCACGGATCGTGTTCTGGCGCTTTACTGTGCTTGATAATAAAAAATGAATGAGAGATCAATAGTCAACCGTGCCCTAGAGCAATTGAAGTTTCAGACTGGGTTGGTTGGACGAGTGAGTCGGTCTGACTTATCCGATCTGGCTGAAAATGACCTAGGCAAACCCAGCAAAGCTAGGGTTAAATTCGACAGTATAAAGAAATACTTAGTTACCCACTTACAGGAGGGAGGAATTAGCGGCAAGGCTATGCAAGAACTTTTGGACGCCGCTAATGGTGCGGACAACCTTGTAATATCTGATTATGTTAATGATGAAGAGGCCGAAAAGTTCAGGGAATCCAACATCAACTATTTAGATAATGTTGGCAATGCGTACCTAAACATACCTCCGATATACGTTTTGATTCAGGGAAAGAAGCCGCGTGATAGCTATGCGCTAGATCGGGCTTCAAAGCTATTCACTGAAACGGGGTTGAGGGTAATACTTGCGCTGTTGATTAATGAGAGCTTATTAAATTCCAGTTACCGCCGCATTGCTGATCATGCCGGTGTTTCTATGGGTACCATAGGCTGGGTATTGCGAGAGCTAAAAAGTCAGGGGTTCACTACCTACAAAAAAGGGCGATATGCTTGGGCCCTCCGCGTTAAGCTCGTGAAAATGTGGGTTGATGAGTACCCGGCTCTGAGAGAGAAGTACTCGTTTGGGCGTTATTTTACTCAGGACTCAAACTGGTGGAAGACGGCTGACTTATCCCGTTACGAAGGTGTGTTAGGGGGCGATGTCACTGCCTCTAAAACAGTTAGGGAATTCACACCATCTAATGCCGAGGTATTTGTGGGTAAGCATAAGCAGACTCAATTTATACGAGACTTAGGGCTGATTCCTGCATCGGAAATCGAGCGGTTAGGCGCAAAAATTGCTGAGCAAGGGTTAATTCAAGTCGAGGTGCTGAGTAAGTTTTGGGGGCATGAGTCGAGTAAAGATTTGTTTACAAATAGGGTTCACCCAATTTTGACCTACGCTAGTTTGATGGATTCGTGGAACCCTAAGAGTCGAGAGTTGGCTGCAAAAGTTGCTCGAGAATTTTTGTGAAGGTTTCTTTTCTGATTTTCATGTTAATTTCTACCATTAGGTTTACACTTGTTCCGGAACTTTCTTTCGAAAGGCTAACGAAGGCCGTGAGACTCTTTCTGGCATAACTGTCTTGTCTTTGATGCTCTGCGACGCTGCACACATCTTAGATGGCCTGATTATATTTAGCGGTATCTAAATTCAGGGGTAGAGCACATGCCATATGACTTTAACCAGCAGGTATTACGAACGGATGCGTCTGGAATGCCGATTGACTGGATCAGTTTTAAAGATGCGGTTCATTGCTACCATCTTGGCCAAGTGCTCTATTGTTGTGGTGAGACACTATACAAGGTTCGAGGTGGCAGAAATTCCGTGACAGGCAAGCAAAGTGGTGTTGCTGTCAATTCAATTATCGCCACCCAAGGAGAGACTCAAGCCAAGTTCCGACACCATAGTAATTACACTCCTCCGCTGTCTAACAAAACGCTGTTTGCAAGAGATGGGTATTGCTGTTTGTATTGCGGGAATGAGTTTTCGCGGTATGAGTTGTCCAGAGATCACATTAGGCCCATATCTCAAAATGGCGCTGATACTTGGAGTAATGTAGTTACATCATGCAAAAGGTGCAATAACTTCAAAGCGGGGCGTACACCAGAGCAAGCAAGGATGCAGTTGCTTGCTGTGCCTTTTAAGCCGACACACGCTGAATATATTTATCTTCGCGGGCGTAGAATTTTAGCGGATCAAATGGAGTTTTTACGTGCGCATTTTCCTAGGAAAAGTCCACTTAGAGTGCGTTCTAAAGTCAATTAAGGGTTCAAAAGCCCCGTCCAATTTGATTCATCTCGGCTCTCGCTGAGGCTTTTTTGCTTAGGTCTCAAATCGCTGGATGATTTTGTTATTATAGCCACTTATAGTAACCCAACCCCTGCCACTAATGAATCACCGAAACCTACCCACGGTATGCGAAGGGGCGTTAGCAATATTGCCACTTTCTCTAGCCGTAATACCCTGGGGAATTCTAACTGGCGCATTGGCGATTCAAGCCGGATTAAGTAACGTACAAGCCCAATGTTTATCGTTATTGGTATTTGCCGGTGCGGCTCAACTATCTGGTATTGGTATGATCGCTGGCGGTATTTCAGTGCATTCAATATTCGGGTCGACCATGGTGATCAGCGCCAGGCATTTACTCTATTCCATGGTGTTTAGGAGTCACGTAGAGTCGCTTAAATTACCAATGAGAGCGGGCATCGCTTTCGTATTGACTGATGAGATGTTTGTTGTGTCAGAGGCTCATACAAAAGCTAAGGGGGCATTTTCAAGCACGTTTGCGCTGAGTTCTGGCATTACATTCTATTTGATTTGGAACATCGCTACATTCGCTGGCATTATTGCTGGCAGCTATTTTTCTGATCTCGAAAGCCTGGGATTAGATTTCGCGATTGTGGCAACGTTTATCGCAATGTCGTTTGACCAAATTAAATCCAAACCTGAAGTTGTAACGGTACTAGTTGCTGGTGTGTCATCCGTTGTATTGAAACCACTGTTTTCCGAAAGCTATATATTAATTGCGACGATTATTGGAATGGTGACCGGCTACAGTTTGTTAATGTTCATTGATTCTAAGTCAAAGGTGTCGACATGATTTGGTTTACGATCTTGGGGATGTCTATTATCACTTTTTTCAATCGCTTCATCTTCTTAGCTAAAGGAGTGAAGTACAAAGTGGGTGAGAGGCAGAAACGGTTTTTGGGGTTTTCAGGGTTGGCGGTGTTAACAGCCATTTGGACGCCTATCGTCTTCCAGGTTAGCTATGCGGAGCACGTGCAGATCTCAGCGGGCACAGATTACTTACTAGCGGCCTGTGTAGCGGGAGCATTGAGTCTGAGTAACGTTTCCAGCTTATATGTGGTTGTGTTGAGTACAAGCTTGTTTTTCGTTTTACGATCCTTCGTACTGCCTATTTGACTGGAGTAACGCCCTAGATCCGTACAAGGTCTAGGGCGAGTAGTGCCTGTTTCTAACCTTCGCGGCTTGTGATTTCCACTAAGTGATAACCAAACTGCGTTTGTACTGGGCCATGAACTTTACCAACTTCTTCATTGAACACAACGCGGTCGAACTCAGGAACCATCATGCCGGGTCCGAAACTTCCTAGATCCCCGCCTTGCTTGCTAGAAGGGCACTGAGAGTGTTCGGCTGCTGCGGCTTCAAATGTTAATTCGCCAGCGTTAATTTTGGCTTGCAAATCTATGCAAGATTGTTCAGTCGACACTAATATGTGTCGTGCAGATGCTTGTGTCATGAAACGTTACAATTGGGTGGTTTTCGAAAGAGCGCGATAATACTTACTTTGAGGGTTAAATCCCAGTTACAATCCACAAAAAAGTGGGAAATTTCTCATTTAAAATTGAATTCTTTACGTCTTTCACTAGTTAATCCAAATTTTGAATAAATCAGTTCTAAAATTTCTCCAGATTTTCATCGCCTTTGTCTTGTTAGGTGTATTGGTTAATCAAGCCGGTTTGTTCTCTCAGGAAGGGCGACAACTACTTTGGAGTACGCTTTCAGGTGCCAATCTGAACTGGCTAGTAGTGTCTGTATTGGTCGGCGTGGTGATTAATATGGTGTCGGCTTTTAAGTGGTGGGCCTTAATTAGGTCGCAAAAAATAGTCGCAGGGTATTGGCGAATATTTTCCTATTACCTTGTCGGGCAATTTTACAATCAAGTATTGCCCACTAGTGTGGGGGGCGATGTAGTTCGATCTTATGAACTGGGTAAGTACAGTGGACGGCAAGCAGATTCATTAGCATCCGTATTCGTCGAGCGGTACACCGGAGTGTTAGTGCTTCTGGTGCTTGCTGGAATGGCCGTTTTGGCTCAGTTATCTAGGTTTGATTCAGCGTACATAATAGTGAGTTTGGTCGCTTTCTCTTTTGGTCTAGGATTGATTGCTTGGTTGGTGCTAGATCTCAGAGCCTACCATAAAGTTAGATCATGGTTTGTTGTGCTTATTCCTAAACTGGAGCCAATTTTCCTGAAGATCGATAGTCTATTGGATTCTATTCTAGCCTACCGTAAGTCGCGTTCAGCCATCGTGTTTGCGTTTGCTAACTCTTTTTTATTTTATGTGGTTGCCGTCATCAATGTTTACGTAACCGCAAAAGTATTCCAAAGTGATGTTCAGTTGATTGATGTGATTTTGGCCACGCCGGTCATCATGTTGTTGATGAATTTACCAATTTCCTTCGGCAATCTATTTTTGATGGAGGCTTCCTATACAGGAATTCTTGCTTTAATGGGGTACTCACCGGCGTTGGGGCTGTCAATCGCTTTTACCATGCGTATTAAATCACTGATAGACGGCTTAATGGGGGGCGTTTTACACCCATTTTTTGTGACGCAAAAGCACGAATAGTCTATTATTGCGCTATCTTTTTTGGCGTTGCTGACGTGAGGTTGGCTGCGAACTAATTTATTAAAGAATACTCTATGAGAATTTCAATCGTTGGAACCGGTTACGTCGGTTTAGTCACGGGAACCTGCTTCGCAGACGTTGGTAATCAAGTTTTATGCGTTGATAAAGATCAAGCTAAAATTGATATGCTGTTAAGTGGCAATATTCCGATATATGAACCTGGATTGGAACGATTGGTGAAACAAAGTGTTTCTCAAGAGAGGTTAAGTTTTACAACTGATATCAAAAAGGCTGTTGATCACGCTGAAATTATTTTTATCGCCGTAGGCACACCGCCGGATGAGGATGGGTCAGCTGATTTGTCACATGTTTTAGCGGTGGCAAAGTCAATAGGGCAAAACTTGCAAGAACACAGAGTGATTGTGACTAAGTCCACTGTGCCGGTTGGGACAGCTGAAAGAGTTAGAGCTGCCATTGCTAAGGAGTTGGAAATAAGGGGGGTCGACGTTGAATTCAGTGTCGCCTCTAATCCCGAATTTCTTAAAGAAGGTGCTGCCATTGAGGATTTCATGAAGCCAGACCGTGTTGTGGTAGGCGCTGATGATGAGCGGGCTGTTGAGTTGATGCGTCAGCTTTATGCGCCGTTTAATCGAAATCACGAGAGGCTAATCGTGATGGATATCCCGTCGGCTGAGCTGACTAAGTACGCAGCAAATGCAATGCTTGCGACTAAGATTTCGTTTATGAACGAGCTTTCAAATTTGGCGGAACGCTTGGACGCTGACATTGAGCTCGTTCGGCAAGGAATAGGCTCCGACCCAAGAATTGGATATCATTTTATTTACCCTGGATGTGGGTATGGCGGATCATGCTTTCCAAAGGATGTGCAGGCTTTGCACCGCACGGCCAAGCAGCAAGGCTATGATGCCAAGATACTCGATGCGGTTGAAGCCGTTAATCAGGAGCAAAAGTACGTAATTTTGCAGAAAATCGATACTCAACTGGGCCAAGACTTGACTGGAAAGACGTTCGCGATATGGGGGTTGTCGTTTAAACCAAATACAGATGATATGAGAGAGGCTCCTAGCCTGGTTATTATTAATGGTTTGGTTGAGCGAGGTGCGAAAATTAAGGCATTTGACCCTGTTGCAATGAACGAAGCGGCTCATATGTTGGAATCAGTTAAGAGCTCCGTTGAATTCGTCGATGATATGTACGCGGCCACTGAAGATGCAGATGCTTTAGTGATTGTGACTGAGTGGAAAACGTTTCGAAGCCCGGATTTCGAGCGTCTTAAAAGGCAGTTAAAGAAGCCCTTAATTTTCGATGGTCGTAATATTTACGATCCAGCGGCATTGTCGCGTGATGGCTTCAAATATCATGGCATTGGAAGATCGAATTAGCGATCAATAATAGAACTTATGCAAATAACTAGCGATCATTTCTCTAACATCAGAGCCCTTGTTGTGGGTGATGTGATGTTAGATCGATATTGGTTTGGCAGCGTCGACCGAGTTTCACCCGAAGCGCCGGTTCCTGTATTAGCCGTACATACTGAGGAAGCGCGTGCCGGCGGCGCAGCAAACGTGGCGCATAATATACTGTCATTGGGCGCACAGTGTGAGCTGCTATCAGTGGTTGGTGATGATGAAGCAGGCAGAGAGATCGAGAAGATAATTGAGCGCTATGGGGCTCGCACATCGCTGGTTATAGATCCATCTATTAAAACTATCGTGAAGTTAAGAATGGTTGCTCAAAATCAGCAACTCCTGCGCGCCGATTTCGATGAAAAGCCAAGCGATGAAGTGTTAGCGCAATGTCTGACTGGTTTTTCAAGAGCCATAGCCGATTGCGATGTTGTGGTTCTTTCAGATTATGGAAAGGGGGGATTGACACACGTAGCCAGAATGATTGATTTGGCTAAGCAAGCCAATGTTCCTGTCATTATTGACCCAAAGGGTAGCGATTACTCTCGATATCGTGGGGCCACGTTAATCACACCCAATATGAAAGAATTTGAGGCCGTTGCTGGTGTCAGCGCTGATGAATCGGAGTTCTCCGCGAAAGCTCACAAGTTGAGAAGTGATTTAGAGTTGGAATACCTGCTGGTTACTCGAAGCGAAAAAGGCATGAGCTTGTTCTGCGCTAACGGAGATCAGGTTAACTCTCCGGCCACAGCATTGGAAGTATACGATGTCAGCGGTGCTGGGGATACGGTAATTTCCTTGATGGCGCTTGCTTCAGTCAGTGATTTTAGTGATCAAGAAAAGTTGAGCTTAGCGAATACGGTCGCCGGCATTGTTGTTGGCAAGCTGGGGACGGCAGTGGCTAGCGTGGATGAAGTTATTTCTAAGCTGGCAAAGTGAATTTAAGCCATTACTATGGAATTGGCTATTAAGATTAGGTACGAAATATGATTATTGTCACGGGTGGAGCTGGGTTCATTGGCTCGAATTTAATTAAGGGTCTAAATAGGCGTGGTCTCAATAATATTTTGGTCGTAGATGATCTAAGTGATGGCAATAAAGTCAGAAATATCGAAAGTTGTGATATTGAAGACTACATGGATAAAGATGAGTTTATAGGTAGAATTGCTCAAGGAATGGAATTCGGCGGCCCCACGGCTATTTATCACCAAGGCGCTTGCTCGGACACCATGGAGAGTGATGGCCGGTATATCATGGAGACAAACTATGTATACTCTAAGTCTTTGTTTCATTATTGCGCGGAGCACAGTATTCCGTATATCTATGCCTCCTCGGCATCGTGCTACGGTGGCGGTGAAACTTTTGTCGAAGAGCCTCAGTATGAACAAGCATTGAACGCTTATGCCTATTCAAAGCTACTGTTCGATAGATACGTGCGAAAACACGGTCATCTTTCTGATTCACAAGTCGTTGGTCTAAGATATTTTAATGTTTACGGTCAGGGTGAAGAGCATAAGGGGCGCATGGCATCGGTGGCCTACCACTTTTTCAATCAATATCATGATCAAGGTTTTGTGAACCTGTTTGGAGGTAGTGGTGGCTACGCCGATGGCGAACAATTACGAGATTTTGTGTGGGTAGAAGACGTGGTTGATGTTAACTTACATTTTTTAGAACACCCTGAAGGTAATGGCGTGTTTAATGTAGGAACTGGTCGTGCACAAAGCTTCAATGACGTAGCGACGGCCGTGCTAAACACGTTGGAAAAAGCGTCTAAATCGACCTCTGAGTGGGTGGCTGAAGGTAAGATTAAATACGTGGAGTTTCCGCAGGCGTTGGTTGGAAAATACCAGAGCTATACCAAAGCTGACCTCAATAATTTGACGATCTCTGGCGCCTACAACAAGACTTTTGCTAAAGTTGAAGAGGGCGTAGAATCCTACGTTAATCAATTGAGTGATGCTCGATAAAGGCCGTAAACGTCTCACGTTTTCTCATGTCTAAGGTGGCGGTATATGACTCTGGCGTGGGTGGCTTAACGGTATTTTCAAAAATACGTGCGGCATCGCCAAATGCTGAGCTAATTTTCATTAGCGATAACGAAGCCTATCCTTATGGCACAAAGTCCGAACAGGCGTTGTTAGAGAGAGTTTCCGAAGTAGGATCAGCGATCCTTCGGCAGTGTCAGCCTGACGTGCTTGTTTTGGCGTGTAATACCGCTAGTACTGTTTGTTTGCCGCATTTAAGACGACAATTAGATATACCTATTGTTGGCGTTGTGCCTGCGATTAAGCCGGCTGCTAAAGAGACGCAAAGCAAGGTTGTCGGACTGCTGGCCACCCCGGCGACCGTAAATCGAAGTTACACAGATCAACTTATTAAAGACTTTGCATCCGATTGCGCAATCACGAAGTTGGGCAGTAAAGCTTTGGTGGACATGGCTGAACGGAAACTGGCTGGAGTAAGTGTTGACCTGGATTTGTTGAGTTCGATTTTGATGCCGCTGATTGAGATAACGGAACTTGATACATTGATATTGGCTTGTACGCACTTTCCATTGTTGGCGGACGAAATTGGCGCTGTTTTTACACAATATAATCGATCTGTTCGCCTGATCGACTCTGGCGACGCGGTAGCCAGAAGAGTGAAACACTTATTGAGTTCAAGTGTTAACACCGACAATATCGATCATACGGCATTATTTACTCGTCACCCTGAGCTCCCTAGTTTAATGCATCACTTGAAATCGCTGGGTATTACCCGTATTGATCATCTGCAACTATAAGACCTTAAAACATACTCAAAATCCATGTTAAATTCTGCCTATAGCCTACTCCTGAAACAAGCTGAAGCTTTAATCAGTTCTGAGTCGGATCCAATTGCCAATGCGGCTAATCTGTCATCGCTTATTTACCACCATGTCGATGACGTCAATTGGGTTGGCTTTTACTTTTATCGTGAAGGAGAGCTTGTGTTAGGGCCATTTTCAGGTCAGCCAGCGTGTACTCGAATACCTGTGGGCAAGGGGGTGTGCGGCACGGCTTATGAGAAAAATGAGACGCAGCTGATTGCTGATGTACATTCGTTTGCAGGCCACATTGCCTGCGATGCGGCAAGTGAATCGGAGGTGGTTGTACCGTTTAAAACCGATACTTTAAGCGGCGTGTTTGATATAGACAGCCCTCGATTGGCTCGTTTTACCGCTGCAGAAAAAGCGCTCTTTGAAGGCGTGCGTGATCTATTTGTCAAGTCCATGGCGCGCTAGTGGTTTTGTCAGTTTAATTCCCATTTCGAAGGCTCCTGGTTTTATTACTCGCTATTACAGTCTTTCGCCTCGGTTCAATTAATTCAGTAAACTGCAGTCTCGAGGCTTTCTTTTGTAGTTATTTGTATGTTGAGAAAGTGCAGAGAAGTTTATTAATATTTGAAGGAGTGAAAAATGGATGTATGGCGATTAGATAAATTTAAGACTCTGGTTGGCGAAAAAGTGAAAATTTCGGACTTGGAGGAAAAGAACGCTTGTGAAGTAATTGTAAGTGACGTTGTTCAATCCCATAATTTAGGCACTGAATGGGAGTCTTTTTCGGTAATCATGAATACTGAGGCAGAGGTGGAGCAAGGTTCCTTTATTCTTAGTCATGAGGACGCAGGCACAACCACGTTGTTTATCACTGCCAATTCGAGCATGGAGCTTGAGTCCGTGTTTAACCTGCATGTGGGCGCACATTGAGTTTTATTAGCCTGTAGCTTAGACGGATAAGGTTTTCAAATTTGTGGGTTTAGCTGTCTGATCTGTTCAACATTTTTGATTATATAAAAAAGGCCACCTATGATAATAGGTGGCCTTTTTATTCTATTGATAGAAAAGTTATTACGTTATTCTAACTACGTGAAGGGTAAAGCCCTTGTAGTGCGATGATAAAGTTCATCGTTAAATACGGTTGAATATTGTAATGTGCCTGGCTGCCACCCGCTGTGGAAATACTTTGGCTGGCGGTGTCGACTAAGTTCGCGGAAGTGTTGTCTTGATAGGCAACAAGCCCATTTCGCGATGTGTCAATTGATGTTGAAACGCTCGGCGGAACTTCTGCAGTTACACCTCCGGTGCCTCCTCGTAGTGTGTGGCTGTGAGACGGCAGCTGAGTCTCGTTAAGTGTGACGCTCTCTACACCCACTTTTTGACCTAATCGCCTGCTAGTCAGCCCTGGCCCTCGGCCTGGATGCATCGGGGAGCGACCTTGTAAGTTCGGCAATGCCGTTGTGGTTCTCCCATCTCCTCCGTAGGTTGTGCCGATTAGTGAAAAAAGCGCTGTGTTGTTGGAAATAGGCAACAATTGCCCATCACAAAAAGCCCAGCTTCTTGGTGCGAAATTGCCAGCGAAAATTCTAATTTCTGCAATAAATGGTTCTGACATGGTGCCTCCTTTAGTTCCTTGATGGATAAATTCCAAACAACGCAATGATGAAATTTATGCAGAGTGTGGGCATTAAGTTTGTGTGCGATCTGGTCCCGCCGGTATTGGTAATACTGGTTGACGCGGCGGAAGCAGCCTGATTTTCGGGATCGAACAGGGTGCCAGGTAATGGGTTAGCAAGAACTTTACCTGAAGGGGCGCTTCCAGTAAATTCGGCGGTATTCGCATTCAGATTATGAGAGTGACTCGGCATTTGGTTAGTTGTGATTGTTTCATTTTCAGCTCCCCCTTTGCCTCCAAGTCTACGATTTGATAGACCAGGCCCACTCCCTTGATGAAGCGGAATTCGACCTCTCATGTCCGGAAGTCCAAAAGTGGTTCGGCCATCTCCTCCGTAAATTGTTCCCAGAAGACTAAACAAGGCATCGTTTTGAGATACAGCCAATAACTGGCCATCGCAAAACGCCCAACCTCTAGGGGCAAAGTTACCCGAAAACATGCGGATCTCTCCTACGTATGGTTCAGACATTTGTATTTCTCCTTTTAATTAGTTTCTACTTGGGAATAGGCCTTGTAACGCGATTACAAAACTCAGGGTTTGATACGGTTGCATATTGTTGTGCGCTTGTCCGCCTCCAGCGTTTGTAATTGACCCAGATCTGAGCGCCGTATTCGTGGCTGCTTCATAATTCCTGTACATTTCGGCACTGGCGAGTACTCGTCCCATTACACCACGTTTATCGCCCGGAGAGTTCGACGCTCTAAGCGTATGGCTGTGATTGGGCATTTCAGCGGCTGTAAGAGTCACGGTTTCGGCGCCGCTTTTTTGGCCTAATTGATAGCCATCGCCTTTATGCAGCGGAGTACGGCCTCTTAGGTCAGGTAACCCAAAACTTGTCCGCCCGTCGCCACCATAGGTCGTGCCCAGCAATGAATAGAGCGACTGGTTCTGGTTAATTGGAAGAATTTGGCCATCGCAAAATGCCCATCCTCTTGGATTGAAATTGAAGCCGACCATGCGTACTTCGGCTAAAAATGGTTCAGACATTAGTTGTTCCTCATCAATAAAGTTGTTTTTAGTTGGTCAGCATTTCTGCACCGTACTCATAACGAGCACTTTTCGGCAATTGGTGCTTTATGAGATGCGTTTATCTCTAGTGTGTGCTGACTCACTCTCAAAATACTGTAGACAAATACCTCCTTGTGCATTGGCTAGTTGTTGTGGTTAAGTCAGAAGGCTTATTGAACATTAAGCACTGACTCTCGTTATTGTGCTGCGAGGGTAGTAAGCCAAGTAGTCTCGAAGGCCAATTTTTTGTTCAAACTCAAATCCCAGACGTTCGTACAAGGCTCTGGCATTAAAATTTTGTTGTAGAACACTTAATCTCATTGGGATTGAGGCTTGTTCCGAGCAATGCATAAATGAACGAATTACAGCTGACCCCAAGCCTTTGCCTTGCGCCTCCGGAACCAAAGATAGATCGACCAGTAGAACTTCGTTGTGCCCAAAATCGACAACAGCTCTCCCAATTGCCTGACCGTAGTATTCGATGGTAAAAAACATCGCGTTTGGAAATTGCTCTTGATAGCTGTTGGTTTGGGCTTTGTATTGAGAGGTCTTAAGCTCTAATATGAAGTCCTGACTTGTTTCAAGTAGATCTAGGTCGGTTCTTGTGGACTGATAGAGCTCTAGAAGAAACGTTTGATCGGACTCAGCGGAGGGCCTAACATGAAGTCCTGCTGGTAGTTCTAGTCCTTTAGTAATCATGGCTATTACTCTCCTTCGGTTTCTGCTTCAGATAATTCCTGCTGAATCAATTTTAGAGATTCACTTTTTTGAGCTTCGAGTTCTTCCGCTGAGGGTTGTGAGATGGAGCTCGCTATTGTTGGGTCTTCTTCGAGCAGAGGTACACAAGATTTATCGTCGATGGCTGGATCTTCTTTCATGAGTTGCGCCGCTTCGACTCTCGCTTGTTCTGGTGACAGAATTGGTTGAGGTGCGGCCGACTCGATGCTTTTCTTAAGGTCTTGGTGAAACTCTTCTGGCAGGTTCTCTAAAATGACATCTAGGTTTTCTTCTAAGCTTTGTTTAACTTCGTTACTCATGTTGTTCCCTCATTTGAATTGATAACTTGTTTAGTCATCATACAAATGGGGATGGTAGGAACCATTACAGCGTATTACAGAAGCGGTTTTGGTAACAAAGTTAGGCAACAGCCGGCGCCAAAAAAAGTGGGGCTAGAGTTGAAGAGCTCTTGTTTATTGAGCTCTAACCTAGTTTAAGAGTGATTGGATGAGGTGGGTTTTAAGTTGTTTTTAATGAAACGAGTCATTATTGCAAGGCTTATAAAAACCAGCCATTGATGCTAATGCGGCTCGGGTTTACGTCGCTTGGACTTTGATGGGGTAAGTTTATAGGTGCGACATAATGATATTCATGTTTTCTGACATCAAATAACACGAGCGAGTTGTAGGTAGGTTCTAGAACGAGTTTATTTTTTTCTAGCCCGTGAACATGGAGCTGTCCGCCTAAGCTGGTGGACCAATGTTGCGAAAGATAAAGTATGAATGCAATTTTACGACCCTTGGATCGATCATTGTGCTTCTTTAAATAGTCGCCGCCCCGCATTCTGTGTACGAGCAGTGAGCTGGATGACGCTAATTCTTTATTAGTGATCTTTTCAATGTATTCTCTAAACACTAAGGACTTGAGAGTTCGACGAAGTTTCAGATACGAAAGGGCGCTGGGGCTCATACAGCTTGAGCCGCTGATCATTTGGTATCGAAAGAATTTCGACCTTTCAGATGCATTTGACCACTCGCGTTGTTCTACGATGTGGTTTTTTTTACCAAATAAACCATAGACGTTTTCGTATTGAGCGTCTTTGTGTAGGAAATGACTGATGCTGTTTGCGACATCTTTAGAGAGGAAATTCTGCACTTGAATAACATTCAGGCTATTTTCTAAGTATCTTTGTTGTAGATTGGCGATAGAGGAGGGCGCTAGGTATTCTTTACTTAGAAAATCATTCAGTTGATCATTGCTCATAAAATACCACTATTCAATGTACCCCAAAGCTCTTAGGCGATCTGCGACTAAAGGGTCGTTTTCAAGGTTATGAGAAAATTCATCTTCGCCAATAATGATGCTTCGTTTTAGCATTTCTATTGCGCCTTTAGAAACGTGCGCCAAGCGTAATTTATCGAATTTTATGGATGTTTCGCAATCATGTTGATACAAATTATTTTCAGAATTGCCGGAAGGTGTTGTTGAAAATAGGTAGCAACTATCATTATCTGCGTCGTAGATATAGTGATAGTCACTGTCTCGTATCGCTAACCGATAGGCGTATGAATTGCTGTGGCCTAACATTTCTATATAAATGGGTGTTGACGGCGTGTCAAAGAGGTTGTTACCCAACATTTTTTCTGGTACGTCGATACTGGCTAAGCTCAATAATGTCGGGCTGAGATCGAGGTGAGATACTAAATAGTCGTGAGTTTTTGCATCCACTGAATGAGGTAACTTGAAAATTATAGGCGTTCGTGTACCTTCATCAAAAAGCTGATTCCAAGAGTGAGCCCAAGTGCCATGTTCGTATAACTCCTCACCGTGATCATTTGTAATGCACAGGGCAGTATTGTCCCAAAGCGGCAATGTTTCCAGGTAGTGAAAGAGTTCGCCTAAGCTGCTATCTAACGCTTCCACCTCTTCAGCGTAAAGCTGTTTCCATCTGGTTGCGGTTTTCGTTCCTGGATCGTGCGTTCCTCGGCTTTGCTTAACGAGTTGCCATTTTCGTCGATCGCTCCTCATTTTGTTGAGTTCTAAAAAGCTTAATTCTCTTAGTGAGGATGCGTATGGCCAATGCAAGTCCATGAAATGTAGCCATAGAAAGAAGGGGCGTTTATGCTCTTGAGCGATCCACTCTTTTCCTTTGCTGATGAGTTCGTCGGCCGACGTTGATGGGTAGTATGGCTTACTGGGGAAGAGCCAACTGGTTAGACGGTGGTTTTCTAACTTTTGCGCGATTTTACTGAACAGATTATCGCTGCGACCACTGCTTGCAGGCGGATCGGGTTTTAGGTCTTCAAATACATCGAAACCTCTATCGAATCCACCAGATCGGCCACAAACCAAATTCGTTGTGTAACCCGCAGTAGCGTACCCATTTTCAGAGAATAGCTCGGCTAAGTTTGGTCTGTCAGTACTCATTTTCCCGTATGTGAACCCATACATAGACGCATGTGTTGAGCTGAACAGTGAAGTCATTGCTACTTTTGTCCAGCCTCCACAGCTGTAAGCATTGCTAAAGTAGTGACCCTGCGCCGCAATAGAGTCAAGGTTTGGGGTTTTAACCGGTGAGCCCTTTGACAAGCCTAAATGATCACCTCGCCAGCAATCAATAGTGATAAGAATAATGTTAGGCTTCAAGTTTACTCTCTAAATTTCTGTATGAGTGAAGTCAGCAATTATGCTCGACGCAATGTTTGGCAGCATTTTAAGATCATCATCACAGCTTATGCTTTTGACGGAAACACACCTGATAGTCTTTGCGAGACCTTTGAACTCCGCAATCTTTTGAGCTTCGTTGAGCATATAGGGAGTGTAGCTATGAGGGGTCAGAGACATCATAGCTTTAGCGTTAGACAGTGGTTCGAAAGAGACGCCGTTGGAGTTTTTTGTTCTAGAACTCAAAATGTAGATGGCTTCCAGGGGAAGACGATTTTCGTTGAACTGCCAATTCAGTTCAGGTGAAGACACTGGCACATACTTTTTATCACTAAATGACAGTACCGATTTGAATTTAGAGGGGGTATCAGAGTATTCAGCCAATGAGCTAGGTAACAGCCTTATGGCGGGATACCCAGGTTCTACGATTACTTCATTTTTTTCGAAATTTAAGACGGCAATGTCATCCGAAATTAGTTTCGCTCCTGAGTTTAACAAAGCTGCTGAGGTCGTTGATTTGCCAGCGCCCTTGTATCCAACTAGAGCAAAGGCTCGGTCATTAATTGATAAGACGCTCGCATGTAAGCAAATTTGATTTCGCTGCCGCAATAAGCACCCAAAGGTGCTGCCTAGTACAAATGATCGCATGTCATCGATGAGCATCGACTTTGGTTTATCGGCTACTAATTTCGTTCCGTCGTTAGATAGATAAAACCGTAGCGTGCTGTCTGGAGTGATAGGGTAATGTAACCTATTCCAATCTCCGTTTACCCAAACCTCAATACCGTTTGATGCCGAAGACTGAAGCGGGTGCCTTCTCGCCCACTTCGATGATTTAAATTGACTAAAATCCTCGGGTTTGAGGGTGAAAGACGTTTGCACTTCCGGTCTTTCTTCAGGCGTGGATAGAAAAAAGGGAAGCTCTATATCACTGTCAAATACTAGGCCATACGCCTTATAGATAAAACGCATTGGCTCAAAAAAACGCTCAACTTATGTAGCTACTCGGTGTGTCTCCGCCGTCGAAGCCAGTGCCTGATGGGTCCGTTTTGGTTAGCTCACTCATCTTTCCATAATCAGTAAGTTGCGGTTGAGCGTAAGGCTTTTTGGAAACGTTAGTATCGCCATTCTCAATAGATTCGTGTGACATTGTTAAATCCCTCAGTTGATTGGATGTTTTTGGGCGTATTTTCATACTCTAATAGCCAGTGAGCGAGCCCCAATGAATTCATTATACCTCTAAGATCATAATGATTGCATTCTTGTATATCGATTAGTTTTCTTTCCAACAGCGACACATCTACAAAATTTGACAGTTGAGGCGTTTTTAGAAGATCGTAGAAATGATTTGGAACGCCATTTTTCTTTATTGTTTCAAGAGCTCTGAAACTTGGTACCGCCGTTTTGGGTCTCTTAATAATTGACTTAGGCAGCTTCCCGTCTAATGAACTTCTAAGAATGTGTTTCCTGTGTAGCCAAGGGAAACGAGGTAAATTTTGTGTGTACTGAAAAAGGCGTAGATCGAAAAACGGGTGACAAACCTTGACTGGAATATTGGTAAACCCTGGGTCATTCCAACAGAAAATTCGTCTCCATGTACCTTCCTGGTACATGCCTTTCTGCGAGTTTAGAGACGTGGTTCTATACATGGCTCGAGAATAGAGTCGTTCAGATAATTCTAATTCTTTAGAGAGGTCTTTATTGATCCAGCTAGGTGCTTGAGTATTGCTGCGGCTAATTGCTTTGACACGTTTGCGATTTGAGCCAATCAATGGCCTTTCAGAGAAAAGATTAAAATGTATCCAGGCTTGCTTTGCAATAAAACAGAGTTTATGCGGTGAATTCACATCGTTGATAGCTAGTGGGCCTCCCCTGAGTAAGGGATCGCCGCCAAAGCCGGTGAGCAACACACTGCCAAAGCCTTGAATATCGTTAAGGATTTTGTGTGGTTTCGGAGCAAAAGCAAGGTTGTAGGGCTCCGGAAAAATATTGCGTGAATTAGGTGGTTCGTACTCGAATGATTCTTCCGTTTTTTTGAATATTTTGTGGTCTATATTTAGTGCATTTGCTACTTCGATCGCCAAGGGAGTTTCTAAGTCTAGATGGCTACCGGACGCGGCCGAAGTATAGGCTCTGAGGTTTCCGTTTTCTGAAGATCCTCGCATTACTTCCTTTGCGATTGCTGTCACGCTCGTCGAATCCATTCCTCCGCTCAGGTGAGTGCCTATACCTAGGGCGCCTTTAACTCTGTCGTTGACCGCGTTATTAAGTAATTCACCAAATTCCTCTATGTATTGTGTTGCACTAGTGCGATGGTAGCTTTTCCGTTGCTTTGGTGACCAGTATCCTTGATAAGAGACATTTTGGGCATCGATAAGCAGAAAGTGACCAGCCGCTAGTTTATTTATATCAGTAAAAATTGTACCGTGAGGGTCTTCGTTTGTTCGTGCAATTAGGTAGTCTGCGACGGCGAGAGTATTTAGCTCGTTTGAGACATCAGGGTGAGTACGGAGGGTGTTTAATGTATTACTAATGCAGTAACCATTTTTCGTTTTACTGTAGTAAAGAGGCGTTACCCCAAAATGGTCAGTGGCGCAAAACAAACTCTTTTTGTTTGAATCCCACAGGATGAACGCAAAGTCCCCAATTAGATGATCTAAACAATCCACTCCCCATTTAATATATGAATGCAGAATAAGTTGATCATCCGTACAGTCATTCTCTAAATTAAGATTTTCCGCATTCAATTTGCTTATTAATTCTTGTCTGGCGTCTAGACGAGCGTCAGCCGTAATCCAGTGCTTACCGCCAACTGTGGATGGTTGAACCTCTGACATTGAATTGGCTTTGGTGCATAGCAAGCAGTGCGCAAATGCGACATTATCATCGTACCAATAATGTTGCTTATGCGGCCCTCGCTCTTGCATCACATTGGTCATTTTCACGATTAGTCTCTCATTGACACTTTCGTGGGTTTGATTATAAATTGCAGCGATTCCACTCATGCGAATTCTAAAGACTCAGTCATTTCGTATGCTTCGATCGTTTTATATCGTTGCCGCACCTTGGCTCCTGAATTTAGCGGTATTCCTTTGTGTTCCACCCAAGCGTGCGCTTTTAGTATCGGGCCTTTTTTTGCAACACCAACCTTGATTTCAGAACTGATCCCATAGCCTTGCAGCACTCTTTTAAAGACTATTGAACGTGATAGGCAATTTCCGTTGAATTTTGTGCTCGAAACCGCGCTTTTTAAAGAGTTGAGAACCCGTCGAGCATTTCTAATATTGTCATTCTTGTTGTTGCTGCTAAACCTTGAGTCCGGGCAAAATAGGTTGCATGTAAATCTCACCCCTTTGTATTTTAGGGAAACCATTGCTAAAGGAATTAGAATTCGAAACTTGTGTCTATCGAGTCGACGTTGTGCGGTGCTTTTTTTAAACATTGCCTAAACGTCAATTCTACGCGTCTATTGATAGGTATCGGCTTACGACAGCATATCGATATCCAGAAAAAATCGGAGTGACTTCGTGTTCAATCTCGGTAGGGTAGGCTATTAACATCCCGGTTTTGCTTGGGATAGAGAGGCCGCGGCCCTCCCAACCTTTGGATTTGATTAAATCGTACAACGTTAGCGAGCCGCCAGAATAACCGTTCGCTGATTGACTAGCATTCAAATAGATTGTCATATTTATTTCTCTATTTAGTTGATCGTCGGTATGAGGTGCGAAAAAATCCCCAGTAGAGTAACGGACAAACTTAGGGCGCTCTAATTTTCTAGAATACGTGTTACCAAAAAATGATTCGATGGCTTTCTTTGATCTAATGAGTTTTGCTTCTATGGGGCCTCGCGTCAAATCTGAAACATGGCATGTATTTGATTTTCGCGTGTTGGCGTCGTAGTATTTATTTTCGTTTTGATTGGACCAAATGCCATCTTTGGATTGTTGAGCTTGCTCCATTTCTTGGCAAATTCTAAAGCATTCTTTATCGCTTAAGAAATTCTCATCTATGTAGAGACCCAGTTTTTTTAAAAAGCTGATTGAAGCCACTAGGTATTATCAGTGGTTACTAAATTTGCCTGCTCGAGTTGTTGAATAAAATCAACAAGGTCTTGAGATGCGGAATTATGATCTACATCGTACTCAGCAACAATGGCCTTTAAAACAAGCGCTGACTCCTTGTGCTCATTAAGAAGTTTCCAGAACGTTAACCCCATTTCGTCCAGTCCGAAATAGTGCTCGCTTTTCGTACTCAGCAAGACAGCTTCATTATCAAGCTCTTCAAGTAGTACATCAGGATTGATTGTCACTTTGATCGTCGACGATTCTTTCATAGTCTTTATGCGTGGATATCTCGGCTGTTTAAAAGTCTTATACTTTTTGATGGTGATTTAATCTTTTGTCAATCGACATAAGCATTGCTTCTCTGTTTATTTCTATCGGAGCTAGAAATTTTTCTAGAGCAAAAAAACAAGACTCAGGTGCGTTAATTGCATCGTCGTAGTCAATTTCGACTACTTCTATATTTTTTTGAACCCTAAACCAAGATTGAATATCGTCTAAATGCTTCTTAAAAAGTAATTTTAGTTCCGAGTCTTGATGAGCGTCATACTTTTGACCCGAATTTACAAGCATTTTTCCTTGTGAGGAAAGTATAGACTCGAGATCTCTTCGCATAAACACGATCTTGTAGTTTTGGTCCGGTGGAAGGTACTGAAGTAGACTTGATACGACCTTGATGACCTTTCCACGTGAATTTTCTATACAACTATGGTTTCCGGCGGCTAATTTTTTCACGCTTTCAAGTTCATAGTATCCCTTTTTATTGTTTTCATCAGCTACTCGAACCTCATCAGTTAGGACAGGAATTCCCGCGGCATCTAGCAGTTGCATCATCATTGATGTTCCTGATCTAGGTATTCCAGAAACTATAATGGTACTGTCCAATTGATTTGACAAGGTATTTTTAAACCATGGAAAGTTCATTGTCTTTGTAAAACCTTTTTGTATTAATGTCGAGGTGCTTTGCAAGCTAATAGGCATTTTCATCACGTAGAATTGTAAAAAATGTCTTTATCAGTATTCGAATATCTAAGGCAATAGACCAATTCTGAATATATTCAAGATCATAACGCAGTCTGCGTTGCATCTTCTCTATCACTTCTGTTTCGCCGCGACATCCGTTTACCTGGGCCCAGCCGGTGATGCCCGGGAGCATTTTGTGTCTCGCCATGTAGCCATGAACTTTATCTCGATAATATTCATTATGCGCAACCGCGTGAGGCCGAGGGCCAACCAATGACATCGAACCGTTAAATACATTGAGCAGTTGAGGTAACTCGTCGATCGAGTATCTGCGGATAAATCTTCCGACCGACGTGACACGTGCGTCTTTTGCGACGGCTTGGGGGACATTGTCATCGTCTTGGGTAACGTGCATTGACCGGAACTTCCAAACCAGAATTTCCTTTCCATCGAGACCGTATCGACGTTGCTTAAAAAAGATTGGTCCAGGAGAATCCAGTTTGATAAAAAGAGCAGTTAGTAATAGTAATGGGCTTAACACTAACCCCATTGTTAGAGTAATGATGATATCTTCAATTCGCTTGAGTTTTTCGAGGCCGTTCACCTGGCTTCCGGACAAGTTGATCATCATCATTCCGGCTGACTCCACTAGAGAGTACCGAGAAAGACTGGCCCCAAAAAGGTCGGGAACCAGGTAGACATTAGTCGCGGTATTTTCGAGTGAGCTTTGCAGTTGTTGAATCTTTTCCGCCGCTTTTAAGGGTAGAGCGATCCACACTTCTTTAACTGGCACTAGATTCGCTTTGCGGCGTTGCTCTATGAAATCAATTGCGTCGTTGATGGATCCCTTTACTTCGACCCCGCGATAGTTTGTGCCGAGTTTGTTGGGGGTATCGTCAAAAATCGCGGTTACCTTCAAACCTGCCCAACGCTCTTCAATAATAGCGTCAATGGCTCGTTGTCCAAGCTGTCCCGCACCGATAACTACGATGTTACGAAGATTATCCTCATTACTTCTTCGATCACGGAAAAAGTTCCAAAGTGCGACCCTGGTAACCAACATGATGGCATAGGAGCTTGTGAATGTTGCAGCGAACCAGAATCTGGAAAAGTTTTCTCCGGATTTCGTAAAGAAAGTGATTAACCCTAAGCAAAGAGCAACAACGAACCAAGCGATGGTCAGGTTTGTGAGAGTTTTATATAGCCAGCGCCCTTCCTGTTGCCGATAAACATCCCACCAAGAAAACATATTCATGGTTAAAAAAAGGATGACGAGCGTGAGTAAAAGGTAATTTCCTTGAGGAACCCAAAAATCATTTCGAATTCGATGCATCACAATTGAACACACCACTATTGTGACAATATCAACGAGTTGATACGCCTTGATGGACGTCGCTTGGTTTCTAGGCATACTTTACAAGATCAGTCTTGGTCTCTATCTATTCAATTTTCTTTCACGCTGCACATTTTCCGGAAATAGGTTATACAGTTCAATACTATTTTTGTGCTATGTCATGATCATATCAGGGCTAAGCTTAGGTACTTTGTAGCACACGCAGATGACTTATAACAAGCTGCCTTTGTATTGGATACTATTGCCATCGGAGAGATCTTCCCATTGAGTTAGAAAAACATCGCAAAATCGCTTTGCTTGTTGCCCTGAAAGTGACAGTTTCGAGGCGTTGGCCAAACTGTCTATCCAAATGGTCCTTGAGCGTATTAGTTTGCCAAATAGAATCGCGAAGAAACCCGGTGCCGCTCCAGTGGAGATAACCACATCCGGTCGGTACTTAAGGACTAAGAACGCAGATTGTGTGGCTAGCACTATTAATCTAAGCTTTTGAGATATGTCCGCGTCTAAAACAATACTGATGTTTTGCTGAGAATCTTTAGCGTGATTTAGATTTGTGGTCACAAATTGGATGTCGTGATGCTCAAATGATTGTTTCAGCAAAGTTAGCTGCGTCCAGTGCCCTCCAGCCGAGGCGACGGCGAGTATTTTTTTCCTACTCCTCATTGGCTATTTGTTTCCTCGATATGAAAGTAGCTAAGCACAGCGCGATGATCGCTCTTTTCTGAAATATTCATCGTTATCGTTTCAAGAGCCTGGAGATCGCGAGAAAAAATAAAATCAATACGAAACCAGGCTCCCAAAAGTGCGATTTTGCGTTGAGAGTTCGGGAATGTAAAGCCGTAACCTTGAGTCAACGAATCATCGAAATTAAATTGATAAGTGAGTACTTCATAGAGGCTGTTGTTTGGTGTGATGTTGAAGTCACCGCACATGATTGCCATGCTGCCATCATCTAATTTTGAGAGTAGGCTTTGCCACACAACGGGAACGCCTGATTCATTGTATGGGCGGGGTAGGTGTACGTTTACCAGTTTTACTTTGCCAAGGTTAGGGTGTGTTAGTAGGTTTATTTGATACGCTCCCGCATCTTCAATCTCGGTGAGAGGGTATTTACTTAGTGTTATTTGATTGTTCTCATTTTGATTAAAAAAAGGGTATTCAGAGCCTGAAGAATCGATAAGGCTTATTCTGTCTGATTTGGTTAGCTCTTGCAGACAGACGATATCAGGTTGGTGTTTTTCTAAAAAAGCGAGAATATCGGATGTATTGCGAGTTCGAGTCATTGCGCTGAACGTTGCCACACTCAGTGTGTTTTTTCGCTCATATTGTTGAGATTTGTTAGCTAACGGGAGTATAAATGGCACGTTGGCTATGATTAGCAATGAGACAGCTACGGTTGTAATCCATTGTTTCTTCCGTATTGCGTAGATACCACATAACAGTATGGTGATTAGCGTAATGGGAATCAGTGAGGCTTTGATTAAAAAGAGAGATGGGGAATGCAAGTCTGAAACAAAGTGGGCGCTACTCAATAGTAAACCAATAGTCAGTATTAAAACGAAACTCATCAGCGGTTGCTTTCGTCTCGAAGCCATTTTTCATTGCCAATTGTTGATTTAAACTTCGCTAGAGTATAAGCAATTGAATTGACGGTGAAGTAGATAAATTTATCTGACATGTTCAGCCGCTTTTTATCGGGCGTGACTGTTGATTTAATTTTGGGTGAATTGAACCCATGCTTTTGGTTAAATTTACGAAGTTGGAAATTCCCCAGTTTAGATCGTGTTTTTACTTTAATCAGTGACCACAATGTTTTTGGAGCCTTCACCTGAACCTGGTGGAGATGATCAATTTGGGTATAACTAACATCAATTCGGCTCCTGACAAAGGCATCATCGGCTATCAGATCAGGCCATTGCTCAAAATGTGATCTTGCGCTTTGGTTCAATATGTATGCTCCAGCACCGTACCCTTGTCCTTTGACATAAGGACTGTGATACCAAGCGCGGTAGAACTTTTTGACCCACATTGAACAATTTTCAAAGTTCACTTGGGAGCTAGGTATGAGTAGTGACGGGGAGTGGCAGCGCTTGGAAACACCTAATAGATACGTGGCGTCTTTACCGCGTAACAGAATGTCTGCGTCCAAGTAAAGCCTAGGAAAGCCTGGTTGCAACGATTCCGCATGCCTGATTGCCAGCGCTTTGGAAGCGGTGTCAATGGAGTAGCAAAGCACGGATTTAAAATTCTCCTTTATCTTTGATTCGGTGTTATCGGTACACCCGTTGCAGACCACCAGAATTTGAAACCCATTGGACTCATTTACCAGCGTTCTTAGGGTTTCATCGATTACGCTAGCTTCGTTGTAGGCTGCGATTATTACCGTGGGCAGATCCGCTTTAACTGTCATTCTAATTCTTTGATTTAAGAACCGCGAAGCAGGTACTCAACCAAGCCTTTGAGCTTACGGTGTCTGTGCGAATCAAATAAAGTATGCTCCTCAAAAGAGAGCCGCTTGCCAATAGTGCTCTGTAGGCCCAAGTGTAGAGAGCGCGGTGGTGCTTTTTTATCATTAATACTTTTGCTCTAAAAACGAGATTACGCCGTTCTCGGCTTATTTCCTCTGAATGCACGTGGTGTTTAAGTTTGGCCGTCGGAACAACATGAGGTTGAAAGCCTAGATCTCGTGCTCTGGTGCATAAATCTACCTCTTCAGAATATAGAAAAAAATCCTCGTCAAAGCCTTTTAGTTGGTGCCAAGCTTCTTGGCTTATGAGCATGCAACTTCCTGAGACCACGTCAACCGGGTAGGGGGACTTAGGGTTGCTAAGCTGAATCTTATAGTTGTCTTGAAAGCCAGAGGCATTAACGGCTCGCGTGACTGCAAAAGCCCAGCTAAAGGTATTCAATAAGGATGGTTGCCGCCAAGCATGCCGTAAGTCTGGCCTATTGTTTTCGTTAAGTGTTACGGCTCCCCAAATTCCTTGAGGTGGATTGGCGTTAGCAACATCAATAAGGCGTTTAAGGGTGTCGCGATAAAGAGAAACGTCTGGGTTAACTAGCCAAAGATAGTCGAACTCTGCTTCAAATGTGGCGATGTTAATAGCGGCCCCAAATCCTATATTAGTTGGACTAAAAATAAGGCGAATCGACACATTAGCTATTTTCACCAAACTCGTAAGTTTGTTTCTCTCAGATGCATCGACGCTGTTGTCAATACAGGTTATGGTCATTGACAGTGATTCCGAGTTACCTTGTAGCGATAACTGGGGTATCAATTTAATTAAGTCATCGCTTGAGAAGTACCCGACGATAACCACTGCTACCTTTGTACTCATGGCTTAACCAATCTTCCCTTCATCGATGAACAGTCTTACTGCCGAGATTAATTGTTGACGATGAGGAGTCATGTCTGCATTGTTTGCGTTTTCTTGAATTGTTTCACTGGTTATTGAAAGGATCGCTGTTTCCAATTCTTCAAAATCGCTAACAACGTAGCTAAATGGACCTTGTTTAATTTGATTGGCTGTGTCAATTTGGTGATCGTTGATGTGTTCTTCCAACGCCGATTGTCGAGGCATGAGAATGATTGGTTTCTCCTTGGTGGCTGCGAGTAAAATATTCCCCATTCCCGCATGGCTGATAAAGATGTCGCTCTCGCTGAGTTTGTCCTGAAATACCGACTCATCAAGCCACGCTTGCGTCGTGAGGTGTTGTGTAGAGGCTTGGCTGAGACCAACTTGTGCGAAAGCAGTAAAGTTAGGGTGTTTGGCTAGAAAGAGGTCGACAGCATTGATGAGTCTATCCATGGGGAATCGAGATCCGACAGAAATAAATAGATGCTTACTCATCGCCTCGTATCAGGCTGTGCTTTAGTCGCTATTGGGTGTAACGAGTTTAGTATCGGATTGGCCGAAATGATTACTAGATACAACACCGCAAACCCAGGAAGGTGTAGTGGGAAGTCTACCGTCGAATGAATGATCACTGCCACCGTTCCGTAAATACTGACATAGGAGAATGTTATCCGCATTTTAGACTGTTTTGCAGTCAATGTTTTTACGTTCTCCCTCACACTAAAAAAGACGAAAAGGAAAAGAAGGGTTGCCCCGATGATGCCGTACTCGATGAAAAATTGCAGTAAGTCATTATGAGCATAGTTGTAATAAGAGTTGCCGATTTCTAAGCTTCGATAAGACGAAAAATGTGAGTAAAATGACCCACCTCCGACCCCCAGAAGCCAATGCTCAGAGAGCATTTCCCATGCGGCCTTCGTCAATTCGAAGCGACGACTAATCGTGTGGGACAATTCAGCTATTTGGTTAGTCAAGGTGTCATAGTCTGTGCCTAATAGTATCAAAAATAATACAAGAGCACCGATAGAGTAAGCTATGAACAACCGCGTTAGTCGTTTCCTCGCCAATGCGAAATGAAATGACATCAAACAAAGGACAACAATCAATGATGCTATCGCGCCTGCCGAGCGAGTGAGAGCGAGTGTGAAAATCAGTAAGCCCAGTGCAAGGTATTGTGGCGAGTAAAATTGGTCAAAAAGCTTAAAGATTGGGTTGATTTTAGCTGGTTGAGTATTTGTTTTGATTAGATTGGCTAACACATTGGAAAGAATCAGACAGATGGACAGAACCAAGTAAGCTGCGAAATGGTTGGCGTTAACGAAAAATCCGGTTGGGCGATCGAGGTAGTGCTGTTTTTGCATCCACAGCAGCAGGTTGATGTCGCCGAGATAAATCCATAAACCGTATAAAGATTGGATAGTCGCGAACGCAATAATTGATATGAATAGTTGACTTAAACGTTCCGAGTCTACCAGTGCGAAAAACCATAAAGCCAACAAGCCCATCATGCCCAATCCTATGAGTAGGTGGTCGAAGCTTGAGGCTAGATCAAAGCTAATCCCGCTCAGGTATTGAAATAAACACCAAATATTAAATGCCGCGAGAATTTGTACCGATCTTGAATGAAAATAGTGATTGATTAGGTTGCGTAAGCGAGCTGGCGTTTCAAAGAAAAAGGACGAAAGGAGGATCGAGATCCCGGTTAAGCCAACCCATAAAAGCGAGGCCCATTGCGTGGCACCGCCTTTTATAAGCGCAATTGAGAAAGTTAATGTTATTGCTAATACAAACGGATTGATGAATATTTGAAATCGGGAGGGGGACTTGGTTTTATTAACAAGCACGGATTTTCCTTTGTCTACTCTTGCAACCCTTGTAAAGATTAGCGTTTGATTTTACAAGCTGGGCTTAATTTTGGTTTTGTCGGGGGTGGGTAAGATAAGGAAAGACCTCCAACGAAGGAGGCCTAAAACACTAATTTTTAGCAATGGTTAGAATCAAGCTTGTGACTAAGTCGTCACAAGCTTGATTCTAATATTCTCGATAAAGATTTAATTACTGGGAGAGCCGCCATCTGACGGCGTCGTGCCTACTGTTCCGCCAGCACTCGTGGCCGTGGATAAACTGGATTTCTTTGAGTTCAAGGAGCCCGAAGTTACCATGCTGCCATCATCCGTGCTGTTATCACCAGCTTGATAACTATAGCTTTCCAATGATCGCAAACTTACCAACGTTCCATCAGCAAGAGTAAATGAAACGGATGATTCATTGCCCGTGTTAATCACGTCTCCATCATTTAGCTTATCTCCCTCATTTAGCCTTTTTACTTCACCTTCAGAGGTGGTGACGGTAACGTAGCCTGCAACTGAGTCAATGGTAACGGCGATGGCATTAGCCGAAAGGCCAATCAGAAATATTAAAATCACGCTAAAAAGCGTTCCTTTGCCTCTGTGGAAGGCGTTTGATGTTTTCAGTTTCACGTTTTTGCCTCTTGCTGGTCTAGTTAAAGTGCAACTTTGTCAATATTCAAAAGAATGACGACAACGGTATCTGATAGAATATTGCAAACACTATACCACTACACTACATTACATTACATTACAACAAAAGAGCTAAAGAGGGGCAGGGCAGCTATGCTTGCCGTGATTCCAATATTAAAAGATTCTTCTTGGTGTCGTAATGAGCGAAAAAAATGTATTCTTGGGTGGTCGGGTCAATGGATGGTAATGATTGTTTATTTCGGTAGGTGCATGCTAATGCAGTTGGCTGTGATGGATATTATAGAATTAAGAAAAAAGGGAGAATATGGGTTTCTCCTAAGCCTTAAAACTAACAGAGTGGATTATGAATAGTATTAATTTCGATAACAAACTAGCTCGCAAAGGGTTATTACGTTCGGCCGTGTTAACGGCGATATTGATGACTCCGTTAAGTTCTTATGCGGTCGATTTAAAACCCCATAAGGCAGGTAATTTCGACGTAACAGCTTTGGTGACCTCGACATTGGGATACGGCGATAATGTGTTTCGCGGGTCGATAAACGAACAAAGCAGCTCTTTTTTTACTTTTTCTCCAGTTGTTAGAGCAACGAAAGATGACTCTAAACAATCGCTCACCTTTGAGTATGAAGGTGAAGGCGCTGCCTTTTTTGATAGCAGTGGGGATAATTTTTTGTCTACTCGTTTAGGGAGCGAATATCTAAGAAAGCTTACTCCAACCAGCGATTTTGGCGTCGGATTGGCTTACGAGGATGGAAATAATATTCGCGGAACGGACATAACCGAAGGGTCTGAGTCAGAATTTGAAGGCGCGACAGAATTTACGCGAACTGATTTTAATCTGGATTATCGGATTGGAAGTCAGAAAATTGGACCAAGTTTAACACTGGGTTATTTGGCTACGGACTTAGAGTTTGATAATTTCGAGCAGATTAATCGAGGCCGCGACTATTCTCTTGATAAGCTGTCAGCTCGGCTTGCTTATCAGTATTCAGTGGCAACGAGTTTTTTTATTGATCTCAGTACATCCGATTTTGACTACGATACAAGTGTGACTTCATTAAATGGCGATTTGGATGGGTCTGAGAAAACGGTGATGGTGGGTGTTAAGTGGCGCGTAAGCCGCCGGACTTCAGGAGAAGTCAGTGTTGGATCAACCGACAAAGAGTTCGACAATTTTAATGATCCTAGCTCCTTAACTACTTGGAATGCGGAAATAGAGTGGACTCCATCTGCAAGAGATACTATTTTGCTGACTAGCTTTTCAAGGCCTTATGAGCAGGCTGGAACTGGTTTATTTCAAGATGTAGAGCAAACGTCTTTGTCATGGGAACGTGATCTAAATCGATCATTGAGTTTCCGAAGTGGCTTTAAAGTGGGATCGGTGAGCTTTGACACAACGGCACGCGAAGATGACATCGAGTCGCTAGAGCTTGGTCTTATTTACAAACCATCTAAATATTCTGAAGTCTCTCTTAATTACGAGTACGAAGATAAGGAATCTAACTTCACGCGTTTCGACTACAATAGTAGTACGGTTTTTGTCTCTTATTCAATCAGCCTTTAGTGTTCGCAGAATGATTTTCTTTCTCTCTTCAGGGCGGATCTGTGCGTCTTTAGCCGTCATATTCTTTGGTTTTTTAAGCACGACTTTGATGGCTCAAACTGACTCAAATTATGAGTTAGGCGTGGGTGACACAATTAAGATCAATGTTTTTGAAGAGCCCGATATGTCGTTTGAGGTCTCTGTTGATAATGAAGGGGTGCTCACGTTTCCCTACTTAGATGAAATAGTGATTAAAGGCAAAACGACTGCTGAACTTGAGCAGATTTTGGTTGATGGACTAAAGGGTAGAGTGTTGGTAAACCCAAGCATCACCGTTTCGGTTGTGCAATATCGACCATTTTCGATCGGCGGAGAAGTAAGAAATCCTGGGAACTACCCCTATGAGCCAAATCTAACCATTCAAAAAGCGATAAACCTCGCTGGCGGCGTGACTGAATGGGCAAACGGAAAACGATTTAGCATCGAACGAAGCGAGTCAGTTAACACCAAAGAGTCTGGTTTGGATACCGCCGTCAACCCAGGTGACGTGGTTACAATTCTCCCGCGTCGATTTTAATTTCCACCTTAACTCGTAAGCAATTTAATTTTGAGGCTTCTTTATGGCTTCAGGGTTTGTCTCCTTGGCAGTGATTTGGATTCAACCAGCATTATTGCGCTCTTAGACTCTATACTTTAACGTTATGCAAAACTATTACTATAATGCTGCTATTGACCTTTCTTACTACTGGCAGACACTGATCTCGGTATTTAGAAAAAGCATAAAACAGTCACTGGTAATGGCAATACTGGTGGGTGCTATGACTTTCTTGTTTAATTCTGTGCAAGAAGCCCAGTATAAGGCAACGACTGTTATGCACGTTGCGCCAAAAAGCACGGCGGTCTTTAACTTACGCGAACTATTTGTAAACCGAAGGGATCCCGCGTTCCGCGAAACTCAGGCTGGGATAATACGATCCCGAGTATTGGCGGAAAAAGTTGTGGCTAAGCTTGGTTTGGCTAAGCGGCCCGAATTCATGACTGGCAGCGTTACCGTGTTGGACAAGGTGAAGCAAAAGCTTGGGATTAATAGCAATGCAGAGAAAGTACAGGGAAATACGGATCGTTTGATTGCCTCTTGGTTGGTTGACGAAATGGAGGTGTCGTCGAAACGAGATTCCTACCTTATGGATATCTCTTTGGTGTTGCCGAATGCTCAGCTGGCGGCTGACATAACCAACGCGGTCGCTGAAGAATATATTTCTTCAATAGAGGTTAATTTGCGAAGCTCTACCGAGGCGTCTGAACAATGGTTGCTCGACCGTTTAGATGTTGTTAATAAGGATCTAAAGATAGCTGAACTGGCACTTCAGGAGTTTAAAGAAAAAGAGGAAATCATTGGAAGTAGTCAGCAAAACGGTGGAATAGCGTCTCAGGAAGTCGATATGATTTCTAGCCGTTTACTGGAAGCTCGACAGAAGAGGCTGGGTTCAGAGGCGCTATATCAGCAAGTATTAGCCACTGAGAGAGGCAACGGCGATATGCAAGGCATCGCAGTTATCAGAAGTGATGTCATTGTGCAAAATATTCGTAATGAGCTCGTGGAGCTAGAAAGTCGTAAGAGTGAGCTTTCTCAACGCTACGGCCCAGAGCATCGTCGCATGGTGGAGCTTGAGTCTCAACTTTCGGTTACTGAACAAAACCTTAAACAACAGATTCAGCGCGTTGTAGCGGCGATTAAGTCAGAGTATGAGTTGGCAAAAGAAAGTGAATCTTTTTTAAAAACGTCGTTAGGAAATTCCACAAATAAAGTACAGTCTTTGGGGCGAAAGCAATTTGAACTGTTAGCCTTAGAGCAGAATGTTCGGACTCAGAGGGATGTGTATCAGGCATTTTTGAAAAGACTAAACCAAAATCGCGCAACGGGCGTCAGTGTTAATGAGAATGTGAGAATCACTGATCCCGCCATTGCACCGCTTCGGCCATTACCCAGTAAGGGGCCTTTATTGGTCATCATGTTCTCATTATTGGCGCTCATCGTTGGGCTTGGGATTGGGTTGTTACGTGAACTTTTTGACAACACGCTAAGTGGTGATCGTGATGTTGATAAAAAGTTAATGACCGTTAGCCTAGGATCCGTTCCAATGATTGAAGGCGACGAAGGTGCTGACCCAATTCAAAACGTCGCTTACAGTTATTTTAGTAATCACAAACTCTCTCAGTTTTCGGAGTCAGTTCGTACCGTACGCTCTAGTTTAATGCTCTCATCCATAGATGAAAAGAAACGCCGTATTCTAGTGACTTCGACTGTTCCAGGTGAAGGGAAGACGTCCATGGCTATCAGCTTGGCATTGGCTTTTGGTCATGTCCAAAAGACGCTGTTAATCGATTGTGATTTGAGGCGTCCTTCTTTAGATGAGCTTATGGATGCGTCGTCGTTTAATCGTCGTGGCTTGGGAATAAATGATTTGTGCTTAGGCTCAGCGTCTCCCTCTGAATGTATACAGTCATTACCAGTGAATGGTGTGGACTTAATTACAGCCGGAACGATCAACCCAAACCCTCAAGAACTTTTTTGTTCGACAAAATTTAGTGAAGTATTGAACAAGCTTGGCGAAGTCTATGACGTGATAATTATCGACTCGCCTCCGAGTGGCGGGCTAAGTGACTCAATGCTTTTAGCGACGCAGGTGGATCAAGTAGCGTACGTTGTCAAAGCAAATAGCACGCCGGTGGCAAAGGTGAGAGCATCCATTCAATCGTTAATCAAATCTGATGCGCCTCTGTCTGGTGTGATTATTAATCAGGTGCCGTTAACTGATTCATCGTTCTCCTACTATTATGGGCGAGGTTATTATTCAGATTCAGTTCAAGACCAAACGCAAGAAGGCCTGAATGAGGACCATCGCAGTTAGTTGTCATTCAGTATTTTTATAATGGTGCGCTTACTTTCATTGAGTTTTTTGGCGTTGCTAATCTTTATCTTGAGTGGTGTTGCTATTCGCTTCGCAGCGGCTGATTTCTACTATGAACGCGCTAAAACGGCGTATTCCGCGACTCAATTGAACGAACTTCAACGGTCAGAGATGTTTTTGCCGTTTCTTAGAGATTTGGAAAGCGCGTTGACTTGGCGAAGCTCACACGTTGATGCAATAGATTTAAAAGCAGACATTTTTTATCAAATTTGGTGGTTGTTTCCCGATGCTCAATATTATGAGGAGTCTTCACTACTTCAATCCTCGATAAAGCTTCACGAAAGCGGATTATTAATCCGCAAAAATTGGTCTTATTCGCAGGCAAGAATGGCGCTTATTTTTTCTCACGGTCGAGAACTAGGACCTGAATTTGACCTTTGGTTTAAATCGACGCATAAAATTGCTCTTTATGAGGCTGGACTGGCTCGTTCAATGATGACCGTTGGCTTGGCAAACTGGCCGCGGCTCAGCCGCTTACAACAGCAGATAACAGTGGAGTTTATTGTTGCTTCGATCGAGCAAAAGTCCAACAGCCTATCTGATCTTAAAGCCGAGCTGACTGTTCACAAGAAGTTGGGGCTGGTCTGTGAAAACACTGGGCATACGGAGCGTTCGAGTCAACTTTGCGCGCCAGACTAATCTAAAATTTTCGATTAATATGTTGTCCTTTTCGCGTAACCCAATTAATGAAGTTATGGGTTTGCTCCCGACAAGTTATCGACTTTAGATAAAAAAGTAGCAATGAGATAGACACAGTAGGCACATAGAGTAACGCTTTCGATAGCAATGTCATTTCAGTGGTGAATTCGTACAGTGCCCAGAATGAAGCTAAGTAGCAAAAGACGATTGCCGATAGTTTAGCCGTGAGGTGTTTGATTCCTTTAATGTGTTTAGCTAGTTTGATGCTCATGAAGAGTACGAAAGACCATTCGCAAGCAACGAAACCAAGAACGAAAAGTATGATGTGCTCTTGCATGACAATCCATGGGAGTAAAGCCAGTAACAAAGCAATTCTGGCCATTTCCGCATAAAGCACCAGTTTGGTCTCGAATCGACCAACAACCAGTTGATTTAGCCATAGGCTGAGTTGACGAACCGCGACTAGGCAGACAACAACTGGAATCAATCGTTGAATTGGAGTGTATTGGCTGCCAAAGACGAGGTGGATTATTGATTCTCCAAAGAAAATTATGGATAGCAGTAATGGTAGCGATAGGTACAAAATAATAACGCCATTGCTCGCGGCGACATAACTTAGCTCCGACTGTTTTGCTTCGCTAATCCGACGTACAAATATTTTGTTTAAACCCAGTGTGATTATGTTGGCGGCGTTTGCGGTTATCATTAAACTCATGAAATAGAGGGTAAACGCTGCTAAGCCTGAAAATCTAGCTATTAAGACTTTGTCTAATTCGGTACCCAGATACTTCATGGCAGCAAAGATCATTAATGGCAATGAATAGGCCAAAAGACGAAATGCTAATGGTTTGTCGAATCCTAACTGAAAGGGACGGGTAGCCCACCAATGAGAAAGGGTCGTGCTCATCGTATGTCGAAATAGAAATGAAACGAAAAATGCCCAATGAGATTGCCATATCAGCGCACAAAGCAGCGCCACTAATATTGAGCTTAAGTCCGCGGTTATTCCTATTCTTGCACTTTTGCTAAAGTCGTTTTGGCGATGTAATCGTTGTGGGTCTAGGTGGCGTAGACCGTTAATAAGTGGAATGACTGCTAAAAAACGGTAGTCAAACAGATCACTTGGAATTCTGAAAAAATCATTTAGAAGTGGTGCAAAGGTAAGCAAGGTAAGCGACAGAATCAGCCCTCGAACGAGGTTGATGGTTTGTAACGTTGCCTGAAAGCTCAGCTCATCGCCATCCTTTGCTCGCTGCATATAGAGCTCATGACTTATTACTCCGAATTGTTCGGTTAGAGTAATCACTAATCCGAACGTCAATGCCACTGAAAAACTGTCGGGGCTTAGAATGCGCGCAAAAATCACGTTTCTAAGTAGCATTGAAACAACCGAGCTTAAATAGGTACTGGTTGCTAGTAGTGCCGCTGACGAATAATTTAGCACCGGTATTGTCCTACAAGGCTCTGGTTGCGCTTCGGCGTTCTAGCTTTTCGTATTGCTTAACCTTTTTTGAAGATTGTCTTTTTGTGGATGCGCCTACGCAGGTGGCTAACACAATGAAGTAGACACAGACCATTTGTCCCCAAAAATGCACTGTTGATGCCACCAAGGTCATTCCGAGAGCGCAGATGAACCAAGCTTGTATCAATCTTCTGTCTCGCCGGCTTTCTGAAATTCGACTGCTTCGCACTGCTTTTCTAAGAACCAATATCACGAAGACAGCGAATAGTATGAGCATTGTGATGCCGTGTCGAAGCATTACCACCAACCAGAAGCTGTCTACGGTATTTTGCATGAGAATGCGCCAATAATCATTTTCGAGTACGTTGAAGATTTCGATGTCGTATCCGTAGCCAAATACCATTCCCCAGGTTGACTGAGCAACCACATCGAAACTGAGTATCCACATATAATACCTAGCGTATCCAGTGGTAGGGTTCAGCAATAAATAGCTGAACATGACTCTGATAGGATCTCTGTTTGAAAGAACATCGATAAATAGGTAAGCAAGGGCGAGAATTGCAACGAGAATCAGCCATTTGTTTCGGTAACGCTGCATCGTGGTGGCCCAAGCATACAGACTGAGTTGGACCATCGCCGAAAGAATTGGAGCCGATGAAGCTGATAATATCGCACCACCTATCGAAAAAGCCAAAATCCATAGGTATCTGCGTTTTAGACTCATCATATTGAGACTGAGTGCTACTGAGGTGGTGCAAAGGGTGCCGAACAAAATAGCATGATCCAATGGGCCTAACGCGCGCCAGATACCAAACCTTTGCTCGGCCATTCCTGTATAGCTTTCACCAACCAGAGCATGAGCCAGTTGATGGGTGAAGTGTTGCCCGAGTAAAGCTTCAGGAAGTCCCAAAAAAAATAGGACCGCAGTCATCTGAAATACATATTTCGCAAGCTCAACGCGGCGGCTCCTGCTATTTACCAAAAGCCTGACTAGGAAATAGGGCACCGCCATTTCAAGCGCAAAGATCCCCCCGGATTCAATCGATGCGGCGAACCCCGTGTTCATCCCGAATGAGATAAATGGCCAGATGATCAGTAAGACAGCGAGCAAATCACAGGAATTCCAGTTGACTCTGTGAGCTTTTGAGATCATCTGCTTCAAGATATATGGCGTAAGTGCAATCAATACAATACGGTAAACACTAAGCGCGAGATCCCCTACCTGAACACCGATTTCATCGGGAATTAAAAATGATAGGATAAGGATGCGTAATGCTAACAAGGTAATCGTCCTAACTATTCGTAGCCCATAGATTTAGCTATGGTTTTAGGGTTTTTGGAACTGTTTTTTCGGATTGGTAATAGCCCTAAAACTCGTCGATAGGCTAAGCCAAAACGGATTCGATGATACTCGACACTTAGAAAGGTGATTTTGCTGCAAACTGCGTATAGAGGAAGTTGGGATCGCCACTTCTTTCTCATATAGCCATATGCTTTTGCGTAACTGCCTCCTAGAGAGTTGACTCGTTTGCTGTTGTGGACAACCGGGGCATAAATCGCATAATTCTCCAGGCCAGAACTACGGGAAATCGCGCAAATGTCAGTTCCGTATAAGTGAAATCCGGGTAATTCTGGGTCAAATTTTAGTTCCTTTTCATTGTTTACAACAAGTAGCAATTCATCGAGTGTTTCGACGGGGGTCGGAGTACTGAATTTTTTTCCTAGTTCTCGGTTTAAGCCAGAGTCCCACACTTGGCCTATTTCCATTCCTTGTTTATTTTTACCGAACACCCCTAAAACGCCCCAAGCACTGGGTTTCAGAGTTTGTATTTGTAGAAGTAGATTGTTAATCCAAGCCTCGGGTAAGTAGACATCTTGATGTACAAAGATGATGGCTTTTTTATTTGCAAAAAACGTCAAGCCTTCATTGTACGCGAGACTCGCCGATAGAGCGCCTCGCACTTCGAATATAGGCACTAATGAGCGTTGGTGTGTTTTAGAGCGTAGGAGGTTGTTGTTTAGCACCGAGTCGTCTGAAACGGCCACAACGATTCCCAAGTCTGAAAGTTCAATCATCAGCGGAGAGAGTTTGGTTTACGGTGATTTGTGCAGCAAATTGCCAATAGGCTGAGTCCGGGCCATAGACCAATTGGGCGAGGTACGATAATAATAAACGAGGACCTCCGTCGCGCGCTCCGTAGCGATTAATTCCTTTCAACTTGTTGATCTTCCAATTGCAATCATTAAGTACGTTTTCTAGACTTTTCTTGGTAAAAAAGCGCAGGTGCGTATGATCTAATATACCCGACTCTCGATATTGCCAGTCGCGACCAAACAGGAAGTGGTTTATGTTACTCAAAAGGCGAGCATTAGGAATTGATAGAATCAAATGTCCCTTCTTTGCGAGTTTGGTTTTTATGTGCTCTAAAAACCAAACGTGATCTACCATGTGTTCGATCACGTCATTGCAAATAATCAGATCGAAGTAGTGATTGGGAATTTCTTCGCTCACAGTGTCATACGGCCCCACGACAACCGTGTCTAAGATGGACTTAGCTTTGTCGGCGATTGAGGGTTCAGCCTCTACTCCCCAATACTCATGTTTTTGCATCAGATTGCGCCTAAAATAGCCTTCGCCACACCCTATCTCAAGTACCTTAGAGTACTGTTGGGGAATAAATTCCGTTAGTTCTGGTCTTTGAGCTTGATAGTAGACTGGGTTTGGCATGTTGCAAAAGGGAGTGTGTTGGATGAAAAAATCTAAGCCATCTCAGACTCGAGTGCGTCACGCAACACGAAATAAGACTGGTAAGACTTAATAACTTCTGAATAACTGATAGGCTAGTTTTAGTTTGCCACGACCCCACTCCTTGAAACATCTGAGTGGGTATAATATGACGTTTTCTATTTTTATGGGCAAATTTTTCTCTTCAGGTAGCGGCGTCAAGTCGGTCGAGAAATTTTGCGCGACCACTTGATTATTAACACGGTAGCCTCGGACTCGGTTAGATATGTTTCGATTGTGTATGACTTGAAGCCACATGGCTGGTTGCTCAATATTGATTATATCGGCCAATTCGCTCAGGCGAGTATGTTGCTTTTTCCAAATTGTATTGTTATTGCTTGAAAAAGGCTCGACCAACGTCGTAAAGGCATTGCTTGTGTCTCTATGCTCGTATGCTCTTCCATTGGAAAATACGATGCCATTGTCGAAGTTTACGATGCGACTTTCGTTTATTGGAATTGTGCTTTGAATTCGGTGGATGTGATGGATGAAATTCTTGTTTAGGGCATCGTCATTATCTAATCTCGTCGTGATCAATGTCTTAGTCTGCTTTTCAGCAACTTCGTCTATGATTGAGTTGATTGCTGAATGCAAAGAACCTCGTAGCCATATTAGCCTGATGTTCTTGTGAGCTTTGACCATGTTCTTGGCCCGCGCTTGATGTGCGTCTGAAGTTTGGCTGTCAAAGAATACTAGCCATAGGAAGTCCTGAGATGTTTGCGCCGCCATGGAAGGTAGGCATACCGATTCAAATAGTGTAAATCGTTCATCCAACCAAGCGCTGCTTTGGCGTAACTTGCGCTCTCTACCCTTACTTGGCAGATTAAACCGAGTAAGAACAATATGGAGAATGTCAGCGGTAGCCTTAGTCATAAGGTTAACGAGGCCCTTAGGGTGAAACTATGCCAATGCCCATATTGCCTTGGTTTCGATCAAATACGATCTCCGTGGTGTCATAACTCCGCTTCAACTCATTCCAAAATCTGTCGACTTGTATTGATGGGTCGAACCGGTTTTTAATCACGTCATGAAACACGATGATGCCATTTTCAGACAGCAATGAGCGATAAAGAGCAAAGTCTTTTTTGACGCCTTCATAGCTGTGGTCTCCGTCGATCATAATCACGTCAAACTTGCCATTCGGAGACAACGAACTAGCCTGATCTCGGCTCGATTCATGGTGAGAATCGCACCTGAGAAAGTGGAGTGATTGGCTTTCTCTTTTGAATTCTTGGTAGAGAGCGGATTTCCACGTTGGGTAACCTCCGCCATTAATACCGCCCGGCAAATCAATGCTAACGACGGTGGCACTGGGGGCGGCGGCTTGGCAAAATAAAAATAGTGTGCCACCTTTTGCCGTACCGATTTCCAGAATGCTCTGGGGTTTAAGAGTATTAATCCTTTCAATAAGGCTCAGCATTTCTTGGCGTTGCTGAATTGGGCGAAAGTAACCGTCGGCTGCGTTCCAGATAAACTGAACCCAAGCTTCAGGGGTGTCCTCTATGTTACGCTCCACCAGAGCATTAAGCGCAGCCTGTTTGTGAAACCTTTCTCTGATGGACTTAATCGCATGATGAAGTTTGATCAGCAGATTAATTCCCAATGTGAATTTTCCTCGTGAGCGAAGAAGTCGTAGCCTATGTTTTAAGTTACTTAACATGTGGAGATTGTGTAAGAAGAAGCCTCTGTCCTGTGCAACGCATCGGTGTTAGTAACCTATGAATGTCAATGGTCCAAACACCAGCTGCGCTTTACACAAGCATAGCGCAGCAAGTGGTTGGTTGCGATTGTTTTTCAATTCCTTTTTAATGAACGCATCTCCCAATGTTAGGTGTTAAGGGTATAAAGGCGCCAAAGCGGTTTTTCTTGCATTGGTCTTATTATTTTTAATCCAATCTCTTCCTTCGTCGAGAGCGGATTCTAGATCGCCAATATCTGGTGCTTTCCCATTATTAAACAAATGGCTGTCAAGGTGCTCTAAGGCCTGTTTGAACGAAGAAGAGTCGACATACCTGGATAGGTCGGACAGTGAACATGGTTGGTTCGTTTCCAGAGCAAGTTGTCCCCAAAGTCTGATTGATTCGCGAATTTTATGCGAATCACCTGTTTTTAAATCGGACAATAGAGTTTTCCACGCTTGTTTTTCAGAGGTGTTGGGCTCGTGAAAATCGGCTTTGGCGCGTCGATTTCTGAGTATGAAAAACTGAGCCGCGCACAACATCGCCAGAAGCAACGAAACTGATTGCCATAATATTAGGTTTAGATTGCCGCTCTGGTTTGATTGGTTTGAGCCACCGGAAGTCTTTGCAGAATCGGCATCTTGTTTGTTATTCGATGGGGGTAGTGTGGTTTGATTTGCTGAAGCGTTTCCGGCCGCAACTTTAATTGTTTCAGCTGGCAGGGTGGCTTCCTGCCACTTATTAGCACCAACATCCCACCAATTTAGTGTGATCTCAGGTAATTCTAGGACACCCGCTTGGGACGGAACTATTGCGCTGGATTCGACTCGAGTTGCGACTAAGCCTGTCGCCGTATTCTGAGTGTGCAATCGTGGTTTTTCATCGTAACTTTTGTAGGGCTGATCTGTCTGATTGGGCGATTTTAGCGGAGCAATGGCCGTAGCCCGTTGAGAGTTTGCGGTTACCACAATGGTTCTTGTTATCGGATCCCCAACCGTGGCGCTGCTCTTGTTTTCGGACCATTCTGAGCGAATTGAGACTGAGCTCGCTGGGAACCATTCGTGTAAATCGCTAGGTATTGTCTTTACGTCAATAGTCACTTCGTCTGTTCTGGCCAAGACTTGATTGCCGCTCGAACCAAAAAAACTGCGACGTCCCCCTTCGACTCCAGTGTAAGTGAGGGAAGGGATTCTCAATACGCCAGGTGTTTTAGCAAAAACCGAAAACTTCAATTCAACGATTTGCCTGGCAATACCATTGTCTACGCGCCTAAAGCTGTTTTGAGAGAGTGTCTCAACTTCGGCGTTATCCAGCTCGAAGGGTGCCCCGTTTAGGTCTCCAACGCCGTTTTTTGCCGATAGTTCAATACTCACTATCATCTCTTGACCTGGATAGACTGAATCAAGGTTTGTCGAAATCGTCGCAATTAATGGTGACGTCGATCGTGAGTTCAAGTCCGGGTTATCACTTACTTGAATTTGAATTGGTCTACTCTTATCCCCGTTTAGGTTCAGCACTGGAATTTCTAAAACGCCAGCGCGCTTCGGGGTTAGAGCTAGGACCCATTTAGTTTGTGCCACTTGTTTTGTTTCGCCATTAACAATCGTGATTGAACTGTTGCTTTGAGGGCGCAGGCTTAGAATTTCGAAATCGCTTTGCAATGAAGAAACGTCTAACTCTGAGGCATCGCTTTTTTGATCATATTCAACCACCAAAGAAATGATGTCGTTGAGGCCCACCACGTTCTTATCTACGGTGCTTAATAGAGTTGCCGCTATCGACACATTAACTAATGTCGACAAAGTCAACATACTAATCCACAGTAAAACTTTTTGTTTGCTGTCTTTTTTCATCAATATCGTTCCTCATTACTGCCACTTTTGGTATCAGTAGAGCTGCGCCTTTCCCGTTCGATTTGTTGGGCTTGAAATTGGAACTTTCGCCTGAGTAAACCGGCCGGGTCATCCTCAATGGATCTGAGCCATTGTTCACTGTTTGTGGATAAAGTTGCAGTTTTTGGTTCAGTATCGGTATCTTCATTACTCTCAGCTTTTGACTCAGAATTTGGAGACTCATTTAGCTCCTTCTGATCTGCCGAGGCGCGTTCGTTATCTGGCTTGTTTTGAGACACATCCTGTTCTTGTGTCTCGGTTTCGCTCGACTGCTGAGATGCGTCATCTGAGCTTGTCGGATCATTCATTTTGTCGTTCTGCGAAGGTTTTTCGTTTGACTGTGTGGATGAATTAGAACCGTTTTGTTGGCCTGATGAGTCGTCTTTAGACTTCTGCTCTTCGGCTTCTTGTTGCTGGTTGGAGTCAGAGCTTTGAGACTTCTTGTCTTGAGTGTTTTCTGTCTGGTTATTGTCGTCACTCGATTCAGACTGTTGATCGTCGTTAGGCGCGGATTCTGGCTCAGACTCACGCTGCTTGAGCAACTCTTCTACCACGCGTCTATTGTGAATGGCATCTTCGTTGTCAGGGGAGAGGTTGATCACTCTATTGTAGGTTTGTAAGGCGTCTTCAAGGTCACCGTTAAGTGCTTGAGCGTTTGCTTTATTGTATAAGGATTGAACATCCTCGTAGGGAGCCAACGTGGAAACCACCTGTTGGTAGTCGCCATTTCGAAAGTGCGCAATCGCTGCCCACTTATCATCTGAAAATAGCGCTGCGGCGGAAGCGCTATCACCATTATCTAGTAATTTAGTCGCGCGTTGATCTTTGTTATAGAGGTAATTTGACCATTTTTGGGCGTCGTCGCTTGCCTCAGTCGGTAACGGTATGATGGTGAAAAAAAGAATGCCGTATATGATTCCTTTTCGAAACAAAAGCAACATTAATGGCAAAGACAGCAGCACTAGCAAATAGGCCATGTCTTGCCATGCATCGTATTCAACGCTATTTTGTTTATCATTTTTACGGCCTTGATTAAGGTTGGTAAGCCTGAGAATTCGCTGAGAGTCTACATTGTCGGGTCGTTGTACGACAAAGTTTCCTCGAGTTTTAGACGAAAACGCTTGCAAGGATTGCGTATCCAAAGACGTGGTAATGATGTTGCCGCGTTGATCACGTAAAAAGCCACCATTTTTGGTTGGTATAGGTGCTTGATCATTAGCACCGATACCAAGAATAGATAATGAGCGAGATGATGTTAGTCTCTGAGCCACCGTATTGGCCGCCGCATCTGACACCCCATCAGTGATCAGAATGATTTGCCCCGCAGGAAAACCAGCATCATCAAAAAGTTTTTCAGCCTGTTGTATAGCATCCTCTAGGTTGCTTCCGGCTTCAGGCATATATTCTGGCGAAAGAGCTGGCACCAGAGCAGCGATCGTTCTAGGGTCATCTGTGAGAGGGCTTACTGTATGGGCTGTACCTGCGTAAACAATCAAGCCAACTTGTCCATCTTTTACCGTGTCTAGGAGATCGAGGAGCTCGAACCTAGCGATGGTAATTCTATTGGGTTTTATGTCCTCTGAGAGCATCGAGGGAGAAAGATCCAAAACTAAAACGGTTGCGTTTTCGTTGCTTAAACTTGGGATCGTTTCCTTTATCCAAGAGGGGCCGGCAGCGCCGACAATAAGCAACAACCAAATTAGTAGAAGCCACCAACGAAGCTGACTACGCCTTGAGTCATGATTTACCCTAAGTGCCTTTAAGGCGGCTTGGGGAAGGTGGTCGGCCCAAAGAGTATGGCTGATTCTATGAATGCCAAAAAACCAGACTAGAAGCACGACCGGTAGTAACAAGAACCACTCAGGGCGAAGGAAGTGAAAGTTTGCGAGCATTTTCGATTACCTCCCTAGCGCCTGACGTCGAATTAGAGCGACCAGAATTAATAGTAAGATTGCGATAGCGATGGGCCAATGAATTAGGCTTTTCTGTTGGCGAAACGTTTGCTCTTGAGGCTTAGGTTCAAGCTCATCAAGTTTTTTATAAATCTCTATGAGAGATCTAGGGTCGACCGCTCTGAAGAACTGACCGCCGGTGGTGGACGCTATATTTTGAAGGCTGGTCTCATCAATTTGGTTACGCACATTAACGTCTCTGATTCGGCCAAAACGATCGCGGACCTTTTTACTTTTAGCGCCAACGCCGACCGTGTGGATTCGAATGCCAGCTTCCGCCGCAATGGTAGCTGCTTGATTGGGGTCACTGCCCGCGGAGTTAGCCCCATCGGTTAGCAATATCAGGACCCGACTTTCCGTTGGGCGGTCGCGTAAACGCTTTATTGCTAAGCCTATCGCATCGCCAATGGCCGTTGCGCGCCCCGCGAACCCTGGTTGAGCCTCTTGAAGCTGTTGTTTCACCGTCTCTCGATCATGCGTGAGTGGTGTTTGCAGATAGGCTTGCTCCCCGAACAAAATCAGCCCTAGTCGATCTCCGGTTCGATTTTGAACAAAGTCTCCAACCACGGCTTTAACCGCGGTAACTCGTTCCACGTATTGATTATTTATCAACATGTCTGCTTCTCGCATCGAATTGGAGATATCGACGGCTAACAGTAAATCACGCCGATCCTGCGGCAACGTGATGGGATCGCCAATCCAGCTTGGTCTAGCGGATGCAATAACAAGACATGTCCAAGCCAGCCAAAGCAACGAAATACTGACAATTTTAAACGAAACGTGAGAGTTAACATTGCTATCAAGCGCTGTCAAAATTTGATAAAACGGAACTTTAATAGCACCGGAGGTAGAATTCTTTTCCTGTAACATCATCCTCACTAAAAACGGCAGAGGAATGAGCACAAGAAGCGCTGGCCAGTGCAAATTAATCATGCTTATGCTCCTTGCTAAAAAGTCGGAGTATGTTTGAAAATTTACGTCTACTTTGTTCAGGTTTGGCTTTTTTAATCCAACTTGACACTTCCTGATGGAGTTCCTCAACATTGATGTTCGGTTCAGGCTTGTGACGTTCTTTTAGCAACGCTGCTATCGCATTGTCGCTTAGTGTGAACGTCGACCCTGAATCAAGCGCGTTGAGAAAAGGCGTCTCAAGCTGGCTCATTTGGGTGTTTTCAGAATGAACCTGTGCGCAACATCTACGAAGAATTTGATTTGCGTTTGTTGCGTAAGTCTCTGAATTTTCTGTTTTCTTCCAGGTCGAGAAATGGTTTTTTAATTGAGTTAACGCGCTCTTCTTGTAACGGTGTCGCCGGCGATATTCTAATGTAAAAAGTAGAATGTAAAAGAGTGATGCTGTCAGTACGGCCAATAAAACCCACCAAATTGGAGCCCATGGCCACCAACTAATTTCAGGCGGTAAATGCACGTCTCGTAGATTGGCTTTCAGCGCTTCCAGTGTCTCTTGATTCATTAGCTGATTAACCGCGATAGGCCTGAATAAGACTGTCTTTGGCACTGACTGTGGTACTGGCCTTCATCAAGTGGGCTTTAGCAAGTGCGGCCGCGCGGCTGATTAACTCCGCGTGAGTATTGAAAGAATCTTTATACGTTTGATGGACCTTACCGCTGATGGAGACGTTTTTGGACTCCAGCCCGTTACTAACGGGCAGGGTGCTGCGTTGCGGCAGAGCTTGTTCAATGGGGTCAAAAACATGAACTAGCGTCAAATCGTTGTGTTGTGAAATGGTAGTCAGAATCTTCAATGAATCCGAATTGAGGTCATTAAAATCGCTGATCACGAAAACCGCTGAACCCGGGCGTACAACGCGAGAGCATTCGTTTAGGCAGTGAGTCAAAGACAGTTTTGAGTTGGCAACAGAAGTAGGTTGTTCAAGCAGTTGGGTATTAAGCGTATGGATGTTGTGAATTAACTTCATGACAGCATGTCGATTATTCTTTGCTCGAACATCCAATTCAACGGTGTCACCAATCACTTGGCCGCCAATTCGGTCTCCTGAGGCTAAGCTCGCCCATGCCAAGGCCGTTGCTAATTCGGCCGCCAAAACCGATTTGAATTGCTGAGTTGAACCAAAAAACATGGCACTGCGTTGATCGACGATGATGTGGCATGGTCGCTCGCGTTCTTCTCGGAACAGTTTTGTGTACGTTCCACTGGCTCGAGCCGTGACTTTCCAGTCAATAGTGCGGATGTCGTCGCCAGGCTGATAGCGCCTGACTTCTTCAAACTCCATACCCCGACCTCGAAAACGAGAACGAGTGTTACCCAGCAAAGCACTGGTAGCAGCCTTACTTGAAAAAAGCGCTAATTTGCGTGCCCAATGCCTTGAGACTAGCAATTTTTGTTGGTCCGTAATTATCCCGTGGACCGAAGCGTCTTTATGCGAGAGTGGTGTGTTCACATTGCTATTCCAGAAAATCCGCAGTGCTTGCGATTACGCGATGGGCACGCGTGAGAGCAATGTGTCAATCAAATCGTCACTGGTGATGCCTTCTGCTTCCGCTTCGTAACTTAGAATGAGTCTGTGGCGTAAACAATCATGAGCAATAGCTTGGACGTCATCAGGTGAGACATAGTCTCGTTCATTAAGCCATGCGTGTGCTCTAGAGCACCGATCTAACGCAAGGGTTGCTCGGGGACTGGCTCCAAACTCCAGCCACTTACCCAATTCGCTGCCATACTTCTCTGGTTTACGAGTTGCAAGAATAAGCTGCACGATATATTCCTCGACGGCCTCCGACATATGAAGTTTTAGTACTTGTTTGCGAGCCTCCAAAATAGAGCTTTGTTTTATTTCTTCCGCTAAATTGGGCAACGCGGATTCTAATGCTTCTCCGCGAGCGAGCGCTAAAATGTCACGTTCCGCGCTCTCGTCAGGGTAGCCAACTTGTACATGCATAAGAAATCTGTCTAACTGAGCTTCAGGGAGAGGGTATGTTCCTTCTTGCTCAATCGGGTTTTGTGTGGCCATGACCAAAAACAGGTTTGGCAAGTCCATGGTTTCGCGGCCAACCGTGATTTGTCTCTCGGCCATGGCTTCAAGCAATGCAGATTGAACTTTTGCGGGGGCACGGTTGATTTCATCTGCTAGGACCAAATTATGAAATATCGGCCCGGCTTGAAATTTGAATGAGCCCGTTTCAGGTCGATATATCTCCGTTCCGGTAATATCGGATGGGAGTAGGTCTGGAGTGAACTGGATGCGTTGAAAGCTTCCTTCAATCCCTTCAGAAAGTGTTTTTATGGCTTTTGTTTTCGCTAAACCTGGGGCGCCCTCAACCAGTAGGTGTCCGTCTGCCAGAAGTGTTATTAGTAAGCGTTCAACTAACAAAGGTTGGCCGACGATTAAGCTAGATAGCCATTCGCGCAGTGAGTTAAAAGAGGAATACATTCAGTGAACCGTGTGTTTGTAAAATCATCAGTAACGTTGGAGCGTGCTTGCAGAGCTCTCGATTGATAAGTAATAAATCCTAAATTTTATTTTTCAACAAAATCCATAGAAAAATATCTAAAAGCATTGAGCTTTCAATCACGGCATTCTATTCAATTTTTATGGCTTGGAAAGCTAATTTGGATACACGTCCGCAAATAACATAGATAAGACCGTAAATAACATTGAGTTGCCTCACCCATTAGGCGTAGCCTGATCGGTGTATAAGCCAAAATAGGTGCGCAACAATGACAGTGACTCGATCATCAAAATTTCTTGTCTTTCTAATGATTTTATTGGCGCTCGGTTTTGCTACGATTTACCTATTGCCGCTTGGAATGCCAGATTCTTCATCGTATTTCGAACCGGTTGGTAGTCGACAGTTGCAGGACGATGAACTTGGACAATTAATATCCGTTGAAGAAACTTTTTTTAGTCTGTCACTTCATGGCGATGAGTTTAACGGCTGGAACACCGACCACCAGGATTTCTGGAAGTACTCAATTGCGTTTGCTGCTTACGGAATACCATCCCTGATCATGATCGATCCCGATAATAGAACGCGTTATCAAGCATTGATGGATACGATGATTTGGAAGATGAAGTCAAAGCGTGTTTGGTCGGATTTTACCGAACGGGGGTTTGGCTCAGACCCTATCACGGTACAAAATATAATGTACAAAGGGCATCTCAATCTAATGTACGGGCTTTATCAGCTGGCCACCAATGATACTCGTTATGAATTGGAGTATACCTGGCTAACAAAGCAGCTCGTGGAGGAAATGAGAATTCATCATCGTGGTGAGTATGAAGGCGTGACCTGTGAACCGGGCGCTTGGTTTGTGGAGTGTAATGCGATAGGGATGATGAGCCTGCTTGTGTACGATCATTTGTATGGGACGCGCTATACGGAAAATGAAGTTCAGTGGTCGATTGAATTTATAGAACGGCGAATGAGCGATCCGGAAACAGGGTTGTTTTACAGAGCCTATCTACCGAACCATGATTTAGTGAAGAAGCAACTGAGTGGTTATGCCAACGCTTGGATACTTTCGTTTCTCAACCCCTTTTTAGGAGACGAATTTAAGAGTGTCTATCCTTCATTCAAAGATACGTTTGTTGAGCAATTTGGTCCCTACGCGGCTGTTAAGGAGAGAGAGTCCGGGGACCCAGACCAAGTTGCGCAAATTTTTGCAATGTGGGCAGCGAAGGAACATAAGGATGTTGAGCTTTTTAATAAATTGCGAAACTCAATTGATAAATTTGGAGGCTTGGGAGCGGACCCCCAAAATGACGGATTGGCGTACGACGACCCTAATAGTGTGTTGATTAATGGTGTAATCTTAGCCAGTAAGGTTCACTTGGGCTGGGAGGCAATATTTGAATATGCTTGGCCTTCATTGGATAAAACACGCGATATTCCAAATGTAGATGGGATCACTTGGTCACAGATTTTGCCACAGCATGTCTTTAGCAGTAAAGACGGCGCTTTGGACGTGGTGCCAAGTGCTCCTTTGTCCAGGGCATGCCCCGCGTGTTATTGGGGCCGTTATCAATCCATCAGAATGGAGCACGATCAGAATACGAACCGTTGTAGTACTTCTGATCTAGGTCGATCAAATAGTCGTTGCGATGTCGGTTTGGTTCGGCCGAAAGACGTTGAGAACGAGTAGGGGATTAGGCCAATGCTTCTAATTGGGTTGAATCTAGGTGAAAAGTATTGAGTTGCAAGAAGCTCGTAGGATTGATTGAGAAATGGTCGCATAGGAAAAAATCAGTAGCGCGACTTCGAATTTTATTTGAAAAATACAGTAAGCCGCACTACTCAATTGCAGTTGAATTCGGGGTTATTATCGCCAGGGTTGGAAAAGCGATAAGTAATAAATTCAACTCTAATATAGGAATAAACGGGGGTTGCCGTTCTGACCACTGACTACAAAACAGTTTGTCTGCCTTCAAAACATACCTAAACCTGCTTTTAGCATTTTGTGGCTGTTTCTTTCCTATACAGACAGAATACGATTGACTTGGCATTCAGACAAGATAGATTATAGTGAAATCATTATTCAGAAATTCTAAATAGTATGGATAAATTAGGGGATATCGAACTATTTGTAACGGTGGTGAAGCTTAAGGGAATGGCGATTGCCGGCCGTAAGCTTGGAATGTCGCCTGCCAGCGTGACCGCCAGATTAAACCGCTTAGAATCCGCTTACGGCGTTCGGTTGTTAACTCGCACGACCAGGCAAATATCCTTAACTGACGAAGGGGCCCTATATTACAAGCATTGCTTGAAAATAATAGAAGAAGTACATCTGGCAGACGAGAGTCTAACCAGTATCGACGGTGAACTAAAAGGTCATCTAAAGATAACGGCAACGGTTGATATTGGGAAACAGTACGTGTCCCCGGTATTGAGTGAGTTTGTTCGAAGACACCCTAAAGTCAGCGCTCACTTACAACTCATGGATCACGTTGCAAATTTGGTTGAGGGAGACTATGACCTTGCTATCAGGTTTGGTGGGTTGGCCGACAACAGGATGGTGGCTCGCCGACTCTGTGCCAATCGAAGGGTGTTGTTTGCATCGCCAGATTATTTAGCAAAGAACGGAACTCCTCTTTCACCTGAAGATTTGGTGAACCATCAATGTTTAGGGCTTGCAAGGGAGGACCAAAGCTTGAACACATGGCATTTCGTTAAAAATGGGAATAATACTTCAATGATTATCCATCCTACCTTGACGTCAAATGATGGGGCTATGATTCGGCAGTGGGCATTGGATGGTAATGGTATTGCTCTTAAATCTTACCTTGATATCAAGTCAGACGTGGACAATGGGCTGTTGGAAATTTTCATGGAGGAGCATCGGCCAGACTACTTTTCCGATCGAGATCAAAATAGTGCGGACCTATTTGCGGTTTATCCGAGTAAAAGCTATCTTCCTAACCGCGTGAGTCATTTCATAGCGTTGCTTCTTGATACTTTTGATGATCAATGACGCTGCCTGACTAAGGTTGCTCTAAGCTTCTAATGTAAACATCTGTATAGAGCGCTAGTTTTAGCACCCTATACAGACTGTCGTTGAGCCTATTTTATCGGGGCTAGAAGCCGTGCATCGGTGACAAGTTTGCGCACTCCATGCGCTTTGTTTTCTTTGAATACATTGCTTTCGCACCACTTTCCAATCGTGTTTATGTTTAGTTTTGCGCATTGTGGGCGCACACTCCACGTCACTTGAAGTGGCGAGCAGGCCTGTTCACTGTATTTCGGGCCGGTCGTTGAGCCCATGAACTCAACGGGTATTCCTGTGGTGTCGGGTAGCCCCTTTGCTTGATGAAATCCATTTTGCTGATTTCCTTGATATGAGAGATCATTAAAATTTAAAGCGCCGTCGTCGTTAACCAACGTAAATACCTGAGTCTCTACACGTAGGTCTGGATTTGCGCAGGCTTCGGACAAGCAAGATCCGAGTCCCGGTCCTGGTGACACATCGCAACTAGTATGTACCCAATGTACTTCTATTGTGTCACCCGGTTTTAAACCCTTGCAGACTTCATTAGAGGGCGCCTTTAATTCAGCTTCAGTTAAACTCTTTGAAATACCACATTGATACCCACTTCCGTATCCATCTTGGCCGTCGCCCGCGTAAATAGCGAAGTCTTTGGCTTTATGTTCGGCGTTGGCATGAAAATGAATGTTACACAAATTCATTTCACTCGACGGTGGCGCCAAATCGAAAACAACGGAGTTGCTGCCTGCCTTAGAATCAATGTCTCTGGGCGTTTGGCCAGCGTAGCCCTGACAAACTGAGCCTGGGTTAGATTCACTGTGTTTACCATGCCCATCAGCGATCGCTTGGCTGGTCATACTAAGTAGGGAAAGAATGGCCGTGGCGACCATGGCGTTTCTAAAAAGACGGTTTGGTTTCATAGTACCCTCTGATTGGACGTTTGGATTAGTCTCGATTTATGTAGGGGGAGAGTTTACCTCTACGATGGTGAAAATCCAGTTATTGCAGTGTATTTAGTTCGGTGGGGCAGAATCACCTGTCACACGGGTAGTCTATTTTCAGGGATTGATAAACTTTTTTTGCCAATTGTTCTGAGTTTCGTTCGGCATTTTTGACGTGCTCGAGCGTTTCTTCGGCGAGTTCAAGGATTGTTTGATGTGCAGGTAAGCAAAAGCCAGCTAACTCGGTTGCTGAACGACCGCCACGATTGCCTAGACGAGTTCGTAGTGCGCGTTCAGCGTAGGTGGTTTCGGCCAGTGTAATTGACTCAATGATCGCCGTATCGGTCAAAAGCGCTCCTTGTATGAAGCCTTTGATAAAGGATCGGCATGCGGACATTGATTGTGAGTCATCTTTACACTTCAGTACTTGTGTCGTCGAAGGATCATCTGTGTCTAATCCAGTGATTTTAGATGTTAGTGGTCGACCCTCGTTGGCTTCAACGGCACCAAGGATCGCCAGCGCGAATACTACGAATGCAAGAGCAGCTAGTCTATGTTTCATTGTGATTCTCCAATAGTTTGTGATGGTGAGTGGTGTTGTTCTCTAGGTGTTGTTCTTTAGATGAATTTAGTACAAAAATTGCTAGGGCCGCCGAGGCAAGTGAGCCAATGATGACACCAAGTTTCACCGTGGTTTGGTACGCCATTGCTTGATCTTCAAACGCCAAAGTTCCAATAAAAAGGCTCATAGTGAAGCCAATACCACAAAGCAGGGTGACTCCGTAAAACTGAGACCATGTGGCGTCTTTAGGCAACGACGTCAGTTTTAGCTTTATCACGGCCCAACACACGCCAAATATTCCTATTTGCTTGCCGACGAATAATCCCAGCGCTATACCAAGGGTGATCGGATTGAGTAATGTGGTTAGATCAATGTCGCCCAAATGAACTCCCGCGTTGGCGAAGGCAAAGAGTGGCAGTACAAAAAATGCTATCCAAGGGTGTAACCCGTGTTCCAGATGAGGCAGCATTTCGTGTCCGTCGTCGTTCTTTAGCTTTAACGGGATAAACCACGCTATGGCAAATCCAGCCAGTGTGGCGTGAACTCCTGATTTAAGTACAGCTGCCCAGACAACTAATCCAATCAGGGTATAGGGCACGAGATTGTTCACCCTAAAGCGATTGAGTAAAAACAGCATTGTTAAGCCAACCAAACTAATTCCTAGAGACAAGGTAGAGAGGTCTGCAGAATAGAATAGGGCGATAATAACAATGGCGCCGATATCGTCGAAAATTGCAACACTAAGCAAAAACAGTTTCAGGGAAACGGGCAGTCGAGTTCCAAAAAGGCTGAACACGCCTAGCGCAAAGGCAATGTCGGTTGCTGACGGGATTGCCCATCCGCGAATTCCAATTGGGTCTTCCGAGTTGAAAAACAAGTAAATCAGTGCGGGGAATGCGATACCGGCGATTGCAGCCACGGCCGGTAATAATACTTGCTGTGGCGTTGATAGGTCTCCAATCAAAACCTCGCGTTTCACCTCAAGACCGATCAATAGGAAAAAAAGTGCCATCAGTCCGTCATTCACCCAAAGTAGGAGCGGTTTGGAGATTTCAAAGTTCCCAAAGACAACTTCCACGGGAATGGAAAGAAAGCCTCGGTATGCGTCATAAGCCGGAGAGTTCGCTAACATCATTGCGACGAGCGCGGCGAAAACGAGTAGTGCGCCGCCGAATGAAGGGTGCTGAATAATCTTTTTTGCGTTCATTGTTTCCTCAAAATATTGAGGCATAAGTATGAAGGCAAAATAACTTCTTTATATTCGAACTAAATTTAAATATTATCAGGTTCTGTCGAATATTGGGCGAGGCTAGTGTCGGTGAAACAACTTAATTTTAATCATTTGCAATATTTCTACGCCGTTGCGCGCGAAGGAAGCGTGACTCGGGCTGCGCAGGTATTGAATGTTACACCTCAAACCGTGAGTGGTCAGCTTGCGACGTTTGAGGAATACATTGGAGCCCCATTGTTTACGAGGCAAGGCAAGAGGCTTGAACCCAATAGTCTAGGGCAAATTACGTTGAGGTATGCGGATGATATATTTAATTTAGGAAGTGAGCTATCTCGAACTTTGGCTTCACACGATACCGCTCAAGTAGCAAATTTTAATGTGGGAGTGGTTGATGCTATTCCAAAAGTAATGGCTTTTGAGATGCTCAATGATTGCTTTGATCTAGAAAATAGTTTTGTTATTGAGTGCCATGAAGGAGATTTATCGAGCCTGTTAGCGGATTTATCTGTAAACAAATTGGATCTCATTATTTCTGATCAACCTTTGCCTGTCGGGGTTAGTGTTCGAGCGATAAACAATTATTTGGGCCAGACAGGCGTTACTTTTTTTGCACGTAAAGAGGAATGCTCGAAATATCTACCTGATTTTCCTGAATCTTTGAATCGAGCGCCTTTTTTGATGCCGGGAAAGAACTCAGCCTTGCATCAAAACCTCGAATCTTGGTTTGTGCAGTCTAAAATTTCACCCAAGATTGTGGCTGAATTTGAAGACAGCGCATTGTTGAAGTTTTTTGGACAAACAGGGAGAGGGATATTTTGCGTTGCAACGGCCGTTGAACGAGATGTGTTAGACCAGTTTGATGTTGGTATTATAGGCCGAATCACCGAGGTTTCGGATCGTATTTACGGCATCTCACCCGAACGCAAGATTAAACACCCAGCGGTCGATATTGTGTTAAAGGCAGCGCAAAGGATACTTGCCAATGACTAGAAGAGTAAGTCCCTCGCGAAGAGGCGAGGGATACGGTAAGTCTAGTCGACCCAAGATCATTGTCTATCACTTAGTGACTTCTATATAAGCATTTAGTCCAAGAAGAATCAGCGTTACGTAAATCATGATTGCCATAGTGGTTACCTGGTTAGAGTTGGTTTGTGTATCACTTAATCTGTGTATAGGTATGTATATGGCGATGATTGTAGGTATATAAAACAGATATAAACGTAATTATTGTTCGATAAAACCTTATGATCTTTGTTGCTGAAACATAAGAAAAGACTAAGAACGGTCGAAAAGTAGGATGTTTCGGGGTCTCCAGTCGCAGGCATAAGCGTTGGGTTGTCCTTAGGGCGTTGTTTAATAGAAGGGCTCTTAAAAGCAACGAAAACTGATTGATGGAGTGTAAGACACTGTAATCAAGCCTTAAAGACTGTGGCCAATGAGTTAGATGCTGCAGGGTTCCACGACGAAATGCAGAGCAAAAAAAAGGCCACCGTATATCGGCAGCCCCAAGAAGGAATCTCTCTTGCTAAGGCGAAATAGACGAATGGCATTCGTCTACGTTGGGCGTGTTTCTGAAGGATATTTCTGAGATCGATAGTTGCATGGCGTTGTTTGATCGAAGTACAAACGGCGACGTCACACGATCCAGTTGAACGCCATGTTTTTCGAAGCATGCTAGGCTAATATTGAGTTCTTGCCATTCATGCTTAGCCAGCTTTTGTAGATCATTGGATAGGTCTATTGCTCCGGAGCAGTCAACGCCACACTCCATGCCGACTGTGACAGGTGCCACAATATCGCTGTCTAAACGAATGTTTAAAAATAGCGATTGCTTAGCTTTCCGTTGGTTTGTCAGATCTAATATTGAGCCGCTGTTAAATGCAAAGGCCGCATCTTGTTTGGATTCGAAGGTTATCTGTCGTGCATCTTCTTGCACTGTTTTATCGATGGTTCTGACAGTCATTCCATCGATTGCCAATACATTACTGGTCATCTCAGTAGAATTATTTTTGTCTTTTGCGATTGCCGAAAAGTTTGGCCCAACGAGTTTCTTAAATATCACGATATTGGACTCTTCACTCTCTTTTAATTGTTCGACATTCAGAGGCTGATTTAGCGTTGGCCAGTCTTCATGGGGCTTAGATGAATAGCTAAGTCCATAACCGTAAGGCAATAGTGGGGCGTAGTCTTCGTCGTATCTGTTTACCTGCGATTGAGTCGCAGATGCTGGCCAAGAGTAAGATAGTCGGCCGGTGAAATCGTGCTTTATCGCGCTTGCCGGATTGCTTAAAATCACATCACTTACTCCTATGCCTTCACTCCCCGGAAGCCATGCCGCGACAAATGCGTCTGAGGCGTTGATCTCGGCATTTACATAAAGCGGACGACCTGATATGAATACGGAAACCACGGGAATTCCAGCTGATTTAAGTTTCTTGAGAATTGCTAAGTCTGTCTTATTGCTGTGTTGATACGCTAAGTTATTAACGTCGCCCACTCCCTCAGCGTAAGGTTCTTCTCCAAAGACAACGATTGCCACGTCAGGTCTCGTTTTGTAACTTCCATCTTCAGACAGTTCAATTTTTCCGCCAGCGGAGTTTATCGCCTGTTTCAGTCCATCGAAAATAGATGTGCCACCGGGAAAATCATCATTCGTGTTATTGGTTCCTTGCCAAGTTATAGTCCAGCCACCGGACTGTTTGCCAATGTTATCAGCGGCATCTCCAGCGACCAAAATACGTTTGCTAGGATCAATTGGGAGCACGTCCCCCTTATTTTTTAACAAGACTAATGACTCACGCACGGCTTGACGGGCTATATCTCTATGTTCCTTAGAGCCAATTATGTCGAGTTTGCCTGATAAGGGTCTGTTGGCGGGGCTCGGTTTTTCAAACACGCCTGCTCGAAGTTTGACTCTTAATATTCGGCTGACGGCGTCATTGATTCTGCTTTCTGGTATTTCACCATTTTTAACCTGAGCAATGGTGTTCTTCATGAGAGGTTTCCAGGAATCACCCGAGGCCATAAATACGTCCAACCCAGCATTGATGGTTTTGCTGCAGTTTTCGTTTGTACAGCCTGGAATTTGACCATGGCCAAGCCAGTCCCCAACGACGAAGCCGTCAAACCCCATTTTTCCTTTTAAGATTTCAGTTAGAAGGTAGTGGTGCCCATGCATTTTTTGACCATTCCAGCTATTGAATGATGCCATCACCGTTTGTGCGCCTGCCGACAATCCCCCGACGTATCCTTGAGCATGAACGTTAAATAAGGCTTGCTCATCGTCAATATTATTGCCTTGATCAACGCCGTTTTGCGTACCTCCATCTCCTAGAAAATGTTTTACCGTTGAAATAACGCGTCGATCGCTTAGAAAGTCGCCATCAACTGGCCCTTGTAGACCTTTGACGATCGCTTCTGAATAGCTTTTAACGATGTCTGGGTCTTCTGAATAACCTTCATAGGTTCTTCCCCAGCGATCGTTTCGCACCACGGCTACCGTTGGCGCAAATACCCAGTCGATGCCTGTGGCCATAACTTCACGTGCCGTGGCTTCGGCAATTTTTTCGATTAGTGACGGGTTATTGGCAGCGCCAAGTCCGATGTTATGAGGAAACAATGTGGCTCCGATAACGTTATTGTGCCCGTGCACAGCATCTGTACCCCAGATTGCAGGTATCGTCGAACCGTCCAGAGAATCATCTACAGAGGCTTGATACATGTTTTCCGCTAAGGTGATCCAGTCTTGAGGGGTTGCGTGTTTATTGTTGTTAGGAAATGCGCCACCTCCGTTGAGAAATGATCCAAATCCATATTTGCGCATGTCTTCTACGGTGAAATCACGGATTTCCGGTTGTATCATTTGAGCAATCTTTTGCTCAAGAGTCATGGAGGACAGAATTTCAGTTATTTTGTGCTCGATCTTAGTATCTTGAATGCGTGAATAGTCCAATGCGGGCCAGATATCAGAGTTCGTCGACCTCTGTGAGGTGGCTACTTTCTTACTGGCATCGATGCCATCATCAGAATTCGAGGTCGGTAAGGAGTTTGGATGTGAACAGGCACTAAGGAGAAGGCCCATGCCCGCCCAAATAGCCATTGTAGCGGCAAGCTGTTTAACTGGTTTGCCTTTGTGTCGTTTGTATCTGTTTGAATATCCCATGAAATAGCACGATCTTTTTAAAAACTAATGAAGACCTAGATGTTCGCATAACTGATGATCGGGTCGACCAAATTACCGAATATTCAGTAATTTGGTCGATCAAATAGCGGTGAGATAATTAACTCTTAGAGGTCTCAGTCAGATTTTCAGCACGGAACTGCGTGGGAGTGGATCCCACCAATTTTTTGAAGAACGAATTGTAGGTAGCCTTGCTGTTGAATCCACACTCACCTGAAATTTCTATCATGGTTTTATGTTTGAGCGCTGGATTGGAAAGTATGACCTTTGCTTCGTTAATTCGATATGAATTAACAAATTCATAAAAATTAGTCTTAAAGTGCCTCTTGATTGCGACAGAGAGGGCTCTGGGGTGCATTGATAGTTGCGATGCAAGTTGTTCAAGGTTGAGCAATGGTAATAGGTAGGGCTTTTCGATTCGCATATGCTCTTCGATCTTTCTAGCCAGCTCAGGATCTATATCTTCATCTTCATTTTCAGAGCTTTTATCTTGCTCAGTCATGTGACCGTCGAAAATTGTTGAACGTTGAAGGCTCAAGAACATCAATGTGGTGATGAGGGCAAAGGTAAGGTAATTACCACCTAACCCCAAATAATTGAAAATTGATTCTCCTAAGTTAGGAACAAAGAATGCGGCGACCACGACGAACAGGAACCAAGCTCGCACGGCCGTAAACGCGATGACCAAAATACTCAACCAACCAATATCAATCTTTTCAATGTTTGAGAAACGGTCTCTGAGCTCATTGCGGGCCCGGCGTATGTCAATCAGACAGAGCACCCCAAAAAAGACTCGAAGCCCTTCGCGTATTGCCTCGATTGAATGGATAAGAGAGGGCGCGGTTACGTCTTGTTCCAGTGCTACGTAGCTTAACTTCGTCGTTGTGTCTGCTGCGTAAAAACTGATCGAAATATACAGAAAGTAAACGACAGTAGGGACCAGATAAAGAAGGTCTCGCCTTGAGAGGGAGAAATTCTTATACAAAATCGATCGGGTATACCAAAGTAAGAGCGGGCCCTCAATCCAATAGGCAATATCAAAAATATGCAGGAGATTTGGTGAAATCTGCAGTCCAATTGCACGTATTTCAGCGCTGTAGTTGACTAAAACGTGTACAGGTATTGCGATCTGCGCAAGAAAGAAACCAATTAAAAAGTAGTCACTAATATGTCTCTCGTGCTTTACCAGTAAAATTAAAAAGATAAAAAGCAGGCTTTGAAACCCGGTGGCGAGTAGCACTGTGTCGTGAAAATTGAAGATATAGTCCGACATTTTTGGTGTGAAGTTGACTCATTATTTTTATTTTTGATTCTAGAGCTTATCTTATTTCGAAAGCGAGTATAAGTAATGAATTTCGATAATTTGGGCGACCAAATTACGTAATTTGCACTCAGTTGGTCGAGCTTGCTCAATGAATTTCTTAAATTAGCGTCACACAAAGAGTTTTGTAGAAAGACGATTTTCTATGTGTTGCGTATCTGACGAGTCGATGGTGGGGGTAAGTCACAGGTCGTTTTTTCAGGTGCGGGAGGAGCTCTAGAATGAGGAGCAAAAAAATATAATCACACTTAAGAGAGGAATTCATGAGGTCAACTATTAGCTTTGGCGAGCGGACCAGGCTGTCACGAGCAGTTACGTCAGCCATTTACAAGCCATCAACAACGCGTTCAACCATGTTGGGGTTCGCGCTAAGCGCGAGTTTGATTGCGCCAACAAGTCTACTGGCACAACAGCAGGATGGGGATGATCAGTCAGCCATTACGCTAGAGGAAGTAGTAGTAACTGGGTATCGAAGCAGTCTTAAGCGAGCCAGAGATATTAAACAAGACTCAGATGGGATTGTGGATGCAATCTCGGCAGAAGACATCGGTGTTTTCCCCGACACAAACCTAGCCGAATCTTTACAGCGGATCACGGGTGTATCTATTGATCGTTCCAGAGGCGAGGGTAGCAAGGTTACCGTTCGCGGTTTTGGCCCTGAATTCAATCTGGTGACATTGAATGGCCGGCAAATGCCAACTCATGATGGAGATAGCCGTTCGTTCGATTTTGCTGACTTGGCGTCTGAAGGAATAGCTGGAGTACAGGTCTATAAAACGGGTAATGCCGACGTTCCTACTGGTGGTATTGGGTCAACTATAAATATACAAACGGCTAAACCGCTGGACGCACCTGGTCGAAAATCAGTGTTATCACTTAAGGCCGTTCATGACACTTCAACGAACGAAGGCGATGATATTACTCCTGAATTGTCAGGAATCTACACCAACACCTTTGCCGATGACACGTTTGGTATTGCTATTAGCGGTAGCTATCAACAGAGAGACAGCGGGGTTAACACTGGTACGGTCGGTGACTACAATAATTTTGCCGGTACGGTAGACCAAGACTGGGCGTCGGGCACGGCGCAATGGGGTGGCTTACCACGTGATGCGAATCAGATTAATCGCCCTGGAGATTCTGATATTTACGCGGTACCCCAAAGTCTAGGCTATGAAATCGCAGAATTCAGCCGCGAACGCATTAATGGTCAATTGACGATGCAGTGGCAACCTACGGATAATCTCCGAGCCACGGTTGATTACACTTATTCAGAAGTTGACTATGAACGAACGTTTAATAACTACTCTGGCTGGTTTAACTATGGCGGGCAACAGACTGAGTATTCGTCGGGACCAATCGCTTCTCCGGTTGTATACACGGAAGTCGGTTCGGCGCCTGATTTTGCAATGGCTGCAGGTCGTGACGGAGTCAGAACAGAAAATAACTCAATTGGTGTTAATGTGCAGTGGCAGGTTAACGACCGACTTAGTTTGGCGCTAGATCATCATAACTCAGATGCTAAAAGCGGAGCTAGCGGAAACAATGGCACGGCTTCGCAGTTAGCGATCGCGAGCTTTACGCGAGATCGCACGACGGCCATATTCGATGGTGATCTACCAATCTTAAATCTTGGACTTAGTCGATCCCTTGATCCTAACGATCTTATTGTGACGGGCAGTGTTTTTGACAATAAAGCAACGGAAATGGAGATTGAGCAATCTAAAGTAAGTGGACGCTTTGATTTTACTGACACGAGCAGTATTGATTTTGGAATTCAATTAACAGATGTTGAAAACACCTCTCAATTCTCTAACGTGCAACGAAACACTTGGGGTGGGACGACCCAACCTGGTGATATAGCCGATTTGCTTACCCCAGCGTCGTCAGCCGGAGCCTTTGATCAAATTTCAAACGGCGATGACCCACGTCTGCAAACAGACTTTTTTGTCTTTGACATAGATGCAGTAGCCGCAAGAACCGTAGCATTAGGCTCTACAGAATCTACGGGCGGTGATTGTGGAAATGGACTGTGTCCTAGTTCTAACTTTACAACTGATCGCCGAACCAAAGAAGAGTCGACATCGGCGTACGTGCAGGTTAACCATGAATTCGCTTTAGGCGACTATCCTGTTAGCGTCAAAGCGGGTCTTCGCTATGAAGAAACTGATGTGGAATCGAGAGCCTTGGTGCCAGCGTACAGTTCGATCGTTCAAACGGGCGACAATGAGTTTGATGCAATTCAGGCGGTGGATGCCAGCGGTCAACCAATTCAAGCGTTTACAAGGTTGACAGGTAACTATGATTTTGTACTCCCTAATTTGGATTTGAAAATCTCGTTTACCGATAATTTCGTCGCCAGAGCATCGTACAGTGAGACGATTACTCGTCCTTCGTATACCGATATCCAAGGCGGAGTCACCATTGACTCTTTGCTTAGAGTAAGTGGTGGTAACGGTAACCGAGGAAATCCGGAACTATTGCCTTTCGAGTCTAAAAACATAGATTTGTCCGTGGAATACTATTTTGGGGAAGCGGACTACGCCTCCGTTGGATATTTCACCAAGGACGTCAAGAACTTCATTGGCATCAGTACATTGCAGGACGAAGTATTGTTTCCTGGCTTGATTCACCCGTTGACAGGTCAAGCGGCGACGTTTGATGTCACAGCACCGGTAAATCAAGAAGAAGGGACCATTGATGGCTTTGAAGTTGCTGTGCAAAAAACATTTGGTGACAGCGGCTTCGGTGTTATCGCTAATGCGACGATTGTAGAGGGCGATGTTGAATTTGATAGTTTCAGCCTTGATACTCAATTTGTTTTAACGGGGCTAAGTGATTCTGCCAACCTGATTGGTTTTTATGAAAACGATAAGCTTCAGGTGAGAGTTGCCTATAATTGGCGAGATGATTTCTTCAATGGGACCGCGGGTGCTTCTTCAGGAACTCCAGGCCCAGTGAACGTTGAATCCTTTGGTCAATGGGATCTTAGTGCGAGCTACAACATCAGTGACAGTTTGACCGTATTTATCGAAGGGCTAAACATTACCGAAGAAACCACTCGATCGTACGGAAGAAGTACGTTGCAAGTTATTCAAGCGGCTCAGACCGGTGCTCGGTTTAATTTTGGACTCCGCTATGGGTTCTAAATCAAGAGGTTGAACCGCCTATCAGTGAGCAATTGATTTTGTGTGGTAGTTTTAGGGCCAGGTGGAGTATCCATCTGGCCCTTTAAGTTCTCTAATTAATTACGTGAACTGAGGTTGATTGAGAAACGTTGAGTCGTCTCATGACTGACGAATAAATTGAAATGGGATAATTATGACCGATTATGTAATGCTCAATCCTGAAGAGCACAAAGATTTGCGAATAGATGTTTCTCACTCAGCAGACATGGGTGATGGCGTGAACTTTGCGATGACATTTCCATTCGAGTTTCGAAACGTACAGGGCCATTACCCTATCTTTTTCCAGAAAAGTGGAGATTCTGGAGAGTTTTACCCTGTGGCTCTGTTTGGGTTTGAACCAGGCGAAAACCTGTTCTTAGATGAGGATGGTTGGACCGCTCCGTTCCAGCCTGCGATGATTCGTAGACAGCCTTTTTTAATTGGTTTTCAAGACCAAGGCCCTGATATTAAAGAAAAGAAAGCGGTGGTCACGATCGATATGGCTAGCCCTAGGGTAGGGACTGTAGATGGAGAACCATTGTTTCTAGAACATGGCGGAACCAGTAATTACCTTCAACAGGTTACCCAAACTTTAGAGCTCATCCATCAAGCTCATGAACACAGCGAAAAATTTGTAAAGGCTTTGTTGGATCATGACTTGTTGGAGCCGTTTAGTTTAAATGTGGACTTGGAAGATGGCTCATCTCACCAACTTCTTGGGTTTTACACAATAAACGAACAAAAGTTGCAAGCCCTGTCCGGCTCCACGATGCAGTCGTTTAATGAACACGGCTTTTTGGTACCTGCGTACATGATTCTTGCTTCTCATTCGTGCATTCGTCAGTTGATTAGTTTAAAAAACAAGACTCGGTCGGTGTAACATACAGACAAATTGTTGTTGCTTAGGGCGTTAAATTGCAAGAGTTACGAGAAATAGAGTGTGAGCACCTGTCTACTGTGCCTGAAATGGTTTTGGAGTCCAGTGTGCCTCTGGTTTTACGGGGGCTGGTTGCAGACTGGCCTGCAACTCAAGTTGCGTCGAAGGGCGCTAACAACTTGTGTGATTACATTACCTCGTTTGACCGCAATTTACCGTTAACGGTATATCGAGGTGACCCTAAAATCGAAGGTCGAATTTTCTATAATGACGACTTTACCGGGTTTAATTTTGATCGCCTTAAAATGCCATTGTGCGATGTGTTAGAGGCACTCGCTGTGGCAAACAGCTCACCTGAACCATCTCCTTCATTCTATGTTGGGTCAACCATGATTGATCATTGGTTGCCAGGGTTTCGAGAAGATAATGATTTGGCACTAGACAGTCTAGAGCCTCTCGTTAGCTTGTGGTTTGGCAATCAAAGTAAAGTCGCGGCGCACTATGATTTTCCGAACAATGTTGCGTGCAACGTGGCGGGTCGGAGACGTTTCACTTTGTTTCCACCAGAGCAAGCGGATAACTTGTATGTGGGGCCAATAGATCTGACCCCATCGGGTCAGGCCATCAGTTTGGTTGACACCACCAACCCTGATCTATCTAAATACCCGAACTATGAGCTGGCATTGGAATCGGGCTTCCACGCCGAATTGACCGCCGGTGACGCAATCTACATTCCAAGTATGTGGTGGCACCATGTTCAGGCATTGGACGATTTCAATGTTTTGGTGAACTATTGGTGGCGGTCTACACCCGCGTACTTAGGAGCACCTGCGAATGCATTAATGCATTCAGTTATGACGATGAGTGGCTTACCCTCAGAGCAGAAGAAGGTTTGGAAAGAGATATTCGCGAGATACGTCTTTAACGACGATCTTGACAATTTTGACCACATCCCTGAGCACGCTCGAGGTGCTTTGGGTGGTGTTGATGAAAAAGCCGCAAAGGCAATCAAAGCTCGATTAGTTCATTTTTTAAAGTAGTAACCTGCCATAGAGCAATACATGAGCGTTGCGGCGTTCACGGGAGAGGAAAATGGAACACAATAAAATAAATAAAGTCGTTGTTGCCGGTGGTGGAACAGCGGGTTGGATGGCTGCGGCATCATTGGCGAAGCTTCTTGGAAGAACCATTGAGGTGGTTTTGGTAGAGTCCGATGACATCCCTACCGTCGGAGTGGGAGAAGCCACCATTCCAACTTTAATCCAACTTCATGAACTTTTGGGAATCAATGAACAAGAGTTTGTTTCGAAGGTTAATGGAACCTTTAAATTGGGAATTTCATTTGAAAATTGGCGTGATGTAAATGAAGATTACATACACTCGTTTGGGTTTACTGGAAAAGATTGTTGGGCTGCTGGCTTTCAGCACTTTTGGTTAAAAGGTCAAAAGTTGGGCTTGGCCAAGGAATTTGGCCAATATTGTGGAGAATTGGTCGCGGCGCAACAGAATAAGTTTGCTGTCACGCCGAAACAAGGCCTAAATTACGCCTATCACATTGATGCCGGCTTGTACGCTCAATTTCTTAGAGAGTTGGCAGAAGAGCATGGTGCGAAACGAGTAGAAGGGAAGATTGTTGACGTAAACCTGAATCCAGACACTGGCTTCATTGAGTCAGTTGGCTTGGAATCGGCGCAAATTGTCGATGGCGACTTTTTTATTGATTGCAGTGGGTTTCGAGCCTTGTTGATCGAACAGGCATTACACACCGGTTATGAAGATTGGTCGCACTGGTTACCGATGGACAGTGCCGTTGCAGTGCAGACCGAATCTCTCACGGAGCCAATACCTTACACCAGATCAATAGCGCGTGATTCAGGATGGCAATGGCGTATACCGCTGCAGAGCCGAGTTGGTAATGGACTGGTTTTTTGTAGCCGTTATTTGTCTGATGAAGATGGCAAAAAGTTGTTGATGGATAATATTGAAGGGGCCCCGATTAATGAACCTAGAGTGCTTAAATTTCAAACTGGAACTCGCCGTAAGCATTGGAATAAAAACTGTGTTGCGATGGGCTTATCAAGTGGCTTCATTGAACCGTTGGAATCCACCAGTATTCATTTGATTCAACGTAGCATAACTCGGTTAATGCAAATGTTTCCCTACGATGGTATTAGGGAGCCAGATGTACATGAATTTAACTCGCAAATGGCGTCCGAAATTGAGAACATTCGAGACTTTATCATTTTGCATTACAACGTAACGAACCGATCAGACACCCCGTTTTGGCGTTTCTGTAAGTCTATGGATATCCCAGAATCGCTAAAGCATCGTATCGAACTATTCAAGCAAACGGGGCGTGTATTCAAGGTGCCAACCGAACTGTTTGGCGAAAACTCTTGGACTCAAGTGATGTTAGGGCAGGGGCTTATGCCCGAACAATACCACCCGATTGTAAATATGATGGACGAACAGGAGTTGACGTCTTTTCTGGCGGGCATTGATCAGTACGTGACGCATTTAGTCGCCCAATTACCAAGCCATCAAGATTTTATTAACCACTACTGTAAGGCGCCGTAGTTTCTATGCGGCGTGTTTTCGTTTGATGTTCCATTGATTGATGAGTCGTTTTTTACTCAACGAATTTGCTCGTGGATAACTAACGGAAAATTCCATTACTTAGTCGATAGGCAATCTTGCTGGCTCTACAGTGCGCTATTCATTGAGGTCAATATAGGTGGGATTTGTCTCGCTTGGGTTTGCCTCTCAAATTTTGGCTACTGAGTAAGATGCTGCTGGGTTTTTTGCTATGTTATTAAGAATATTGATAATCGTACTGTTATTGCTTGGGCATACGTCGGCCGTATCGGTAGAGAAAGTGGCGCCAAACAAACAGGTGTTTGACAGCAAGCGAGATTTGAGAAACGCAGAAAGACATCAACAACCCATTCACGAAGCAGGGGGGATGGATGATAAATCATTCAATTCTGTCGTGTGGGCTCTTAACGTAGGCGGACACGCCTATCTGGGTGCCGATGGAATTGAGTATCAGGCAGACAATTCAGTAGGTCACACGTTATTGGGTTTCGCAATTAAGGGATCGCAAGATGATTCCGTGTTAAAAACCTATCGGGCTGGGCCTTTAGAGATTGGAAAATCGATTGAAAATGGCCGATATGATTTGATGTTCAAGTTTGTGGAACCCGAGGATAGTAAACCTGGTGGTCGCGTCTTTAATGTTCTGGTTGAAGGTGAGAGAGTGATCGCTAACCTCGATATTTTACTCGCACGAGATGGTAACCCACGTTCATCTCTCACTCGTATGATACCGAACGTGGATGTAAATGATGGCAGATTAGACATCCTGCTTGAGCCCGTGGTTGGTGAACCGATTCTCAGTGCGATCATTGTGCAAACGAAGACCAAGCGCGGTGAGGTTTGGCGTCAGGTTTGGGGTGATGAATTTGATTACACGGGACCACCTGATCCTAAAAAGTGGAGTTTTAATGTCTGGCCAGCCGGGAAAGTGAACGGTGAGGAGCAGGCCTACACTGCACGGCAAAAGAACGTGCGAGTCGAGCAAGGAAGGTTGGTTATCGAGGCTCATAAAGAAGAATACGCTAAAGCATCCTATACTTCCGGAAGAATTCACTCAGCTAGAAAGGGCGATCTTTTGTATGGCAGAATTGAAGTGCGTGCGAAATTACCGGCTGGCCAAGGCACGTGGCCGGCCCTGTGGATGCTCCCAACCGCACCATTCACTTATGCAACAACATGTACCGAGGGAGCCGATTGGCAAGGCAGCAGTGTCTGTGACGCGTGGCCTAACTCCGGCGAAATCGACATAATGGAACACGTCGGTTACGACATGAACCGAGTCCACGGAACAGTCCACACTAAGTCATATTACTGGGTTAATGGCGAACAACGTAAAGCAAGCGTTGAGGCAGAAATGGTGGATCAGAGATTTCACGTATACGCGATGGAATGGAGTCCAGACAGGATCGATGTCTTCTACGATGATGCTATTTACTTTACTTACATAAATGATGGTGGAGATTGGCGCTCATGGCCTTTTGATCATCCATTTCATCTTGTTATGAATGTCGCTGTGGGTGGCGGATGGGGCGGTGCAGGCGGCCCTACGGATGCCAGCGCATTTCCAACGGCAATGCTCGTCGATTATGTTCGGTTGTACCAAAAAACAGAGAACAAAGCGGCGAATTGAGCCACACATGCATAGGCTGCCATCCAGCTTTTTCTTCATCAATATTCATTCAGAGACTAAAACATGAACACTCCCGTTAACTTCGCTGTGGTGCGAATTGCACTTATCGCCGCACTGGGCGGTTTTCTTTTCGGTTTTGATACCGGTGTGATAGGGGGGACTCAGCTATTTTTTACTGACTATTTTGAGCTTTCGCCTGCCGAACAAGGGTGGGCGGTTGGCAGCGCACTCTATGGTTGTTTCGTCGGCGCTTTAATTGCTGGTTACTTAACCAATGCAATCAGTAGAAAATACACACTGATTCTATCGGCCATACTCTTTTGCGTTTCCGCTTGGGGGTCTGGTGCTGCGAGTTCGCTGACTTCACTGGTAATTTACCGAATTGTAGGTGGCCTTGGTATCGGTTTTGCATCCATGGCCGCACCAATGTACATCGCCGAGATTTCACCAGCTCATCAAAGAGGGAGAATGGTGTCACTTTATCAATTAGCCATCGTTGTCGGTTTCTTCGCCGTATTTTTAGCGACCTATTACATTGGTGGCGGTGACAGTGCCTCATTGACTGATCTCGAAACTCAGACGGCTTATCAACACAATCTAGAGCGTGGCTGGCGGGTTATGTTTTGGTCTGAGTTGCCGGTGGCTTTGGTGTTTCTTGCGGCACTGTTATTTGTTCCACATAGCCCACGATGGTTAGCCCTAAAAGGGAGGAAGCAAGAGGCTATAAACGTTCTATGCAGGTTGTCAGAGTCTAAACAACAGGCCGAAGAGGACTATACTTCTATACAGCGGTCCTTAAGAGCGTCGCAGATATCCAGTATTAAAAGCCTTATGGCCGGTGGTTTGGCTTTGGCCACGTTCATTGGTGTAATGCTTTCCATACTTCAACAAACCTCCGGCATTAACGCCATTTTGTATTATGGCGCTGAAATATTCAGCAATGCGTTAGGCTATGGGCCTCAAGATGCGCTTAAGCAGCAACTATGGTTGGGGGCGGTAAACCTTCTATTCACATTTGTTGCCATTTTTACCGTGGACCGATGGGGAAGAAAACCTCTGTATCTGTGTGGAACCGTCGGAATGATTATCAGTCTATCAATCCTCGGGTATTCCATTCAAAACGAGGTGCTGGGTATAACTGCGTTAGTGGCGATTCTCATTTTTGTCGGCTCTTTCGCGCTTTCGATGGGGCCAATTGTGTGGGTCGTATTGTCTGAGATGTTTCCTAACAATGCTCGAAGCTTGGCAATGTCCGTTGCCGTAGGTGCTCAATGGCTCTTTAATGGTGTCGTCGCAAGCAGCTTTCCGATTATCAATCGCAGTGAATTCAATCAAGATGGGTTTAACGGTGCGTTGCCATACTACATTTTTGCTGGATTTTGTGTAATCGCCTTTATTTTTGTGTGGCGCTTAATGCCGGAAACCAAAGGGCGAACGCTTGAAGAAATTGAAGACATGTGGGTAAAAAGGTAAAAGCCCCGGTAACTCATATGAAGTATGTCACTGACGTATTCCGTTAGTTGTACGACCAAGTTATAGGGAATTCATTCATTTAGTCGACGACTTGATGCCGTTGGCCATATCGTTCTCCAGACCCAAAAACGAACCGCGTTAGGCAAGGGGGGTCCATCTTGCTTTCGTTATATAGAGTTCGTGCGTGATTGCGTGGGTCATTTGTTCAAAACCACAGGAGAATACTATGAGGAAATCCAACGTAATTTGGTTGGTGAGTGGAGTGATACCGCTATTATTTGCAACCAGTCTTGCGAGCGCTGGATCGAAGAATGTCAGTGATCATAAAGCGGATCGAAAGCATCAACAAACGCTTTTTAAAAATGGCTGGAGACCGGTATGGCGCGATGAGTTTAACGGCGATCAGATCCGAGACAAAAAGTGGTCCCATGAGGTAAATTGTGCTGGAGGCGGTAATAATGAACAGCAATGTTATACAAACCGACCTGAAAATTCGTACGTTGAAGGCGGACATCTGCATATAGTGGCCAAAGAAGAGAGCTTCAGTGGACCTGGGGTGTTTGATGATGATCCTAACTACGACCCGAGCGACGTATCAAGGACGCTACCATTTACATCTGCGCGTTTACGAACCAAAAATAAGTTCGATTTCAAGTACGGTAGGGTAGAGGTAAAAGCGAAGGTGGCGGGAGGTCAAGGCATGTGGCCCGCAATTTGGATGTTGCCCACCGACAACGTCTACGGTGGTTGGCCTCAAAGTGGCGAAATTGACATCATGGAAGCCGTTAATTTAGGCGTATGGCCCAACGCAGTTCACGGTACCTTGCATTATGGATTGAAATGGCCTCAGTGGGAGAATCATGGCCAGACGTTCGAAACTGATTTCAACCCTGCGGACGATTTTCACGTTTATGCCATTGAATGGGAGGAAGACGAAATTCGTTGGTATGTGGACGGTGAGCACTACCAAACTCAAACTTCCGATGGCTGGTACAACTACATTTGGAAAGGTCAAAAGAAGGGATTCAAAGTCGCAAATAAAAGAGCGCCATTTGATCAGAAGTTTCATCTTATTTTAAACCTAGCGGCCGGAGGTGATTGGCCAGGAATGCCCGACAGTGGCTGGTCAGATGATCGAGAGATGTTGGTGGACTATGTGCGTGTTTATCAATGTAAAAAATCTAAACGAGATCGTCATTACGGGTCACGCAAGCATTCTAGTGATCGCGAAGCTGAGCGCTGTAAAACCGAGGATCAATCAGTTGAAGTAAATGATGATCTTGGGAAACCAGGAGTTAACACATTTGCTTTGTTTTCAGACGTCGTAGAACCGTTGCTATTGACCTCAAATGGGAGCGACCTAACCCAGACTCCGGCGCCCGGATTTTGGGAGGATAAGACAGGTTCACTCATTCAAAGTTTCGTTGAATTAGGCGGGCGCAGAGGAGCTGTGTGGGACATTACGTTTAATGGACTTTCAAACGTTTTTCTCAGTTCAGAAAATATGTCCGAAACTCCCGGCTTCTCAACAGGCGTAGAGCTTCAAGGCGGCTCTGGCTGGGCAAATTATGGTGAAATTGAATTTAGAATGCGCGTCTTGGAAGCGTCTGATGACAGTGTGTTTAAGGTCAAACTTGACAGTGGTTGGCCAAACCTGGGCGAAGTGGTGATCAACGCGCCTGCCCTAGGTAAATGGAAACGAGTAAAGGTCAGTGTGGCCGATTTGCTAGCGAACCCAAACCCCGCTGGTGGCGGTGTTGATCTCTCTAACATACAAAATTTATTTGTATTAGAGTATTCAGGAACTCATGCCAACGTTCAAATCGATGACATACGCCTGCAGTGTGCTGTCAATACTGAGCCTGAGGAATGGCAGCAAGATCAGCTTTGCTTCCTAGCTCCTAAACAAGAGCCTATTGCACCGATTGGGGATCAGCTGGACGTGTATGTGGACTCGATTACAAACTGGAATATTATGGACTGCTGTTCTGGTGTGAGTATCTCCGAAGTTGTTCAAGGTGATAACAGAGTATTACGACTCGCTTACGACTCAGATCCAAATACCAACACAGTTACTTTCTTTCAGTCGGCGTCCCCAATGGATCTCTCTGCGTTCGCTGGTGGAACTCTTGAATTTGATATGTACGTGGTGTCGCCGCCATCACCCGTGAGCGAAAACCCTTGGATGATCAAAGTTGACTGCGGCTACCCTTGCGGAACAGGCGATATACCGATCACGCAGAGTATTGAGGGTAACTTGCCCACCACCGGCGTGTGGCAACATTTTTCCTTTAAGATCAGTGATTTGGTCCAACGTGGGCTCGATCTAACGACCGTCGATACGCCCTTGGTAATATTTCCTTCATGGGGTAATCAAGATGGTGCTGAATTCCTAATTGATAATGTGCAATGGTTTACCGGGACAAATGATACTACGGGTGACGCATTGCCCGTGGACTTCGAAAATAGTGCCAGTACCTACTTGTTTACAGACTTCGAAGGAGGGGTTGCGCGCGCGGTAGGTAATCCAGCAGCTGACAGTGTAAACAACAGCACCAATGCGGGGTTGATGTTGAAGTACTCAGGCGCAGTTTACGGGGGTAGCACCCTCGCGCTGAATAATGAGATCGATTTTTCAGATGGTAGTGTTATCAGCATGAAGGTATGGTCAGCGCGCGCGGTGCCGGTATTGCTAAAACTTGAAGGGATTAATGAAGAAGTAACAGCAACGCATTTGGGCGGAGGGTTTTGGCAGGAGCTCGAATTCGATTTTACCGGTGTTGAAGGTCCCGGCGCGCGTGCGATTACGTTGATCTTTGATCTGGGAGTCATGGGTGATGCGCAAGCTAATCCAGAGGATTGGACCTTTTACTTTGACGATATTTCCATCAAGTCCCAATAGGGTTGTAACGCAGGCTCTTTTCTCAGAGCCTAAGGCAACCAGATAGACGAAGCAGCCTGTTCACACAGTTGTGTAAACAGGCTGCAACCTATTGATTCATTGCATGATCGAGTTCAAGAAAAGCGATGAACCTTAAGGTAAGTCTATTGGGTGTAGGTGTGTTGGGCCAAATTGCGTAATAAGGTATCGGATCAACTACCCAATCCTTTAGAGGTTCAACCAGCACTCCTTGAGCTATCGCTGACCTAACCATTGATTCAGGAGGGGTGGCCAGACCTGCTCCGGCTTTGCACAACTGTGTCATCCCAACCACACTATTTACCGTGATTTTTCCATGAATGATCACTTGTTGCGTGTCCCCTGATGCCTGTGAGAAGCGTCTCTCTTTATTCATCATCGTTAGCGGTATCCAATCCCAGTTTTGGAGTTGCTTTGGATTCTGCGGTGCTGTATTGGTGCGCTTTAATGCTAAGTAACTGGGGGAACAAACCAACACTCTCTCGATGTCACCTAATCTCTTGCAAACAAGAGTGCTGTCTTCGAGCTTGCCAGCTCTAATCGCTAGGTCAACCTGACGGTCGACGAGGTTCTCTTGTTCGTCAGTGTAATTAATATCCAGAGCAACGTCGGGATGACGCCTTTGAAAATCGCACAGTTTGTTGTTGAAATCGGATTCGATCAGTGCGGATGTGATCGATAAGGTCAGCTTGCCCTTTAGCTTCCCTTCTGCGGGTAGAATTTTATTCAGGCCCTTCTCACAAGACGCCAACATTTCAGAACCATGAATGTATAGACTTTCTCCGGCGTCGGTTAATGACAAGCTTCGCGTTGTTCTATAGATCAGTGGGGTCTCAAGTTTTTTTTCGAGTTGAGCTATGTTGTAACTTATGGACGGCGGAGATAAGCCGAGTGTTCTTGAAGCACCGCGGAAAGAGCCTTGGCGAATTGCCTCAACAAAGATGGCGATGCTCTTGAGATCATCAATCATTATGTGGACCTATATTGTTCAATTTAATTAAACAGTGAAGTTAAATTATAGCCTCTAATTAAACTATTTGCTTCTTCCTATAATGGAGAAAAACGTCGGAGGACCTATGATTATCGCCTTTATCAACATGTTTGTTTTTTCATTAGTAATGTCTGCGTCACCAGGCCCGGTCAATATGATTTCGCTTTCAATAGGGGTGAATTGTGGTTTAAAGAGAGCCGTTCCTTTTGTTTTGGGTGCAACATTGGGTTTTACACTTCTTTTGCTCATCATTGGTTTGACCATGGAATTTGGGGCAGGGGAGCTTGGTCACCAATCGTCGCGTTTTCGATCGGTCTTGAGTGTCGGTGGTGCTGTGTTTATGATCTACCTAGGTTGTCGGATGTTTACTTCAGGTTCGGTAACCAGAGCTTCCCTAAAGGACGTCCCCAGTTTTTATGACGGTATGGTTGTTCAGTGGTTAAACCCTAAAGCTTGGGCTGCGTCTATGGCGGGAGTAGGGGCGTTTAATGTAGGGCATTCAACGGCAAAATTGTTACAGTTCGTCTCAATTTATTTTGTGGTTTGTTTTGTGGCGATAGGCTGTTGGGCCGCCTGTGGTGAAAAATTGCAAAGCATGCTGCGGCGGAATTCTAGGCTTGAAGTGTTCAACAGGGTTATGGGAAGTGGCTTGATTGTACTAAGTTTGATACTTCTCGCTCAGTACAATCAAGGCGTTTCTTAGGTCAACGCGCTCAATGTCTTGGTGACAAATGGTTTGACGCTCATTCGAATCACCGCTTGTTATTCTTCTTATTGTTGATTTTGCGTTTCTTTTGTTTTTTACCGTTTTCTTTCAAACAATCAATGTATTTGAAAGTCCGGCAGCTGTTTTTCGAAAAACTATTTTTGTCGTTTGAACAACGTTTTCCTTTACCATACTCGGTGAAGAAGGGAGACTGATGGATTGAGTTTTTTGGGTTCCAGTCCCAAATTTTGAATCGCTCTACGTCGTTGAATCCCTTGCGTTTACAGAGTTGTCTGGCTTTCACTTGTCCGCATCCAGCCCCTTTACTCTTGCACCAGTCGGGGTAGCTCAGTTTTTGAGAAAATACGCCTGCCTCACCCTTCGTCTTATCTTTTTTCAGAATTAGGTCGTGCGCCCATAACCGTTTTCCATTGCCTCGCGCTTTGACATCCACGATGTACCCACACTGGCCATTACGTTGGTTGAGAAATATGGGTTCTTTTGCGACAGTACATTTACGACAAATTCGTTTTCCGGATGGTGTGGTGATGCTGTGACCTGTTTTACACACTCCTTTACTCAGATAGGCGGTTTTCATGAATTGCTTAAACCTGTTGGGGGCAATGGGTTTGAATGCACTAAAACGCTCATAAAGGTTTTGACATTCTTGTGGCCATTTTTTTGCTTTTGTAACTCGACGAAGGCATCCCTTATTGGCTCGTAGAATTGCCTTGACGTAGGTAAGTTCACGCCGAAAATGATCCAAGGTCGCCGTTGATGTTTTGGCCCCGCCAATCTTGATGCTGCTTGATCCGATGCCATACTTTACGCTAATAACCTTAGACGCATTTTTCTGTCTAAGAATTCGAGTATCAATTTTAGCGGTGTTTACCGCGCGCTCCAACGTAGATAGACCATTAAGGATTGTTTTAACTTTTCTAAGTTGGGACCCTTTGAGTCCAAAATCGAACTCAGATTCGGCAATCAAATCTTTATAATCAATCACGAAAACATTAATCAAGTCACGAGTGTCTTTCTTTGCTTGTTTAGGGAAGTCTCGAAAAGCGTTTCTAAAGCTTTTGAGGTTCACGCCGTTGGCCACTTTCGAATCACCGGATGTGCGCATTTCGATGCGCAGATTACTCATTTCCTTGCGTGAGAACTTTCGACCATTAACATTTACTTTAGCGCTACCGCTGCTCCCCATGTAGCTTGCGGCCGCTTCGACTCTGACTTGCTTTTCACTTTCCGACATCGACTTCATCGAGCTGCTGGACAGAAAGCCTTCAATATAACGGCCATTTTTGAAGCCAATCACCGCTTCATCACCACAATAGTCTGCAAACAGGCTGGGTCTGCCTCGCTTTATCGCCTTTTTATATAGAGCTTTAGCGTCTTCCGTGAGTTCATACTTAGCGGAAGGGTTAGAAAATTCAGGCGCTTCGTTATCGCTATAGTAGGCCCACATGGCGCCAGAAGATGCCTCTGAGTTTCTTTTTTCGTAGAATGACAGATCGGTGCTGGCTTGAGCCTTTCCAAGTCCAAACCGGACTTTTACATCCACGCTAACATCCACTTTTTTCTCTTTCATCACCTCTTCAAACGACGTTATGTATTCCAGCCTGGAGTTACCAGCCTCGTTATCCACCGATGACTTTACTCGACTTTTTTTGACCGGTTTTAAGCATACGTTGGCGAGCGCTCCATCTGTTGAGTTGTAGCCTCTTAACATCATCACTTTTCCAGCTGGCGGAGCGATTTCACGCACGTCGTTTTGCTTATACGCGTGAGCGGTTGTTAAATAGGCGCTGGATATTAATAAAAGTGCGGCATGAGATAGCCTCGAAATCCTTGGTGTTTTCATTGTTAGTTCCTATGATGGTTAGCTGCATTAGAGTTAACCGAAAAGGGAATTGAATCCGGACATGCCAATTGACTAAACTCTCACGCATGGCTAGTCTGTTGATTGATTCCATCACGTTACTTCTTGGTCTATTTAACCTTTATAGGATGTTATGAACGACGATATTACTCAGCTTCTAGTCGCTTACCAAGAGGGCGAGAAAGACGTTCTTGATGAGCTTTACCCTATTATTTACAATGACTTGAGATTGATAGCTAAGAAGCAACTTCATCGAAGTTGGGGCGTCGGAACCCTGTCCTCAACGGCGTTGGTTAATGAATCGTACCTAAAGCTGCTTGGTGCAACTTCCATCTCCTTTACTGATAGAGCGCATTTTTTTTCATTGGCGTCAAAAGCCATTAGACAAATAGTTTTAAACTACGCAGAGTCGAAAAACGCACTCAAACGCGGGTCGGATTGGCAGCGTGTGACACTCGATCAGACATTGGCAGATGACCAAAAAAGAGTGGATCAGGTTATTGAAGTAGGCTATGCGCTTGAAGAGATCGAGAGGTTAGACCCGAAGCTGGCTCAATTGGTTGAAATGAAGTTTTTTGCAGGCATGACCGAGTTGGAAATTGCGGAAGTCTGGGGCGTAACCGATCGGACGGTCCGACGAAGTTGGCATAAGGCCAAGGCTTTGCTTGCTCAAGCACTGGCTGTCTAGAAATGGCTCTAGACGTTACACCAGAACGTTGGGAAAAAATCCAAGCGGTGGTGGATGCTTTATTTGATCTGGCGCCGGCAGAGCAGGAGGAGTATGCACGTAAAGCCAGCGGCGATGATGTGCTTTTGTATGATGAGGTCATGCAGGTCTTGGCGTTTGAAGATCGCAGTATGACTTTTTTAGATAGTCCCGCAATGGCTTCTCTTTCTAACACATCTTCGGAGCAGGATCTTCCGGATATCGAAGGGTACCGTCTTCGCGAGCGAATTGGTGTTGGTGGCATGGGCGTTGTGTATCGCGCTGAACGAGATCAGGGTGATTTTACTCAACAGGTTGCGATTAAGCTGTTACCTCAATGGCAAGCCAGAACCAAGTCTAGACAACGCTTTCGTCAAGAACAGCAATTGCTTGCCAATCTTGAGCATCCGAATATCGCAACCCTTTATGGCGGTGGAATGAGTGCCGCCGGGCTACCTTACCTGATCATGGAATACGTTGACGGTATGCCCATAGACAACTATTGCAATGAGAATCAGCTAGGTCTTGCTATTAGACTTCGACTTGTTAGGCAGGTGGCTACGGCTCTGCAGCACGCCCACAGTCAGCTAATTGTGCATAGAGACATCAAGCCATCAAATATTTTGGTGACGCCTGAAGGCGAGGTGAAACTGTTGGATTTTGGTATTGCTAAGTTGGTCGGTGAAGTAGATTTAAATCTGACGCGCACAGAGGAACAGCTAATGACGCCGGGGTACGCTGCACCCGAACAAGTACTGAATTTACCAATTACTGTGTCTACTGACGTATACCAGTTAGGATTGGTGGCCTACCTGCTGTTTACGGGACGGCAAGTGCATTTTGATGCATCAGAATCGGTAGGGGAGTTGGTGAGTGCGATTTGTGAGAAGGAGCCTGTCAAACCCAGCCAAGCGGTTGATGCCAATGCAGGCTTATTGTCCAGCGGAGTTGGTGCCGCGTCCTGGTCAAAATCGTTGCGAGGTGAGTTAGACGCGATTTTACTTACCATGTTGCGCACCCACCAGAATGAGCGTTATGCCTCCATGGCTGAGGTCGTGGCTGACTTCGATGCTTACGTTGATCATCGTCCCATTTCCAGCTTATCTCAAAGTTCCACTTATCACGCTAAGAAGTGGTTGCGTCGTTATCGATCCGCCGTTTCCGTTACAGGCCTTTTCGTTGTAATGCTGGCGGCTTACGCGATAACAACATCGATTCAATCGAAAAAGATTGCAGCCGCGCTAACTCAAAGCGACTTCGAACGGCAGAAGGCACAATCGGTGGCTGATTTCATGGTCGATATGTTCAAAGCGGCTGATCCTAATGTCTCAGGGATCAATACAATCACCGCCAACCAATTGTTAGAGCAAGGCATGGAAAAAATGGAGGGGGATTCTGGCATCAGCCCGTCAATCCAGGCCAGAATGCTAACGTCCATAGGCGAAATCTATTATAGCCAAGGGCAGATCGAAGAGAGCAGGACTACGCTAGAACTTGCCTTGGTAAAGCAAAAGTTGGAAAGCGGGGGCAATGAATTAGACCTCGCCAAGACGCTGACTAATCTCGCGGTTATTTACAATCAAACAGCGGCTCACAGTGAGGCTGAACAGCTCTATATAGAAAGTCTTAATTTACAGAACAGTCGTTTTGCTGATAACAAAACGGAAGAACGTTTTATAGCGAATCTCGCTGAAACGTACAATGGTTATGGCGTGCTTCTACTAGATCGAGGCCAGCTTCTTGAGGCCGAGCGTAGAATTAGCCAGTCCGTTGAGTTGTTAAAAGGGGGCAAGCTTACACATCATGAACAATACGCAAATGCTCTGAGCAATTTGGCCACAATTCGAATTACTCAAGGTCGATTACAAGAGGCCAGTGATCACATGAAAGCAGTGATTGAGTTACAAGAGCGTACCACGGGTGATACCCATCCCTTCTTTTCCCTATATTTAGTCAGTTTGGCAAACGTATTAGTAAAGCTAGAACATTTTGATGAGGCGAGACCCTATATTGATAGGGCTATTTTATTGCAAGTCCAAATATTGGGCGAAAATCACCCTGACCTTGCCAACAGCAAACGTAACTTAGGTGTTTTGATCCAGCATCAGGGTGATATTGAGCAGGCTGAAAAAGAGCTCAGAGAGGCTCTCATTATTCGAGAGGCGAATTTTTTGAAACCCAGTTTAATGACAGGCAACGCATATCGACAATTAGGGAGTGTGCTGATCGATAAGGGTGAATACGATGAGGCGAAGACGGCATTAGAACAAATGAGTCACCACTATAGTTCAGTGAACGCTGGGAATATTACGCTGGGCTTGGGTAGTTGCAGTCAAGCACGTTGGGCGTATCGCCAAGGTTTTTATGAAAAAGCCCTAATTAATTATGAACGGGCGATGGAGCAACTTGCCGGAAATGATTTGCGGTTAGCCGTAGCAGAGACTGGCTATGCACAAACGCTATTGCGCCTCAATAAAACGAACCGATCAATCGAGTATGCGAGAAAAGCGTTTACTACCCGTAGTAAGAGGCTGCCGGTGGGCCACAGTTTAATCGGGCAATCTCAGGCAGTTCTTGGGCTGGCCCACGCGCAGAACGAACAGCTTAGCCAAGCGAGGTCTCATTTACGTAATTCAATTGTCGTCTTAGAGAGTAGCTCTTCCTCTCGCGCCGTTGCTGTCACTGATGTATTGACGATGGCGCGAGCTCGGTTAGCGTCTCTGTAGGAGATTGGTTGTTACTTGGGTGGACGCGGCCTTACCATACAGAACATGACCGGTTGAATGTTTGAAGTTAGGTTTAAGTCCGAAGAGGCCGGAGGTTGATTTTCGTCCTCCGTAGCTGGGCTCAATACAAGACTTGTTATCTGAATCTCAGCACCGTCTTCGCAAACGGATAAGGTATCTTCATTGGGGCGAAGTTCGAAACCTCCCGTTGAGTTTTGTTCCAGACTTAAGATCATTTTTGGTACGCAAATCCCTGAATTATCGAGCTTTTTCCAATGTTTTGGGTTTTTGCACTTTTTGTTGCTGAGGCGTTTGGTGCTGTTCAAGACTGAGTGGTAGTCGACGCATAACCCAATTTCTGGTGATCGAAAGAAGCCCGGTGCGCACTTGATTTTGCATGAGTCTGATTCTGGGTTTTTTGAATTACACTCGAGCTTGCGTGTTTGTTGAAAACTGACCTGCGAGTCAACTAAGGTTAAGCCGACTCGTTTGTGAACGCAGGCTTTGTGATTTGGTAGGCGAATGAAATTCTTACCACAAGCTTTCTTTTTAGCTTTCGTCACCATAAGGCGATCATTGTGGTATTTGATTCTTGTTAGCTTGGTATCCAGAACGCATAGTTGACTATGACCTAGCTGTAGATAGGTGTTACCGCAGTCAGTATTTGCGCGCTTTCGCTTGAAGGATGGCTTGTCAAATCCCTTGGTGCCACAGACTTTTAAGCCAGCGTCTGATTTAAATTCGCTTGGACAACCATCCGACGGTCCAGAAGTGAATGAGTCCGTTTGAGCCATCAAATTAAAAGGCAAAAATAGGAAGATAATGATAGCTGAAAGTGAGTAGGTTTTGCTTTTAGTGTTAATCATAAGGTATTGTTTTAATGAATATTAATTGCTTAGCAAGGGGCTAGTGAACCGACAATGTTGCCACGTTGAGTTAATCTGAAACAGCTCGTACCATAGCGGTCAGAGTAGCATGAGGTGTGTTCGCCTTGCGCCTGACAAGATAGAGTCACTCCGTTCGCGCATGTCGTCGATGCTTTGCAATTGGCTGTAATTTTAATCAATGCTGCAGGGAATTGGCGTTCTAGTTCTTTGCTGTACGCTATTTGAAATTTTCGATCCATGATTTCCTTAGCGTCGTTTTGGCTTTTGCTTAGATTCTGTTTTGCCATTAATGGCGTGAAAACGCTAACCAGAAGCGTTGCTAATACGGCGAATCGAAAATACGCGAACATGTCAGGACCTCCTTATGACGGATTCATCCACATGGATGGCCTGATTATCAAAAGCAACTCGTATGACGGAAGTTGAGTAGGGTGACGTAGAATGCATGTTTTCTCCAATTTGATGGCTCAGATGATGGCGCGGACTCAATTGAGACCGAGATTCACCGCTTGTAATATAAGGGTTTCTTAGTTACCTAAACCGGTTATGGCAATAAATACGGACATCAGAGGTCACGTTACTTTTTCGAGTGGATAATAAAGCCACTAACAATAAGTGTCAGTGGCTGTTATGGCTCCACATTGACCTTGTCAAATTATGACAATTGCTTTTCAAAAGAGTATGAGTGTAGGCTTAGTGGGTAGGGTCAAACAAGTTATCGCTTTCAAGTGTTGTTCTCATTGATTTCCGTTTGATGGGTAATTCTTATTTTTTGGATTTTCTGGTCACATTCTTGGCTATCTAATGCTGTCTTTTCCGACAGGTCTATGTCAGAAACAGATGGATTGTTTGAATCGTCGATCGCCATTCACCGGGTTGTCGTCGGCTAGTCTATTCACTACTTTCTTCCTCCTTGCATTAGAGATGTAACGGTAATCATCTTTATCGATATCCTGTGGAAAAAGAGAAATTTTTGACTCTGCTGTAACTTGGGTGAGTTTCATTTCACGTGAGTGTGGTTGTTGTTCGCGTAGTTGATTGAGTTAGGTTTCAAATGACGCCGGTGCTCATTATTGGTTCTCTTTATTGGTTCTCTGATTTCTCTTTCTATGGCATCCTAGCTGGACTAGGATTGTTGGACACTAATCTTCGAGAAAAGATCCATCGCAAATAAAGGGGTTGAGTAAAGATCATTGACTAATCGAAATCTTTCAGCTTTTCGCTGTTGTAGAAAACTAACGCCATGCTTGGCAAGTCTTACTAGCATGAATCAACGTGTTGCTTGGGCTCGGCCATGCTATCTGGCCGAGTAGTCCTGTGAAATTAGAACTGGTTGATGTGTGCAGGACGGTTAATGCGCAGACGCACCTTGATATGGTTAGCTTATCCATTGAATCGGGCGCGCTAAATGTCCTCTTAGGAAGAACACTCTCGGGCAAAACATCACTAATGAGGGTTTTGGCTGGGTTAGATAAGCCAAGTTCAGGCCGGCTGATATTAGATGGTGACGATATTACAGGCGTTCCGGTGCAAAAAAGGAATGTGTCAATGGTTTATCAACAGTTTATAAATTACCCTCATCTGACTGTTTTCGAAAATATCGCATCTCCACTTAAGGTGGCAGGGCAATCTGAGTCAACCATTAAAGCGAAAGTCGGCGAGGTTGCTGAGCTGCTACATATCAGTGAATTTTTGGATAAATACCCGTTGGCTTTATCTGGCGGTCAACAACAAAGAACATCAATGGCTCGGGCTTTGGTTAAAGACGCAAGTCTTATTTTGTTCGATGAGCCATTGGTGAATTTGGATTACAAGTTAAGAGAAGAGTTGCGCACTGAGTTGCGTACACTGTTTCTCGAAAGAGAGACAATTGTGGTCTACTCAACTACAGAACCATATGAAGCGTTGGCGCTTGGTGGGCATACCGTATTGTTACATGAGGGGCGGCTTATTCAAACGGGAGCTATCATGGATGTGTATAAACAACCTGTGGATTTAATTGCAGCAGACCTTTTGACTGAACCGGCTATTAATGTGCTGCAACGCAGTGAACATGATTTTGAAGGAGTCGATCAATTAGGAATACGACCGGAACACATTAGATTAGAACAGGGCGACGCGAGTGATCTTCGCTTACGCGTTATCGTTGACGTGGCTGAAATCAGTGGTTCTGAAACCTTCCTACACACAAAGAAGCAACGAGTGGATAGTAAAAAGGAACGTATTGAGCACGATGACGTTATCGTGCGATTGCCGGGAATTCACCAATATCAAACTGGTGATTCGATAGACCTGTTTATGCCCCAAGTAAAACTTTTTCAATTTGATTTGGAAGGCAGAACGATCCATCAAGACAATGATCCATCATTAACACGCACGAGGAGCATTGATGTCTGAAATAAGGTTAACTTCGTTGGCGCACAGTTATGATAGCTCTCCCGCAAGTGCTAAGGATTTTGCCTTAAAGGAAATGAATCACGTATGGGAACAAGGCGGAGCGTACGCGCTTCTTGGTCCATCTGGTTGCGGTAAAAGCACGTTACTCAACATAATTTCAGGATTGTTGCGCCCGTCGCATGGCAAGGTTTATTTCGATGGGGAAGATGTGAGTAATGTTGGCCCGGAACAGCGCAATGTTGCGCAGGTGTTTCAGTTTCCTGTGGTGTACGACACGATGACGGTTTATCAAAACCTTGCTTTTCCATTGAAAAATTTAGGGCAGACGAAAGACTCTATTGATAGGCGAGTTAGAGAGGTGTCCGGAGCTCTGGAGCTTGATGGCGTTTTATCGCAAAAAGCGACGAATCTGACGGCGGATGAAAAGCAAAAAGTGTCGATGGGGCGTGGGCTGGTTCGCGAAGATGTCTCAGCAATATTACTTGATGAGCCTCTCACGGTCATTGACCCAAACTTAAAGTGGAAATTACGTCGACAGCTCAAAATATTACATAAGCAGTTTAATATTACTATGGTGTTGGTTACGCATGATCAACTAGAAGCATCAACGTTCGCTGACAAAATTGCTTTGATGTATGACGGTAAAATTGTTCAGTTTGGGACACCTCAAGAGCTGTTTGAGGAGCCGGCGCATTCATTCGTGGGGTACTTTATAGGCAGCCCCGGGATGAACTTTGTGGACGTTAGTTTGCGCGAAGGCCACGCTGAATTTGATCAGGTCTTAGTTCCAATAGAGGCGAATCTATATCAAGCCGCTTTAAATACGCGAACGACAAATATTAAGTTGGGCATCAGGCCTGAATTCGTTAAATTGCACTCGCAAAGGTGCCAAGGGGGACTACCTGTCAGAGTAGTTGATGTGGTAGATCTGGGGGCACATAAAATCGTGGATGTGGCTTTGGGTCGGCAGCGCATTAAAGTTAAAGTCGAGGAAGAGCTCCGCGTTTCGGATGAGGAAGTCTTTATTACGTTTCCTGAGCAAAGGTTAAAGTTGTATGCCGATGATTTATTGATTAGGGTGGAGCACTCGTGATTGAAAAAACGGTAAACCAAAGGGCACTTTGGCTGATATTGCCGGTGTTCATTCTGGTGGCATTTTCATCACTGATCCCGTTGATGACGATCGTTAACTATTCGATTCAGGATATCTTTGATTCGAATAATGCTTACTATGTGGGGGCTGATTGGTACAAGGAGACCCTCAGCGATCCTAGGTTGCGAGAATCACTTGTTCGTCAGTTTGGTTTTTCAGCATCGGTTTTACTGATCGAGATTCCGTTAGGAATTTGCGTGGCATTGATGATGCCTAAGTCAGGTAAGTGGGCATCATGGAGCTTGGTTTTGTTGGCCATTCCATTGTTGATACCTTGGAATGTGGTTGGCACGATATGGCAGATATATGGCCGCGCAGACATTGGCCTGTTAGGGGCGTTTTTATCATATTTAGGATTTGATTATAATTATGCATCTGACCCTATCGATGCTTGGTTAACCGTACTTGCGATGGATGTATGGCATTGGACATCACTGGTTGCCTTGCTCTGTTACTCTGGGTTACGCGCCATCCCGGAGGCTTATTATCAAGCCGCTAAGATAGATCGTGCCACCCCATGGTCAGTATTTAGGTTTATACAATTACCTAAGCTTAAAAACGTCTTAGTAATCGCTGTTTTGTTGCGTTTCATGGACAGTTTTATGATTTACGCTGAACCCTTTGTGTTGACGGGTGGAGGGCCCGGAAATTCCACCACATTTCTCAGTCAAACATTGACTAAAATGGCTATAGGTCAGTTTGATCTTGGCCCAGCTGCCGCGTTCTCATTAATATATTTTCTGATTGTCTTGGCGGTTTCCTATGTCTTTTTTACTACCATCACTCAGATGGATAAAAGAGGAGAGCCATGATGACTAAGAGAAAGTGGCTGGGATTGTGTCTCTACTTGATATTTTTGATGTTGCCGATCTATTGGTTAGTAATCATGTCATTTAAGAGTAACGAAGAAATTTTGGGTCAGCTCACATTTTGGCCTCAGACATTGTCGTTTGATAACTACGTTAAAATTTTTTCTGATCCTACGTGGTACATGGGGTATGTAAATTCCATCCTGTATGTATTGATGAACGTTATTATTACGCTGATCACGGCGTTGCCAGCTGCTTACGCGTTCAGCCGATACCGCTTTCTTGGTGATAAGCATCTGTTTTTTTGGTTACTCACCAATAAAATGTCGCCACCTGCAATTGCACTGTTGCCGTTCTTTCAGCTGTATTCTGCGGTGGGTATATTTGATACGCATATCGCTGTTGCATTGGCGCATTGCCTATTCACAATTCCCTTGGCTGTGTGGATATTAGAAGGGTTTATGTCTGGTGTACCTCGAGAAATAGATGAGACGGCCTACATCGACGGATACAGTTTTCCTCGATTTTTCGTGACAATTTTTCTGCCCATGATCCGCTCAGGAGTAGGTGTCACGGCGTTCTTTTCATTTATGTTCTCTTGGGTCGAGTTATTAATGGCACGAACATTGACCTCTGTCGACGCTAAGCCCATTGGTGCGATCATGACCAGAACAGTAGGCGCTGCCGGTGTGGACTGGGGCTTATTGGCCGCAGCTGGAGTCCTTACTATTATACCGGGATGTTTGGTTGTTTGGTTTGTTAGAAATCACATTGCGCGTGGTTTTGCATTGGGAAGGGTATAGCGATGAAATGGATGGCGTGGACGCAAACGACGGCCATATTTTTTGGGTGTATCGCATTACTTTTGGTAGTGATGACGATTTGGGAAATTACATCTCCGTCGATTGAACGCAAAGGTTTGTTACCAATGGCCACCACACGGGGGGATCGCCTGTTTATCGGGTTGCTCAGTTCGGCGTACATTCATTTGAGTTTTTTGGCGTTAACGGAGTGGTCATTGTGGATTGCCTTAGCCGCATCTGTCGTGTGGGTAGCCGGGCTGATCCGTTGGGGATAAATAATATCGGTAGTTTAGTCTGTGACCGCTAACGTCACGAAAAAGAATATTGAAATTGAGGTAGATATGTCTGGATTTAAAATGAATGTGTTGGTTTTCGCGTTAGGCTTAGCAGCGCTGCTGGGGAGTGTCGCCATTCCTACTCATGCCGACCAGTATTCTGATGCGGCCAATAAATGGGTTGCTCAGGAGTTCACTGATTCAACCCTGAGTAAGGAACAACAGTTGCAGGAGATGGCGTGGTTTACTCAGGCGGCTGAAGCATTTCGAGGCATGTCAATAAACGTCGTCTCAGAGACCATTACAACCCACGAATATGAATCGAAGGTATTAGCAAAAGCGTTCAGTGAGATTACCGGGATAAAATTGACACACGATTTGATTCAAGAGGGTGATGTGGTTGAAAAATTGCAGACTCAAATGCAGTCTGATCGAAATATCTATGATGGCTGGATTAATGACTCGGATCTTATCGGAACCCACGTGCGCTACGGTAAAGTAGTCGCGGTGTCTGACATGATGGCAGGCGAAGCTAAGGAGCTGACCCTTCCTACCTTAGATTTGGATGATTTTATTGGGCTTAGTTTTACCACAGGGCCTGACAAAAAGTTGTATCAGCTACCTGATCAACAGTTTGCTAATCTTTATTGGTTTAGGGCTGATTGGTTTGATCGCGAAGACTTGAAGACGCAGTTTAAAGCTAAATATGGGTATGATCTCGGTGTGCCGATAAACTGGTCTGCGTATGAAGATATCGCGGCATTTTTCTCAAATGATGTTAAGGAAATAGATGGAGCCAGAATCTACGGGCACATGGATTATGGCAAAAAGGATCCGTCGCTTGGCTGGCGATTTACCGATGCTTGGTTTTCAATGGCCGGTGCTGGTGATGTTGGTATTCCGAATGGTCTTCCTGTAGACGAATGGGGTATTCGAGTGGACGGGTGCCGACCCGTTGGTTCAAGTGTGAGTCGAGGTGGAGCCACTAATGGTCCAGCCGCGGTGTACGCGACCAGTAAATACGTCGATTGGTTAAAAAAATACGCTCCACCTGAGGCTCAAGGCATGACTTTCGGCGAAGCCGGGCCGGTTCCTGGTCAGGGCAATGTTGCGCAACAGATATTTTGGTATACCGCGTTCACTGCGGCGTTGACCACGCCTGGCTTACCAGTAGTGAACGACGATGGTACGCCTAAATGGCGAATGGCCCCATCTCCCAAAGGGCCTTATTGGCAAGAAGGTATGAAATTGGGGTATCAAGATGCGGGGTCATGGACCTTCCTGAAATCGACTCCGCAAAAGCGTCGCTTAGCGGCTTGGTTGTACGCCCAATTTACGGTTTCGAAGACAGTGTCACTTAAAAAGACGTTGGTGGGTTTGACACCGATTCGCGAGTCAGACATAAATTCTGCCGCGATGACAAAGGCCGCGCCTAAGTTAGGCGGACTGGTTGAATTTTATCGAAGCCCAGCGCGGTTACAATGGTCACCTACCGGTACGAATGTTCCAGACTACCCAAAATTGGCGCAGTTATGGTGGCAATATATCGCAGAAGCGGCCAGCGGTGAATCGACGGCGCAGGAGGCTTTAGATGGGCTCGCTCGCGCGCAGGACAAAGTGATGTCTCGACTTGAAAGAGCGAAAATTCAAGGAGAGTGCGGCCCCAAATTGAATAAGCCTCAGAGTGCGGAATACTGGCTTAACGCTCCAGGTGCGCCTAAACGTAAACTGGCAAATGAGAAGCCGCAAGGTCGGACCATCGCTTATGACGAGTTGTTAAAACAATGGCAGCAGTAGTCACCCATTGAGTTGATGTTACAGCTCTTTGGCAGAGTGGTGTGCCGGTAGCGACGCTAGGCCGTGTGGTTTTTGATCAACGGCTGAACTATTAAAGGGCTTGGGTTAGTTTTGTTTCTGATCTAGAAGGGGAATTATGAAGAAAGTGGCCATACTACCAAGACCGGGAGTGTTTGATACCTCGCTTGCTGTCACTCTGGATATACTGAGCAGCGCCCAACGCATCCATGACGAATTTTGCGGAGGCATTGTCGAGGTGCAGGTCTCGCTTGTTGGGCATGGTTCTGACTATGTTGAAACGGGGGCAGGTCTTCAAACTCCCCGTCTCTCTGCTGTCGGCGATGTGGTAGCCCCCGACTTCGTTATCCTGCCTGGGCTTGGTATCAATGATTCTGAACTCCTTCTTAAGACACTCGAAGATTCTAATACTCTGAGTGTGATTGATGCACTCAAACGTTTTTATTATCTTGGAGCGACGTTAGCGACTTCTTGCTCCGGAACATTTTTATTCGCCGAAGCGGGTTTATTTGGCGATTCAGAGGCAACCACAAGTTGGTGGTTAGCTGACGCGTTTAGTAAAAGGTACCCCGATGTCACGTTGCGAGCAGATCAAATTTTACTTGTTCAAGACCGTTTGATTTGCGCCGGCGCGGCGTTTGCTCAAGCAGATCTAATGATGGTGATTATCGGTCGTCTTTATGGTGAGGAAACCGCTAGAATGACGGCTCACTATTTGCTGATTGATCGACGAGAGCTGCAATCTCGATACGTACATTCCGCCATGTTGACACGACGCCATCCGGAAATGGAAAAGGTTGAGCGATGGATCAGGCGTCATTTAGCTGAAAATTTTACCATTGTTGATTTAGCCAATGGCGTAGGACTGAGCCCTCGGACTCTAGCCAGGCGAACTAATTCCGCCGTTGGTAAGGCCCCCTTGCAGTTCGTACGACAATTGCGTTTAGAGCACACTATTCATATGTTAGAGACAACAAATCGTTCTTTTGAGGCAATAGCAGATGACGTAGGGTATCAAAATTCCTCTTCACTCAGAAGGTTGGTATTTAAGAGCACAGGAAAACGCCCGAGTGACTTTAGAAGAAGTTTCAGTCACACGGTGTATCCAGCACAAGTTTTAGGGGCTAATTAGTTTCTTACCTTCGCCGCCTGAGTTATATCATGCGCATCATAGCCAGTTGCGGGAACATCGCGCTAAACAACAACAACGCTGCGATTACTCCAAAAAATAACGTAAGTGGTAAGTTTTGTGTCCATGTCTTCGACAGTATCAGTGTGAGCGTAGATCCAAAGTTTGACATCAGCCCCATGAAGATCACCACCCATGGAAACACGCCGTTTTCTACTAAGTAGATGCCGCCTGCGTAGGCAACTAATAGAGCTAGGTTAGACACACCAAAAAGGCGGTACAGAGACGCGGATGACGAGGTCATGCTCGTCGCCAAATCGAGTTTCTGACGTTTATGAAATAGAAATGGAAACACTACGAAGAGTAATGTGACGATAATTTTGAATGATAATACTAGTGTCAATGAGGTCATGATATTCACGATATGAGTCGTTCGTTATTAGAAACTGTATTGTCGATGGTTTCGCGCAATAGGGTCAGTGTCTAATTGGACTGATATCGTGCAATTCTCGCCAAAAGTGTTCTCACATGCGTCAGCTGAGAGTTTGGGCGCGTATCGCGTTAGATCCTTATCTAGTGGTGAAGTAAAGCCTCCGATCATCAATGAGCAACCACCGACTTGTAGCGTAATTCGTGCACAGCACGGTTTTAACTGACGAACAGTATTTAGGGTTGAAAGGCGTCATTCTTCGTCAGTCTATTTCTATTTGAGCTGCTTGTTCGTTAGAAATTCATTGTAGCTGCCTTCAAAATCAGACACCTTATTGTCCTTTATTTCAAGGATGCGGTTAGCCAATGTCGAGACAAATTCACGGTCATGGCTAACAAAAATGAGTGTACCTTCGTATACTTTTAACGCGTTGTTTAATGCTTCTATTGCTTCCATATCCATATGATTGGTTGGTTCATCTAAAATCAATACGTTAGTGTCTTGCATCATTAACTTGCCAAACAGAAGTCTATTCTTCTCTCCACCGGAACAAACTCGTACCTTTTTATTAAAGTCATCTTCGGTGAAAAGCAAATTTCCCAGTAATCCTCTTACCTTCAAATCATCGTGCTTAGGCGTACGCCATTGAGACATCCAATCGAAGAGGCTCAGATTGTTATCAAAGTCTGAGGTGTTGTCCTGGGGGCAATAGCCTACAGAAGCGTTTTCGGCCCATTTGTAGGCACCGCTCGAGGGTGTTAACAGTTGCATTATGCAGCGCAATAACGTGGTTTTGCCCACGCCGTTTTCCCCCAGAATGGCCAGGCGTGAGCCAGCAGGAAGTATTACGTCGTTGGTGGTAAAGAGTGACTCTCCGTTGAATCCATGAGAAAGCCCCTCTAATACCAAGGCGTGGCGGTGCAATTTTCTATGTTGCGTAAACTTCAGCTTAGGCGTCATTCTGCTCGATGCTTTAACTTCATCAAGGCTTATTTTTTCCAGTTTTTTCGCTCTGGAACTCGCTTGTTTGGCCTTAGACGCGTTTGCGCCAAAACGGTTGACGAAGTCTTGCAGTTCGTCTATTTCAGCGCTCTTTTTGCTGTTGCCAGCAAGAAGCTGTTCGCGGATTAAGCTTGATGCCGCTTGAAAATATTCGTAGTTACCGGGATAGATTCGTAATTCACCATAGTCTATGTCGGCCATGTGCGTGCAGACTGAATTTAGAAAGTGACGATCATGAGAGATAATGATCATCGTACATGTTCGTTTGTTTAGCTCTGATGACAACCAATTGATCGTATCAATATCCAGGTTGTTCGTTGGTTCGTCTAACAACAAAATATCGGGGTTGGCGAACAAAGCTTGCGCGAGTAGAACGCGCAGCTTTTTACCTGGAGAGACATCGCTCATTAGTCCAAAATGAAGCTCCTCATCAACACCTGCGTTCAATAATATTTCGCCGGCGCGGCTCTCGGCCGTGTAACCGTCTCTGTCTGCGAATTCAGACTCTAATTCTCCTACCTTCATACCGTCGGCTTCCGACATTTCTGGTAATGAATAAATGCGTTCGCGCTCGCGTTTAATATCCCATAACTCTCTGTCACCCATGATGACAGCATCGATCACTGAGTATTGTTCAAACGCGAATTGATCTTGGCTTAATGTACCGAGTCTTTTTCCGGGTGTGATTGACACATTGCCTGAGGTGGGTTCTAGCTCTCCGCTCATTATTTTCATTAGAGTCGATTTGCCGCATCCATTTGCGCCAATAAGCCCATAACGATTTCCCTTCGTGAACTTGGCCGAAATGTTTTCGAAAAGCGGCTCTGAGCCGAACTGCATGGTGACGTTTGCGGTAGAGATCAAAATTGATTCCTGAGCGTATTAAATTTGGCCGCGCAGTCTACAACCTTATCGGTTTTGAGTATAGTTCAGGGGCGGCGAAATAGTTGTCATCGGTTGAATAGCACCAATTCCAACTCGGAGACAGGGAACTTAGTAGGCCGGTTGGTGGACGCTAATAAATAGCCGAGATAGAGAAGGTGCATCGCGTTGTCATTTGCTGATAACGAATTGTCTGTTTGCCGTGAGCGATTGGTCACTCACTTTGTAAGTCGGAAACGAATTAGATCGTTTGGAGGTAGGAAGGTAGGTTTAAAACATAACCAAAACCAAGCTGATGTAGTAACTAATGTTCCAATGACGGTCAATCACTGGAACATCAGACAAGGAAGGCACTTTCTGAAGGTGTGACCATGCATCCTTTTAACGCCGCCTATCTAGCACTCGCATTTTCGGCGCAGGCTACTCACTCATCTGAGGGTTCTGGACGGTGTTTCGCCCAGAACCCCACATAATCGTGTTTAGGCCTCGACCATACAAAACGCATTAAGTTTATTGCCGTCAAGATCTCTAAAATAGCCAGCGTAAAACCCGCTGGTTGCGTCTTCGGGTCTAAATCCTGGCTTTCCTTCACAAGTTGCGCCTAATTCCAACGCCTTCGCGTAGAAGTTGTCTACCTGTTCTGTTGACTCCATAACCAGCGCGACCATGGTTCCGTTACCAACATTGGCAGGTTCTTTATCAAAAGGCACTGAAACGGCAACCGAAGGTTGTTCTGGCGCAGTAGCCCATGCCACGAAGTAGTTTTCTTCTTCCATAAAGCGACCAGCTCCTAATGTTCCGAGTAGGGCATCATAGAATGCCGTGGCGCGAGGTAAATCGTTTGTTCCTAAGGTAATGTATCCAATCATAATAGCTCCGTAGATTGTGGTTAAATAGATGCTGTATGTTTATACAGTTATGAGTGAATGTCAACCAATTAGTGAATAATTCAACGTGAGTAATCAGACGGCGAATAGGGGAGCGAGCACATTAGAAAATTTGAATCATTCAGACCGTTTCCATGTCTAAAGCGAGACTGGCTCCTGGCTCATAATTCCGCTCGACCAAGCATTCTCTGTTTGGCTTTATCCACCACGATCTCGCTGGCCTTAGTGGGGTGACCTGAATTTAAATGAGGTTGAGGATCATACTCTACTTGCAGTTGCACTAGTTCAGCATAGTCACGCCCACAGAGGTCATCGATAACGGTAAGCGCTAAGTCAATTCCGGCAGAGACGCCGGCTGCGGTGACGGTTTTACCTGTTTTGACCACTCGATCGTTCCTTCGGGCAATTGCTCCAAATTGTTCTAGGTAGTCTTGGGCTAACCAATGTGTAGTGGCGGGTTTATCTTTCAGCAGCCCGGCTGCAGCCAGAATGACGGAGCCTGTGCACACAGATAAGGTGCGTTTTGTGGTCAAATGAACCTTGTTTAGCCACGCTCGAAGCACTTCATCTTGGGCGGCAATCAGTGTGTGTGTGCCCGAACCAGGGACTAATATTATATCAGGGGTTGGTGTTTCTTCGAGCGAATGGGTAGTCATTATCGTGAGCACGTTACTGTCGGCGGTAACCGGCCCGACGTCATGGTGAACGAAGCGCACTTCTGATTCTGGTAAGGATCGAAGTAGTTCGTAGGGGCCGATGGCATCCAGGGCCGTAAATCCAGGGCCGTAAATCCAGGGTAGAGTACGATTGCTATTTGCATTTTTTTGATTTCCTAATTGAGTAAACATTGTCTGAAGTACCAGTATGTGCAAATACAGTTGGGCATTTACGTCATAAATAGACTAAATTCTGCCAATGAATAAAAAAAGAGTGTTGTTTCTCATTTACCAAGGGTTTGAACTTTTAGATCTTTCCGGACCGACTGGAGTATTTAGTAATGCTCAGGTAAAAGCGGGAGAGACTTCCCCTTACAGTTTGCTGCTGGTCTCTGAGTTTGGAGGGCAGATAACCTCAAGTGCTGGTTTTGAGATGACCAGCGTGCCTATGCGTGAGATAGAGGTAGATGATCATGATACCGTTTTGATCGTAGGTGCTCGGGCTGACGCCTTGTCTAGGGTACTTAAGCGAAGAGCCATTGTAGATTGGTTGCGTCATATTGAAGGCCGTTGTGAGCGAATCGGGTCGGTTTGTAGTGGTGCTTTTGTTCTTGCTCAGGCGGGCTTACTGAATCATAAAGAGGCCACAACTCACTGGCTTTCAATCGAAGACCTACAACGAGAGTTTCCTCTCGTGAAAGTCGATACAAAAGCACTCTACGTTAATGATGGAAAGGTGTGGACATCCGCTGGTGTAACCTCAGGAATCGATATGGCTCTTGCCATGCTAAGAAAAGATTTTGGATCTCAATTAATGGCCAGGGTCGCTAAAGGCTTAGTGCTGTACACGCATCGGCCCGGGCACCAATCACAGTTTAGTGAGCTATTGAAAACGCAAACTGGCGTTGATAACGGTTTCTCAGATCTTGTACTTTGGGTAAGCGATAATATTGATAAAGAGTTACGAGTGGCTGATATGAGTAGCTACATGAATATGTCTGAACGGACCTTTTATCGAAAATTTTCCGATTCTATGGGCTTATCGCCAGCCAAATATCTCGAGAAAACTCGCCTTTGTCGCGCCAAAGAATTAATCGAAAATAACGTAAGTCAGAAACAAGTTATGCGGCTCACAGGATTTAAATCAGCCGCCACCTTTAGGAAGGCGTTCACATCGTATTTCGGATTGACTCCAGGTGTATACCACCGTATTCATAAGCGGCGTTAATGTTTTGCATGGTGGGTTTACCCTACAGGGTTTGATTTCTTGGGTGCTTTGCGGGAGCTAGGCAGGTCCTGAATTGATCTGCTCTTGTCGTTTAAGGGAGCTAACTCACTTCTAACTTGTAGTTGAAAGCGCTCAGTTCGTTGACCAGCAATTTTATCAAGCCGGTTCTAGGGGCATTGATTGGCCATTCTGCAAAGATCTTCAAGGTGTCTAATCGCCAGTCTGGCAAAACCGCCGTTAATGCCTTGTTTGCTATATCCTCAGCGACTAAAAACTCAGGCAGTGCGGCAACCCCTAAACCAGATAAAACCAGTCTGTGGAGAGACTGTGCGTCATTCGAAGATACTCGGGACTTGGGCTTAAATCGAAACTGCTGCGTATCATTATTCAGCGTAATGCCCTTAGTGTGCACAGGAGAAAGGCTAACCCAGTTGCATGATTGAAGCCGATGCGGGTCATCAATGGTCGGTTGTGTATTCAGGAAGCTAGGGGATGCGACCAACTGCCTCCGCAACGAGAACAACACGCGTGAGTTAGGTGACCGCTTCGCTTTTGTCCACATTCTTATTGCCAGGTCGAAACCGTCATCAATGAGGTCTTTACTGGTGTCGGAATAGTCTAGTGTTAGATTTACTCTTGGGTATTTAGTCAAAAACTGAGCGATTGCATCGGAAAAAGCGGATCGTGATAGTACTGAAGGGACCGTAATGTGCAGTTGTCCGCTGGGGCTATCGGAACTTCCTGAGATATCTCGAAGTTCTCCTTCGACTGCACCCAGCATATTGCGGGTAGCGATCAGAAGTCGTTCGCCGACTTCGGTGAGAGTCAGTTTTCTTGTGGATCGATAAATGAGCGCAACGCCCAAGTGCGCCTCTAATTCTGATACGTGATGGCTTACCACCGAAGGTGAGAGGTTTAGTTCTGCTGCGGCGCCTCGAAAAGAACCGTGGTCAATCGTTTTCGCAAATATTGCCATTTGCCGGAGGCGATCAATCATTATGTAATATTTCCAAACAGTCAGTTAGATTTATCGCATATTATCATTTAATGGGCCTTTGGATATACTTTTGCAGCCGGAACGCAGTTCGTGTTCAACAATCATTTTTCCAAAGAGGTCAGTTCATATGGCAATGTCTATCAAGTCTTTCATTTCACTGTTGGTGGTATCGATGTTGATTATCGGAAACCACGCCGTCGCGAGTTCAAGCGAACAAAAGAGCGTTCAGAAATTCTATGACTTTCTGAGTAATCCAGGGTCCGAGACTCACGCTCAAGCGTTTGCTGGGGTCACGTCTGAAAGTTGGGTAAGTATTGGTAATTACTCTGGTAAGAATAAAAGCCGAGATGCGTTTACTGCTCAGGTAAACGGATTTTCGAAGCTAATTCCGAATTTGAATTGGGCTGTGCAGTCCATGCATCAGGATGGCGATACAGTCGTGGTAAGAAGCCGAGCTTCTGGTACGCCGACAGGGCCTTTATTTGGGGTCGATGGCGCGGGTCGAAGTTTTGATATTCTGACGATCGACATTCATAAAATTGAAGAAAATAAAATAGTCAGTACTTACCATATTGAAGATTGGGCGGGTGCACTTCAACAGTTGACAACTCCAGAAGCAGCAAAGGCTAAGGCCGCTCAAGCTCAAGGGCAGGCAACACTAGAGACGGTTATGGCGTTCATGGGCGCAATGGGAAAAGGCGACATGGAGTCCATGAAGGAACTTATGGCCGATGACATGGTTTGGCAGAATGAAGGTGATAAAAGCATTCCTTGGATTGGGCCGTGGAAGGGTAAGGAACAAATCTTCGCATTTTTGGGAGAATTTTCTAAGGGTGCTAAAACAACCCTTTGGGAAAATCAAGACATAATTGCGTCGGGCGATACCGTCGCGATTTTTGGCAACATGAAGTTTATTACGACGGCTTCAGGCAGTGAGACTGACGAGTTTACATTTGCATTGAGAGCTAAAGTTAAAGATGGCAAAGTGGTTTTGTGGAACTGGTTTGAGGATTCATATGATGTGAGTCGAACCTTTCATGGTAAATAGTCATGCGACTTGGCGTTCGGTGGTCCGGACGCCAAAAGCTCTGAATTTAAAGTGGACAACTTTGCTTAAGCATAAAGAGGTGTTGATATGTCGTTCTTAAGAAGAAAAGGGCCGAGGATATTAACGGTAAAAGAGGCGTATTATCTAACACCGAGCGTGATTAGGGTTACCTTTAGTGGGCCTCAATTAGCTGGGTTACCGGCTGGGCGAGATGGCGGTAACTGTAAATTGACACTTCCATCCGCCGGCCAAACCTTGGACAGCTTTGTGCAGGAAATCAAGGATGGGGTTAAGCACCCAGTACGAACATACACCGTAAGGGCATTTAGAGAAGATGAGTTGGAAATGGACATTGACTTCGTCGCTCATGGTACGTCTGGTCCAGCCTCGAGTTGGGCCTTATCTGCGACGACTGGAAGCTTTTGTGGGTTTATGGGGCCTAGCCCATCAAAGGTGAGCGCATTTAATGCCGATTGGTATTTTGTGGCGGCGGATCTCTCTGCTTTGCCGATGGCCGCAGCGACGCTGGAATCCATGCCTCGAGATGCTAAGGGGGTGGCCGTTTTCGAAGTAACGTCACCAAAGGATCGGCAGTCCATAGATGCGCCGGTAGGAGTTGAAATTCATTGGTTGACTCATGATAACCCTATGATGCCTTCTGTTAGGCAGGAACAGTTTGTCAGGGAATTAGATTGGCCGGCTAACCGTGTTCAGGTATGTGTAGCAGGTGAAACCAGTATTGTAAAACGGCTGCGGAAGTATCTTTTGACCGAGAAAAACGTCAGCAAAGGCGACGCCTACATCTCTGGCTATTGGAAAATTGGCTTAGTTGAAGAAGAGCATCAAAGGCTCAAAAAGAAAGAAGCAATAATGCCGTTTTAGGACACTCATTAGTCTCGTTTAACCCTGAAAAATAGTCAGTCCGTCTTGGTACGCCAAGCTATTATCAGTCCCGTCAGTAGAGTGACTGTGCCGTAGCTATTAATAAGTACGGCAGCTGCCCAAGAGTAGGTTGATGAATACCCCGTAAACTCAGCGTTTTGAGCTATGACTGAAAGATGTAGCCATAGCCCTGAATACAATAGCAAAGTGATGAGAATTGGTAGTGACAGTTTATAGGCGCTTAGCTCACCCAGGTAGCCCCAAACAATGATTGAGCCGCACACAATCATAAACAGCGCGCCATGAAGTGGGGCGGTCGGTGACAGTGCTGGCTCACCAACGTTGATGAGCCAAAAGCTATAGCTGTTGTAGCCGATACCTAGGCCTACCCAGACTAATTGCAGCAACTGGATGTGTCTCAGAGTTGTGTGTCTATTCTTCACGTTGATATCATTCCAATATATATTTTTGAGTCGAAAAGCAAAACTGCTCATAGCCGAATTCCGTTGCACCACATACCCCGGTTGTTCTAATTAATGAGCGTTCACGCCAGTTTGACTGTCATAACGTTCATCTTAAGTGTTAAATCATCCAACTTGATTTCCGATTAGGCTAGTATTAGCCTCCTATTTTTTGAAACAAGATTCAATATGCGCCGACTTTTATTAATCCGCCACGCCAAGTCTGGTAACAAGCATGGCGTTTATGATGATCACGAGAGACCACTTAGTAATCGTGGTGAGAGAGATGCGATGACTATGGCTCGATATTTAGCGGATCGAGATGAACAACTTGATGTAATATATTCCAGCACCGCTGTGCGGGCCTTGGACTATGCGCAAATCATCAGCGACTTTTCTTATACTACGTTAGTTCCTGACCTTTCATTTTATACATTCAGTCCTGATGAGTTGCTTGAGATCCTTACTAATCTATCTGATGATGCCCGTCGAGTGGCCGTGGTCGCCCACAATCCGGCCATTCTCGAGTTAGCGAATCGGCTTTTACAAGAAGAGCCTGGCGCTCAATTGAGTAAAGTACCCACTTCTGGGGTCGTGGCGTTGGACTGTCCGATTGATTGCTGGACCGATCTGGGGCAAATGGCCTGTGAATTGGATTACTTTATCAGCCCTAAACTTTGTCGATAGTATGAGTGTGTTTTTCTAAACATGAAACCGGTTAAATTGTTGGTCGTTGAAGATGACCCCGCCTTGAACGAACAACTCGCGCTATTGCTCACTAATAAAGGCTATGAAGTAGATCGCAGTTATGATGGCGACGAAGGGTTAACATCCGCGTTGACGCAATCTTATCATTTGATCATTCTTGACGTTATGATGCCCAAACGAGACGGGTATGCGGTTTTAAAAAATATCAGAAAAACACGCTCTACGCCCGTATTAATGCTGACAGCAAAGGGGGCAGAAGAGGAGCGCATTAATGGATTTCATCACGGAGCTGATGACTACCTTACTAAGCCCTTTAACTCAACGGAACTCTTGCTCCGAATTGAAGCGCTGTTAAGGCGCAGCGGTGGCGATCCTGAGGTTGCCCATGTTGCTGAGTTGCACTTCCATGATATTTCTTTGAATAAGGCGCAACGGAGGGCGACGGTCTGTGGGGAAAATTTAGATCTAACTCCAATTCAGTTTCGACTTCTTTGGACTCTCATGCTCTATCGAGGTGATGTCCTTAGCAAAGCGTTTCTTTATCAAACCGTTCTTCATCGAACCTTGGGCCCTCATGATAGAAGTCTGGATATGCATTTGAGTCGCGTGCGTCGTAAAATCATTTCCGCTGGCGGGCGAGGCGAGGCCTTGCAAACCGTGCACGGCGAAGGATATTGCCTCTCATGACCCGTCGACTGTTGTGGAAACTTTGCTGGATTATTGGTCTTGGTACCATTTCGTTGTTTTACGTTATTAATATCATTACGTCGCACACCGAAGATGGCATGAGCTACATCGAAATTGCCGATCGCCAACAGATTAATGATTGGAGCACGGAGGCCGAAAAGCTATATTTGTCGGGCGACAAACAGGCGTTAAAGTCTTGGTTAGATGCACTCAAGTTTAGTGAGAAGACTTGGGCTGGGGTGCTGGAAGTGGATCTGAATCAGGTCGCCGGAAGCGACATGCCCGGCAGTATCACCGACGGCGTTCTCTTGGGCAGAGACGTCTCTTGGAAGATTCATCTCTATTTTTCAGATAACCCAATAATGGAAGTCACGTTTTCTGATGGACGGGCTCGGTTTTTAATCCAACTTCCAGATCGAATGCGGCCCGGGAGTCATTTAGGGTACGTCAGCTTAGCTCTGCAAATCATATTACCAATGATGTTGCTTATTCCACTGACCTTTGTTTTGTATAACCACATCATGTCTCCTCTACGACGGTTAGAGAGAGCGACGAGATCATTCAGCGAGGGGCAGTTTGATGTTCGAGTGAGTCGGGCTATGGGGCGCCGGAATGATGAGCTCACTCAGCTCGCTAACGCGTTTGATTCAATGGCTTCTCGTATTAGTGAATTGATCATTAGCCAACGCCAATTGATTGCGGATTTGTCACATGAGCTGCGTACACCCCTAACAAGGTTGGAAATTTCCATTAACAATTTGCTTGAAGGAGGGCAAAACAGTGAAGAAATTCAACGTGTGGATCGCGAGTCGAAGAATTTACGAAAACTAGTTGAAGATACGCTGACGTTGGCGTGGCTCGAAAATGAAGAACGTTCGCATAAAGGTCGACAATTAGAGACGGTAGATTTAGTGGATTTGATGGATGTACTACTAGAAGATGCAACGTACGAATTTTCCGATAGGCGGTTGGCCGTCGAATTACCAGAGAGCGCGCCAGTCAAGCGAAGTAACCATAGAGCGGTTGGTCAGGCCTTGGAAAATATTTTACGGAATGCGTTTCGGTTTACTCCTGCCCGAAAAACCGTTTCGGTTACACTCGCTGAGCAAAACGCGAGTTACCTGATTTTCATTTCAGATCAAGGCCCAGGGGTGCCTAAGCCCTTTTTGGAGAAAATATTCAGGCCGTTTTTTCGCGTTGAAGGTTCCAGAGAAGCAAGAGGAGGGTTTGGCTTAGGGCTTGCGCTAGCCAAACGCCAATTGGAATCCGTTAACGCTACAGTGTACGCAGAGAATGGCGAAAAAGAAGGCTTGAGAGTCGTAATCGAGTTGCCTAAAGATGATTTTAGCCAACAGCCTTAGCTAAGGCTGTTGGCCTCGAATTTGCAGAGATCTTTATGTAACAATTGTAAATGCGCTGTATTTTAGTTGAATTTAAACGATAATGATTCTCATTATTATTTAAATTAAGTTGTATATTTAGATGTCATACACAAAATGGGTTGCGGGTAGCGGCTTACTCTTACAAGGTCTACTTCCCGTCTCGATTGCGCTTGCTGAGAATCAGGAAAATGTTGAAGCCAACCTCGTCCAAGTCGACAATATTGAAATCGACGCTGTCGAAACAATTACCGTTGTCGGTAGAACGACTAACGCGCTGATCACCGAGAAAGAACTGCAACGCTATCAAGCCAATGACCTAGCAGATGTCTTTCGTGTAAATCCCTCAATCTCAGTCGGTGGCTCGGTCGGTATAGCCCAGAAGGTTTACGTGCGTGGTATCGAAGACTCGCTCATTAATGTCACTGTGGATGGGGCTCCGCAAACGTCCACGTTGTTTCATCACATCGGCCGTGTGACCATTGATCCGGATCTACTTCAGGAAGTTGATGTTCAAGCTGGAGCAGGTGAGGCCACCAGTGGAGCAGGGGCAATCGGTGGTGCCATCCGTTTTAAAACTAAAGACGCCAGCGACTTACTGGGCGCTAAAGATCGCTTCGGTGGCCAGGTGAAAGTCAGTAACTTCAGTAACAAAGGACAGCAACACAGTGCGAGCCTTGTCGGCAAGATTGGCGAAGACTGGGGCGCGTTGGCTTACTGGAATAACATTGATCGCGAGAATATGAAAAATGGAAGGGGAGATGAAATCCTAGGAACTTCCGCGGATCAGACACTCGGCTTTTTTAAAATCAGTGGAGAGTTAAGTGAACATCAGTATCTCTCATTAAGCTATGAACGTCGCGAAGAAGAAGGAGAGTTTAGTGCAAGACCAAATTGGATCGTGCTCCAAGGTGAACGGCTTTATGGCAGTGAGTCTGAACGTGATACCGCTGTTTTGAATTACACGCTTAGCAAAAGTGACGCCGTTAATTTAGAGACAACCGTGTATCAAACCGAGTCATCGTTTCGCGGCGGGCGCTTTGATTTTTTAGCGCAGATCAGCACATTTGGCTTCGACATCCGAAATACCAGCTTGATTGGAGATCATAAGTTCACCTACGGGGTTGATTATCGTGATGATGATGTTGAGAGTGGATACGCCATCCCTCAGCCAGAGGAGGATCACGCTGAAGAAGGAAGTGTTTTGGGACTTTACGCTCAGGGCTATTCTCAAGTGTCTGACGCTTTGTTGCTAAGTTACGGCCTGAGATACGATGATTACAGCTATCAACAAAAAATCTTATTGGACGATTATTATGGGACGCCAATCACCGACGTTCCTGTTGAACAAGACAGTTCAACTGTCAGTATCAATGCTGGCCTAGCGTACGACTTTACTGAGGGGTTGACGTTAGCCTTGGGTATCGCTCAGGCAGCAAGGGGTAAGGAAATTGGTGATGGTTTTACTATTGACGCGTATCTGTATGATCGGACAGATGCGCCGTTAGTTGATCCAAATTTGGAAGTTGAGCGTGTTACTAACGTCGAAGCCTCTCTCGAATATGCAAAGGACAACTTTAGTGCGAAGTTAGCGGTTTTCGATTCGAAAATAGAAGATGTGATATTTGAGCGTTTATACGGAAACTCGCTTTATCAAAACATTGGAGCCATCAAAACCAGTGGAGTGGAGCTGGATCTGAATTATCGCTGGAACGAGTTTGAGGTGTTTTTGGGGTTCTCTGCAAACGACACCGAACTTGACCCTGATGCCGATCTTTACTCAGCAAATTTCGGTTCTGTTCCGCTCGGTGGCTATGAATTCATCGGCCTTGGTAATTCTCGCGGTGATACGCTTAATTTAGGAGTTAATTACACGCCGACCAGTCACCTTTCGTTGGGCGTTAATGTGAGTCATGTATCAGGATTGACCATCGATACACTGCACCAGGATGTGGATTTGGGGTTTGTATCGGATATCTATTCATTGGATAAACCGTCTTACACCACGGTTGATGTATTTACTCAGTGGCAGATCAGAGATGGTCTAGTGGTGAACCTGGCGGCGACCAATTTGTTTGATGAGCTATATCGCGACCACTCAAGCGTGGGAGACTACAGCGCGGTTGAAGGGTACGAACTGGTTGTTGGCCCTTGGGAAGCTGGTAGAGACATTCGACTTTCTGTTGAACTTTCATTCTAGTAATCAATTGGATTAGATTTGGGTCGTGCGTCAAAGCACGGCCCTTTGTCGTAATTGGAGTTAACATGGCAATGAAACCCAAAACTCGCATTCTATGGATGCAACTACACGCTTATATCGCTTGTTTTTTTCTGCCTGCGGCCATTCTGTACGCTATCACTGGCGGTCTTTACATGTTGGGCTACGAGGGTGGGGTTAAGGCGGAACATGAATACCATCTTGAATTGAAAGGCGGTTGGCCTGAAGACAAGAGCGAGGCAAAAAAGATCGTTGTTGAGCAGATGGCTCAACGAAACCATCATGAAAGCGTACCCGATGACTATTACCTTTGGGAAGGCAAACACGATTGGTTTGGTTTTAAACGCGAAGTGCTGTTAATTCCGGAAGAAGATGGCCAGGTAGAGTTAAAGATTATTGAACATGATTTTTGGAAGCAGCTTTTACTGATACATAAAGGTTTTGCGGGTAAGGTTCTTAAAGTCTTCAGTATTTTGTGGGGTCTGAGCCTTATTTTCAGTCAGGTGAGTGGTGTCATACTTGCTCTGGCCGTGAAGAAAATCAGAGTTAATTCAGTAGTGAGTATCATGCTTGGCTTGAGCTTTCTAGTGACCAGTTACTTCGTTGGCTGACGTGTGAGTATCACCGGATCTTGATATTTAAACTTTAGAGGCAAGCATGACCGAATTCGATTGGGCTCAAGACAGAGGAAATAAATGGGTATTGCAAGCTTCACGGTTGGAGCAAATGATGCATGATATTGATCAGCCTGTTGTTTCCTTACTTTTGGACTGCACTGCTAAGGATGAAAATAGTCAATATCGAATAGCTGATCTGGCGTGTGGAAATGGAGGAACGTCATTCGAACTGGAAAAATCAGTGCCAGCGAGTTGGGTTCTTCATGGTTATGATATCTCGCAAGCGCTTGTGGATTCAGCGGTATCGAGGGCTTCGAAATTACGGAGCCGAGTTCAATTCAAAGTTGCTGATCTTCAGGAAGAGCCGGAGATAGAAGCAACCTACGATCTTTTGGTTTCTCGCTTTGGAGTTATGTTTTTCAACGATCCTTCACGCGCGTTCTCCAATATGAGAAAGTGGTTAAGCTCAGAGGGCCGTTTCGTATTTGCTGTCTGGGGCTGCCCGTCGTATAACCCTTGGATGTCAGTCGTAAAAAATGTGGTTTCGAACTCCGTTCAATTACCAATTACGCCGGAGGGCGCGCCAGGTCCATTTCGTTACGCTGACACACGGATTCTGGCAAATGAGCTTATAACGGCGGGCTTTGAGGAGATATTGGTTACAGACTGGAGAGGAAAGCTTCCCATAGGCGGTGGCATGAACCCGCGGGCCGCGGCCGAATTCGCGCTCAGCACTTTTTCAGTTGGCGATGTGTTGGCGGTAACGGAACCTGGCGTCCAACAGCAAGCCTTAGATGAATTAACGAGTGTTTACGCACGGTACGAAGAGAATGGCATCGTAATGATGAATGCCCTGGTACATTTAGTTTCCGGAACAGTCCGAGGGTAAACTACATCGAGAACTTAGCAGGCCTAACGGACGTTTTTGTTCTTCTTATAAAAGTAGAAGCAAATTTAAAGGCGGCGTAAGTCGATGTCCTTACGCAAATTGATAGACTGGCGGAATAGGGTTCTAGATAAAGAAGACTTGACCGACCATTGCTGTTTGAAATTCCGGCACTATTGAAGACCTAGGATCGACAAGCCGAACGCAAACAACATAACGCTTGTTCGTATCCAATGCCATTTTGACCATAGTGCAAGGACAGATGGGAGTGCCTGTTCATCGATAACACCATTTTTAAAACTTGCATTTGTCTTTCGAAAGTATAGGAAAAATATAAGGAGGGTGAGCACGCATAATGCGGCAGCGGCGGTTAACTCAGGCCGTTGTCCATGATCTAAAATGGCCGTTGTTACCGCCAACACAACAGCAATGGTTGTCAGAGGTGCAAAGTAGCGAAAAAGCTGTGGACCTAATGTGCCATGCAGCTTAATAAATTCTGAGGCTGGCATGCGTTTCCAGTATGGAACTAAAATCATGCCTTCGGTTAGTAGGCTGCCGGTAAACAGTCCTAGGGCCATCGTCGATAAAAGCGGGATTGTTTCAAGCATGTAAGTCTCCGAAGTAACTTTTTAAACGGTTATAATATTCGTCTAAAAGATGGGTGTTTTTATTTAAATATACGCGTATATTAATATCGAGTAAGCATTATGTCAATGGCAATGATTTTTCATGGAATTACCTATGAGTATTGATAAAGATCTGACTGGACGTGGACACGGTCGCGGACGAGCAAGGGGGCGTCCGGTAGTTTCGGATGAACAAAGAGCTCAAATGCGGTTACGCATTGAGCAGGTGGCTAGAGCATTGTTCAAAGAAGAGGGTTACGGACAAGTTTCAATAAGAAAAATAGCCAAGGGAGTAGGGTGTTCACCCATGACTCTATATAAGTACTATGATTCAAAGATAGACATCTTACGCACTCTCTGGACTGATATCTTCAATGAGGTTTTTGATCGAATGGCACAAGTTAATCGTCTGGAACGTTCAGCCACAGATGTCTTGAATGAGACAGCCTTGATCTACGTAAATTATTGGCTTGAGAACACCGATCATTATCGCCTTGTTTTTATGGCTGAGGGAGTCACTCAGACAGATGTTGGTTTGTTTGTCGATAATCCAGATCTGTCTGAAAAATATACGGTGTTTTCAGAACTCCTTTTATTGATAGGCAAAGGTAAATTGAGTCAGCAGCAACTAAAACTGAAATCGGATGTGCTGATGTGTGGGCTGCATGGGATAGCCCACAACATGATTACCATCAGTAGTTATCCTTGGGAGAACTCTCACGAGTTGATATCTGAGCTTTTAGCTTGGCTCGTTGACGATGCTCTTTAGGAAAAATCAAATCGGTGCGCTATTGCCAAAACATGCTAGACAGTTCGCTTATCTTTCTTTGAGACAGTTAGGTCGAAAACCAGACTAAAGTCCGTTGATTTTGTCCAAGAATAGAATACTGTATAGATACAGTATTTATCGGTCAACAGGGTCACAACATGAATTTTCTAAAAATCGCACGCAGCGCGTTTGCGCCGCTTGCTGTATTCGTCTTTCTATTCTCCTCCGTTTCTAATGCGCAACTGGGTAACCCGTTAGAGCCTAATTGCGCGGCATGTGATGGTAAAATAGACAATATTATTTTTAAAAAGGAAGGGTTCGGGTTTCCATCGTTTATTGAAATTCAAAGTCGTAAGGGCAAGCGTTTTGCTTCACTTTACGCAGGCTATGTTTCAAGTGGTCAGCAGTTTTCGATCAGTGGAGCCAGTAATTTTCTAGATAATAAAGGGACACTCGGAGCAACAATCTACATTAGCTTCGACGGAGGCGCTCCTATCGCCTTACACACCAGCTGTTCTGAACCATTTGGACCTGGAACACGAGTTGAAAGCTTAGTTGTTATTTCAGCAACCAGTCGCAACGGGGGACTTACCTGTCCTGTCGACGATGTGCCAACTCCTCCTGGTGATGCGTAAAGAAACAACCCCAAGTTAAACTAAACACTAGCCCTCGGTAAGCTAATTGGTCTACCGAGGGTTTTTTATGCTTACAATACCTTAAGAAAGGAACATTTATTGGAAGTAGCTAGGTTGGTGTTTTTTTACGAGTTGGGAGACCTTGGGACGCGTTACTTGGCTAGAGAGCGCCGGCTTATATATTTTTTTGGATGTTCAGCAATTTATACGTAAAGTAAGTAACTAGTACGAACAATGTAATAAAGGCCCGATAATGGATTTTATTGAAGTTTACCCCAACGCGATTCCTACTGATTTGTGTGGTCGACTGCTAACGTTGCTTGATACCCACAGTGGGGTGTATCAAGGCAAGACTGGTGGAGGAGTGGACGTATCGAAGAAAAACAGTACGGATTTAATGCTTGATGCGCACCCTGAGCTGGATGGAATTAGGAACGAACTACTGAACCATACTTTTGAGTGGGTTTCAAATTATTTCGATAAGTACAGTTTAGCCTTAATGGGGGCTGTATCAGTAAATGTTGTCAGTAATAGTGGTGAGCAAACCACCCTTAATCCCAACAATTACGACGTACTTGGTAAACCCAAGCTTGCCGACATTATCCGATATTTGTTTCGAAGTGGGTCGGTTAATTTGCAGCGATACCGAAAGGGAAGTGGTGGGTATCCGCATTGGCATTCAGAGCAGTTCCCTCAGATTGACAGCTCTGATGCACTTCATAGAGTAGTATTCTTTATGTATTATTTGAATGACGTTGAAGACGGTGGAGAGACGGAATTTTTCTATCAAGAAAGGAAAATTAGACCTAAACAGGGTACCTTGGTAGTCGCTCCTGCGAGTTTTACACATTCACACAGAGGCAATATCCCGTTAAGTGAAGACAAGAATATTGCCACTTCTTGGATTTTATTCAATCCGGCCAATAAGCTCTACAGGCAGTCAAATAAGTAAGATATATCCCATTTAATTTCTGGCCACTTGTCATTTTGTTGCAGTTGCAACGGTTGCATCCGCAATTAATTGCGTGAATTTAATGTGAAGGGCTTGATTTTTGAATTGGACCTCTGTTTTACTCAACCGAGCTTTTTCCTCTCAGTCATGGATGTTTGATTTCTGAAGGGAATTAAGGCCATTTAACTATAAATAAAACAATAAACTTGGGGAAGTAAATGTCTTTAAAACTAAAAGTAGTAAGCGCAGCAACCCTTCTGGCATTGAGTTCAGCTGCTAGCGCCGAGCGAATGATCGTGTCGTTTGATTCTAATGGACAGGGCTTGAAGAAAGGCCACCAGATAAAGGTGGAAGGAAAAAACTGGTTCGCGGTAGATCTAGACGAATCCAAGAAAAGCGCTATGCGTGGAAAGTCAGGATTTAGGTCAATGGAAGTTGACCACAAACGAGTTCAGTTTGCAGCGTTTGCCGACGATACTGGTAACCCTATGACTCAGCAGATAACGCCGTATGCAATCTATCAGTCACAAGGTGACCAGTTAACATTGCAGCCAGGCCAGAAAGTGTGTGTGATTGATTCTGGTTTGGATGTTAGTAACACTGATTTTGAGTGGGGCGTAATCACGGGAGATAATGATTCAGGTACTGGGAATTGGTTTGAAGCTGGTGGTCCACATGGAACTCATGTAGCGGGTACCGTGGGCGCTGCTGATAACGGTTTCGGTGTTGTGGGCATGGCTCCTGGTGTGCCAATGCATATCATCAAAGTATTCAACGCAGATGGCTGGGGCTACTCGTCAGATTTAGCGTTTGCCGCCGAAAAATGTTCGGATGCGGGCGCTAACATAATCACCATGAGTTTAGGTGGTGGTGGTGCGAATTCTACCGAAGAAAATGCTTTCCAAGAGTTCACTGACAATGGTGGTTTAGTATTAGCGGCTGCAGGAAACGATGGAAACAATGTCAGATCTTATCCCGCCGGTTATGAAGCTGTAATGATGATTGGGGCAAATGATGCAGACAACAATATTGCGGACTTTTCTCAATACCCCACGAACACTATTACGACAGGCAGAGGCAAAAAGGCTAAGACCGTAACGGCAGATGGTTTCGGTGTTGAGGTTACGGCGGGTGGTGTTGATACGTTATCAACTTTTCCAGCAGGTACAGGAGTATCTTCGGGCTTATCTGTTGGCGGAACCGACTTAGCATCTCTTGCCATGGAGAACACTGGAACCGCATCGGGCGACACTTATTTTATGGGAACCGCTGAATCTATTGATGCCGCCGCAAGTGGCAAGGTGTGCGTCATCGATAGAGGTAATGTGTCATTTTTTGATAAAGTACAGAACTGCGAAAACTCGGGCGGTATTGCTGTCATTATTGTAAATAATGAGTCGGGAGTTTTGGCTGGGACTTTAGGCGACACAAATACAACAACGATTCCTGCAGTGGGTGCTGCATTAGAAGATAGAGCAACTATCTTAGCTGCTACAAGTGCAACCGTGAGTGTGACTGGCAGTGATTATTCTTTGTTGAGTGGAACGTCTATGGCTACTCCGGCGGCCGCTGGCGCGGCGGCGCTGATATGGTCTAATCACCCAAGCTGTACGGGCGCTCAAATAAGAGCGGCCATGAAAGCCACGGCTGAAGACCAAGGCGCGACCGGTCGAGATGATTTCTTCGGTTACGGTATCGTTAAGGCTAAAGATGCGAGTGATTATCTAACTGTTAATGGGTGTACGGTCGTAGAGCCTCCAGTTGAGGCGTCACTAACCGGTAACCGCTCGAAAGGAAATCGTCAAGCCAATATTAACTGGTCCGGATTAGCTGGCTCAAATGTTGATGTTTATATCAATGCTGGTTTAAACGGAACTCAAGCTAATGATGGAGCGGCTTCGTTTTCTGTTAACAAGAACGGCTCCTACACATTCAAAGTGTGTGAAACTGGCTCGACAGTTTGTACCAACGAAATCACGTTATAGTTGGTAGCGATCTAAGTTAAATGTCTGACTCTCGCATACATGCTCGCGACACAATGGGCTTGTGTGCGAGAGTTTCGACTACTCGCCATCCGTGAAAACGCTAAGGATTAGGGTTTCATACAGCCAATACTCCGTATTAGAAGCGAAAACATGCGGTGCGTTTGATCAAATGGTTTCGCGCACCTTTCTTATCTTTAGCTGACGTCGCTTAGGTTTGGAAATGAGAAATCTCCATCGCTTAAGAGGCTCTCTCTAGCATCACAAACCTGAACATCAAACCGTCAGCCAATCGATAGAATTTGTTTCGAGATAGATCAGAGTCAATTTGAGGGATTAGATCATTGATGCAGTCGGCACTACTGACTCCTTGGTTCGCATCGATACTGTGGCTTTCTACAGAAAGTTCCAGTGTATACTTGTGATTATTCACCCATAAGATTCGTATAAGATATGCACGATCATTCCTGCTCAAATTGCGCAATGAGTGACATATGTTTGCCGTTAGGTCTAGATAAATCGGACATATGCCAGCTCGAAAAAATTGTCACGACGTCATCGGTAAAACATTCGGGCGACAAGGTACTGTTGCAAGGAGATTTTTTTAACAGTGTCTTTGCCGTCAAGTCGGGAATGGCTAAGTCTTATCGCGTTGATGAATCCGGTACAGAATACATTCACTCGTTTCACCTTCCTGGTGAGCTGTTCGGCTTAGACGCTATTTACGCCAAGCGTTATGGCTTTACCGTGGAAGCATTGGACACATTGGTAGTGTGTGAGATGAATTACGAAGAATTGCAAACATTGTGTACAAATGTGCCTTCTTTACAAAAGCAATTGTTTAATTTGCTAAGCAGAGACATTTACACGTCGCACGTAAACCCTATTGAACATTTTGATCAAACGGCCGAACAGAAATTGTCGGGTTTTTTGCATAATTTGCTTTCGCGTTTACAAGCGAGAGGGCATGGCAGTTTGGAATTGCATCTTCCTATGTCACGACGAGATATTGCCAATCATCTCGGCTTGGCTCCAGAGACAATCAGTCGCCTTTTGAAACGATTTCAGCAACAAGAAGTGATAACGATAAATAATCGAATGGTAACCATTGTGGACCTGAGTAAGCTAGAGAGCATGGTTCACTGCCATGCATTAGAGGCGGCGATTTCGCCTGGCGAAATTACTCGATCAGCGTAGCGCCAATTGGTAGCCAAGTCAGAACTCTCAGTTTAACTTCAGACCAAACGGCTCGTGTGTCAATCCTCATAGGTTTCTCGAAAACGGTAAAACTCCATCCTTTGACGATGCGCCTAAGTATCGGTCGAATACACTGGCTATAGGTCGCATAAAGTATCTTCCCGCTTCCGTTATGCGGAATCCTCCGGGGTGGAGTTTAATTAGACCATCGACTTCATATTTCTTTAGGTCTATTAATTCATTCGAAAAGTAGTCGGATAGACTCACACCGTGATTAGTTTGCGTAAATTGGCTGGTTGTTGCGCTAAGATCAACGGATTCCCGACACATGATTTGTTGAATAACCTCAGATCTTATTTGGTCATCAAAGTCGAGTTCCACCCCCCTGCTAACTGGAATTCGACCGGAGTCTACCATTTCGTTATACAAAGAAAGAGTAGATTCATTTTGACAAAACGCGGTATCGAGCTTACTGATCGCGCTTACGCCGACGCCAATCAAATCGGTTTCTCTGTGGGTTGTGTACCCTTGGAAGTTTCGTTGCAGCGTATTTTCTTTGCGAGCAATCGCGAGAGGATCGTTCGGTAGCGCATAATGATCCATGCCAATATGTACGTAGCCTGCCGAAATTAATCGGTTACGAACCAGTGACGACAGAGCCAGTCGCGTTTCAGTGCTTGGAAGGCTTGATGCCTTTATCATTCTTTGCGCTTTAATGCGCTCAGGTAGGTAAGCGAAGTTATAGGCCGCAACCCGAGTGACGCCGCTGTCGATGATTTTGGATAACGTGGTCTCAAAGGAATCTACATCCTGAAGAGGTAATCCGGTAATCAGGTCAACATTAACTGATTGGCCGTACTTTAAAGCCGCATCGATAATATCGAGTGTCGCCGTTTCATCTTGCTCTCTATTGATTGCCTTCTGAACGTTTTTGGAAAAATCTTGCACGCCAATGCTAAACCGATTGATCCCAATCAGCGATAAGAGGTTTAGCTCATCAGGTGAGGTACTTCTTGGGTCTAATTCAATACTGATTTCTAAATTACTTGGTAAGTCCAAGTGGAATTGCCATGCAATTTGATCTAACACTGTTCGTATCTGATCTACAGTTAAAAAATTAGGAGTGCCTCCGCCAAAGTGGATCTGTGTGACCAGTCGATCATCACTATAGAGTTGTGATCTTAATGCGATCTCGTGCAGTAGGCGTTCAAGGTAGGCGTCGACTTTTTTATTATTGGGCTGCGTAATGACCTTGTTGCATCCGCAAAAGTAGCATAACGACTCGCAGAACGGCACGTGTACGTAAATGGAAAGGTCTTTAGGCAATAAACTGGAGTTTGAGGTCAGAGAGTGGCGCTCATACTCTTGAGAATCAAATTGGTTGGTAAATTGGATTGCTGTTGGGTAAGAGGTGTAGCGCGGGACTTGAATGTCGTATTTTTCGATTAAGTTTTTCGGTAGCTCTGCAATGGTATTCATTTTCTAGTCCAAATTTGATTTAGTCCTCACAATAACGACTCAAGTGAACCCAAACTTGATCTGGATCAATTCTCGTTCGATTTGTTCAGCAATAATCCTCTGTGTCTTATATCCATAGAGGTTTTCTCATGAGTGACGTGGTTTATCACGACAAGGTTATTCGCCAGTTCTCACTAGCCACCATTCTTTGGGGTGTTGTTGGTATGGCGGTAGGTGTGTTGCTAGCGGCTCAGCTCGCGTGGCCAATACTCAACTTCGATGTGCCTTGGTTAACGTTCAGTCGATTACGGCCATTGCACACCAATGCGGTTATATTTGCCTTTGGTGGATGTGCTTTATTTGCTACGTCGTATTACATCGTTCAACGGACTTGTCATGTCGAGTTGTTTGCGCCCAAATTAGCCAGTTTTACTTTCTGGGGCTGGCAAACGGTCATTGTGTTGGCCGCGATTACGTTGCCTCTGGGATTTACCCAATCAAAGGAATACGCCGAGCTCATTTGGCCAATCGACATTCTTATCACCGTCGTTTGGGTCGCGTATGGAATCGTGTTCTTTGGAACCATTGCCAAGCGAAAGATGCCTCATATCTACGTGGCAAATTGGTTTTTCGCTGCTTACATTATTACGATTGCGGTCCTGCATATCGTCAATAATTTATCAATCCCGGTAAGTCTGACTGAGTCCTATCCGGTGTTTTCTGGGTCGGTCGACGCAATGGCGCAATGGTGGTATGGCCACAATGCCGTCGGCTTCTTCTTAACCGCTGCGTTTCTCGGAATGATGTACTACTTCATACCAAAACAGGCCGATCGCCCTGTGTATTCGTATCGACTTTCAGTGGTTCATTTTTGGGCGTTGATCTCAATCTACATGTGGGCAGGCCCTCACCATCTTCACTACACTGCGCTGCCAGATTGGGCGCAATCCTTAGGCATGGTTTTCTCGCTTATTCTCTTGGCGCCGTCTTGGGGGGGCATGATCAACGGGATGATGACCTTATCCGGAGCGTGGCATAAGTTGCGCGACGACCCAATTCTTAAGTTTATGATTGTGTCTCTGTCGTTTTATGGCATGTCTACGTTTGAAGGACCAATGATGTCGATCAAAACGGTGAACGCGTTATCACATTACACCGATTGGGGAATAGGGCATGTCCATTCAGGAGCCCTCGGTTGGGTCGCCTTCATAGTGTACGGCTCTCTTTACGCACTCATACCTAAGGTGTTTGGCCGATCGAAAATGTATTCAACAAGTTTGATAAACGTGCATTTTTGGGTGAGCACCATTGGCGTGGTTGTGTACATTTCCTCCATGTGGATAGCGGGCGTCATGCAAGGTCTTATGTGGAGAGCGGTGAACGATGATGGAACGCTTACCTACAGTTTCATCGAAAGTATTAAGGCAACCTATCCTTACTACGTAATGCGCCTTGGTGGTGGTCTCTTGTTTTTGGCTGGCATGCTGATCATGGCGTACAACGTTTATAAGACAGTATCAGGAGCATCAGAAAAAACGTCACATCACATCGATGCAAGTGGATTAGCAGGGGGTGTTAAATGAAACATGAAATCATAGAAAAAAACGTAGGGTTGATGGGCGTATTGATCGCGTTAGTCATCAGTGTGGCCGGTATGGCCGAAATTGTACCGTTAATGTTTCAGGCGCAAACCACTCAGCCATCAAAAGGGGTGGTGCCGTATCCCGCGGTTGAACTTGCGGGTCGAGATGTCTACGTCAAGGAGGGTTGTTACAACTGTCACTCGCAGATGATCAGGCCTTTCGCCGACGAAAGCCTTCGCTATGGCCCTCCGTCATTAGCCGGTGAATCCGTTTACGATCGGCCGCATCAATGGGGGTCTAAGCGCACTGGGCCTGATCTTGCCAGAGTGGGAGGTAGATACACAGATGAGTGGCATCTACTGCATTTGATTAACCCACGGGACTTGGTTCCAGAGTCAAATATGCCGGGTTTTCCTTGGTTGCAAGACAAATTGGTTGATGGAGACCTAATAACGACGAAAATGAAAACGTTACGATGGTTGGGGCATCCATATAGCGACGATCAAATTAATCAGGCGGCAAAACAGGTTTCCGGAGTGACCGAGATGGAGGCGCTGATTGCGTATCTTCAGTTTTTGGGCGTTGCAAATAATGGGAGGGCACAGAAATGATAGGTTTAATTAGTGGTGTATTGACCGCCGTTCTTATCGCGTTGTTTTTGGGAATATGGGTGTGGGCTTGGAGTTCGAAGAACGTGGAAAAGTTCAACGAAATGGCCAATTTGCCATTGGAAAAAGAAGCTGATGAATCAGGAGCGCATGATCATGAGTAATTCCTGGAGCGCGTACATTATTCTTTTAGCCGTGGGAAACATTGTTGCAATGGTCTGGCTGCTGGTGATCACCAACCGAGATAATGACCTTGATGATTCTGATACCACGGGTCATCAATGGGATGGTATTGAAGAATTAAACAATCCATTGCCGCGTTGGTGGCTTGGTTTGTTTATCTTAACGATCGCTTTTTCGGCCGTGTATTTATACCTATACCCCGGTCTAGGGTCGTATAAGGGGAGCTTGGGTTGGTCGCAAATTTCGGCTTATCAGCAAGCCAAAGAAATTAATGAACAAGACCAAGCGCGGTTCTTTGCTGAGTTTGCGGATTATGATATTAAAGCGTTGTCTCAAAGCGACAGAGCCATGGCAACAGGCGAACGCCTGTTTGCTAATAATTGCTCAACTTGCCATGGTTCCGATGGCCGAGGTGCAAAAGGATTTCCTGATCTGACCGACGACGATTGGTTATATGGCAGTAACCCTGAAGTAATATTGGACTCCATTCAAATGGGTCGCTCTGGTTTAATGCCTGATTTGAAGCTTGACAGCGCGACGGTTTCCGTCCTCGCGCTTTACGTTCAATACTTGGCTGGTCGAGAGGACGTAACGGATCACGTTAAGGAAAGTGGTCCCAAGCGGTTCGCTGTATGTGGTGCATGTCATGGCGCGGATGGAAAAGGAAATCAAGCACTCGGCGCGCCTAATTTAACGGATTCCGTGTGGCTTCACGGATCGAGTACGCTTGAGATCGAAGATGTTCTACGTCATGGCAAACAAGGAAATATGCCGAGCTTTTCAAACGCACTTAATAGCAACGAGCTGAAGATACTAGCGGCTTACGTGATCTCCATATCGAGCAGAGAGAGTGAACAAAATGACTAGTACGCAAATCGAGAAAGACAACAAAATTGGGTTGGTCAATCTCGGCGTTACTCTCTGGGTATCGTTTCTTTTTGCCGCAATAGCAACGATGCTCTTCTTTGCGACTTTTGACCCAATTGATATTGCTCAAGTCGCAACCTTTCCGTTTGAGCTTGATCGTATCAGTGGCTACAGTATCGGGTTCATTCTATTTTGGGCTCTTTTGATCATCAATAGCTGCATTATCAATTGGTTATCCGCACAAAATACCTCTTCCATGACGGGGTCTGGTTGCCCTCAGGATAAGGAGTGAGGCGAATTTTCTATGAGTAACTCAATTGATAAAGCCTCCTCAGAAAGTTCTTTATACGCCAAAAGTGAGAAGATTTACCCTCGAGAAGTCGCTGGGCAATTTCAGTCTCTGCGATGGATATCAATGTATGCATTGCTCGGGCTCTATTATATTCTGCCGTGGGTCAGTTGGAATGGTCGCCAAGCCGTCTTGTTTGACTTACCCGCGCGAAAGTTCCATATTTTTTTCTTAACGTTTTGGCCACAGGACTTTTTCTTTCTCTCGTTATTGCTCATATTGGCCGGACTGTCCTTATTTTTCTTTACCGCGATTGCCGGTCGAGTATGGTGTGGTTTTGCCTGTCCGCAAACGGTATGGACTGAAGCGTTTGTGATGATGGAGCGGTGGGTTGAAGGAAGCCGAGCGCAGCAAATCAAGCTAGCGCGGGCGCCTTGGTCGCTGCTAAAGGTGAGAAAACGAGCCTTGAAACACACGCTCTGGATCAGCTTTTCCTTGTTTACGGGCCTGACTTTTGTTGGGTACTTTCAACCTGTGAGCGAGCTTTTTGCAGAATTTTTTAAGCTTGAATTGAGCGGCTGGGCCTTATTCTGGGTGGTCTTTTATGGGTTTGCGACCTACGGGAATGCCGGTTTTATGCGAGAGCAAGTTTGCAAATACATGTGTCCATACGCTCGTTTTCAGAGTGCCATGTTCGATAAAGATACGTTAATCGTTGCCTACGACGAGCAACGAGGGGAGCCGCGCGGGAGGGGCACAAAGCGTATTGAGAGCAGGTCGTCCAAAGGGGATTGCGTTGATTGTGGTATTTGCGTTCAAGTCTGCCCAACGGGAATAGACATTCGGGAGGGCCTTCAGTACGAGTGCATCGCTTGCGCTGCTTGCATTGATGGCTGCGATGACGTTATGCAAAAAATAGGGCTGCCAACGGGGTTGATTCGATACAGCACTCAATCACAAGATCAAGGTGAATCTAAGCCCTTGGGGAAGGCTCTGTGGCGCCCTCGAATAATAATTTACGGCCTTTTATTAGTCACCGTGTTTTCTGGTTTCATCGTTGCGTTGAGTCTGAGGTCGAGCGTTCAGGTCGACATCCTCCGTGATCGAAATGCGTTGTTTCGCTGGTCGCAAAACAACGACATAGAAAACAGTTATCAGGTGCGTGTAATGAATAAAAGTCAGGCACGGCAGCATTACTCAGTGAGTGTGTCTGGATTGGATGGCGCTACCGCACGATGGAGTAAAACATCAGGAGAAAGTTTATCGAGGGTGGTGGAAGCTGGCGCCATCGGAGAGTTTAATGTTTTAGTCAATTTGCCAGCTTCAGCCGACTATCAGCGCTCTCAGAAAATCAGTTTGCATGTCACAGAGTCCGTCGGACGAACTCCGCAAACGTCCGTTGAAGAAACCCGATTTTGGGGCCCGCCGAGACGCAACTAACGCAATCACTTGAACAGCTTAAGAGGTTAAACAATGAAGAAAACAATGCCAGCGAGCATACTAGTGCCATGGTACAAAGTAGGAATGGTCTGGGTCATGATAGGACTGCCATTCGCTGTGGTAATCGCGTCAACGGTAACCTTTGTTATTGCTCACGAGAACGCGCCGCTAATCGTGACCGATTCTACGGAAACAGACTAGTTCAATGGCGATTTTGACGCGCCCAGCGGAACGTTACAGTCCATCCATAGGCGAAACAGGTTCGCACGCGGATGAAAGCAAGCTTTCTAACCGTTCGATTTGTTTTCATTGTCTTGAACCGATGCCTAAGTACGGTAACTTGACGGCAAATATTGGAGGGCACGTGCACCCGATGTGTTGCATTGGCTGCAAGTCAGCAGCGCAATACATTGATCAACAGGGGCTTACGAAGTTTTATGATCATCGAGACCGCCTAAATCACCGAGACTTCTTTTCCAGCGTCGCGAAGAGTGTGTCTGTGTCCGCAGCCGAGGCTGGCTCGGCGATCGAGGATCAATGGTTATTTTTGGATCGTAAAGATACGTCATCGGCGTACGTATCTTACGGTGATCCGCAATATCGATGCATTTCTGTGTTGGTCGAAGGCCTGTATTGCAGCAGTTGTTCTTGGTTGATACAGAGAGCATTGAACACCGTTTCTTCGAACATAGAGTGCCATATAGACGTTGACAGTAAGTGTGTGCATATCAAAGTCTCTGACCCACGTGTCGTGTTTTCTAACGTGATGATCACGATTGCGCAATTGGGATACAAACCCACTGCGCTAAAGATAGGTAGCCATTCTGATACGTTCGCGCTGGCAAAGACTCAGCGCAACGAGGCTTTAAAACGAATTTTGGTGGCCGGACTGGGCATGATGCAGGTAATGACCTACGCAACTGCAGGTTACTTCGCGGGTAACGAAAGTGATCCTAATATAGATTCACAGCAGGCGCGTTTTCTTCTGTTAGTGAGCATGCTCGTGGCGACGGTAATCGTCTTTTATTCAGGAAAGCCGTTCTTTCAAAACGCTTGGAGCGATTTAAAAAATCGACACTTGGGGATGGATGTGCCAATTTCCTTGGCTATCGCCGGCGCGTATTTCCCCAGTGTCTATCACGTTCTGTTTCGAATTGATTCTCACGTGTATTTTGATTCGGCTGTGATGTTCGTATTCTTTCTATCGGTGGGCCGTTATGTAGAAATGCGAGCAAGGCATAGGCTGTCTGGCTCCAGTGTAGGCATTGCAGGCTTGCTGCCCGAAAAAGTACGCGTGCGTAGGACTAAAGCCAGTAAATCACCCATGGTCGACATCGCACCCAATGGCGTTAAGCTTGGCGATCAATGCGAATTGAAGGCATCTGAAGTCGCTCCGTTTGACGCCAAGATCGTGGAGGGAGGAGGGCAGTTTGATGAGTCCTTATTTTGCGGTGAGTCTTTGCCGGTGGAGCGTGCTGCTGGAGATTCAGTGCTAGCGGGTAGCGCCTTGTTAAGTGGTGCCGTTACGGTTGAGGCGATCCAAACGTGGGGGAATTCATCGATTGCAAAAGTGCAAAAATGCATACAATCGGCAGAGCGAGTTAATGCAGATGAACAACAACGTAATTCGCTTTTGAGTCGTTATTTCATCTTGTTTACCTTAATACTGACAACGGTAACGGCGGGTGCTTGGTTAACGATTGACCCAGACAGAGTGTTTGAAGTGTGTTTGGCGATGTTAATCGCAACCTGCCCATGCGCATTTGCGTTAGCCGCGCCAGTGGGCCGCAGTGCCGCGATTCACGCCTTACGACGATGTGGGGTGCTATTAACGAACAATACCGCTCTGGCTTCAATGCAACGGGTATCGCACTGGTGTTTTGACAAAACGGGAACCCTCACTGAGGGTCGTCCTTCAGTGTACGACGTATTTCCCCAAGGTACATTGTCCAGAGAAAGGTGTTTGGAATTAGTTGCTTGTATCGAGCGCGAGGCGGATCACGTTTTATCAACGGCGTTTAACACAATAGAGACTAGCCTAGTCGCACACAATATTAAGGAAGTCGTGGGGTCTGGCATCAGTGCTGAGATAGGTCAGGAGACGTACCGAGTTGGCAAACGAGACTGGGTGTTGCGTAACCAAGTTAATCGGCACACGATACCCGACCCTAAGTCGGACAGAACCGAGTTGATACTGAGTAATAATAGTAACGTATTAGCGGTTATCGAACTCACCGATGAAATCAGACCTTCTGCACCAGATTTTGTGAGGAACCTTAGAAGCACTTGCACGACTGTTAAAACAACCATACTCAGTGGTGACCGCAAGGAGGTGGTGAGTAAGATTGCCGATCGACTGCAAATTGCTGACCATTTCGCAAACTTAAGTCCGTCGGAAAAACTGGCTAAGATAGATCTTTATCAAGAACAGGGCGAGGTCGTTGCCATGGTGGGTGACGGAGTGAATGACGCCCCCGTACTGGCCGGCGCGGACGTCAGTATTGCCATGGCGTCGGGAAGCCACTTAGCGATGAATAACGCTGATGTGATTTTGCTTAACGGCAATCTCAGAAACCTGTTGCATTTGCTGAAAGTGGCGACACGAACCGCTTGGATAACACGACAAAACTTAGTCTGGGCGTTACTTTACAACTTAACGGCACTTCCGTTGGCGGCGTGCGGTTTACTAACGCCCTGGATTGCCGCCCTAGGCATGTCGTTGAGCTCTTTGTTGGTTGTGTTGAATGCCTTGCGTATTCACCAATTGAGCCACTCTGAACTTGAGACAAACTAACGTTGAGGAATTTATGGAGATAATTTATCTAATGATCCCTTTGAGTTTATTGCTATTGGTCGTGGCGATTTGGGCTTTCTTTTGGGCAACCAGAAGCGGGCAGTTCGATGATCTGGACTCACCGGCGTTGTCTATTTTAGATGATCAGTCAGAGCACAAGGAGTAAGGCATGACGTTTTTATCTGCCCTCATATTAGGTTTGTTGGCAGGAGCACATTGTGCCGGGATGTGTGGTGGATTACAGATGGCCATGCAGGGCGGGGTTACTCGTGATATCGCTGTTCGATCTAAGCGCGAGGCGTTCGGGCATTTGATCTTGATGAACCTAGGTCGTATTACTACGTACGTTGCAGGCGGTGTGGTGTTTACGTTCTTAGGCTACGAGCTTTTAAACGGACTGAACATTTCCACAGTCAGTAAATGGTTTAGAGTGCTGACTGGGATTGTAATTGTGGCGATTGGCTTACAGCTGATTATTGGCAAATGGCGGCCTTTCCAGTTTATCGAGCCGCTGGGTGCTCTTCTATGGCGGCGCGTCAGTCGGCTTATAGATCATTCAACGGATAAAAGGGCTCAATCATTAATCACTGGCCTAGCGTGGGGCTTTTTGCCCTGTGGTTTAGTGTACAGCGTGTTATTTGTCTCGGTTTTATCAAACAATGTATTGAGTGCTGGTTTAATCATGTTGGGCTTTGGGCTCGGAACATTACCGGCATTGGCTTTTTCTGGGTTGCTCTATAAACAGTTTAAAGACACGGTGAGTTCCAGTCTGACTCAGTTCGCGGGGGGCGTCTTCTTCCTGATTGGCGGTTCTCTAATATTGGTAGCGCCTTATTGGGTAAAAACTGGGTTTTTGCTTGAATATCCTGAACTCTTGAACCTGGCTTTCTGTGTTGCTTGAATACGCGGTTCAGCCCAGTTGTTCTCGTTTACAATTGAGCTAAACGCTCAATTGCACCGTCGAGTGAATGGTAGATTAAAGCTAATTATGCGCCTAACGGAACAGACGTAAAAACGTGGTCTACGGTTCTACGTCCACAGTCTACCATTAGGTTGGTTTTTTAAGGATCTGCCTTGCTCGGGCAGATTAATCGAGTTTTTTGCTAAGGTCAGAGAGCCAAGTAATACTTCCAACGGCCGTCATTGGAAACGCGGTTCCGTGGTCACCCTGTATTTCCCTAAGGGTGACGGCAGCGTTTTTTGCATCATCTTCCTTTAGCAAGGCAGAGAAGGTTTCAATGAGCGTGCTTAACTCTTTTTCTTCTGTGCCGTAAGACAGAAAAACGTTAATCTTTGGGCCTTTCCGCGTTGCGTCTTTTGTTGATTCAAGCTTGGATAACACGGACAGGTTACGCTTTAACGATGGACTACCAAGGATGTAGTTTTTAAAGGTAGCAGGGTGCGTTTGCAAGACGTAGGCGCCGAAGAGCCCACCGGCTGAATATCCAAAATAGGTCCGCTCAGAGGGTGAAACAGAATAGTGATTTTCTACGTATTTAAAAACGTCCTCGCGGATAAAGCGCAGATGATCAGCGGCCTGACCTGGATTGTATTTTGCTTGAATCTTTGGGTCGTCTGACTGACGAATGGAATAATCTCTGTGCCTACTGGCCCACTCGCCCGCGTCGGCTTTGAGTTGCTCTGCAATGTCTTTTTGCCAGGAAATACCAACCAGTATGGTATCGGTCAGTAAAAATTCGGTCGCTGAAGAGAGAATTTCAACGTGCCAGACAGCGTCCGTAAAATAGATAACCGGGTGTTTTTTATCACTGTTGGCGTCGTAATTGTCGGGCAATTTGACGTAGAGTTCGTACTGGCGGTTATGCTGTGAGTCTTGGATTGAGAGAACTTCGACTTTGCGCAACTCAAAAAACTTTCTTTCTGGAAGTTCAGTGGCGGTCAAGGAAAGTGGCGACACAAATGAGAGTATTAGAAATACAATTAGAATCAGTGCGTGTTTCATTAGATTTTTCAGTCAACTTTTGATGCTTCAAGCCTTACCGTTTTGGCGTGGCAGAAACTATTAGTGGGTAATTTGAATCTATAGTCATTGCAAGCAAAACACCTGACGTAAGACTGATTTCTGTATGACGTCGAGCTGATCTAGACACCGTTTGAGACTGTTAACGATCAAAAATGTTTGTTTTTCTGAAGATAATAGGCGACGTGTTTATCGTGATAAGATCGCTTCACAGGCCAATCTTGTTTTAGACAACAACAACCCCTCTTGGTAAAAGTTTTATGGCGGTACAATATTGGGTCGGTGATCATTTTGTCGATTTATCCAGAAATCAAATTACTACTGAACAGCATTCACAGACCGTTCCGCCTAAAGCCCTCGCTGTTCTGACTTATCTGGCCGAGAATCATGGGCAAGTAGTAACGTATGATCAACTACTTAACCGTGTTTGGCCGAACACCGTAGTCACCCCGAATACCTTACAAAGAAGCATTGCCCAGTTAAGAAAAGTGTTGGGAGATAAGCATCAGTCCATCATTAAAACTCACGCCAAGCAAGGGTACAGCCTCGACAGTGGGGTAGTATGGCAAACCGAAGTTCAGCCGACGTCTAAGTCGTTTGCAGATCGGGATCTAGACCAAGTAAACGAGGGATATGATGCTGCTTCGACTTCCAATACGTCGTCCAGTACGGGCGCTCTAAAATTAGGGATTTCTGGAATACGCCCAGTATTAGTTGCATTAACCTTCATTGGTTTAGCCGTGGCATTGGCCTGGACGAAATTGACTGAAGATGATGATTTGCCTGGTTCTTCGGAACCACAATTGTCGTTTAATTCCTTACGATCGCTAACCGCCAGCGATGACAAAGAATTTTCAGCCGTGTATTCGCCAGACGGCCAACACATTGCGTTTCATCGCTACGTGAATCAGTTGTGCATGAATAACCTTTGGGCAAAGAACACAGCAACCCAGGAAGAAACTCGATTGACAGAGGATCTGGGCACCTACAGTGGTGTAAGTTTCTCACCGAGTGGAGACAAGTTGGCCTTCATTTCGACCTACGATTGCGACAAACCGAGCCCTCAAGAACGTTGTTATAATTTGATGGGACTGGACTTTCGTAAAGCACTGGAGCAGCCGGCGCCTTCTGTACTGATGGCGGAATGTAAGAATACCGCATTGCGTGACCCAATCTGGCTAGACGACGACAACATCGTCGTTATGCAACTGTTCGAGAGTCGCTGGAAGTTGATCCACTACTCAATCAGTGAGAATAAAAGCACCGTATTGCATGAAGTTGACGACGGAAACCTCCTGTCCTTTGACTTTTCTAAAAGCGAAAGCCTGTTTGCTGTGTCGACTCGGGGTAATGATGGCAAACACTATATTGATATGTTGGCGCTCAATGGTGAAGTCCTATCAAGCAATCAGATTCAATACCCTGATGAACTATCAAAATTCAGGTTGGTCTTTCCCAAATTTGATTCTGCTCGTAATCGATTGATTTTCAGCTCAGGAAAATTATTGTTTGCGTTATCCTACGACGGAGAGGTGCAACGCATCAATGTGCCATTAGACTTTAAGGTCGAAGCGCCCAGTTTTCACCCCAATGGAAAAAGTCTTCTTTTGATAAAGAAGTGGTACGACAGTGACGTTGCGATAGCGCCGATACGCGTACCGACCGCTGCTCCTGGCGCGGCCCCGAGCCTGATATCCAGTGGCGCTGAAGTGACGGATGTCGCGGTAGTCGATCGATCAACGCTGGAAGATGATAACGGCATTTTTCAACCCAACGGTGACCTTATTGCGTTCGTTTCCGATCGCTCTGGAGAGGACCAAGTGTGGTTGGCAGACGAAAGCGATTCGCGCAAAGCCAGCCATTTTCCATTGAATACGTACATAAACGGCGTTGATTGGTCTGAAGATGGGGACAGTATGTTGGTGAATGCTAACGGTTCCCTTACTCAACTATTTTTAGATGGTTCACAACGTCGTGTCGCGTTTGAGTATCCCGTCATTTTTCTGTTTCAATGGGACAGCACTAACAATTCGGCTTTACTGGTGTCCACTATAGACGGTGTCACGCAATTTATCGAACTGAACCTAGCCACGCTCGAGTACCAAACGATATCCACTCGTAAGATAATTTGGGCACAGAAGAGTCATCAAGCGGGGTTGGTATTCATGGATGCCTTAAATCGTTTCTGGCAGCCAGGTGCGTTGGAAAACCAAATGATAGATGCGTTAACAGAGCAGGGCAGCAATAAGCGTTTTGTTATCAGAGATCAGGTGATCTATGGCATTAACCAAGTAAACGAATTGTGGTCCTACGACGTCTCAACGTCCGCTTTTACTGTACTGAGAACCATCAGCGATAATGTGGATACGTTAACGGACGTTGGCGCTGACCGTATTCTGTTTGATCTGCTTGTTGCGGAAAAGAAGGAAGTTGTGGAACTTAGCCTCAGCGAGTAGGTGCTCGTTTGGCGCGTTTTGCTTCTTAGCGGTTTGATTATCCACAATTCACAAAGCGGTGTTTATCGAGAGGAATACCATGATTAAGCCTGCCGAATCGAAATCAATTTATGACTTGGGTCTACTGTAGTGTTGCCAGTAATAGAAATTTATCCAGACTTGGTTGCATCGCTTAAGGCGAACAGCATGACCTTGCTGCAAGCGCCGCCAGGCGCTGGAAAATCCACTTGGTTACCCTTGCAGTTGATCCGAGATGGCCATTTTCAACGCATCGTAATGTTAGAGCCACGTCGGCTTGCTGCGCGTAATATTGCTGGCTATTTAGCCAAATGCCAGAACGAAACATTGGGAGAGAGCATCGGTCTTAGAATTCGGCAAGAGAAACACGTGAGTGTTAAGACCAAGTTGGAAATCGTAACCGAGGGGATGCTCACGCGCATGCTTCAGAGCGACCCAGAACTGAACGGCGTAGATTGCCTTATTTTTGATGAATTTCATGAGCGCTCCATTGCCGCCGATACAGCGCTCGCCTTTGCGATCGAGACTCAACAAGCATTAAGAGACGACTTAACTCTGCTTTTGATGTCAGCCACCTTAGATACGGACCGAATTGTCTCCAAGTTCGGCTGTCCAGTCATCACGTCCGATGGGCGAAGTTTCCCAATTGATGAGTTTTATCACCCCGTAAAGAATGAAAAACGCTGGTTAGATGAAATTCCAATACTCATAAAACAAGCTCTAAGGGAGCAGAGCGGAAGTTGCCTGGTGTTTTTGCCTGGAAAACGCGAAATTAACTACGTCGCTAGGGCTTTGTCAGACGTGCAGAGTTCTTCTGTTGTGGTGTGCCCATTGTATGGTGACCAAACAAAGTCCGCGCAGCAAAGCGCCATAGCACCGGCCAAGCGAGGGCAAAGAAAAATCGTTCTAGCCACCAATGTCGCCGAAACCAGTTTAACGATTGAGGGTATTCGTATTGTGGTAGACAGCGGCAAGAGGCGGGCCGCGCAATTTAATCTTAACACCGGAGTCACTGAACTTAAAACGGTCACCATATCGAAGTCTTCATCAGTTCAACGAGCCGGCCGAGCAGGCCGAATCGAGCCTGGTGTTGTTTATCGTCTTGGTTCTAAAGAGGTGTTTAATCGAAAAGAGTCGCATGACCTTCCCGAGATACTGTGTTCAGACATCAGTGCCCTGCTCTTGGAGTCGCGGTTGTGGGGAACTGAGATAAGCGATTTAACGTTGCTGGATTCGCCCAGCTTGGCGCAACGCGAGCAGGGGTATGAATTACTTCAAATGTTGGAGGCGGTTGATCAACAAAAGCGAATAACTCGATTGGGAAAAAAATTGCTAACCTTGGGTACGGATGTGCGCTGGGCGCGAATGCTGCTTAAGGCGCAAGAGCTTGATTCGTCGATTCCGGGCTTAGAACTACTCAGTATTTACCTCGTTGCCTTACTCGACAGCCGGGTTAGTCAACAGGCTGAACTGAGGACTGAACTGCAAGCGCAATGGAATTCCCCTCATCCTGTATTCACCAAACAGCTTCGTTATTGGCTAAAACGGTTTAATCATCGGCCAAATGCATCGTTGAAAATCTCGGCGTTACCTCTCTTGGTGTCGATTGCGTACCCGGATCGAATAGCCAAACGGCGAGGCGAGGGGTATGTGCTAGCGAATGGCGCGGGAGTTGATAGCCGTTCTGGATGCTGGCTCAATGATGAATTCATCGCCATTGCCGAACTGGGTGGAGCAAAGGGCAAGCGCATTTTTTCAGCCACGTCGGTGGATATGTCTGAGTTAGAAGCAGTGTTACCGCATCTATTTCAACAACGAAGTGTGTGTGAGTTTGACGAACGAAACGGCCGCTTTGTGTATGAAGACCGCTCTATGCTGGGCGCTTTGGTGGTTAGACAAAAACCAATCAACGCACCAATAGACGTTGATGTTCGAACAACAGCGTGGACCTCGTTTATTAAAAAGAGGGGGTTCGCTGTCTTTTCCATGGTGACCAACAATGCCTCAGTTAAGTCCAAAAACGCGTTTAGCCAGTTGTTAATACGAATGACGCTAGCGCACCGGCATTACCCTAACGATTACCCTGAAATCAGTGAGCAGTCGTTGTTGGCGAGGGTGGATTCTTGGTTAGCCCCGTACTTGAGCGCGGTAAACAATTTGGAGCAACTTAAGCGCATTGATCTGATCGAGCCATTAAAAAACTGCTTTGATTGGAATTTACAGGAATCATTGAACACACTGCTTCCCAGCTCGTTGAAGGTGCCCAGTGGCTCAACCGTTGCGGTTAGCTACCAACTAGATGGTCCGGCTACGTTGTCTGTGCGCATGCAAGAAGTGTTTGGTATGTCCGCCACGCCTGAGCTTTGTAACGGCAAAATAGACTTGTTGATGGATCTGCTTTCTCCCGCCCGTCGATCATTGCAGCTAACGCAAGACCTTAATCGCTTTTGGAGCGGCAGTTACAAGGAGATCCAAAAAGAAATGAAAGGTCGTTACCCTAAGCATTATTGGCCTGACAACCCAGCACAAGCGAAGGCGACGTCTAAAACGAAAGCTAGGATGTAGCTGCGATTGACTGATTAATGATTGAACCTGCACGTCGTTCTGGCATTCTCACGTATGAATTTCAATTTAGTAAACTAATGATCCGCATTGTGGCCAAACTATTTTCTTGCGTCATCTCTATTCTGGCATTTGGGGTGTTGGTGGGCTGTGCTCAAGATGATTCAGAGCCCTCAGAGGCTTGGAATGTTAAGGTGGTCGGTCCACAATGGCCAATACTGGTCGATGAGACGGCAGGACCGGACGGACACGTTCTAGAATACCCGAAGTCGGTGACGGCATCGGCCGTTGCCGGAAAACACCTCTGGGTGCAGGGCGAGTCTCGCCTGTATCACAGCACGGATTCGGGGCATTATTGGCAAACGCTGAGAGTGCCAGACAACTCGAAAGTGATTGAAATAGAGGAGTATGAGGGCCGCTTGATGGCCATAACCAGTGATGGTTTACTCATTGAATCGGCTGACCTTGGAAAGAGCTGGCAAAAACGAGACCTCGTCAATGACTTTACGGCGTTGACACAAAGTCCCGACGAAGGGCTTGTCGACATTACGATTTCTCACGGGGTCATCAGTAACAACCATCAAACGATCACCGTGGTAAGGAATTGCCACGTCATTCAATCGACTGATCGCGGGCTGACATGGCGCAAGATAGAGTACTTGGCAAAGACTCCCGGCGCTGGCAGTCAATCTTACTGCATTGACTCAGTTCAGCTTAACCAACAGTCTGACCTCGAATTCGCAAAGATGACGCTGCACGCGAGCGTGTATCACGGTGATTACGCCATGAGGTTAATCGAAGGCAAATGGCGGTCATTGTGCACCTACGATTACTCCTTGGCCGCGATTGAAGAATCAATACGACACTGTGATAACCTTAAAATTGATGGCGCTAACCACCTCATTAAACCGAATCCAGAGCTATGGCGTTGGCTTAGGCAGGGCCAAGAAGAAGATCTGATTTTTGCGCATTCGTCGCACGTGATTCCATATTCGTCGGTCAATGCCTCCAAAGAACGTAAGGGCTTTGCAGATTTCATTGGGCTAATTCAAGGTGAGCTTGAGGGTGAATATTGGTATACAGACCATCAGGGAGTATCCCATACTAAAGACGCAGGCGAAACCTGGTCAACGCTGATCGGCGGTGCAGGTGAGCTTACGGACGTCACCCAAGTTGTCGGTGGTTTTTGGATCGCCGCATCGCGCGAAGGCTTGGCCAGGAGCCAAGACGGCGGTCGCACCTGGGTAGAATGGGAGCGCATGAACTGGGTGAGAGGTATCGTGAGAACACCAGACTCGGTATTCGTTAAATCTGACATGCTGTATCGCATCAGTTTATCAAACCTTGAAACCCCCGATTTCTGGAAACTCTCACTCGGGTCGTATTTCGAGTTTCCGGGGAACTTTTATTACACACCAAACGCGCTGTGGGTCATCGGTGATGAACTGGCAAAGGCGTCCGCCGACGGAGGCGCCACCTGGCGCACGCATTCCGTGCCGGAAGGGGCAATTGCTTGGCGTTGCATGGACACATGCCTCGCGGTGAAACGCACTGGTGAAGTGATTGAGATGACGCTAGAAAACGGTCGAGTTAGCACAAATGAGGTTTCCAAAGTAGGGCGGTCTGTCGCCGCCGAGGTTAACGCGGTTTGGAGCAGCGGTGATGGAGCCGTATGGGTGGTTGAAACCATACGAAAAAAACAAGGGAGTGATTATTGGGTGTCGATAAATCGCGCCAAGAGTTGGAGCTTACTGCCCATAAGTGATAGAAACATCAGGTCAGTTGTTTTTCACAATCAAGGCCTGGTCACCTTGGTGGCCCAAGAAGACCTATTCACCGTGACGGGGCCAACCAGTCTAACGCATCGACGATTGCCGAGCGATTCGTACGCAAATAAGGCCTGCCGTCTAAGTTCAGGCAACGTCATCGTTCCGTCAATCGAACGCACTCACCCGAGTATCCAAGATCCGCTGCAATTTGCCGCTTTAGAATTCGATGTTCCTTCAGAAGATTGGGTAGCTAAGCGCACAGAGCACATTTTTTGCCATCGCTAGTGCAACTACGAATGCGGACGTTGTTTGAACGTAAACGCACGCCCATTTCATTCTAAGGGTGAACTTTTTCTAGCGGGTGAGCGTACGTAACAATACTGTACATTACAGTTCTAAGTATTAAATCTAAGATGGGCAGCGCTTCTGGCGGAAACGATCTCTATTACAGCCCCAGCTTAGGTCAAGCGACCAGCGTTACGGTGACCAATCTGCCCGTTGATGGCCGCACCCTATACGTATTGTTGTGGTATCGAATTAACGGCGGGAGCTGGCAATCAAAACCCTACGTGTATCACGCTGATACGCAAGGCCAGGTGCCTGAAATGGTCGCGCCACTGCCAACAGACACTTTGACTAGCAGTAGCCAAACGTTCAGTTGGAGCGGTGGGCAAGACGTGACCGAATGGTCGTTGTACGTGGGCGATAAGCTGGGCACCAAGAACTATTTCTACAGCCCCAGCTTAGGCCAAGACACCAGTGTCGTGGTGACCGGGTTACCCATTGATGGGCGTGCAATCTACACCACGTTGTGGTTTCGATTGAACGGTGGTAGTTGGCAATCAAAAAGTTACCTTTACACGTCGCACTTTGATTGGCTTGAAGACGCGGTGTACTATGTACACAACGATCATCTGGGCACCCCCAAACAAGTTACCAACGGGGATCAGATCGTGGTGTGGCAAGGCCCTAACGACCCATTTGGTTACGCGGTGCCCAGTGTTGAGCTAATTGAGTTTAATGTTCGTTTTCCGGGGCAGTACTATGATAGCGAAACCGGGCTGCACGATAACTGGAATCGGTACTATGATCCGAAAACGGGACGGTATGTTACCAGTGATCCGATTGGGTTAGGTGGGGGACTTAATACTTTTGGATATGTAAATGGGAATCCGTTGAGGTATTTCGATAAAAAGGGTTTAATTCTCGAGTTTATTTATGGCTTTGGTAATCCGAGTGGGAATTTGCCAAGAGACTCTTCTGCTTCACAAAAAAGAAAGCAGCGAGGATCAAGGCTTGATGATATGACAGGTAATTTGATTCCAAAATCGCCAGGAGGAGGATGCAGAACGCGATGCAATGTTGACTATCAACTTGTATGTACTGCTTTTGGAGCAGGCGGAACCGTATTTGCACCACCATACGTTGGTTATATTGCAGGAGGCGGTTGTGTCTTTGTAAAAATGCTTGTTTGTGATTTGGTGTGTGATTATCAATGCAAGTAGTTTATTAATAAGCTAAAGGATGATTTAAATGAACTGCCCCAATTGCAATGTCAGATTAAAGGCGATGTCTGTCATGAGTGAGAAAAAGCCTAAGTGCCCTGATTGCCATCAAATTTTAAAGGTGGAGGGGTTGTATGTTTCTATATTTTTTACATCATTTTTGGCAATAGTTTTCACAGCGATGACCTCATTTTCCGAAAATATTTTTTTAGTGTATTTGAGTTTAAATCTCTTTGGTTATATCTTGAGTTCGTATCTAAGTTTTAAATTGTTTGTACGATTGAAGGCGGAAGAAAAGGAGTCAGATCCGAATTAAAAAATAAGGGGCCAGGTCTTGTGTTTTGCCTTTACAAATTTAATGGGGACTTGTCTTTTGCCCTTTAAGAAATTAGGCGGTGTCCCATCCTAAAGGTAGCAACTACGGACTGATGTTACCTTTAACGATCTTGCACAAAAGCCCGCTTAGCGTTGGGCTTGAGAATTAGACTCTCAAGCACCACTTTGGCAACTTTCCGATCTTCCTCATCAAACTCACTGAGCGCTTCAAACTGAAGTTTAAGCTCATCAATGGGGCGCGTTCGTCCTCACCAAACACCAAGTTATTTAGGCCTACGTGCAGGCTCTTAGTGATCTTTACCAATGCCTCTAAGGTAGGCTGCAATAAATAAGGGGGCAGGTTGAATTAGGCTGTTTACCTACTTAACTCCCAACGCCGAGAATGATACTTGATAAATCGCGGGCCGCGAACAACCGTTTGTTCGTCATAACAAATCTGCTTCAGCGCCTGCGTAAACATGGATAGGAAAGACGCACGATAGGTTTTGAGTACGTTGGTTTACTGAGTGAATTAGTTTTCAAATCGTCTACGGGTGATTGGCATTCAGTGCAAATTGGATTTAAACCTTGTCACTTATGTGATAAGTATTAATAAGTGTATGAGAATAATCAACAAATTCATCAACATACGCTGACGTTAATTTCAATTTACAAAGGACCCTACAATGAAAATTTTAAACTTAGCTACCGGCGCTATTGCGGCTGGTTTTAGTGTTAACGCGCTAGCATCTGAGCAAACTAACGACCCGCTTCTTGATATACATTCATTCGAGAGCGATGCGAATCACTTGTCCATACCATCGAACGGTACCGGGTTTGTATCGGAAGGGGGCTTATTGGGGACCGGTTTGTGCTGCGCTGATTGTCGAGAACAGGACCCACCTAAATAGTTTTATGCGTTATAGGGGGCACGTGCTCCCTTTAACAAGAAGATCTCCCAAATATCTTAGCCTTCAATGGCTTTCTGACTATTCTAATTGAGAGCTCAGGTTTACTTGGCAAGGACGACACAACGGTTTTGGTTCTTATGGCTTAGCAAAGATCTGTCAGTAAAGAGAATTGTAAAGTGTGTTTTGATGTGACTTTTGAACGGTGCCACCTGACTTTCACCAAGAATTCAGGAGGAAATTGTATTAACCTACTACTGTTTTTCATTACGTAAATCAATGCCATGTTGCCAGCCATTGCCAGTATTGTCCTAGAGGCAACCGGAGCCCAGTCAATTGAAAATTCGTCAGTAATCCAGTCTTTATGGAGTGGCTACGGACACATTGTTCGTCTTAGCCTGAGTGGTGGTGCGTATCCATCCGTCATCCTCAAGCATATAAAACTGCCAGAAGCAGGCAGTCACCCGCGTGGATGGAATACTGGGCTGTCTCATCAGAGAAAAATACGCTCTTATCAGGTTGAGGCGTATTGGTATCAACACTACGCGGTAGATTGCGCACAAGATTGCGTTGTTCCAGAATGCTTGAGCGTTAAGGTGTTAGAAAATGAGACTTTTCTGGTGTTGACAGACCTTAATGCAGCGGGGTATGACGCCAGAAAAAGTAGCGTTGAAGCGAGAGACATACAAGCTTGCTTAGCATGGTTGGCAAGTTTTCACGCCACTTTTATGGACACTAATATGGGCACTAATATGGGCACTAAAGCGGATGGCTTATGGGAGTGCGGAACCTATTGGCATCTGGATACTCGGCCGGATGAATTGGCGGCATTGAGTGATGTCTCTTTGCGTGAGGCGGCGCCGCTAATTGATCAGAAACTGCGACAATGTCGCTACCAAACGTTGGTGCACGGCGATGCTAAGCTGGCTAACTTTTGCTTCAATCTAAATCACCTGACATTAGAATTTTCACTCGCGGACACAACACTCGGCGTCGCTGCAGTGGACTTTCAATACATTGGGCGAGGATGTGGCATGAAAGACGTGGCTTATTTCATCGGCAGTTGCTTGAACGAACAAGATTGCGAAGCGATGGAAAGCCAACTTCTCGATTTTTACTTTTCAGTTCTACGCCATCGACTTGCGGAAAAGGGTCTCGGCGTAAACGTGCTCGAATTAGAACGGGAATGGCGCGACCTCTATCCTGTCGCCTGGGCTGATTTTCATCGGTTTATTAAAGGTTGGAGTCCTGATCATTGGAAAATCAACAGTTACAGCGAAAAACTCACCAAACGAGTTATTGAAGACTTACAGCCATGAGTACCAGATTTACTGCAGCGCAATTGCAGAACTTGTGTCGCGCAGCCATTGATGCCGGGCAAGAAGCTGCCCGATGCATTGAAAGCGTTGATCGCCATGAGCTTAAGCGATGTTTTAAAGACGCAGGGAGCACCGCGGCTTCACAGCTGGTCACCGACGTAGACATGCGCAGTGAAGACATTATTCGTCAACGACTCTTAACTATCTCAGAATCATTGGACATTGCCTTCGTTGGCGAAGAATCCTGCTTGACTGCATCTGTCGATGCACGCGCGCGCTTTGAGAAAGACTACTTTTGGTGCGTGGACCCGCTTGACGGTACGTTACCGTTCGTAGAAGGCCGGCCAGGCTACGCCGTCTCGATCGCGTTGGTTGAACAATCCGGTCAGCCTGTGATCGGCGTTGTTGTTGACCCAACTCATCAGACTGTCTATCACGCAATAGCAGGGCACGGCTGCTATCGGGATAAGCTGCCTTTAACACAACTCAAAACAGAAGAGGCTTCAAATTCGTTACTTGTTTACTCTGATGCCAGTTTTAAAACACATGCAGACTATGAATTGGCTGTGAGCGCTTTAGAGCAGTGTGCCCGCCATCTAGGACTGGATGGTGTGGTGTTCAACTATGGCAACGGAGCGGTGAAAAACGCATGTAAGGTGCTGGAGGCGCGCCATGCTTGCTACGTAAAACTGCCTAAAAAGGAAGAGGGCGGTGGCAGTACTTGGGACTTCGCTGCCACGGCTTGTCTTGCCATAGAATCTGGAGGCTGGGCCAGCAATGTGCACGGTCAACCTTTGGCGCTTAATCGTCGTGGATCGACGTTCATGAATCACGATGGCGTCGTTTTTGCGTCAAATAAGGAAATTGCGCATTTTTTGATCAATGCACTCTAAGCAGTCAATAGACTGTTAGGTTACGAGGTGGAGTTCTTGAAATGAACCTGAAATCACCAGAACGAATCAGTCGGGTGGCGATTCGGCTGATTGATTTTTGGCTGCTCCTAGTCGAGGGCAAGCCTGCGGACGCTCAGTCAACCGGCTGGCTTAAAACCAGGAATGAACGCCTAATATTGCGGTTATCTCACCGCTTGAGTCGCCTCCTGATTTTACCGGGCGCCTCGTCTCTCCTAAGGTCTGGTGAGCGGAGACGCCGATGAATGGTTGGAATTTTCGATTGCCATCTGCCTCATGGCCAAGCCGAAGGCTAAATTTAACTTCCGACAACCCAGATTCTTTGCCATACGCAGGGTTATTGTGGCTATTTGCGACGATGTCTTACTCCGGTGTTAAGACCCATTCTTGTGTGAGCATAACTTTTTTCTCTAGTTAAATCAGCAGCTTAGAGCTAGAACGTTCACCTAAAAATAGCTTAGCGCCCACGTCAACTAAATAAGGCGCGGTACCAATGTAACCGAATGACACCCAAGTTCGAGCGCTTTCTTTTGGGTTGGGCTTAAGGTCCTGCCTGACACCACACTGTTGATCTCAGGTCGTATAGACTGCGCGGCTGTAGACCAGTTCAATATTGGCTTGCTCCACGTCGATTCCGTCCCCGTTGTGCTTGTTGGCTTCGCCGGAACTCTTCACCCAAGTTTTGCTTAAATCGCAGCCAATCCAGGCGACCATATCCGATTCTAGGATGTCTTCTTCGTCGGCTGAAAGGTATTCAAATTCAGACATTACTTTGACCAACAACGGGTCATCGCCCATGCCAGCATTTGCTGAGCCGGTAAATACAGGTCCAATACTCAGTAACAACAATGCGGAGATTCTATCTATTCTCATGATATGCGTACCTCGCGAAACATGCCGAGCCAGTGAATAGAGCTGTCCACTTCCATATTGTTTTTTACATTAACAGTGATCGTGTCTCCTTCCTTCCATCTGATGATGGGGCGGGGTCAGTTCTATTTAACTGCGGTAGCTTGATGGCTCTTGCCAGTAAAGTTTACAGGCAAATAGCCAATGTTCAGGTTTAGCAAATTAGCCGTGAGGGTGTTTTGAGCTCTAGAAGCGCGCAGTGCACGTTCGGCAGCTAGGTTATGCCTACTGTGACCAAGCAAGGCTTGCGGCTGTGGTGGAGCCTGCCCGGTGACGAACTACAGCCTCTATGGTCTATCTTGGTTTAGATAAGTGTTTATTCAATGACTCGATGACCTCATTTAAATATTGATTATAGCTGCCGCTCAATACATGCCCTGATTCAGGGTAAAGATGAAATTCTACCGAGTGATTTTCATCAAGTAAGGTCCGAGCATAGTGCAAGGCGTCTTGCGCAGAGGTACGAGAATCCTTAGCTCCGTGAAGTATGAGAAAGTGTGGCCTGCCTTTAATTTTCGTTACCAATTCAATTGGGCTAATGCCCGACAACAAGGCATTTTGCTCTGAAAGTGGTAAGGATGCCCACCCATCCACTAATAATGGGTAGACGTGTTCATCAAATTCTTCGCGACGCTTATCTTCAACAAGGTTCGCCACCATGCCTTGCATTATTACAACTCGAACGGAGTCTGATCGAGTGGTCATGAGTGCCGCGAGCGTGGTTCCTCGGCTAAAGCCCCAGACAGCGATGTTGTTCGCATCGAGGTTGGCGTTGGCGCGTGTTACGGCATCGATTAGATAGAAGCTGTCGTTCACATCTCCATAGCCGAGGTCCGTTTTGTCACGTTTTCCAGCTTCTATTTCTGAGGCGTTCTTCGAGTCGTCTTTAGGGCTTCGGAAGTCGCTGGCTAACACCATAAAGCCTTGTTGCGCAACCCGGCACAATGAGAGCAGCTCAAACGGAACGATTCTGCCCCATTTAGCAAAGCCACCTCGATTAAACACCACTATTGGCAACTTATTTTTACTTCCCTTGGTCTTAATGGTCCAGCCTTTGGTGAGTCCATTCGGGCTTTGGTAAATCACTTCCGAGAACAAGGTTTGATTAGGGTCGAAACATGAGTCGTACAACTCTTTCGGAAAAGACGATCTAAGTTCGTGGTCGCTCCACGGTGGCGTCGCAAACTTGCTGCCTTTCATGAACTCAATAAACGCCTCGTGATCGTCAAAGGGTGACTTGTACGCGGTGCTCTTGACTATTTTGGATGTATTCAACGTCAGACCGTCTGGCTTTTCAGAAGCCGTTGCAGGATTGAACGTTGTTTCTCCCGAACATACAGTGAGATACAAGAGCTGTGAGATTGCCACAATTAAAGTCTTTATCTTCATTTGCTATTTCTATCTATTCGTTGTTTGGCTATTTTTAACGACTGCATTCACGAAATATTGGGAGTTCTTTCATGCGCTCATCTGAGAACACTGCATCTCCGAATAACATTGGGTAATGAAATTCACGTAAGCTTCGGTGGAACTGGCGAACACAATCGTCGTAACGCAGAAAGGCTTGAGTGTCGGTGTTTGCGGCCGATGCGAGAAGGCGTTGAGTTAATAGTGTTGGTGACGCCAATGAAATCATGCTCATGACAGCATCGCGTTTAGCAATACCCGCGCGCAAAGCCTTTGACATCGACTCCACTGATTGATCGCCTACTTGTTGAAAAGCGTAGTACCATCTCCATTCGAAAGGTTGAGTCACGTCTGGTGTGTTATTCCATTCAGGGTGCCGCTCTAAGAAAGGCGTCATGGTATTCGTTTTTGGTAGGTCCCAGGCATCATTCACTGTTTCTCGTTGAGTCAGTAAAATCTCTCCGCCATTTGGCACCAAATTATGCTTCTCGGTTAGGTGCTTTCCTCCAACGGGAATGGCTACAGCGATCGCAAACCAAAGCCCTAGTAGTACCGCCGCTGTGGTAGGTCCTGACGCAATACGGGTAAAGGTAAAGTAAGCCATGACACACCAAAATAGGCTGTTTAGCGCAATGGCAGCTATGACAAGCAGTGTGTCTTTAGCGGCGACACCGCCAATAACTACCGCAATCAGGAAAGGCAGGAGCACAGCGAGGTAAAGTAAAACCGTTCTCAGTGCGGCTCGTACCATCAATAGACGGTTACCGCTTCCTGACGTCGCTGATAGAAATGCCCAGCGATTATTGCGTAACTCGACGGCACGCAGGTCATACAAAAATAGTATTGATAACAAGGGCAACAATAACGCAGCCACAAAAGAAAAATCCAGCTTGCCTACCTTTGACAGTTCCGGGTTTGCCGTGTCAGTTTCGTATATTTGTCCTTCAAGGGCCAACATACGGATTCGGTGCTTCCAAGGCAGATCATCTCGAACGCCACGTGATATAAACGCCAACGCAGAGGGCGAGCTGTATGTGAAGTGGAAGGCATAATAGGCTGCGCCTCCTGCGTCACTTTGTTTTGCTAGGTTGTATTCTCGGTCTTGTGCTACCAATTTTTGAGTGCGCTCAATTAATGCACGCTCAGAATCAGACTCATTCAGTCCCATGATTAAACTGTAGGAGGACAAGAGTGCGATGCCGATCAGTCCAATGAAGACCACGCGGTCTCTTAAGGCAAATTTCAATTCACGAATTAAACTATCCATAATTCACCTCGGGCAGGCGTCGCGCGCCAAGTATGCCGACAACGGAAAACAGTATCAACCAAGTGAATAGCAGGATAGCGCTATAGATCATGCGACTAAGTCTTATCTCGCTGGGGTCGGCGGTAAAATTGAAGTCTTTCAAGACTCGCCAATTCTCAGCATTTACGCGGGTGCGGCGTTCTGAATCTGCGTCACGGCTACGATTGATGTCGTCTGCATAAGACATTTGTTGTTCATGCATCTTATTTAGGTCTTGAACGAACTGGAATCGAGTAGCCTCCGCTTCTCGTAAAAAACGATGGTGAGTTTTGCCGTCTGTGCCGGCGGCGATCATCGATGCTGATTGCAATGCGATAAATGGCGAGACGAACTCGAACGCGCGTACAAATTGTATTTGGGCTGATTGATTTGCCATACGTTTGGCTGCGTATTGATTGAGAATGTCTGTGAGGTCTGCTTCGGCTGCCTGAGCAACTACGCCGCGAAAATTAATGGGTAGGTCTTCCACCTTGTCAACGCCGTATTCTTCTAGCAAGTTTGCTCTGAGTCTATTAAATGCTGGATCATTAGCATTATGACCATCGCCCACAGCTCGGAGCGCTACGATTACGTCCATGTCCGTTTCGATCTGGCTATTGGTCGGAATGACGGTGTTTGCCGCACTGACCACGACTCGTGGTAGTAGGGTGCACAAGACAATCCAGATCACCAGAAGAGTTAACAAAGATAGGGAAGTGCGCGGTACCCAAGTAGAAATGGCGGTGATAATTAATACCCAGACTAACGAATATATTAGATACAGAATAAAGAAAGCACTGGCGATGCTCGAGTTTGCTCCGAACATGACTGTGCCGACCAATAGCGGGGCTAGCAACAATAAGGCGACGCCGATCAATGCCAGTGTTTTACCAGCCCAAATAGAAACAGGTGAGATACCAGAGGTCACCAACTGCCTGTCCGTGGCCGACTCTCGTTCACGAGAAACAACACCAAACCCCATCACAATCAACACCAATGGTACCAATAGTTGATAGACCAGAGCTGGGCTTAAGCGAGAGAATGGTCCAGCTTGAGCACCGTCGTAACTCGGCGAAAATGTCGCGGTGTTTTGGCGGTGACCTTCCAAGAAAATGACGGTGCCCGTATACGGGTCTACGCCAGGATCAAGGGTGGCCAGCGGCGTAGGTGCTCTAAACACATAATGCCCGTAATGAACCATTCTATGTGGATGTCTAGCGGGTTGATCGCGAAAAGTTTCCTGCGCTTTTACTTGCAGGCCTTCACGCAGCTGCTTTTCTTTCGCGACTTGGCTTGAGGTGGCAAACACCGAAATACAGATTAGAACCAGTGCTAGTAGGGCGACCACAGCCGCTAATTTGGTTCGAAACCAGTAGCGCCACTCCTGGGCTGCTATCGTAATTACAGATTTCATGGTTATGCCTCAGACGCAAATGCATGATGAACTTCATCCACCGAAATACGTTTACCCGCAGGGGCGATGAAGTTGCCGACTAAGTGACCGTCTTTGAGCAGCCCTATGCGGTCAGCTACCTGGCAAGCACCGTAAACATCATGCGTTACCATCAACACTGTTGCACCGTTTGCTGCCAAGTTTGAGATTAATTTATTAAATTCATCTATTGCTACTGGATCGAGCCCTGAAGTAGGTTCGTCAAGAAATAGAATTGGAGCTTGCCTTAAAATCGCGACCGCAATAGCCACTTTTTGGCGCATTCCCTTTGAGTAAGAAGACAAGTATTGGTCGCGAGCCTTACTAGCCAAACTAACTTGATCCAAGGCGGCATCAATATCGGCGGCTGAACGCTGAATTTTCGCTAGAGATAGGAAATAGTTGATGTTCTCTCGCGCACTTAAATGTGGGTAAAGGTTAGCGGATTCAGGCAAATAGGCGATTGCTTTGCGCGCTGAGGCGGTATCAAAATCAACTTCTATTCCATTAATCCTAGCGGCCCCTTCTGACGCCTTTAATAGACCAAGGAATGCCAGGAGGGTAGTTGATTTTCCTGCACCATTTCCACCCAACAAGCCAAACACTTCTCCCTGTTTTACTTGGAAAGATAAGTTATTGACCACGTTGTTGTTGGCGCGGCTAATGGATAAATTTTCAGCTTCAATTATAATCATTGTCATTGACCTTGTTTGTTAACAGCTGCAATCAGTTGTATCGCGGCAGAGTTTGAAATTTCGTACGTGGGCTAACCCTATGAGTATCCCTCCAGCTACGGTAAAAACCCTTTCCCAGAGGTGCTCCAGCCCCAATACTTCGGATGCTATCCCGAGCAGCAGAAAGCTCAATCCTATAAAACCTAGGAAAAGAAATTGAGTTCTCTTATGTTGCTTGCAACCCATGCCCAGAGCGAAGATGCTCGATGGTATTACGGCGAGAACCAGCCAAAAATGCAGTGTTTCTCCTCCTAGAAAAGTCGGCATCAATACGGGCAGAGCCAAGAGTAATAGCGGTGAGAATAAGCAATGTATAATACACAGCATTGATATACTGATTGCGAGTCGATCAACCCAAGGGATGGAACGGATAATTGCGCCGTTTAGTAATTCTGATGTCATTGTGAGTCCTAGACTAAAGCATGTCTTTAGCAGTCAAACGAAAGCTTTGTTCGGTTTTTGCTGAACCTAAGTCGATACAAACGAACAGAGCCAGCATTCTTCGTCTAATAGAGTGTTCTGCAGCCGCGTTGTGGACGGCTAAGTTAGTAGCGGCTAGCGCCAAATATTTAGTTTTCATTTTTTGGATTTTATTTTTTTGGGGTAATCGCTTTTGAATCAACCATCACAAACTAAAGACGTTTGGTGACCAAATAGCAGAGAACCTTAAAAGGCGTCATACACTTTGCTGCGTTGCTGCGATGGGAGTGCTCTGATCATTTATAAGCGCAAAGCGATCATGTGCAGGCTTGGTGTGATAACGTTTAATTTAATTGGGTTGGAAAGTTGTCTGTGTAAGTTCATGCAATGATTATCACATGTTATAGTATAACATTGCAATAATGGTTTTGAACCATTGACTCAATATGCGGTCTTGGCTTCTTTGTACGCCTGAAAAGCGGGCAGTGAAGCCGCTAGCGCCGTAATAAACATCATTGAAAGTAGAATCGATAGACTGTTCATTGAAAAGGGAGTGGTGCTAAGGTGCAACCCAAACTGTTTTGATATTTGGGATTGCGATATGGAGAGCGAAACACAGAGTAGTGCACTGCCAGTGAACATGCTTACTAGACTTACTAGTAGCGCTTCAAGCTGAAATAGAAGAAAAAGAAAAGAGGGTGGTGCGCCGATGGTCCGCAATAGTGAAATTTCTTTGCGACGCTCTCTAATCGACGACGCTAATACCGCGGTTAAACCCAGTACGGCCGCAACAAAAACCATGGATGAAATTAACAGTAGGGTGTTCTCTAACATTGACATCATGCGCCAGAGTTCAGATAGCGCGACGCCCGGTAAAATAGCCATCAGTGGTTCTTCTTGCATTTCGTTAATGTGGCGCTGAAGCTTGAACGTGGAAATGCGAGATTTGAGCCCAATGATAAACGCCGTGATGCTCGAGGGTTTTAATTTGGCGTGAGTTGATCCGATACCTTGATGGATTGCTTCTATGCCCTCTAGTCCAACATGCACTGTTTGATCAACCGGGGTGCCCGTCGAGGTGAGAATACCCGTGATCGTGAAAGGATTTTCGTCGTGAATGGTAAAGCTCGTGTCACCAATTCCATGTGATAAGACAACTTTGTCGCCTAACTTGTATTTTAGACTTGCGGCAACCTCGGCACCCAATACGACATCAAAATTGCTCCGAAACTGATTGCCTAGTTCGAAGGACAATGATTGTTTTCTACCGTATTTAAAGTATTCAAAATAGTCGTTGTTTGTGCCTAGGACTCGGAATCCATTATGAGAATCTCCTAAGGAGATGGGAATGGTCCAGTCGACATCCGGCGCTGCGGCGATATTTTGGTATGAGCGCCAGCTGATGTTGTTTATTGGCGATCCCATTCTGAATACCGAGTACAACAAGAGGTTGAGGCGGCCGCTCTTGGCTCCAACGATCAAGTCCGCACCAGAAATGGTGCTCGAAAAGCTTTCCTTAGATTCTTTGCGAATGTGTTCTACCCCTAACAACACGAAAATACTGATGGTCAGTGCGAAACAGGTTAACAACACTGAACTTTTTCTATCGAGTAAGCTCTTAATGGCAAGTCTTAAAAGCATGTCTAACTCTCTGTCTTGTTGATGTCTGACATGGAGTCAATGCGGTCAAAATAGCGACTGAGTGACAGGTCATGGCTAACGAAGATCAGTGTCGTATCATGAGTCTTCGTCGCTTCCATTAAAATTGACATGAAATTATCTCTATTGCTTTGATCCAGTGATGAGGTTGGCTCATCGGCAATGATGATTTTCGGTTTGTTTATAATTGCTCGGGCAATAGCAATTCGTTGTTGTTGGCCAATACTTAACTGACTGATAGGCTTATTCCAATGTGATTGACTAATATTGAGCTGTGCAAGAAGCTCGACGATTTCAACTTTGAAACGTTTATTGCTCGTATTTGAGCCAAAATGTAATGCCAGCTTTATGTTATCTACGGCAGAAAGGTAAGGTATCAAATTGAAGTTTTGCGCCACATATCCTATGTGTGTAGATCGAAATTTGTCTCGTTCTCGACCATTCATCTTTTCCAGGGTATGGCCAGCCACCGTCATCGCACCCTTGCTTGGGATAAGCAGTCCACTTAATAGGTTTAACAGTGTTGACTTCCCGCTGCCTGAGCTACCAACAAGCAATACATGTTCTTGATCAGATACACTCCAGGACGGTATGTTTAGAACACATCGACTTGAGTCGGTTGTATATGAAAAAACAACTTGGTTTAGCTCAATGAGTGGTCTTTGATCTTTAAAACTCATAAAGAGTCCTGCTAGTATTCTTCACAATAGTGTTATAGTATAACATTGCAGTTGACTTTATCACAACGCATCAACTTTAATTTGCTGGAAACTCATCTACGTGACATGAAATCTAAATGGCTGGGAATTAAGTTCTTCTGGATGGCGGCAGGTTTTTTGCTGGTCAGTGCCTGTAGTCAACAGGCTGAAGTGGGGGCCCTCGAATACAGAGAGCTTGGATGGGAAGACTTGAAACCCGTTGAAGCAAATCCTGCGAGCAGCGGGGCCGATTCAAACATTGGTTCTTTGGAAATAATCGATAATAGATACACAGACGATTACTACTCAGATGCGTCTGGTTTAGGGGGAGGGTACTATGGTGCTCCGCCGCAAGCCTATTCTTCAGAAGTCATCGCTGAAATGGACGGTCAAAGCGTCAGGTTGCCTGGTTTTATTGTGCCGGTTGAGTTTGATTCTGGAAACTCTGTGACTGAGTTTTTTCTGGTGCCGTATTTTGGTGCTTGTTACCATAAGCCACCGCCACCTCCCAACCAAACAGTATACGTAATCAGCACCGAGCCAATTAAGTTCGATAGTATTTATGACCCGGTTTGGGTTCAGGGAGTGATAGAAACTAAACAAAATGGCAACAGTATTGCAATGGCGGCCTACAGCTTGAATTTTCATAAACTTGAATCTTTCTATGGTTCTTAAGGAGAGCATGTGAAAAAAAATCTGTTAGCGTTTACCGTTTTTTCTCTGATTTACAATGGTGGTGTCTGTGCAAGGTCTACCTCGCATGAAATCCATAACCACGGTGCGGGGCGAATGACCGTGGCAATTGAGGAGGGGGCAGTCCAAGTGCATTTAACATCCCCTGCGGTAAACTTCTTAGGGTTTGAATATAGTCCAACATCTCAATCTGAAGTGGATAGCGTAGTCGCTTCCAAAGCGGTTTTGAGTTCGCCGGAGAATGTGTTGTCAATTCAAGGTTCAAATTGTTCTATAAGTCGTGTTCAAGTCTCTGTGCTGGGGCCCGCAGGGAGACCTAGGGTGACCCAAGAACATCACGACCAAGAACATCACGACCAAGAACATCACGACCAAGAACATCATGGTGATGGTCGTGAGCCAAACGAGCACAGCGAGATTGCCGCTGAATATTTGTTTTCCTGTACTGACAATCAGGTTCCTGACTCTGTAAATGTACATTTATTTGCCAGATTCCCCGGGCTTCAAAAAATTGAAGTTAATTGGGTATCGGAGTCCGGTCAAGGAGCAGGCATTTTGCTTCCAAAATCTTCATCCATTGAGTTTAGGTAAAGACATGAACGCGGCAAAGGCGATGGTGGATATAGCTGAAAAGGAATGTAAGGCGCATGGCGTGCCGATCACTGAGAAGCGAGTCAATTTATTTTCGATATTGCTGCAAACCCAAAAGGCGGTATCAGCCTATGAGCTCGCCGACGAGTATGAACGGATGTTTCATGAACCAGTCCCTGTTGTGACGGTTTATCGAGTAATGGAGTTTTTGCAGCGTGAGCATTTGGTGCATAAGTTAGAAACTGCGAATAAATTTATCGTTTGCTCGCATATAGATTGTAAGAAGAAACACAGTGCCTCTCAGTTTTTAATTTGCAGAGAGTGCTTTACAGTCAAGGAATTGAGTGTCAATTCTGGTAAGTATGAAGAACTCAAGTTAATGATCCAGCAGGCTGGGTTTCTTCTGGATAGTCCACAGTTTGAGCTAAATTGTATCTGCCAGAGCTGTCACGCAAAAGAAGATTAGATCAATCGAAAGTGCGGTTTCTATTGCCCTGTTTATTTTTGGCTTCTTGTTTGATTTCTGAAAGTCATTTGAAAGTGAGTACGAATGAGTAAGACAATTGAGACGGTGGAGATTGCAAAAGGTTCGAAGGTAGAGCTTTGCGGTAGGCTAGAAATATCAAAATCGAGAAGTATTAAAATGAGTAGTCGAAATGGAACGTAAATATTTCCAACACCTCGAAAATGCGTCAGCGTCGACTGAGATGGAACTCATGGACGTCATTAGTCAGTTAGGGTTTGACCAGAGGGGTCTGTTGCCTGTCGTGACTCAGGATGCTACTAGCAAAGAAGTGTTGATGTTGGCTTGGATGAATGAACTTGCGTTAACAGAGACGCTGGCCTCAGGGTGCGTGACGTATTGGTCACGCAGTCGAAATCAATTGTGGGTCAAAGGGAAAACCAGTGGGCATGTTCAGGAGTTGGTGTCGCTTTCGATTGACTGTGATGGTGACGCTATTTTGTGTTTGGTAAATCAAACAGGGGCTGCTTGCCATACTGGTCGTAGGCACTGTTTTTATCTCCACGCAGACTCTTTGAATCAAAAGGTCGCGGTGGTCGACGCATCGTTAACCGAGTAGTTTTACGATCTTATGAAGCAAAACACAGAAAAGATATTGGGTGTACCGACCAATATAGTCACTGGTTTTTTAGGCGCTGGGAAAACCTCTACCATACTGCATCTTCTTAAACATAAACCCAAACACGAGCGCTGGGCAGTGTTGGTAAATGAGTTTGGTGAGATTGGCGTCGATGGCGCGATAATTGAAGGTGAGTGTGCCCAAGATGGAAAGGTGTTTGTGAGGGAAGTGCCAGGTGGATGTATGTGTTGTACTGCCGGGCTGCCTATGCGTGTAGCGCTGTCTCAGCTCTTGAGGCAAGCGAAGCCCGATCGTTTACTGATCGAGCCTACTGGGTTAGGTCATCCTAAAGAGGTGCTGGACACCCTTAATGAAAAGAGTTTTCAGAGTGTGTTGACAGTTCAGAAAATCATCACGTTGCTTGATGCAAGGCAACTATCAGACCACCGTTATGCCGAACATGATACTTTTCGTCAGCAAATCGCCATTGCTGATGTCGTTGTCGGTAACAAGCAAGATTTATACAGCGAGCAGGATAGGGCTAAGATAACGGATTACTTGGGTGAGCACGGAGGCGGTGATGTCACGCTTGTGTTTTCCGAACACGGTGTGATTGATAGTTCGTTGCTTGATGGGCCTCAATCGGTTCGGCCCCCTGACTCGTTTTTAGAGTCTTTGAATGAACTCGAGTCGGCAGGTCAGTTAGAACCCTCCTTTCCTGAAAGTGGCTTCATCAGGGCTCAAAATAAGGGGGAGGGTTATTTGAGTGTGGGGTGGCGTTTTGCACCAAGGTTTGTGTTTGATCACACCAAATTGTATTTATTCTTGAGTGGTATTAATGCTGAGAGACTGAAAGCGACGTTTATTACCGATAAAGGTGAGTTCGTGTACAACTATTCGCAAGGCGCCCTGACTGAGGTGGCGTTGGAGCAGTTGGGTGAAAGCAAAATTGAGATTATTGCCCATGAACTAAGTCAGGACTGGGAGGCAAGTCTATTTCGATGTGCAAACCACGAGGGTTTGGTGTCACGCGTGCACCCTGATGAGTCGTCCGAAAAAACTAACTTCCGAGATAACTTAATTGATAAATAATATGACCATTCCTGCCAGACATGATCGACAATTGAATACTAAGTTCGAGCGTGAGCCAACAAGCTCTACACAGGCTGATGTGCTTGCCGATATATATAGAGACGACGTTAATATTGCTACTTGGCAACGTTCTGTGCCGCCTGATTTATCGGCCGCAGCTCAGCGAATCATTGACTCGAAGCCCTTTTTTAAAGTGTCGACCTCAGTCAGTCAATATGATGCCTATGATAGTCTCTACGACGTTTTAGGAGCTAATAGTGACGCGCAGCTTGTGAGCGATGACGTGGCGGAAATTGTCGTCATGTTTTGTTGTTTGTTTGATCTTGAGCAAGTCGGCTTAAGACTTGCTACATTGGATCGGGCAATGTGTCCGAAATTCCACGTGGATCGAGTGCCTTGGCGCTTGGTAACTACTTACAGTGGCGTAGCCACGGAATGGCTTAGGCACGAGGTGGTGGATCGATCTAAGCTGGGTGTTGGCAGCAAGGGTAAAAGCGACGAAGAGTCTGGCTTGTATTTAGAAAGCAGTGATATACATCAACTAGAAGAAGGTGACGTCGCACTACTAAAAGGTGAATCTTGGTTGGGTAACGAGGGGGGTGGTTTAGTGCATCGCTCGCCTCAGCTTTGCGATACACAGAAACGCTTACTATTGACATTAGATTTCGTTTAAAGTCAGTGAAAATGTCTCTAAAACCTGATCAACGAATTACTGCTCGCTGATACTCAACTGGATTCAATGTGCGTTTACCTGACCATCAATCGAGTGCTATGTCTACCCATACGAGTCGATGGTCAGACGATGCTTTTCGTGTTTCGATGAGAGTGTACTGAGGGTGATTTTTGTCAGGCCAAAAGATGCCACAATTCGTTGTTTTCAATCCCAGTCTCGAGGGCAGAACATAGTCTACCCTCAATCCCCATGCGGCAGTATGTTCTGAGGCAAACTGGTTGTCGGGGCGAGCCAGCTGGCCAGCGCTCGAGCGGGGCACGCAACTTGAATCAACCAAGGGATGGTCGGTCAGTTGGCGTATAGCGGTTTTAATTGAGTCCCCTTCATCGGGGGAAGAATTGAGGTCACCCATGACCACAAATCTGGAATCTTTGTTTAACCCTCCGACTGTCCCTTTGTCATCTTTTAGATAAGGTTTATCGGAAATATAGTCGTTGATTAATCGAATTTCATCATGGTTGCGCTTTCCATTCCTGTCTTCATCTCCGTCAAAAGTCGGTGGGGTGGGGTGCGCAGCAATAATGTGCAACTTGCCTTTTTTGAGTTCTATCGGAATATCCCAATGTGATTTTGACGACAATCTTAGTTTGTTCCATTCTTCATTTGAATACCAGGGCGAGCCGTCTCGATTATATGGTTTGAGCGCGTCAGGCATGTCTTTCCATAAAAACGATTTGAGTGTCCTAATTTCTTTATGTTTAATTGGGTGTTGCGATAACAAGGCCATAGCGTACTGCCCAGGATAATACCCAAAGCCATAAGCATCGCCGGCAACGCCGGTTTTGGTCCCGTTGTTATCCAGATCAAAAGGACTGGGCACGCCGGTATTGACTGGTGCAATGTAGTAGTACGGGTAGTCTATTTTCGGTTGCGAGTTTTGTGAGACATTCAGATAGTTCTTGATAAATAACTCAATACCTTGCTCTGGGTCTTTGATGTAATCAAACTCGTTAAGAAGAAGCACGTCAGGTCGTGTACGCTGAATGATCTCAGCTATGTTTCTGATTTGCGGATGATCCCCGTTCGTGAGTAGTCTTCCTACAATCGCCGACCGAGTTGGATCTTCAGCAATGTCATTGCGGGAAAGGTAATTAGTTGCTTCTATGCTGACATTGAACGTAGCAAGTCTCAGAGTTTCCTGGTTTTTACTGGAAGAGTAAGCAGAAAGCCAAGATATGACGCAAATTAAAATATAGATTTTTAGGGAAGAATTACTCATTTAGTTACCGTATTACGGTTATTCCACTCTCAACCGAGGATATTTTGTTGTATGAATTATAGATGCAATTTGATGGGTTGTAAGGGTTGTAAGGGTTAAAGAGGGCTTCGCTCTGAACTGGAAGTTAAGGTGAAATGCAATTTTTCTATCTATGTATGTTATGTTATGTTATAGTGTAACATAAATAGAGAGTGCTGATGTGCGTTTACACTCGGTGCGTTGTGCTTGTTGTTCGAAACTAAGTGGCGTCGAATAGGTAGGTATGCGATTTGGTGAAACAAAATTGGTCAAGCGTCATGGCAAGTAATCCGCCTTCAATTAAATGAATCCTTTGGTAAGCAAATTATTGTTGGCATTGGCATTGGCATTGGCATTGGCATTGGCATTGCTCGTGACGCAAAGCGCTGTGTCGTTGCATGACATTGAATGCATAGATGGCGAGCACGAACATTTGTGTGAAGTTTACGCCACTCAAGACCACAGTGCCAAGCATAGTGAGGCATCAGGCCAGTCGTATGCCTTGCTGAGTGATACCAAGCCGGATTGTTACTTTGCTCTTAACTCAAACCTTCTCTTTAACCAGCCTTATGATTCTCGAGCACCTCCGTTGCACTGTCAGGATTAACTCGGATACCCCAATTGAGATTGAAAAAATGATCTCAGTATTTAGAATTATGGCTCACCATATCGACGCTAATGCTGAGCCCTCCATTACGCGCGATCTGTAAATCATCAGTCCGCTTTAGGTAGAGAATCATGTTAAAAAGAACCCATATCGCTATGTTTGTCCTCGGACTGACTCAGCCGCTAGTCAGTCTGGCTCAAACTGATACTGGCTCAGAATCGCCCCTAGAAGAAATCCATGTCGTTGCACATCCCTTGGCAAACAATGGAACAGCCCAGTCTTTGAGCGTTTTAGCCGGAGATGAACTAGCGCGAGAAGTACAGTTTTCGCTAGGTGCGACATTATCTGGGGAGGCCGGCATTCAATCGGCCAGCTTTGGCTCTGCGGTCGGCAGGCCAATAATTCACGGTCTTGCCGGGCCCCGTGTCAAAACAACGGAAGATCGAATCGATACGCTTGACGTGTCGGTTACCTCTGGTGACCATGCCGTGGGCATAGAGCCCTTGATTGCCAACCAAATTACGGTACTTCGAGGGGCAAGTACGTTGCTGTTTGGTAGTGGTGCAATAGGGGGAGTCGTGGACGTGTCAACCTCTCGAATTCACGATGAAATGATAGATGAAGCGACTGGTCGTGTTCAATTTCGGGCAACTGATAATGCCAATGCCACGAATGCGGCTTTTACGATAGATGTGCCATTGAGCGACAATGTGCTAGTCCATTTAGACGCTTTTTCAAGCGATGCCGATGATTACGATATTCCGGGTTTTGCTGAATCTGCTCTTCTGATGGCCGCAGAAGAAGCCGAAGAGCATCACGAAGACGACGATCATGACGAGCACGATGGCCAGCACGATGGCGAGCACGATGGCGAGCACGAAGATGAGGAGATCTTTGGTGTGCTAGAAGGCAGTCGATCCGAACGTCGAGGAGGGGCCATTGGGTTCAGTTTGATCGGAGAGAGTGGTTTTGCCGGCATTTCAATCAGTTCGTTAAACGCGGACTATGGACTTGTGGGCGGTCATTCTCATGGCCATGAGGAAGACGGTCATGAAGATCATGATGAAGAAGAACACGGAGAGGAGGAAGGTTCTGAAGAGCCTGGAATGATTGACCTTTCGCAGACTCGTTTCGATATTCAAGGCCAAATGAACAACCCAATCAACGGAATCGAAAGTATGAACTTTCGACTCGGTATTAATGACTATGAACACAATGAGTTTGAATCTAACGGTGAAATCGGAACGCGATTTAAAAATAAAGCGTGGGAAGGTCGAGCGGAGTTACGGCATGAATCTTGGTTTGGTTTCGATGGAGCACTGGGTTTGCAGCTCGGTAAGCGCGAGTTCAGCGCGGTCGGTGAGGAAGCGTTTGTGCCTCCCGTTGATAGCGAAACTGTGGGGCTCTTTTGGGTGGGGCAACACACGTTGGATTGGGGTGAAATTGAAGCAGGAGTTCGGTTTGAGCAGGTTGAGCACTCGCCTTCCTTAGAGCAATTGCCGGACCTCAGCTTTGACTTGTTCAGTGCATCACTGGGTTTGGTCCATTCAATAAATGACAGGTTTAGTCTGTCTGGCATGGTTGATCTTTCAAGTCGCGCCCCCACAGCTGAGGAGCTCTACAGTAATGGAGCACACTTGGCGACGAATGCGTTTGAGGTTGGTGATCCTAATTTAAGGGAGGAAGATGTAGTCGGCTTCACACTATCTTCAGGTTACACCGGTGACTGGCTTAAACTCAATGCTAGCGTTTATACCATGCAATTTGATAACTACATCTATGAAATCGGTACTGGTGAAGAAATAAATGAGCTGGCCGTATTCCTATGGCGACAAGACGACGCTTCCTTTACCGGTGTAAATCTAAAAGGGCAGCTTCATCTCGCTTCGATTGGTAACGGTGATCTAGACCTTAATTTTATGTTTGATGTCGTGCGTGGTCAGTTGGATCAAGATGGCGACAACTCTAATTTGCCTCGAATACCTGCTGCGAGGAGCGCTCTCGGGCTTTCTTGGAAGAGCGATTTTTGGGAAGTCGGCTTGGACTATTTACGAGTGAGCAATCAGCGTCGTGTCGCTGGCTTCGAGCTGCCCACGGATAGTTATGAAGATGTTAGCCTCTTTATCCAGCGAACAATGGAGTTGGCGGGTAACGACCTACACCTGTTTTTGCATGGTCGCAATTTAACGGACGATGAGCAAAGACATCATGGCTCAATTGTTAAAGATTTCGCTCCGGCAGCAGGGCGTCGTTGGGAGGTAGGAGTTCGTATGGACTTTTAGATGTAAATTCGAATCGCCCGTTTATGCCGCTGGATAAATTCTTACGCCGATGCAACCAGAGAATTCTGTCTCGGCGTATTTACAGTTAGGCACGCACGTTTTGCTTCTTAGTATCAAGAAGTAAAACGTGCGTCCTTCGTTCGGCGATCATTTTTTTCTTCTCCAGATGCTGACTTGTGACAAACAATGAGAATCTGATTGGTGAAATCACAGCTGACATTGAATTTTGATGATGCTTATATTTTGCAATAATTCTAATTAGCAGATTCAATCATTTTTTTAGCAGGGAAGTGTCGTTGCATAAACCTAGATCCCTCAATAACCATCAGTAATGTCGCTACTTATTGTGACTGGGTTTCCATCGAAATGGACCTAGGGCTCAATTTACAACGCCGAGGTTCACCCTTACGACCTTAGCTTCCAACCCAAATTGCCTGAATTAACTCGCCCTCATCTAGCACTTACCGAATCCACTTTTCGTTGTTTACGCGTAATTGCTTTCTACATAGCTTATATTGGTCTTACCAATATAAATCAATTTGTTTTACCTATTTCATTGACAGATATCAGGGTTTGATATTAAATCACTGCACGTCAAAGTTTCTCATTATCTTTCACAAAGAAAGCCGAAGCAGATAACAATACCTATTTTTCAAGCTAAGTATGAAGTTTAATTGGTAAGTATCTATAATATAACAATAAATTTGTTTCCGGTTGTCTTTAGGTGATGAACGTTCTGGCTAATCACAATGTTGTACAGTTAATTCCCTACAAATATTGGTATGACCAATACATTATAATTAGTAAAATATAAGATTATTTTTTGTCTTACATTATTTATTGATAGCGTTTGATGCAGATGAATAGGGAAGTGCGTTCTTTTTGAATGTATGACGTTGTGTCAAAGGAGGAATTTGGGTAGTTGAAAATTCCTAAAGATAGTAATGCTAATACCTGGCCTTTTAAGAGTATCAGCATGATATGGATGGCTTCGCAATGTGTTCCATATGTCTATAAATTCAAAATAATGAAACATTACTAATGAATATCAAATACTTAACTAGGATTTTTGTTTTTCTTTGGGTGGTCTTCTCCGCCTCTGTTTACGCCACGAATGTGGTCGATGATGATTTTGCGATAAGCGGCACCGCCTCGACGGATGCTGCCTATTTTGGGTCAAGCACTGGTGACGCGATCGAATTTAACGCAAATTCGATTGGTTTAGTTAGCGGGTCCTCTGGGCGACAGATTCACGGCCTTTTTGAGACTCAAACGTTGGCCAACGCTGGAGACTCATTGTCGACCTCGGTCACGTTCAGTACACCTGCTACGGTTGCGATAGGCAATGAAGACATTCGTATTGGTCTGTTCGATCACTTAGAGCGTAACACGGCAGACCAACTGGGTCAGAACACCTCTTACAGCAGTTCTAGCCCAAACCCTAGTTTTTCTGGATTACCTGGGTTTTACGTAGAATTAGACATAGAAGCCGCTGATCCAGCGACTGATTTGGATATTCGTCGTTCGGATCCATCCGCCACAGGACGCCTACTGAGCACTACATCAGGATTTACGGCTTTCGGAAGCGGCCCCGATCTGGGTTACGTTATTGAGGCTAGCACCGAATATACGGTTGTGTTAACAGCCACGAGAACGGTGTCCGGAACGTTAGATATTCGCGTGGATTTCAATGGGGCATCACATACATCAACTGATTTGGCCCCAGCGTCTTACAGTTTTGGTATGTTGGCAATGGGTGTTTCCAGTGGTGCTCTGGGTTCATCAAATACGGCGGGTGTAGACCCCAATATTATTAATGATAACGGTCTTGATATTACCCGAGTTAGTGCTGAGTTTACTCCCGGAGATCCAGACGTCATCGATAACCCTGATGATGGGTCGGACGGTGGCACTGGCACCGTGGTGTTTGCAGAAGTTGTTGACGACGTTTTTCTAATTGATGGGACGGATCCAGCCAACACTGACGCATCCTATTTTGCGTCAAGCACCACAAGCGCTATCGAATTTAATGCTGATACAATCGGATTGGTAAGTGGGTCGTCGAGTCGTCAAATTCACGCTCTATTTGAAACCCAGACTTTGGCAGCAGCGGGGGACTTTTTAGAAGCCACGATCACATTTTCCACGCCTGCTACCGTTGCGGTCAGCGGCGAAGATATCAGAATTGGGCTTTTTGATCATTTGGAACGCACGTCTGCGACTGAGTTGGGGCAAAACACCAGCTACAGTAGCAGCGCGCCCAATCCGGTCTTTGAAGGCTTGCCTGGGTTCTATTTAGAACTGGATGTTGAAAGTACTGACCCAACGAGCGACTTGGATATCCGTCGGTCCGACCCCAGTGTGACAGGCCGATCCATTTCAACGTCATCAGGCTTTTCCAGCATTGGCAACGGACCTGATATCGGGTATGTGTTTGCATCAAACACCGAGTATACGGTGGTCTTGAGGGTTACTCGAACCGCCGCCAGTACATTGGATATTCAGGCCGAGTTTGCTGGCGAGACGTTTACGGCGACTGACTTGGTGCCAGCCTCCTTTAATATTGGCATGCTGGCTGTTAATGCGTCTTCAGATGCGTTCGGCACCTCTAATACGCCCAGCGACCCAGATAACGGAATTGATCTTGTCAGTGTTTACGTGGAATCCACTACCACTGAGGGTGCTGACACGGGTGGTGGTGATGGAAATGGCGACGGTGACGGCGATAGTAATGGCAGTGACGTTTCCTTGGTCGTTGTCTCAGATGATTTTGCAGCGAGCGGGACAGTTGGAGCTGATGCCAACTATTTTGCCTCAAATAATGGTGATGCGATTGAATTCAATGCGGATTCCATCGGTATTGTCAGTGGCCCATCTGGGCGACATATCCATACTTTGTTTCCAACGCAGTCCTTAGAGAGAGAAGGGGACCTACTCAGAGCGACGTTAAGCTTTACTACGCCACAGACGGTCTCGATTGGCGGTGATGACATTCGAATAGGGTTGTTCGATCATCTGGGTCGAGATTCGGCCTCGGAGCTTGGTGCAAACACGAACTTTAGCTCGGCCAGTCCCAACCCTCTGTTTGCTGGTCTGCCTGGTTATTACGTCGAAATTGATGTGGAAAGGTACAGCCCATTGACCGATTTAGAGATTGGACGTTCCACTCCGACCGTAACAGGCCGTTTATTGAATACAAACGGCGGCTTCGCGCGCGAAAACGGTGAAGATATTGGGTATACCATTGTTCCGGATACGGATTACACCGTTTACTTGACCATTGAACGTACGGCGGATGGTCTCGATGTCTCTGCGAACTTTTTAGGCAGATCATTCTCTATTAGCGACTCGGCTCCACTGTCAACTGAGTTTGGAATGATGGCAATTAATGTCTCCTCCGATGCAATGGGCACGTCCAATGTTCCGGGCGAGCCCGACAACGGCTTGGATATCACTAACCTTAATATTGAGTTCATTCGATCATCGGTTGTTGATGACAATCTAGGCGATGATGGCACCGTCGATGTTGATATGGATTACTTCGCGTCAAGCACGTCTGACGCGATCGAGTTTAATAGCAATTCTATAGGCTTGGTTAGCGGCTCATCTGGTCGCCAAATCCACGGGCTCTTTGATTCACAAATTCTGGCAAACGCGGGTGATGTGCTTGAAACATCAATTTCATTTGTTACCCCAGCAACCGTAGCAACAACAGGGGAAGATATTCGCATTGGTTTGTTTGATGCTTTAGGGCGAACTGCGGTTGATCAACTTGGCCAAAATACCAGTTTTAGTTCCTCAGCTCCGAACGCTGATTTTGCAGGGTTGCCTGGCTTTTATCTAGAATTGGATATTGAGAGCGAGGACTCAGGAACCGATTTGGATATTCGCCGATCTAACCCTTCAGCAACAGGACGCTTATTAACAACGTCAAGTGGGTTTACTTCGCTCGGAAACAGCGACGACATTGGTTACGTGATAAGTCCAAATACTCAGTACACCGTTGACTTTACGTTGCGCCGAACCGACGCTGACGAACTGGAGATTGTGGCCAGCTTCTTAGGTGACTCATTTACTGTTGTTGATGCGGCCCCAGCATCGTTTAGTTTCGGAATGTTGGCTCTGTATGCGAATTCGAATGCGGTTGGTTCCTCTAACAGTCCTGGAGGCGATCCGACGTTAGTAAATGATAATGGCATCGATATTACCGACGTTGCTGTCAAATACACTCGTTTTTTCAGCCCTGAAGTTGTAGACCTTCCGCCGGTTGAGCTGCCTATCGGTGATCATCCTGATATCGAGTTGATTCCAACTCTTCCTGAAGGCGTGTTTGTTCCACCGGTGACGACTGAGTTAGTGATTGTTTGGAAGCGCGTTACTAAGGTTATTCGGTTCTTCGGTCGCACTTATAGAATAAGGTTTTGGGTTCCAGTTCTGGTTAGACGTCCCGTTGACGTTGAATACACAGAGGCTGAGAAAAACGCATTGCATTTTGACGTTAATCCAGAGGTTCAACCATGGGAAAACTTTGACCTAACTGGCTGGGCCTTAGATGCTCCTAATGCAGATAACGGCCCCATAACAACGCCGGCGGGTAATGTGTTTGGAAACGGAGATGGGTTTTCAGCGCGTACTCAGGATTTCAATTTTGTGGCGGGTGAATTATTTCCAGGGTCAGAGCCATTCTTCTTTAGTGGCTCAGATGGGGCGATGGTATTTAAGTCGACTGTTGCTGGTTCGCGAACCTCTCAAAACACCAGTTATGTACGCTCGGAGTTGCGCGAGATGTTGAGAGCTGGTGATGTTAGTTTTAGTACACAAGGCGTTGGGCCCAACAACTGGGCTTTAGATCATCAACCCGTAAACCCAGATATTGGTGCACGGGGCGGCAGCCTTAAGGCAACGTTGAGCATAGATCAGGTTACGAGCACGGGCTCATCAGGGCAGGTGGGTCGAGTAATAATCGGTCAAATTCATGCGGAAGATGATGAGCCGCTACGACTCTATTACCGGAAATTACCTGGCAATACCAAAGGCAGTATCTACGCCGTTCACGAAGTTCGTGGTGGTGACGATATTAATATTGATATTATCGGAAGTCGCGCTAGTGATGCAGCTGATCCTGTCGATAATGGAATTGCTGCTGGCGAGTTGTTTTCATATGAAATCAACAATGTTGGAGCCATCATCGAAGTGGTGATCCGCAGGGGAGATAAAGATGGAGAAATTATCGGTCAGCTTGATATTGATATGGACAACATCGTTCCAGGCGGTACTGGATATGACGTGATTGATGAGTGGATGTACTTCAAAGCGGGTGCGTACTCTCAAAACAACACCGGAAATGCTAACGACTTTGATCAAGTGCGCTTTTATCGCCTAGAGAACACTCATTAGAGTTCAGCAATATAGGCGCTAGTCTAGCGTTAGGTTTTGGTTGGGGCGGTTTCAAGTTTGAATCCGCCCCTCAGCAAACCTACTTGTTAGCTTTTGAGCTTTCTGTAGAGAGTTCGTAAGCTGATTCCCAGTTCTTCAGCTACCGCGGGTTTGTTTCCATTATTTTCTTTGAGAAGCCATGCGATGTAAGCTGATTCATTTTCTCTTAATACGTCTGGATTTGATGTTCTTTCTTCCACCTCCTGTGTGGTTGATGTTTTCATATCAAGCGTGATGGATTCACGCACACTATCTTCACCAATTAGGTTTGACTCGCTTAGGATAGCGGCTCTTGTTAGTAGGTTTTTTAATTGACGTATATTCCCTGGAAATCTGTGCGCCATTAACAGCCTTAAGGCTGATGGTGTCAGGCGAAGTTTGTCGTTTTCTTGACGCAGTAGATGCTCAACCAGGTCTGGCAAATCCTCTCGGCGGTTAGACAGTGAGGGGATATTGATTGGAAATACATTGATTCGATAGTACAGGTCCAAGCGAAATGTGCCTCCTTTGACCATGGCTTCGAGGTTTCGATGTGTGGCGCAGATTAGCCTGAAATCAGATGTTTTGACCTCAGTGCCGCCCACTGGCCTGAATGTTTTGGTTTCGATGAGTCGCAGCAATTTTACTTGCGTCGATGGTGAAATATCGCCGATTTCGTCTAGGAATAATGTCCCACCATCGGCCATTTCAACTAGTCCTTTTCGGTCGTTGTACGCGCCTGTGAAGGCGCCTTTTCGATGTCCGAATAATTCGCTCTCTATTAGAGTTTCGCTGAGACCGGAGCACTCGAGTGTTACCATCGGGTGTTCTTTGCGTTTGCTGGCAAAATGAGTGAGTCGGCTTATTAATTCCTTGCCGGTGCCAGACTCACCCAGCAATAGAACTGAGGCGTCTGTTGTCGCCACCTTGGTGACTTTAGCCAGCATTTCATTGAATGCTTTACTGCGACCAACAATTTGTTTGTCGCTGGGCCGTCCGCTTGCCAGAGGCACTGGTTTTAAAAGCTCAATGAAAAACTTCAAGGTATTTTTTTCATCGAAGATAGGGATCATTTCTACATCAACATGCTCTTTGCCGTTTGGTGTCTGATGTATGTGAAGCACTTTTTCTTTGCGTTTTGACTCTCGGGCCGCTTTTAAAGGGCAATCTTCCCCAGCTTGATCGCAAGGACGATCATAGCCGTGCGAGACCGCAAAGCACTTAGGTGAATCTTCAAGTATTATTTTGCCGAATTTGCGTCGATAGGCGCTGTTTGTCGCTAAAATTTGGTAGTCCGCACTTACTAATATAGCGGGATCATCATACCCTTCAAGCATTTGGCTTAAGTTGTCTTGTGACATTACATAGATACTCATGACTTTGTTTGTCAAAAGAATGTCATATTTGTCAATCGATGTCACTTCTGGCTGAGCGTTGATTTACAAAGTCGTCATGAATCAATGACTTGCATCGTAATGACACATTGGCATGCTGTTTGCTACGTCATTGAAAATAAATCAGCTAAGTTGATCATGAAACAGATTGCTCATCCAGAAGTTCTGACCTTTTTTGAGGACAATTCAAGCACCTTCTCTTACATTGTCATTGATCCAAATTCTAGAGATTGTGCGGTTGTGGACTCGGTGCTAAATTTCGACTACGCGTCTGGAAACATTCATTATGAAAGTGCCGACCAAATATTGAACTGCATTCAACGGCGAAACTTGAATGTGGTGTACTTGATAGAGACCCACGTTCACGCCGACCACTTATCGGCAGCACCCTACATTCAAAGCGTGACAGGTGGAAAGATCGGCATCAGTAAGCACATTGACTCCGTGCAGCGAACGTTTGGTGAGGTATTTAACGAGCCAGCAGAATTCAAGCGCGATGGAACTCAATTCGACGTGCTCTTTGAGGACGGGCAAACCTATCATATTGGTTCTATCGAGGCTGTTGCAATTCATACGCCAGGCCATACGCCGGCTTGCATGGTCCACCTAATGGGAGACGCATGCTTCGTTGGAGATACGATTTTCATGCCGGACAGTGGGTCAGCGAGGGCTGACTTTCCTGGTGGGGATGCTCGGTCATTGTATCAATCAATCCAAAAAATTTTGAAGCTACCGGATGAGACTCGTCTATTCATGTGTCACGATTACCAGCCGAACGGTCGCGCTAGAGCCTTTCTCACCACCGTGTTAGAGCAAAAGAGAAGTAATATTCACGTTCGGCATGGAATTTCCGAAGAAGAATTCGTTGCAATGCGTGAGGCGCGTGATGGCACCCTAGGCATGCCGAGTTTGATCTACCCGTCGCTTCAAACCAATATGAGAGCTGGGCACTTTCCGAAACCAGATACCAACGATATTACTTACTTGAAGGTTCCAATATCGGGCCTGAAGCAATCCTTGATCGCGACTGATTAAGAATAGGCGACGTAAGAGAGCTGGTTGTTACCGAAGTCGACACTGATTGCGCTTTCTATCACAGTGGTGACGCGCCCTGGGAATTTTGTGCGAGATTCAAAATAAGTTCTCTTTTTCTCATGATAACAACAGTTTATAAATTAAATTTAGCGTAGGTATCTTTTTTATGGAAACGACCATTTGGCCAATATTCGGAGGGGCATTAATCGGCGCCTCAGCTGTAATTCTAATGCTGTCGATCGGCAAAATTGCCGGTATCAGTGGTATCGCTTGGGGGGCGCTCTCAAGAGGGGTGGCGCCAACCGATCGATTTTGGAGATGGTGGTTTCTGTTGGGCGTGGTTGGTGGAGCCTATCTTCTGCATTTTCTAACGGCTAAGCCAATTCCATTGGTCATCCATGCGCCTTCTGAAGCGTTGTTGGCGGGTTTGTTGGTCGGCATAGGCGTAAAATTGGGTAATGGCTGCACTAGTGGTCATGGGGTATGCGGTGTTAGCCGTTTTTCCGGTCGATCCATAGTAGCAACCATTGTTTTTATGGGTGCCGCGATACTGACCGTTGGCATAAGGTAAAGGTGAAGCGTGAAAAAATTACTTAGTGTGTTGCTGTCTGGCATTCTCTTCGGCGCAGGACTTGCTTCGTCGGGTATGACTGACACGAGCAAGGTTATTGGGTTTCTTGATGTCTTCGGTGAGTGGGACCCAGACTTGCTTTTTGTAATGGGTGCTGCGGTGCTCACGACCTATATCGGATTTAAGTTCGTTCTAACCGCAAGGGAAGAACCACTCTTCGGCGAGGTGTTCTCCGTACCGACACGATCCGATGTCGATGTGAAACTCGTTTCCGGAGCGTCTTTATTTGGAGTAGGTTGGGGGCTGTATGGATACTGTCCTGGACCAGCCTTCGCATCAATTATCTATCTTTCTCCAATGACCGTTGCGTTTCTGCTGTCCATGTTCGTCGGTATGGCCATTGGTGAGTACCTGGAAAACAGGTTGGCGAACGTGGCTACACCGGGCTGACCCGTGCTGAAAAATAGCACTTAGTGGCACGATTTTTTCTCAGGTTTCCCTATTCAACTATTTCACATTTTTGTTATAAAACAATATCTTGAAGATCATAGTTTAAGTAAATAATTGTTTAAATTTGGTTGTTTTAGGTTTTCTCAAATAATTCAATCGAGCTTTCTAGTTTTTCAAAAATGTATTCTCTGCAAGTTTGCACACGCAAAGTGTTTCGTAAGTCGACATGGCTGAGCAACCAAACTCCCCATGGGGACTTAGGCAAATTTACGGGCAGCACGTTGATGTGGTTGCTCTTATACATATTGTGCATATAGGCGGGCATACGTGCCACGCCCAGACCTTGTTCAACCGCTTTATACATCGCCAGCAGGTCATTTACTTTTAGGGCTATGAATGGCTTATGGACGTGGGCTATTGCCCAATCGGGAATACCTAGTTGGTCAGTCCACGCAATGACAGGTGTCCTCGTATGATCGGATAGAGCTAGGTCGTTTGAGTGGTAAATACCGTGCGCCAAGTTGCAGATTTTTCGCCCAACCAAATAGTCTGGTGGATTACTTGACAGTCTCACAGCGATGTCAGCTTCTCTAGCGGCTAAATCTTTCAGTCCCTTCGCGACCAACATGTTGATTGAGATGTTCGGGTAACGTTGCTGAAATTCAGCAAGATGCTGGACGAAAAAAAACTCGAAAATATCGTGTGGCATTGTAATGTTAACGGGCCCCTGTAATCGCGAGTCTAATCCCAGAAGTTTGCGCGAAAATGATTGACTAAGGGCTTCAATTTCAAGTGCGAGTTCAAAAACGTCTGCGGCTTGATCAGTGATCTTATAGCCGCTCCTAAGTTGGTCGAATAGGCGCACGCCATGACGCTTTTCGAGCGCTTTGATTCTCCTCGATACCGTTGAATGGTTGACCCCCAACTCGCGGGATGCAGCCGTAACGCTGCCTGTCTTGGCCACCGAAAGAAAATATCGAATATCGTCCCAATCGTTCATTGGTGCATTTTCGCACAATTAGAGTGCATTAATCGATAATTTATTATCAGGTATCGAGGTTGTACTCTCTTGGCAGCAATTAAAAATGAACCCGGAGAATCCGATATGTATACCTTGTACCACGCCAATGGCGCGTGTTCACTAGCCGTTAAAGCCGCACTCACTCTAGCAAACGTCGAGTTTAGAACAGTGACGCTGGACTTTAGTAAGAAAGAGCATCTGAGCCCCGACTACAGGGCAATAAACCCGTTTGGAAAAGTGCCTGCGCTCGATACAGGGGAATTTGTTTTAACCGAGGGCGTAGCCATCCATTTGTACCTGGCTGAACAGTATTCGGAAGCTCATTTACTTCCAGATCGCGTGCCTGACCGTTATCAAGCGTTGAAATGGTTGTCTGTTATTTACTGTAATCTTCATCCGCATTTCGTGAGGATGTTTTACCCCGAACGATTTGGTACCTCAACACAAGACATAAAACAAAAAGCAACAAACGATATTTTGAGTACTTTCTCCCTGATAGACAGGCAATTAGAGAGCTCGGCTTTCCTTAGTGGCGATTCTCTTGGGCCAGCAGATCTCTACCTGGCCGTACAGCTTCATTGGGCAAAGAGTCTAAAAATCGATATTGAGCCCTTTAATAGTTTTACCTCCTTTTTGGATTCTATCCACCGTCACGAAGTGATTGGCGAGATATACAAAAGCGAATATTCAGTGACATAGGAGATATCTTTATGAAGGCATTTTTTGTAGCGCAACTCAGAATAAAGTCAGATGAGAAGTTCAAAGAATATTCGATCAAAGCAGCGAAAACGATTTCGGACCATGGCGGAGAAGTTTTAATACGCGGGAGCATACTTGAGCACTTGAACGGTGAATTCCCATTCAATCTCATTGCCATCGTCACTTTTCCTGACGCAACGAAGTTACAACGTTGGTTTAAGTCTGAAGAATATCAGTCGTTGATACCTTTGCGAGACGAAGCATCCGACATGTTGTTGACTGGATTTAAGGCACTTTAGTCTTTGAATTATCTCTCAGAATGAGCTGATTGATCTTAGGTTAATGGATTGGGTGTAAGCACTCTTTATTGGCTTAAGTGGCTTTAAACGTCTTTTAGTCTTTGAATCAATCAGCAAGAAGTCAGCGAAAAATCAGGTGGACTTCACGTAATTGTTTTTAAATCCATTACTTTGGTTTTCATTATTCACAATAAAACAATAGGTTTCCGATGAAAATGAACGTTTGGATTAAAGTTTTAGCAGCAGCTGCTTTATCCTGTGGGACGACTCTCGTCATTGCCCAGGATAGAGAGGAGCGATCAGCAAAGGCAACGCTTGCAGAAGTAGGGCTAGCGTTTAAGGATATCCCTGACCTTGCCAAGGCGATTGTTATTGAAGACCCAACAGGTATAGGAGGCGGAAGTAACGTGTTCGCTGGCACACTAGATCTAGACGATCGCAGTAGAGATAGACTTGCCGACCTGGCGCGCGAAATTGGCGATGCAAAGCACGGCAAATTTGATAGTCTACTTGTAGTTCATAAGAATAAACTTGTGTTTGAATCGTATTATTTACGTGGGCGAATCGACCTTCCTCATCCACAAGCGTCAGCGACCAAAGCCTATACTGGCTTAGCGATTGGACGTGCAATTGAGCTCGGGTATTTAACGATGTCTGATCTAGATAAGCCATTGATAGGGTTCCTCAACGACCTTGATCCTTCTAAATTTGTGCCTGGTGCCGATAAAATTACGCTACACAAAGCGATGACAATGCGTTCTGGTATTCGAATAAGTAAAGACAAGAAAGAAGAGCTCAACGGAAATCATACTCTGGTCAAAGGACAGAAGCATGTTCAGGCTTATCTAGAGCACAGTGAGCCGATCACCAAGCAGTCTCAGAGCTTTTTGTATCAGGACGACCCCAGACTAGTGATGCAAGTTCTCGAGGCTGTTGTACCCGGAACGGCGAAGGAGTTTATAGAACGAGAGCTTCTCGATAAGTTAGGCATAACGAATTTCGAGTGGAAGACGGATATTAACGGCCTCCCACAATCCGGAAGTCGTACCAGCATGACATCGAGAGACATGGTTAAGTGGGGAACCTTGGTTAGAAACAAGGGGAGATGGGGCGGCAAACAGCTTGTTTCTGAAGCCTTTATTACAAAGGCAATCGATAGAATAGTCTACACGGGAGATGAGGATGTCCACTTTGGAGGCCCAGATGTCACTAAGCAAGGTTATGGATATTTTTGGTGGGGTACCGACCTAAACTTCAACAACACTGATTACAGCAGTGTTTCTGCTCAGGGTGGTTGGGGGCAGTTGATCACGTTAGTTGATGAGCTAGACTTGATGGTGGTCATTACTGGTCATGATAATGACACCCCGTATCTACAAATAGTGGCAGAGCGAGTTCTTCCTGTCTTTATCCAATAGTAAGGCTGGTCATCAGTCAAAGTTGGGTGAATGTGGTTTTTTTGGGGGGGGGCGACGCCACTCCGGAAATATCGCGTGGTAGTTATTTAGGATATAAAACAGGCTATTTAGGATCTAATGTTTGATCTTTAGGAGCGATTCCAACGGAAACCGATCCTGATGAGTAGTTGATGCACGCGCTGACGGACATCATCCCAGAAATGACCATGGCACCGTGCAGTTTGGCTTTATTCTGTAAGGACTGAAACTCTTTCATTCCATGCAAGTTGCTAATTTCTCCCGCATAGGAAACGTGAATTATGGGCAGGTGTAGTCCACTTTCAATGCATTGCTCGGCATGTTCAAATAAGCTCTTTATGGCTTGTTTGTAGCCAATTTTCAAGTGCACAATTCTGAAGACATCGTTGGATACGCTAACTAAGGGCGCATTCCTTTGAAGCTGACCAGAAACCGCCGAGGTCATTGAGATCGTTTTGTGCCCGATCATTTTCATTCTAGATCGGGCTTGCATGATGTCGCTGATGACCGAGTAAGTCCTCAAGTTTGTTTTAAAACCATCCGCTTTCTCAACGACGGTTTCTAGGGCTACGCCTTTGTTCAACAAAGCGTCGGTGTAAAGAGCCAGTAGCGTTTGGCCTGAGCTAGAGTTGCCGCTATTGCTGAATATCAACCTAAATGGTTCAGTGATGCCAGCCATTTTCCGTACTATTCGCGCGTCATTTTCTATCGTTTTAGCACACTCTTTTACGTTTTTAAAAACATCACTTAGCAGAGCAGACGTGCTTTGAAAAATCGCACAATCGTAATGAGGGGCGATTTCGTTAAGCAGAAATACCGTCATTTGTTCAGGCGTCGGGCTCGTCGCGTTTGCCTTAGCATTATCCTTAAGCAGGTTCTGCTTATAGAAATGCTTTAACTTTTCAGCGTCTAGAATATCTATTCCAACTTTACCGCCTATTTCGGTATTCAGCGGAATCGCCTTAATATGGTCCCGGGTTTTCAGGACATGGGCTGGAATGTTTGACATTGAGTCTACAATAACGACGTATTTCATATCTCTTTTTGGTTGATCAATGTCCTTTTGGTTAGGCAGATTTCATTGACGACTGCCCCGTTTACTTCTGATTTTTTCAGTAGAGTAAACCTACCATGATTTTAAAATTCACATTGTTAAGATTGTTAAAACTTATTGGCCAGCACGTTTTGCAATCTGCCTAGCAAATTGCCTAGCAAGCCCACTATAGAAATGAAGTGTTTTTATCGAGTCGCGCGAAGCGCGCACTATTGGCCATTGAATTGCAGGTGACGGTAGGCACTAGGAGACATGCCTTCGAGGCGTTTGAATTCCTTGTTAAAACTTGATTTAGTATTGAAGCCTGCCTCAAACATGACGTCAGTGATCGAAATGTCGCCTGGCTGCGAAAGCAAGCTCTTAGCTTTTTCCACTCGATAGCCGTTTAGGTATTGAGGAAAGCTGACTCCCCTTTGTAGATTTATTACTTCGGATAAGTACCTAGTTGGGATGTTTAAGAGCTTCGCGATATCCATGATTTTGACATTGCCCTGGGTGTAGGGCTGTTCGCTCTCCATCAAGCGCTCAAGCTTTTGAAAATAGCTTTCGCAAAGTTCGGGAGTCAGTTTTGAGCTACTGTATTTTTTGTGTTGTTCTCCGAATGAATACATCCATTCAAGCAATGGCGAACGACGTAGAAAAAACCACAGAGCTAATGCCGTAAATAAGAAAGAAACCCAGGAGCTAAACAGCAGCCCAATCGAATTGTTCAATTCGGAGCCTTGAGAGAGCTCTCTGTAAATATAGACATCACCAAAAAAGAAGAACGCTAACATTCCGGCAACTATCCATAACCACGATTGCGCGTTTTCTAAGTCGTTTTCTACGTGTTTGAGACCTTCGCGTTTTTTAAGCAGTAGATTAAGCACAATGACTGAGGAGTAAGCGCCCAGGCTAATAAGAATCTGGTAGTCAATTGTACGACGTAAGTACGAAATATTACCGAGAAGGGCGGTTGCTACTACCAAGGCTGGAATAAAATGGATGAGGTGAGATAACCTAAACCGGAACGCTGGGTTATGGACAACGACGTAGTAAAAATACAGAGCTGGACCCAGTAAAGTTGCGGTGGAGGGACGTACAATTTTTGCCACCGGCCAGTTCCACAACAATATTGAAACGAGCAAGAGGCTCTGAGTAGCCCAAATTAAACAATTAACCCCCAGTAGGTGTGCTGGGAAATGATTAGCCGGCTTACTGGATAGTAAATGTAGACCTATTAAGGCCCAAATAAAGCTATTCATGCTGGCGATAAAAGGAATAGTTTCAAACATCAAAGCATCTTATCAAGTTTGACCTGGATCCACAGAGTCAAGACTAACCCTGTGGCGATTTAGTAGGTGGTGGCCGGCAAGTTTACGCGAAGCCATCAAAAACAGGTACTCATTCGCGTTTTAGGTCTCTTTCAGAACGCCGAACCTTGAAAATCGAGAGCCTACTATCTTTGCAAAATGAATCTCTATGAAAAAAATCAACGTAATCGCGCTAATCTTATTGCTCTTGCTCAGTAGCGCGCACGCAAACGCGAGTCGCTTGCTTATTAAAAATGTGTCGATTATTTCTCCCGAACGAGGAGCGATACTTGAACATCAAAATGTACTTATTGAGGATGGGCGCATAACAAGTATTGGGAGTAACGCCGACGGTGCGGATGTTGCGAGCAGGGATATCGTTTTAGACGCCACTGGCAAGTATTTGATACCGGGCCTAATTGACAGCCATGTGCACTTGTCTGGCGTTCCAGGAATGCTGCCTTTCCATGAAGCAAAGTACCCAAACGTGGCTAACCAGGCAACGTTGCAGATCCCTAGATCGTACTTGTATTTTGGCTTTACCACGGTTAACGACCTGTTTTCTAGTCAGGAAACCATTGATCAGTGGAACCAACAAGAGCTGAGTCCAGATGCCTATTTTTGCAGTGGCGTACCGCTGGCGAATGGTTACCCGATGGCGTTTATCCCCAAAAAGGATCGGTTCAATTCCGGAGCCGCGGAGTACTTTCTATACGATGAACGACAAAAAGATGACATTCCTCCGACTGTTGATCCAGCAGATCACGCGCCTGAAACGATTGTCAGAAAAATTGGTGCCGCCGGCGCTTCCTGTATTAAAGCGTACTATGAGCGCGGGTTTGGGCATTTACGTAACTTGCCCAACCCAACAGTAAATATGGTTAGAGAGCTAGTCAACAGGGCTCACCAAGTCGGATTGCCTGTATTTATGCATGGAAATACGCAAGAGTCACACGCGTTCGCCGTCGATGCAGGTGTGGACGTGATTGCGCATGGGATGTGGCACTGGAATGATAAAGATGGTTCGGAAATTTCAAAAGAAATAGAGTCACTAATTGATTCCATTGTGAGTAAAGGCATCGGTTACCAGCCTACAATTCAAGTCATTTATGGTGAGCAAGAAATGTTCAATACGTCATTTTTTAATGATCCAATGTTTTTGCATTCTGCTCCGAAGGCGCTAATTGACTGGTACGGTTCAGAAGAGGGTGGCTGGATGCGGGAAAAAATAGCCGCTAATCTTATCGTTGGCAAACGGGAGTTGGGCTATGAAGAGGTCAAAGAAAGCTACGCGTTACCGATTCGTCGTGCAATGCGAGTGTTAAAGCAGCTTGCGGATAAAGACGCAACGTTGCTATTTGGTAGTGATACGCCAAGTGGCCCCATTTTTACGCAGTATCACGGCATGAATGGGCGGCTGGAGATGCAAAGGTGGGTTGAAGCCGGTGTCAGTCTTAAAAAGCTATTTCTCGCACTCACGATTGATAACGCAGACACACTTGGACTTGCAGACGAAATAGGGACAATTGAACAGGGCAAGACAGCGAATCTATTGTTGCTCAATTCGAACCCGCTGAAGTCTATCAAAGCCTACGATGATATAGATTTTGTGATCTTGAATGGAAAACTGATCAAGCGAAAGACGTTATCGGCAACCTATGCTAACTAGGTGCGTGCATTGTTATTTCATTCTTGCCTGAACGTCACATCAAGCAAAGAGCTAGAAACGTGAATACGATCGTCTAGGCCGCATTAGCCTTTTCGTATGCCGGTCCAAGGGCCAATCGTCCAGGTGCGATACGCAACAACCATTGTGGTACTTTTTCGCTCTCGATCACCGGGGCGAAAATGCCGGTCCTGATAAGTGAGTGTGTCGTAGAGATCGACCAGCTCCATGCATTTTCGATCGAGTTTCACTTTTGACTGGTCAGTCAGGTCGCCGTAGCGGATCACTCTGAGTGATCCGGGCTCCTTGAAGTCGTGATCAAAAAAAGCCGGTATAAAGTGTTCTCGGAAAAATGCCGAAAGTGGCCCATCGGGAAGCCACTGAAAATTATTGGAAATCAGTGGCCGAATTCGTTGGTTTGACCGCACCTCTAAAATACCAAAGCCTTCCAAGATTTTGAGTCGCGCTATGACGTCATTTCGCTCTAGCTTATAGCGATAAAGAATATCTTCTAATGACCAAAAATTAATCGCCGCGTAGGCAACCAGCAGTAATGTAAAGTCACTGAGTAGGGCGTTTTCTTGTTGCACTGTCAGTTTTGAAATTCGGGTAACTTCATCGTTAACGTTTTCGACCATATCGAGCAATTCGACCCCTAGTGCGTCGCAAATTTGGTCCAATCGATCGAGTGAAAAGTTGCCCTTAGCAAACATTTTTTTGACGGTAGATTCCGCGATATTAAGCTGATAAGCGAGGTCTTGGTAGTTGATCCCTTGTCGCTTTAGTTCTCGCTTAATATTAATGATCAATGTTTTGGTGTTTGTGCTCATTTGGTTTAGAAGATGGCGATCATTTGACTAATAGCATTGAATGTTTCGTATATCCTAAATATACTAAATAGAGAATATTTCTCTATGGTATCAAAAAATGATACTAATTAGTCGGTCTTAGTATAAGTTAAATCAACTAAGGGTGGTTTTCGGTCGAATGAGAAGGTCAGGGCGCGATGAAATACGGGCTCTTTAGTGTTGTTGTGTTCATTCAATTGGAAGTTGCCTGACACGTATTCAGAAAGCCCATGGAATCAAAAGCCAATTTATTTGCGGTTCTCATCATCACTGCCTTATTTTCGTTCCCTTCGCTGCCTTCGCACGCTCAAAAGGGCGCTGCAATCGTGCCGGTCCTGCAGCTATTGTTGGAGACAGACACGTTTTGCTCTGGTTCGTCGTCTTCGTCTATCTCAGAATTCGTGACGGCTCCCTATGCGTTCAGCAATGGCACTCTGACTTCGGCGAACCCCAAATCGGTGCCCAGTGGAAGCTGTGTCGTTTGGGTGGATCAACAAAATCTTGATAACAGCCCGACCGATTTCACTCCGAATGGCAACGAGAGCTTTGCGACAAGAGATATTTTTATGTTGAAGCTGGACACAGGAGAGCTCTTGAGAGTCAGCGATCCGATGGCTAACAATGTGGCAAGTGGCGGTAACAGAGAGGCGGCAAGCCCAGCCATCTCCGACGATGGTGGCAAAGTGGCTTACGTGCAAGAAGGTGTTCAAACCACATTCGTTGGCGCCGGTGACTTTACCTTAGGTGATGTCTATGTACGCAATATGGAAGACTTAGACAGCGCGCCAATACAAGTGAATATCGCTGAAAATGGAGCAGTTGGCGCGGCTGGCACGCCAATTAGCAACGATTCTCTGGGCAACAGCAGCGGTGCACGAGCCAATGAGAGCCTACAAGTTATTGATATTTCCGGTGACGGCAACAAGGTTGTTTTCATTAGCAATCAAGCACTCTCGACTGATGATAATAATGGCAGCAATGATGTATACCTGCGTGATCTAAGCAGCAATACCACAGAATTAGTCAGTGTTTTGAATGGCACCGCAGGTGGCGGGGTGGCTACTCATGTAAGAACCTCGAGCAATGGTCGTTACGTCGCTTTTTCAAGCACCACCGACTATACCGTGGGCGAGACTTCACAGTCCTCACCGGCCGATTCTCCAGACATATATCTGGTAGATACGAGTAATGGTAATATTGCACTGGTGAGCGGGCGGGCCACTGGCCAAACAGGCGGCTTTGATATGTCGGCGGATGCCAGTCGCATGGTAATCGCAAGCAACGAAGGCTTGTTACCTAGCGACACAAACGAGTCCTTTGACGTCTACTTGGTGGAAATGGATTTAACCAATTTTGTTGTGTCTTCTCGTGAACGGATTAGTCTCCCCGATGGTGGATTTGAAGTCTTTGGCGGCGACAGCTTTACGCCGAGTATAAGCCCCAACGGTAATCAGGTGGCCTTTGTTAGTACCGCCAAAGATCTAGCCGACTATCGAGAAGACTACGTTAACAGTGTCGAGCAAGCCTTTCTTATTAACCTTGATGATGGCGTGCTTTTGCAACCGGCACCAACTCGCGCCACGGCTGATGAACCTGGCTTGAGCTCACACATTGAGCTGGCGAATAACGGATTCTTTTATCGCAAGACACTGAGCGCGGGTTCCGGCTCACCGACTACCAGCGATTCAATTACCGCCGGTGTCGCTATAAGCGCATCAGGAGTGGATGATATAGGAACCATTGAAATCAAGGCCTTTGAACCGGTTCGAAGCAGAGTGGACAGTGCAAGCGATGTGGATATTTTTGAGCTTAAAGGTACCGGCCAAGCACTCACTCTGGAGGTAGCCATAGAAGCCGTAGATTCAAACGGCGGTACATTACCAGATCCCTTTATTAGGATCTTGCGTCGCTCAAGCAATGGGGCATTTAATGTAGTGGCCGTAGATAATGACAGTGCTGCAGGTCGTGATTCACTTGTTGATATAGACCTGCCAGCGTCTGGCTCATTATTCATTGAGGTTTCATCAGCTGATGGGTCGACGGGTAGTTACCGGCTTAGGGTCGCTGGGCCAGACGAGCTTTTTCTGTGATTTTTGGGGCCAGTTCTCGTAAAGGATTGTCATTAGCCTAAATCTAAGCCGTGTGGCAATTGATGTGAGCACAAGCCCAAGGAACCAATGAGCTAAACCGAATGATAAAGTGTGTTCGTAATACTTTGTACTTCTATGCATTACAAGGCCTAAAGGTTGTTCGCTTTAACGAACAACCTTCGATTTTGATGTGTAAATACGGTTAATCAAAACCACTCGCTGTGAGTTAGGCTTAACTGATCAGCAGTAGATTACCGGTACTTGTCAATATTTACCTTTCGACTGTTCTCATTGGCCTTCTTAACAGCGGACAACATGGCGTCCAGCTGATCTCGTTTGAACACACGACCGTTGAGTATTACCGTATCAATCGTACGAGTGTTACTAATATCAATAAGCGGGTTTTTATCAAGGATGAGTAAGTCTGCTCTTCGTCCGGCTTCGATAACGCCTGCGTTGCTGTCCATTAACTCAGCAGGATTCTTTGTGGCTGTAGCCAGCGTTTGGGCTGGACTCATGCCGCCAAGGTTAAGAGATTTTAGTTCTTTGTGTAAAGAGAAACCTGGAACGATGACGAACCCTCCAGAATCAGTACCCGCAACGATCTTCACACCTCGCTTTACCATCGCCTTCAATAAAATGTGGTGAGCGGCTTCTCGGGCCCTCCAATACGTATCATCTATCTTGTACCCCTCTTCAGATGGGGCGTTCACGGCTTCAAATTGATTAAAACCGGGTAACCATCCAATTTTGTAACCCGGTACCACAGTGGAACCTTCAACAAGTGCTGGGTTGGCGTATTCAATGGGAACTGTTTTCAACTTTGATTCAAGGTCACTAAACTGGTCATGTATATTTTCCATATAAAGCAATACTGAATTGATGACCATATTCTTTGCCAACAAGTCATCAATAATTTCTTCACTGCGCGCCTCAACATGAGCGTAGAACGCATCACTGCCTTGTTGATTGATCGAACCAAACTCACGAATCAATACGCTAACAATTTCCTCAAGATGAGCTACTTCGCGCTGTTGAGTCACTTTGAGCTCGGATAACTCCATGGTTAAAGGGAAATGGCCCACCGTTGGCGTCCCTAACTCGGCCGCCAACTTATTCACGGCTCGGTAGCTAGGCATATCTAGGTGGTAGGTCTTGATTGCATCGTAACCCTGTTCGACAAACTTTTTCACCATGCTTTCCGCCTGATCGATGCGGCGCACGGCTTTATGAAAGGTAAAGAACTCAAAGAGAATGCCTTCGAGCAAACCCTTGGTGTTAATCGGAGGCGAGGTAACGTACATTTTAGGCCCAACCCGACCGTTTTCGATCTCCTCGCGTAACGTCAGTCTTTCGGCGAAGCCTCCTAAATCTCTGATATGTGTTACCCCGTTTGCAACATAGAGCAGCAGGTCATTAGGGCTCCTATGCAGGTGTACGTGAGAGTCTATCAACCCAGGAATGAGGAACTTGCCATGTCCATCAAGGACCGTGGCATTAGCGGGAATGGTGGTCTCAGAGCTCACCGAGACGATTTTGCCATTATCGACAATGACCGTATGGTTAGGGAGCATGGATTGGCCATCGGCTGACAGTACATTCGTATTGGTGATCGCTGTCAGCGTCATTGGCGTTGCGAACGCCGTATGATCAACCAGTTCAGTATAAGCACCATACATTGATTTGATCTCTTTTTTGTACCAAAAAAAGGATCCTAGCGCGAAAATTAGCACGAATATTAGAAGGCCTATAAGCCATTTCGAAAGTGTTTTTGACATGGTGTGACTCCATCTGTTTATTTGATGGGTCAATTTCAGCATTCGAGCAGGGCTGATGCGCCTAAACTTATAAAATTAGACGTCCAAAGTTATAATTCTGGCTCTCTGTAGTTATAAATCAGCAACTTAAGTCTGATTTGTTAGCGACTGTCGATGTTGACTTGGCGTCTTTCCTGTTAGTTTTTTGAAGATGGCGTTGAAGCTACTCTTCGATGAAAAGCCAGCATCCAAGGCCAGGTCAATCAATTTGCTCTTGTTTTCCTGTTTAAGCTGCTCACACACTTCAGCAACCCGATATTCGTTGATAAATTGATTAAAGTTTTTGCCACTGTGTTGATTTAGAGTCTCAGACAAGTAATGTGGACTCACTCCAACTTCCTCGGCCAGTGAAGCAAGGGTAAGCTCACTATTTCGATACAAATTTTGTTCTTCCACCTTTTCTTGCACGATTTGCAAAATACTTGACCGCGTTTCTTTATCGATTAAGCCATCCGACGGTTTTCTATTTGTTGTTGCTTCTGGTTCCGCCGCGAGTTGCTCAATATGAAACAGGCTCGGGTTTCGCCACTGCGCCAAAGCAATAAAGTACACCATAAGTACTAATAACAAATACGCTAGTGTATTGACGCCGTGAACTCGGCTAACAAAGTTAAAAAATATGCTTAAAGACCAAAATGAAACGGTAAATATAATAAGCCCCCATAGCCACTTAAAAATATCGGGGTTATACGAAGATAAGGTTTGTTTGGCTTTAGTGTGGTAGTACTTAACCATTCTGATGGTGAGCGCTGTATAGACGATGATCTGGCCAAAAATCACAGTTTTGGTGATCATCTTTATCAACAGGGCTTCATCGGGCAGTCTAACAAAGTGTAAGGCGTCTGATGGCGAAAACAAGACATTGTAATTGATCAGATAACACAGCGATAGCGGGATTAAATGGAGAAAATCCAACGGCTTTAGTGGTAACCCTGTCAAAGCTGTTCGGCAATATAGGTAAGTAAGGCCACCATAACAAGCGGGCAGGAACACCAAGGGCGCAATTAACCAAGTAAAGTAACTATTTTCAGCCTCAACAATGAGTGGCAGGGAGAATGTGGTTGCTATAAACAGACATTGTACGCCTAGTATTTTGCTTGCGTAGTTAACTCGCTTGTCACTCACGAGAAGTACAAACAAGAGAAAGCCCTGTAACGCGCCAATCGCAAGAATTAAGGTCTGAGTTTGAGGCATGTTAAGGGTTGGTGCTATGACGTGAAATTGGATTGGGTAGTCTAGCAATTGTGAGTGCGAAAATCGATTATCTCTACGCCCAAGATACCGCTTCGGAGGACAACGTTTAATGCAAGCCCGTTCGCGAGCTCAATAGCATTCTCAATAAAGTGAGGTCTCGTAACGTCTAACGTTTCATCCTAGGTTTTCTTAGCAAGAACTAGTGCTAAAGCGGGACTTCTGCCTGTATTGAAGTAGCGATATTCAAGCGCTCTATTTTAGTGTCTTAGTGCTCCGTAGAAGGGGGTAGGTTTTACTCCGTCTGTAGCTCCCAGACTCTTGATCTAGTGACTCTATATCCGTTGACAGGAAATTAACTTTAATGAGCTCAGGAATCGTGGAATTACCACGATATTTTAACTGGAGCTGGCAACCAAATGGTCAGGTCTTACGTTGTTAAGGTTGAGTTAATGTACGGTTAAGCTTTCGTTAAGAGCTCTGATTTAAAGTGCTGACTATTCAATAACTCAACACCGATCAGAGAATCATATTATGAATACTTTACACAGTAATAAAGCGAATTTACTCAAGACCCTTTTGGTTTTGGGAGCCACCAGTGCTGTAACAATCTCAGCCAATGCGAGTGATGCTATAGGGCCTGGTGACAGCGACAGTAAATGGGTTTTGGGTGTCGCCGTTGGTGGCTTCAATAACCCGTTCATTGGTGAGGGCAATGACGGTTGGATTAGCCCGACGGTGCGCTACAACGGTAAACGCATTTTTATTAATGATGACAGTTTAAACATTCATATCACAAAGAGTAATAACTTCAGCGCTGGCTTGAAGGTGGCGCTAGACGGCGGTTTTTTAAGTGATAAAGACAATTATAGAGATAACGTAAAGCTTGCCGGATTAACCGAACGTAAAGGAACCGTTCTTGCTGGTATTTACGTCAATCACGACACGGACCTTGGTCGGTTAAGTTTTAGCACGCTCACCGATGCCGCCGACAAGCATGATGGGCGAATGGCCTCGCTTAAATACACGTTTGATCTGAACGCAGGGAATTGGAACATTAATCCGGAGCTTGGCGCGCAGTGGTTGAGTGCCGACTACGTTAACCACTACGTGGGAGTAAGTGATGGCGAAGCAACGATTTCACGCCCTCAGTATGACGCGGACGATACGTTTATTGCGTTTGCTGGAATTCGTGCTCGTTATGAAATGACAGAAAACTGGGACATTAATATAAAAACGGGTATCAGCAAGCTTGGTTCCGAATATAAAGATAGCCCGATAATAGACGATGATGTTGTGTATCAAGCTTCGTTTGGCGTTAACTACAATTTTTAATTTACACGATTTAGAGACTTTGGAACTTAAGATGAAAAATATAGCTACCATACTGATTTTACTGGCCTTAACCGCATGTGCATCAATAGATTTACAACCTGAAGCCGCCATGGTCAGACTGACTCATACCGAGCCCAGTGCGGACAAATGCCAGTTTCTCGGGGATATAACTGGCGCTCAAGACAATATATTTGCCTCAAGCGAGAACCTTGAAACTGGTGCTCGCCATGACCTTAAGAATAAAGCACATACGATGGGAGGAAACGTCGTTTATCTACTCACTCAACGAGCAGTGGAATCAGGAGTACTATACGATGGCAGTGGCGGTCAGGATCAATCAGCCGTTGTTCTTACCGGAAATGTCTACAAATGTTCAAAGTAATTGATGTAAACGCGCCAAAGTGCTAGGGCTTACAGTTTTAAATCAGTACTAGGGTTTGTGTGGCTGTTGATTAAACTTGAAATCCAAATTGATAGTTTAAACGGTGGCAGTATCAATGATACGATGCATCTCGATACTGCCACCAAGACAGCCACTCCAACATATTTATTAATTAGGGTTTATCGTTGAAATTCTGCCTCCTTTTCATTCTGTTTTTTTGTGGCGGAGTCGCGAACTCTCAAGATGCTGAAGAGCAGGATAGGGCGAGCGATACCCCTAAAAAAGGCGAAGAAATATGGTTGGAGGAAAAGATATCACCGACCACTACCTGGATTGAAGATCTGGTCAAGCCATTGACAACCTGGATGGAACAAAAAATAAATGCGCCTGAGCGAGAAGCCGCTAGACAAGGACCAAGCGAGCGCCGTGAAGGGACAGCCTCCGCAGCCAGCAATGAGTCCAACATAGAACCTGATGATTTAGTTGGTTCGTTTATAACCGCAGAGCAAGCGAGCAAGTTAGCTAGAGAACACATCGCCGGAAACGTTCTACATATAAAACTCATACCCAAATCCAATCGCTACCGCGTTAAACTCATCTCGGAGCTTGGTGAGATCTTTATTGTTTATGTCCATGCCGTCTCAGGTGACATCGTTTTTCGAGATAACAGATCAGAAGATCAGTCACTCAGTCAGGATAGAAAGGGTGTACAAGTACGCCCACATACTGACTCTGAGCGTGATACTAAGGAAAGACCATAATGCGAATTTTAGTAGTAGAAGACGATCTTGAGATACAGGGGCAATTGCAGCGAAAACTAGGCCAACTCGGTTACCAAGTCAGTGTGGCTGAAGATGGTGTTGAAGCTTTATTCTATATTTCCGAGTATGAAATTGCCTTGGCAATTGTGGATTTAGGGTTACCTCGCTTGGATGGAATGCAATTGATCCAACAGCTTCGATCTAATAATCATGACCTACCAATTCTTATTTTGACTGCACGAACGGGGTGGAAATCTAAGGTTCAAGGGCTCAACTCAGGTGCTGATGATTATTTAGAAAAGCCCTTTCAATTTGAGGAGTTGGTCGCTCGAGTTAATGCATTATTGCGCCGCTCATCAGGCCGCACGCAGACCAAGTTACACATTGGCCCTATTTGCTTGGACATGAGTAGCCAACTGGTTTGTGTTAATGATAAGGAAGTGAACCTCACTGCATTTGAATACACAGTATTGGAGTACTTTATGATGAACCCTCAAAAGGTCACCAGTAAGTTTACGCTCATCGATCAGCTGTACGATATGAATGAAGAAACCGAAAGTAATGTGATTGAAGTCATTATCGCTCGGCTACGCAAAAAGATAGACCCCTCGGGTGAATTGCGACCGATTGAGACACTGCGCGGCCGAGGATATCGATTTAGGAAGCTTGCGGGTTGAATTAATCGTCATAATGAATTTGAGCCATTCAGAACTTAGTCATCATGGTCAACAAGTGACTGAAAAAAATGTAAACGTGTTTGCGAGAATAAACAAAATACTCCAGCGTATGTCGCTTGCTAAGCGTATGTTTATATTATCAACATTAATACTATTTGCCTTTCTAAGTGGCGCGGCATTGATGTTGCGCACGGTATTTTCGATTAGTCTTGAGAGTATCGTGCAAGAAAAATTGTCATTACATACGTATCAAATGCTGTCCACGGCCGACAGTAATGCTGGAATGATGCGCCTACCAACTCGTCTCAACGAACCGCGTTTTAATCAACCTCAAGGTGCATTGATTGCCTTTGTGAAAGAGCTCACGCAGGATAACCAACAACGTGAAGTGTGGCGAAGTATGTCGGCGAATGATAAGCAGTTTTCATTTCCTGCACCCAGCAGCGGTCAGTGGTTTTTTGGGCGTGCGCGAGGAAGTGACGGCGCTCAATATTATGTGTCCAGTTACACTACGACTTGGACAAGTGATTCTGGGGTAAAAGCAAAGTATGTTTTTACCGTAATGGAAGATTTTAGTTATTATCAGACTGAGCTATCTAAGTATCGTACCGTCATTGCCGCCGGTTTATTTATTTTTGCTCTGGTCTTTTTGTCGCTGCAGACTCTGATATTACACGTAGGCCTTCGACCTGTACGAAAAATTACGTCTGACGTAGACGACATGAACAAAGGTGAATCTCGATCGCTTGTCGGTCAATACCCCAGAGAGTTAATGCCACTGACGACAAACTTAAATCGGCTGATTGATAATGAGAGACTCCAACGGGAACGTTATCGAGAGCGCATGGCTGACCTGTCACATGGCTTGAAGACCCCGCTTTCTGTCCTCCAGGGACTTGGTACTGATATTGATGAGCAAGGATTGCCTATATCGCGCAGTCATTTACTTCAAATACTTTCAAATCAAGTAAGCAGAATGACTAAACTTGTGGATTACCAATTACAACGTGCCATCCCTAACGGCTCGCCTACCGTATTTGCTAAAATAGAGGTTGCTAGCAAAGCGATTGAGGTTATTTCTGCCCTCGATAAAGTTTATGCCAGTAAGGCAATTACCAGTAAACTAGACATAGAGGAAGGGTTGTTTTTCTACGGTGATGAAAGTGACTTGATTGAAATGATCGGTAATGTTTTGGATAACGCTTTTAAGCATGCCCAGAGCTCCGTGAGTTTTACTGCCTGTAGAGTATTTATAGACACTGAAGACCCTAAGATATCATTCACAGTTGAAGATGATGGTAAAGGGGTCCCTGTATCGAAAAGAGAGGCCATATTGCGACGAGGGGTCCAGCTAGACACTCATGGCGAGGGGCAAGGGTTTGGGTTATCAATCGTGGCTGATATAGTCAGTAGCTATGAAGGTCAGCTTACGATAAGAGATTCCAGCTTGGGTGGTGCCTTGTTTCAAATAACAGTACCCACCCGTTGAGTAGAAGAGATTTTGTATGTTTAAATTATGTAACGTGGTGTATAGAAAGGTGGGTTTGATATTACTGTTGACTATGTTTGTTAGCGCGTGTTCGACGGTAACCATTCGGCCATACGGCGGCTCTAAGGACAATTCGAAACCGAATTACGTCGACAGTAAACCCTTTTACTTTGGTGGGCCTTTTGGTAAACATAAAGTTGATGTGAATGACGTTTGCGATGGAAATGATGTAACGCAAATGCAAACCGTCATGACCTCATCCGATTGGTTTTTTTCGATAATCACCATCGGTATTTACACACCCCGAACGGCTAAAGTTTGGTGCGAGGCTGATCAATGAAATTAGTAACACGTTGCGTTATGAATACCAACGCTATGGGCGTTATTGCGTTCGGGGTAGTGCTTTGCTTGTTAGCGGGTTGCAGTACCATCCAATTTGTTCAGCTTGAACAGAGTGTGGATGCGCCGACGGTTGATCGTTGGCACCATTCAACCCTCAACGGTATGGTGGAAATTAGTAAGCCACTGGATGTTCGATCTATCTGTGGTGATAAGGCATGGACAACCATCACCACTGAATTTACTTTTTTGAATGCGTTACCCGTCATTCTAGTGCCCAGTACTCCTTTGATCTCTTTTTACAGTGCTTGGACCAATAGAGTTAATTGTTACACCGTTATCAACACTAATGATGCGCCGTTGGGCAACCCTTCGGACGCGGGAAAACACTAACCCGTATGCTGAACACTGATTATTTACGTGTTCAGCAATAAGGATATACTCGTTAAGCGGGGTTAGGCATAGACTCCATTCGGGGTTACCAAAGCTGTCTGGATAGTAAATCAATAGACGACAAATCACTGGTATTCGGTACATTGGTTTTTACGTGCTTAGTGTTTACTGATCGAAAATCTAACCAAAGACGAAAGGGGTAGCCTCCTTAAGGCAGGTTTAATATTCAGCGTTTGGGTGTTAATCTCTGTGGACAAACTATTTTTTTGGGGTGGGAAGAGATGAAGACTAGTTTCAATGAACAAAACGACTTTCTAAGCTTTAAACAGGATTTGGCAAAGCTTGCAGATTCCTCTGAAAGTGGATGTCTAATGGTATTTATTTGTGACGATAATGATTGGGACCCTGATCAAATGTCGGCCGTGTTTACATCAATTGAAGTACCATTAATTGGTGGAATCTTTCCACAAATTGTATTTGGAGTTAAACACTCTTCTACTGGGTATCTTATTGTCCAATCGGATCTAGAGATACAGCCAGTTGTGATTAAAGGTCTTGATGATGATTCAGTCAATTTTGAGTCCTTAGTCGACGAAGCAATTGATCCGGAGTTGCAGGTAGCGTCTATGATGGTTCTTGTTGATGGTCTCTCAACTAGGATAAGTAGTTTCGTGGATTCTCTGTTCGCGCTGTTTGGGGCTGATGTGCGATACATCGGCGGTGGTGCGGGTTCCTTAAGCTTTGAACAGTCACCATGCGTTTTCTCTAATGAGGGGCTTTTTCAAGGTGCGGCGGTAATCGGGCTGACTTCAAGTTCACTCCCTGTTGAAGTGGGCCATGGATGGGAACCCATCGACAAAGGGCACTTCGTTACTCGGGTTGAAAAGAACGTTGTAAAGGAGATTGATTACAAAAATGCTTTTGAGGTCTATCAAGCCATCCTCGCACCGTATTTAAACGGTAAATCATTTGCTCCTGAAAATTTCTTTGAAATAGCTCAGTCGTTTCCCTTAGGTATCAAAAAGATCGACGGCGATTACGTTGTTCGGGACCCAATTTCAGTGAATGAAGAGGGCCACTTGATTTGCGTTGGTGAAATGCAAGAAGGTGATCATATTGATATTTTGCAGGGTAAAGCCGACAAATTAATCAGCTCGTCTAGCTCGATAGCTGAAAAGCTATTTAGGGCTCCTCAGCCCAGTGCAGGGGTATTTGTGATGGACTGCATCTCTCGTGCATTATTTTTAGAAGACCAGTTTGAAGCCGAACTCAGTGCAATAGCCGATCAAGCAAACCAAGAACACTGTATTTTTGGTGCGCTTGTATTGGGAGAAATAGCTAATTCTGGAAGTGGATATCTCGAGTTTTACAATAAAACCACGGTTATTTCGTTACTATGACCCGATGAACATGATTCGGTTGGAAAAACAAACCAGTTTGTTGTACGAGATTGCCATGAGCATTGGCAATTCAACCAATCTCGATATCTCCATGAAGGAGTCTTTAACGACATTGCTGCGCAAGCTTGATGGCATTGGAATCGGCGTGTTCGATGAAATAAATACGGATACCCCAATTGCTCAAATTCCGAAACGCGGCCAGAAAATTTCCAACGAATTCCTTCTCCAAGCCCTGCAAAATAAAGATCGTAGTCAACTACGGGAGCATCTTTTGTTGGAACAGAAGATGACGGATGAGTATCTCTATTTCTTTAACTTGCCAAAAACCGGGGTTCTTTTCTTTAGGCGACGACGCTCGTTTGACGATGTTACGTTAAAAGTGCTGGACCGCCTTTGCGATAAGTTGGATCAGAGCATTCAAGCCTGTTTTGCGACCGAAAAACTGTATAAGAAAGAGCGAGATTTGCAAAATTCGCTTTTTGAACTAAAAAAAGCGCAAGAGGTCAAAGACAAGTTTCTTGCGACCGTCGCTCACGAGTTAAGAACCCCATTGAATGGCGTTGTTGGTTTTATAGAACAATTGGCGGATACAGACCTTGATGAGACGCAAAAACACTATTTAGAGGTAATCAATCATAGCTCAGACAGCCTGATGGGGATTATCAATGACACCTTGGATTTTTCTAAAATTGACTCTGGAAAACTTGAGCTAGATCTTCATTCAATGAACTTGCGAGAGGTGTTAGAACCGGCAATCGAAATTTTCAAATGCAAGGCCAGTGAAAAGGACATTTTGTTGATTACCGAAATTGATGATCGACTTCATCAAGGTGTGTTGTGCGATTCTCTTCGGCTGAAACAAGTGGTGAGTAATTTGGTGAGTAATGCCATCAAGTTTACTGAGACCGGCAAGGTCGAGGTCGCGATCAAACTTGTCGAAGAAAGCGACAGCGAGCTTAGGGTTTCTTTTGAAGTTAGCGATACTGGAATAGGTATTCCCTCGAGCAGTATCGATAATATTTTCGATCCGTTTTCACAAGCCGAGCGCGCAACCGCCAGGCGTTTCGGTGGGACGGGCTTAGGATTGGCTATTTCATATCAATTGGTTCAAAAACTCGGTAGTGAGCTGACCGTTCAAAGTGCGTTGAATGAAGGCAGCGTTTTTCGGTTTGAAATTCAACTAGCGAAAACCAAGATTTCATCGCCAAATGGGGAAAATCATTTCGAAGTCGCCGACTTTTCAGGGAAAAGCATTTTGGTGGCGGAAGATAACTTGGTTAACCAAATGCTGGTCAAAGCAATATTAAAAAGCATACAAGTGGATTTCACCATCGCTGATAACGGCGCTGAAGCGTGTGTGGAGTTTGAGAAAAGTGAGTTCGATCTCGTGCTTATGGACATCAACATGCCGGTGATGGATGGACTTGAGGCGCTCGCGAAGATGAGAGAATTTGAGGCACACTCTACGCGTTCTAAAACCCCCATTGTCGCATTAACCGCGAACGCGCTGGTAGGTGATAGAGAGCGCTACATTGCTAATGGGATGGACGACTGTTTGTCTAAACCATTAAAGAAATTAGAGCTCTTTCGAATATTAGAACAACAGATAAAACTGGCTAAATGACCATGAGTTGAATCAAGTTTCGCATGCGTGGCCTGAGTGTAAATACTCTGGAAGTCGATCCTGTATCTCCATCGAAGAATCGACTTGGACTAAGTTGCGTTCAGCCTGCGTTAAAATGCGCCCTTAATTTATCTTGTACTCGTAACATACCGCAGAAAAAATGGCGCTAAAGATAAAATCATCTATTCGTCAGAAAGTCGAGTGGCCGTTTTGCTGATGATTTGCCATTGTTCATCTGTCTTTTTTAATAAAAACAGGTCAATGTAGACAAGGTTGCTTTCTTGAATACTAATAGACGCTTTGGCTGTTGCGATATCCTTGGTGACCTCAATCGATAGAATTTTGCCGATTCGGCCATTGAACTTTCCGGGCTCTCTATGGGCAAAAAAGTCGGCGTATTGCGTTGGATTGTAGCGATCGAAGCCTTCTTTCCCAGTTAAGTAGAGTGTAGCATCAGGGTGAAAGGCCTCAATAAGCTTTTCTCTTTGAGTGTAAGACGAACCGTCAATATATTGTTGAATCACCTCCCGCGCCGCATCGGTATTCGGGTCAGCGTTTGTCACATTTGAACAGATCAAAAGTAGCGTTAAAGTCAGAGTTTTAAAATGTGTCATCAGTGATTATCCTCGGTTGTAGGTTGTAATTTCATCAGGCGCCCGTTAGCTTCGTCCGTCAGCAGGTAGATAGCGCCTTTGGGTGATTGCTTTACATTACGCAGTCTAATAGGGGCATTAATGAACAGCTGCTCCATATTGGCTATGTCACCGTCGGCAGTTCGAATTCGCCATAAGCTGCCTCGACTGAGCCCTGCCACGAAAAGATCGCCGTGCCATTCAGGAAACTCTGAACCAGTGTAGAACGTTAATCCAGTTGGGGCGACGGTCTGCTTCCAAGACCAAGCAGGCGAGGTAAATCTGCGGTCTTTAAGCGACGGTGGCTGGTATTGAGCGTGGCGATATTTTCCCGAAGTGTGAATGGGCCAACCATAGTTGGCACCGCTAATGAGGCGATTGATTTCATCGCCCTGATGAGTGCCGTGTTCCGAGAACCAAATTTCATTCGTCATGGGGTTTACCGTCAATCCTTGGGCTGCTCGGATCCCGACTGCGTAAATGCCTGGAACAGCATTCTTGCTGATTTTAGGGTTGTCCTCAGGGATAGAACCGTCACGGTTAATTCGATATATTTTTCCGCGCCGCTCAAGATAGTCCTGCGCGATTGGCATCGCAGGTTGATCGGCTTCGGTAAACAGTCGCTCACCTACGGTAAAATAGAGTTTGTCATCGGAACCGAATACCATGCCACCGCCATAATGGTAACGGTCCTTGCTGTAGGGGAGCGCTGTGAACAGAGGTTCGATCGACTGTAATCTGTGTTGATTTAGCCTTGCACGAATCACCTTAGTGGTGGTGCCCAAGCCATTTGGATCGCGCGCTGCATAAGACAAATAGATCCAGCGATTTTGAGAAAAATCAGGATCTAACTTAACCGCGAAGAGCCCAGAATTATCACCAATGCTCGACCGATTTCGATTGTCCACGTCAGTTGGTAGGCCTTGAATCTCTATTTTCTGGCCATTGTGAAGGTTTACCAGCTGTAGTCCTCCTTCTTTTTCTGTGATCAGTGCCGAGTTTTCATCTATAAAAGCCATATCCCATGGCCGCAGGAGTCGATCAGCAATCGTGATGCGTTCGTAGTTAATCGACGGCGTTTTGGCGATCGAGGGTAGGGTGCTCAAGTAAAGGGCAGCCACAAAATACAGTGATAGTGTTTTCAATGGAGCTAAAGCGTTCGTTAATGTGCCTCTAGAATGCTGCTTTTAAACATGAATATCAGAAAAATCGTTTATGAATTCACGATTTCAGAAGGTTTTAGTCACTCTATGCTCTCAATTCTTCTCTTGCGATATTCCGAAGGAGTGATGTTTTCTTCGCTTGCAAACGCACTGTTAAATGAGGCGACGTTACCAAAACCAGAGTCCGTCGCTATGGCGGCAATTTTCGATCTTCGATAGTTTGGGTCGGAGAGTAAGCGCTTTGCGTGGTCAAGCCGATGTTGTTTTACAAATGCCGCAAATCCAAACCCGCCGTTTTCGTTAATGGCGCGCGATACTTGCCTAGCCGACACGTTGAGATGGGCCGCTACCTTAGCAACGGTTAATCCAGAATCCAGATACAGCTGGTTCTCGATCATAGCGAGCTCAATTCGAGTCATTGTATCTTTGCTTTGTTGGCTGGAAAGCTTGGTTTGCAGGTATTTATTTGTACTAAAGTGCTGACGATTTAAAAACAGAACCGTCAGTCCGCAGATCATCATCGAATAGATGACGGCCCCACCGAGGTAATAGGGCACTACACCAATGAAAACTAAGAAGTAGTATGACCAAACGACACACAGCCCGATGAAAATTTTGCGATACCAGGCGCCGGCGTCTAACGTTAACACTCGATTGATCTGAGACGTTAACTTCATTGATAGGTATAGGTAAATAGCCCACTGACTCATCACCAAAGTGTAACTGAGGTGAGCCGTAACGCCTCTGTCATTTGGAATTAACCAGCAAAACAAAGCGTAGACGACTGCGGGGGCGAAACTGAAAAGCTCTCTCTTACTTAACGTTGATAGCTTTTGGCTTATGGTTTTGCCATACAGCCAAAAGCTAGGCCCCACGAGTAGTAAGCCAGCCAGTCCTATGTTTCGCTGCCATGGTTCGATAACCAGGTAATAGTTGAAAACCGACTTACCTATTCTAATGCTCAAACCAATTAGCATTAAGGCAAACAGCTGATTAGCCAGGCGGTTGCCGCGGTCTATGCTTAATAAATGGGCAGCCAACAGCATAGCCTGGAACACTCCCAGACTTGCGGCGATCATGGCGATGGCGTGAATGATAGAAATACTAAGTTACCTAAGCAGTCAAAAAATGCAGGATAATGGGTATGAAATTGAAATACCAGAATTATAGTCTTGTCTAATTGAGGTGATTGTCTGTTGGGACTCTAAACGTCGATTTCTTCAAAACATCTAAAATTACAGTGATACTGCATGTACCAGAAGTCGGTTATTTGTGGTGATAAAATCATCTTTATTTTTTAGTTGAAATCGCTAGAAATAGATCCAAATAAGCCTGCCTCATAGGCTGCCGATACCCGCTCAAGTTCCTGTAAATCCGACATAACAAATGGCCCTTTCTGCGCAAAGGGTTCTTGGATTGGCGCCCCCTGTAGAACGACAAAGTGAGCTTCATTCGTGCTTTCAAAATGCAATTGGTGTTTATCCGATTGGGTTTGAATCGTCATAGACTGCCCATTGGCTATGTTTACGTTTTGATTGCCTGCATGGACATTGATTGACCCCGAAATTACGTAAATCAATGCCGATTGTTCGCCTTTCAGTTCATGTGTGTAGCTTGCGTCGTTTTCCAGATAAGCATCCAAGGCCGTGAAGGTCTGCGCTGGTGACGGTGCTCCAGTTATGCCATTGCTGTTGCCGAAGATCACGCGAACTCTGAAGCCGTTTCCTTTGATGATTGGCATGTTGTTAGCTGGAACATGCAGAGAGTCAGGAGTGTCGTGTTTGCAAGCTTTAGGCAAGTTGACGAAAATCTGAAGGCCATGGGTTCTTGAACCTAGAGTTGGCTTTTCATCGTGAATTGCACCTGCGCCCGCTTTAAGCCAGTAGGCGTCACCTGGTAAAAGATCTATGTTGTTTCCAAGCGAGTCTTGGTTGTTGAAAATACCTTCGCTGTCTTCAAAGAGAATGGAGACAGCAGACATTCCTGCGTGCGGGTGTTCACCAAAAGTTGGCTGTGTCATTGTGTAATGGTCAACCATGACAAGAGGGTCCATTAACCCATTGAACTGATCGTGTTTAAAACTGAGTGCTTGAAATCCCGTACCAACATTTAGAGGTTTGCCAATAACTTGAGCGCTCATGTTCAACTGCGTGGTAGTACTTTTTGTGTTCGTTTGTTTCATATTTTTATCCATTGAAATTACGTTGTGATTACAATGTAATTTGAAACGATAAAGCTTAAAAGTGGCAATATTTGAACTTATGGTTCTATAATTGAAACGATATTTTGGCAAAGGGTGATACAGAATGGATATGAACGACTACTTTTATTTCGTCCACGTTGTCGAAAAGGAAGGTTTTGCGCCGGCCGGCCGGGCTTTGGGCGTTCCCAAGTCGCGCTTAAGTCGGCACATAAGCCAGTTAGAGGCGAAGCTTGGTGTTCGCCTTATTCAGCGAACATCGCGTCAATTTTACGTTACTGATATCGGTAAAACCTTCTATCAGCACGCACGTAGGGCGGTTGATGAAATTGAGGCGGCTAATGCAGCGATTAAGCAATTGTCGAATGTACTTTCAGGGAAAGTTCGCTTGTCGTGCTCGGTTGGGATGGCTCAGTTTGCTCTAAGCGACATCGTTACAAGGTTTATTCGCAAGTATCCGCAGGTAGAAATTATCCAACAGGTTACAAATCAGTCCATCGATCTTGTTGAACAGGGTGTGGATATTGCAATTCGTGCGCACAGCAGTCCGTTACCAGACTCCACCCTGATTCAGCGACGATTGGCCATCGCTGATTGGGGTTTGTTCGCTTCTCCGAGTTACCTAGAGCGAGCTGGCAGACCCGTTATCCCAGAAGAGTTAGAACAACACGCTGGTTTAAAATTGGGTTGGAAGCCTGAAAAGGGGTGCTGGAAATTACAAAGTCAAGAAGGTCGGAGCGTATCCATTGCGTATCAACCTCGCCTATGCAGCGATGATATGGTAACGCTCAAAAAAGCAGCGTCTCTTGGCTTGGGTGTCGTTGGGCTACCTCTTTACATATGTCGAGAGGAGGAGAGAGCCGGAACCCTGGTTCGCGTGTTACGCGATTGGTCAGCGGGAACCGCAGAGATAAGTTTACTCATGCCGTCGAGACAAGGGGTTAAACCTGCAGTATCTACTTTTGCCCGATACCTTAAAGAGAACTTACCTAAAAGCGTTAATTAACAGGATACTTTGTCCCAGCGATGAAATCATCGCGAAGGCGATTCAATGCGTTTCTATGTTCGAAGCACCTGCCGGTCTAACGCTTAAGCAATACGTCGATATCTTGAAGCAGAGCAAGGCGCTAGACGGTCTATCTTGTGATGCTGCTACGAGCGCCTTAGGTAACGCGCATAGCGATGGATTATCACGTATTGCTTTTGATATTAATGACTGCATGAGTGGGCACACCTTATTGTTAGACAAATCTGAAGAGTGTCTTGATCTATGATGGGTCGGTTACTGTCTCTAAGGTTGAGCAGTATTAGATCCCATCTTTAGTGCTTCCGAGATGAGCAGGAGTTCTAACAATAAAACACCCTTTATATCAAGATTAGGGCAACAATAAGTCTTCCAGAAAAAACGCAGACAATTCTGCTCGGCTCTCTAGATTTGCTTTCGAGTATATGCTGCTGGCTTGTTGACGTACGGTTTTCTCATTTGTTGATCTAAGGTAAGCCAGTTCTTTTAAACTGATTCCCTTGATGAGCAGAAGTGCGACTTCTTTTTCGGCCTTAGTTAAAACCCAAGAATCAAACTGCTGATCGATCTCCAACCCTAAACCAAGCAGCAATTTTGACGCTCTGGACTTCCATACAATAAGGTCTTGATTGGACATCCGGATCTTACGCTCTAGATACTTATTGCGTGTCTTTGTGGCGGCGGGTTTCTTCTTCCATATATACAATAGAGTTCCGCCAACGAAGACGCTTACGATGAAGTCCAAGGACAGCTCGAAAGCAGTAGCGCCTTCCGCTCGGTCTTCAATTAGATCGAAAATGCCCGCGCACACAAGTACTAACAATGCTATTCCCACCAATATTTGTTCAATGTCTTTTTTTTGGTTCATTTTGCTATAGAAGGGCCCAAGGAAATTTGTAGTTAGTTTGGTCCGGAATATTAGAACAAACTCAGGCACCGTCTACCATAGGACATTTGCCCGATGAATGCCGAAAACACAAAACCCAAGTCTTTTTAAGACAAATGCCCGATGCCGATAACTGCTTGATCAAAATACACTTCTAGGCCAATTAACATGAACTACTTTGGAATTAGGAATACATTCACATGCGTTATCGATCAGCACTGTTCACACTTTCTATCATTACTTTGCCCATTACATCCGACGCCTCGGACCCATTACAGCTAAACCCAGAGAGCCCATGGTATGCATTGGATTCAGAGCCTGGGTGGCAGTTCGAACTAGGGCTTGGCGTAGAAATTGAGCCAACCTATGCCGGTTCAGATAGTTCCGAATCGGCGGCCGGCGTGTCGGCACGAGCACTTTTCCGAACTCAATCAGGGCACCGTATCTACTTCGGCTTAGGTGAAATCGGGACGATCTATTCGATATCAGAAAACACGCAATTTCAGGGATTTATAGAGTATGAAGAAGGTCGTGATCGTGGTGATGACCCCATTCTTGACACTCTTGATTCAGTCGAGTCTACCATTGAGGGTCAATTCACCCTCGCGCGTCGTTTTGGCGACAGCTCGATTTTCGCGACACTACAGCCTGATCTTACGGGTGATGCGAATAAGGGCCTGGTGTGGTTTGTCGGTGCAAGTCATGACTGGCTTATGGACAATGATAAGTGGCGTTTTGGAACTCGACTGGACATAAGTGGCGCTGACTCGGAGTACATGCAGACGGAATTTGGCATCACGTCGGATGAGTCATTGCGCTCTGGCTTCAGAACGTTTCAGCCGAACAGTGGCCTCAAGTCGCTCACACTAGGCTTATCGACGGAATACTATCTGAGTAATCGCATGAGCATATTGGGCTCTATGGAAGTTGAAAGTTACCTTGGTGATGCCGCTGATAGTCCACTCATTCTTGATCTAGGAAGCAAAACGGGGATTGAAGCCAACCTGCTTTTTCGATGGAGACTCTGACTCTTGGTGTTTGAGTTCTTCATCCTCACACTTTGCTTTAGGTGATTAATGGATGAAGTAACGCGATTGTTAAAAACGTAAGGTAAGTTCTCAGAGATAGGAACAGGTTTGGCGGGTAAACGCTAAGCCTGTCCTTTATACGAGGCATCAAAGCAGCCAAAAGCTTAATGCCATTCTTTCATTGATGTAAACCTAAGGACCACAGAATCACTTAAACATGAAAATTCTGGTAATTCGCTTTAATGCGATCGGCGACGTAGTGCTGAGCTCAACTATTTGCGATTCTCTCAGGAAGACCTTTCCTAATGCCCGTATCGACTATCTTGTGCATGAACCAAGTCAGGGGCTGTATAAACATCATCTTTCTATTAATCAGGTTATTGGGCTTTCTTGGGAAGAACGAAAGAACCCAATCAAGTATGTGAAGAAGATTTGGTCCATAACTCGAACTGAATACGACATCACTATTGACGCTAGCTCAACCGCCAAAAGTGAACTCATTTCTTTGCTATCCAGAAAGAGCAAGTATCGAATTGGTCGTTACAAAAAAAGACGGGGCATTGCGTATACGCATCGCATAAAGCAGGCTGCAGAGCGGCCGCACAAAGTATTACAGCGACTGGAATTGCTGCGACCTCTTACCGAGGTGGGTTATCAAATCAGTTATAACGAACCGATAAATTTAATGGTGACCGAGCCTGAGCGAGCAAAGATGCGCGGCATTATTGAGTCTCACGGTATAGACTTGAATAAATCAATATTTGTTTTTTGTGTAAGTTCAAAAGAGCCGCAAAAGAAGTGGAACCGACACTATATTGTTGAAACTATTAAACATTGCCTCGATAGGTACCAGGCGCAAATAGTATTGTTTGGTGGCCTACCTCACGAACTAAAAGAGGTGGAGTTGGTGCATCAGGATCTGGCTTGTGTCAGCGGTGTTGTTAGGAAGGTGCCGATTAACGAGTTACGCGATCTGGCTATTCTGTTTAGCCTGTGTGACGTATTTATCGGCAATGAAGGTGGGCCAAGGCATATAGCGCAAGCGGTCGGCACACCTACTGCCTCGGTGTTTTCGCCATCAGCCAAAAAAAATGAATGGTTGCCTATAACGTGCGCTAAACATCAGGCGATAGAATGGCAAGAGCTTTCTAAAAACGAAGCCTACAAGGATGTCGAGTTCGGTTATGGGGATAGTTTGTATTTTAAGTTGTATAACAGCATCCAGCCCACCGACTTTATACCGATTGTCGACTCAGTGATTCAACGGCATGTATCGGAATAAATACACCCAGTCTGGAGGCTGCTGTTGCCATCTGTTCAAGCCATCGCCTGGGTTAGATTGGAATTCGCCTCTAGCAACAATAAATTCTTTGCTTCAAATTCCGTAAACCTGAGATATTATCTAGAAATCAACGTTACGTTTACATAACCCCGATTTTTAGGAGTAGGGTGGTTTGACACAAGAAAAAAAAGCAGCAGCACAGGACCAAGATAATGCCGAAGCCATCGGTCGCTTACGTGATCGTACGGATGAGCTTGAGTTAATAATTTCAAGTTTGACCATATTCGCTTTATTGTCTATGCCCAGCTGGTTATTCGATAAAATCGCAGACGTTTACACGCACCTCTCGACCAGTATGTACATCGCCTCGCTGGTGGGTTCAAATATATTGGCTGGCGTGAGTTATGGTTTGGCCGCTTGTTTTATAGTGCATTTAATGGCGCGTGCTTACTGGGTTGGGATGATTGGTCTGCGCGCCGCTTTTCCTAATGGTATTAATTGGAGCAAGACTCCGGGTTTAGGCCCGATCAGCCGCAAACACTATCGTGAAACGTTGCCAGACCTAGGTACGGTAATTGAAAAAACGGACCGTTTAGCATCATCACTGTTCGCGGTTATCAGCATGCTGACCTTGAATGTACTGTGGTTTGGCGTTATTTTAGTAGGCACACTGGTTGTATCTGGCTCAATAGGTAGCCAATTTGGCGGCACGAACAATGCCTTGGGTATCAGTACCACCATTTTGCTCACCATATTTATTGGTGCGCCGATTCTTTCCTATTTACTGGATGCGCAGCTCGCTGCCCGAGTACCCCGTCTGCGTGGGAATCGGTTCCTCGTCTGGCTGTTGAATTTTCTGCGGCGCGTCGTAGAGCTTGCTTATCCACAACGTCTTGTTTTGCCTGTGCAGCTTACATTGCAAAGCAACACGCGCCCCCTGGTTGTGATTGTTGCATTGGCGTTCAGTATCGGAGCAATTGTGATGATCGGAAATACAAGCGGCGCTGCTTGGCGCTCGTTCACAATTTCGAATGAATTCTCTTATATGGGGCCCCCAGACATTAATGGTGGATTTCGCAGTACCTATTATGAGGATATGCCGAGCGCCTTAGACAAACTGAGGGGGTGGCCGCGAGTTGATAGCTTCAATCAAAGTGCTAGCTTTGTGCGCTTATTTTTACCCTATCAACCTCTTAGAGACAATTTATTGCTCGATCAATTTTGTAGTGACTCGACCGAAACATCAGAACGGCTTGACTGTGTACGTTCGCTTTGGTCCGTGAGCATCGAAGGTACGCCGGTTCCGATGTCTACCTTCTATGCGGCTGAGCGCGCGGACATCAAGATGAGAGGGCTTATTGGCTTGGTGCCGACGGAGGGGCTAAAACCAGGTTTAGTCAAGATAGAAGTCGTGTGGAACCCGAATGTAGAAGAGGATTCTACGCCCGTAGATGATCGGTATTCGGACGCGAACTTAACGTTTGTTATTCCAATTGCTTTCGCACCTAACTATGAATTGTCGCTTTAGATTGGTTGAGTAGTAGCTGTTAATACACAGCGGAGACAGTCTGGTCTTTGCGTATTTGCTTAAGGCACACTCAACGAGTGTGCCTCAAAATACAGATTGCCAGTTAGAAAGAATACGTCGCGGTAAACCTCCAGCGACGTGGTGTTCCTGGTCCTACCCAAACGTTAGCAAAAGAATTGGTGTAGAAGGTTTCGTCGAATAGGTTATCTACGTCCAGCCTCAAAGACAGTTTATCGATTGGCTTGATTTCGCTGAATAGCCGCACTGTTGTGTAGTCAGGTAAGATGAAATCAGAACCGACAAAGCCATTACGCTCATCCGTGTAGAAAATGCCGCCACCGATACTGGCTGGCATGCCACCTAAGCTGAGGCCTTTACTTGCTTGTATGTTGAATTGATGTTCTGGCGAGTTAATAACCGGGTCTCCCGAGTCAATGGTAAACCCGAAGCCGTCTACGTCAGCAAAGCTGTTACTAAACTCAGCATCTGTATAGGCGTAGGAAATCCAAAAGCTGAGGTTGTTTTCAAATTCTAAATTTGCATCAAACTCCAGCCCTGTACTTTCCGCTTCACCTGCTGGGATCGAGAAAAATCCAACCGCCGTTGCTGCCGGGCGGTCATCGTTGACGAGAAAATTGCTTTGTTCAACTTGAAACAGCGTCAGGCCGATTGAACCTTCTACCGTCTTGTAGATCTCACCAAGGTCCATTTTCAACCCAATTTCTTTTGATTCCGTTATGTTTGGATCAAACTGATTTTGTTGGAAGTCTTGGCCTGTTTGTTGGCGATAACCCTCGCCGTAAGAGGCATAAAGGCTGACACCATCATTAACCTGGTAGACGGCACCAAACTGGGGCGAAAATCGGTCATCTGAGGAGGTGATCGTCGTGGCTGGTGATGCCAGAAAGTTGGTAAGGTCTTGCTCAAAATCGTCAAAGCGTGCGCCAATGCGGACTTGTAGCTGATCAGTGAGATCAATTTGATCCTGGATGTATATGCCGTAGCCCTTAAGTACTTCGTTTCGGTTGGTGTTGGCTCCCGCGATCGGGTTAAGGTTCGCGCCATAAACAGGGTTGTCGATTTCAAGTATCAAATCACTGGCTAAGTCTGAGGGGGTTAGGGCATTGATATCGCCACCAAATCTCGAGCGAAAACGATCAATAACCAATGTGTTGTCAAACTTATCGTAATCCATTCCCAGAGTCACGCGGTGACGCAATTGTCCGGTTTGGAATTCTCCCGCCAATTCGCCTCGTAACACAAAATACTCAGAGTCAAAGTCACGCGAACGGAAGAAGCGTGAGACGGTTTCGCCATTGAGAAAATAGGTTTGACGCGAGCCAAATTGTGATTCAAACGCATCGCCTTCAAGGCTGGTCTCGCGAAAGCCTACGCCGCCTAAAAAACTCCAGTTGTCATCGAAGTTATTTTGAAGCTCGAGTTGATGACCGATGACTTGGGTTTCGATTGGAACGTTTTCGCCAACAAAAACGTCTCGCGGAGAAAAACCAAAATCCTCCGAGTAAACCACACCGCGGTCAAACGGTAATTCCTGAGAGGTGTATTCTAAATCGTACGATAGGCTGGTTTGATCCGAAACTTTCCAATTCAGTGATGGATAAAACCCTACTTTCTCAGACTCAGCGGGTTCGCGAAAGCTGTCGCTATCTTCATAAAAACCAACCAAACGAAGACCAACATTCTCATTCGCTCCAAGTACGGTTTGATAGTCGCCTTCCAAACGAGCTTGTTTCCACTTACCTATCGTGCCTCGAATGTATCCCCCCGTTTCAAATTTGGGGCGTTTGGTCACCAGGTTCACTGTGCCACCCGGTTCACCGCGACCAAACAGAGCTGAGCGAGGGCCTTTCAACACCTCCATCGATTCAATGCCAACCAAGTCACGAGGTCCACCAAAACCACGTCCCGCATTGAACCCGTTTACCAGAAAACCACTGGGTAAATTTATGTCGCCAGAGAATCCTCGAATGGAAAAGCTATTCCATAGCCCACCGAAATTGTTTTGCCGCGCGACCGAAGCCGATAAATCTAATGCATCATCTAAGTTTATAGCGCCCACTTGAAGAAGCAGTTCCTCGCTCATAGTTTGATCTGCCGTGGGGTTTTCCAGATCATCGAAGTTTCCTTGATAAGCGCGCCGTTCACCAAGCACGAATATCTCTTCAATTTTAGCTTCATCGGCGCTATTTTGTGTTTGTGCTGCTACCGGTACTGCAATGGTTAGTCCCAAAGCAACGCCAAGACCCAGGCCTGCTGGGGTATTTTTGAGGTTTTTCATAATTTCAATTATCTAATTTTATATTTGCCGCCGTTATTAGCACCCAATAGATTTATTGGCGGGTGTTCACGACGGTGATTCGTTGTAATAGTTATAGTTAGGATGGACCATCAGAGGCCGGTTTTGCGGTTTGGTTCGTTAAGAATGGAACCTCATTGGCACAAGGAGGTAATTTGGTTTGGAGGGTTACTCGATCCAGAGCTTTGAGCTGACGCAGAAGCGGTGGATACGCGTGTTCATCGTTCAGAATAGATGGATATATAACGGTATTGTGCCGACGATGGACTGAGCCTTGCTCAACCATACAAGGAGTAAACAACACATGCCCAAACGAAAAAGTGGGTCGAGCTAATACAGTTTTTGGGTCGCAAGACTCTAACATTCGGTTCTGCTTTAACAATTCTGCCAGTATTTCAATAAATGTTATGATATAACATAGTAGTTTGGGCTGCAAAACAAAATGAATTCAGAAATATATTGTCACAGTGCTAACATTTAATATCATCCATACGTAAAACCTAATTGATGCAGATGTATTGGAAATACGCTATCGCGTCATAGAAAAATTAGCCAAGCAAACGCCTGCGAGGAACCTATGTTCCAAAAAAAGAGTTCGTTGCATAGCTCGCTCGTCAGTTATCTAGCGGCTAATTGCAAGCAGGGAAGGTTGGTGGCTCGATATTTTCCTTTAATCCTTGAGCGAAATATGACCTATCTAAGCATCCTTAAACTTATTTGACTTTATTCAATCTACTTTGATCGAGGGAAGTAACGAGACTTGCTAGCGTCGTGGATTTTCTTATAGGCGAGGTGCAATGGTCGACTTCGATATCTTTGTTTATCGTTGTTTGTTACTAAATTGAGCTCGTTCGAAAAGTGGTGTGGAAACAAGCTCGGATCTGAATAACTCAAGTTTTTCGATCAGCCTAAACTCCAACGACGTATACAGGGCCTCATAAACAGCTTCGAACTTCGGTAAAAGTTCAAGCAGTTTCGTGTGTTGTGTTTTTCCTTTAGCGGTTTGCTTCAAAAGACGTCTGCGTTTGTCTATTGGGTCTGCATCCACGGAAATTAAATCTAGTTTCAATAGATGGGTAAGCTTTTGCTTGACTAGCTGGTGGGAGATCCCTAGTTCACGTGCTATGTCTGCGCTGGATATTTCATCATGCCGTCCAATACACATAAACGTCGAGCACGATTTAACCGGAACTTGAATGTTTTCATAGTCAAAAACATTCTTACTCTGCTGTTCAATCAGTTGACTTAGGTTCTCTAAATGCCTGCCTAAAAAGGCATCCTTGATTTCAGGCGTCTTAGTCTGTTTATTCATTTTATTAATATTTGGATAATTTATTAAACATATTGCGCAATATGTTTAATACTTTTGTGTTCTCAATACTAAATTACTAGAGAACATGAAGAAAAGCTATTCGAAACTCAGTAGAAGGAAGTTTATTCAATGCTCCGCCATGACGCCTTTTATTCCCTGTGCGAATGGGTCAACAGAAAGACCCATCATGAGAAAGTACAAGATTAATGGAAATATGGTCGTACCCTCATTCGTGGGAGACCCTTTAAGCAAAACCAGAAAACAACAGTTTAAATCCACTGGATTATCGTCGTTTAAGCTTTCTTTAGGCGGAAGTGCGGGAACATATCAACAGTGCTTGGAGATTCTTGATTCTCTGCCGCAAATCTATCTAGCAAACCCCGAAATATTCAAGCACGTTAATTCGGCGGAAGACCTGGCCGAAGCGCACGATCAAGGAAAGATTGGTATCATTTATTCGTTCGAAGCGGCCACCATGATTGATGAAAAGTTGGAACATATAAAGGAATTCGCCGATTTAGGTGTTCGAATTATGCAACCAGGCTACAACAACTCTAATGCGTTCGGGGCAGGGGTAATGTCTATGCATGAACCCTTAGGGTTAACGAATTTAGGTCGTCAAGCGATACAACAAATGCAGATGAATAAGGTGTTAGTAGATTTAAGCCACGCACACGAACGTACTGCCGATGACATTGTTAAAATAGCCGAGCGCCCAGTCGCCATGACGCATACAGGTTGCAACGCAATAAACGATCATCCGCGTAACAAATCCGACAGCATATTAAAAAAAGTGGCGGATTCTGGTGGAGTAACCGGCATCTATGAGATGAGTTACTTAACTGCCGACCTTAATCAACAATCATTAGAAGCGTTTATGGCGCATGTAATGCACGCAATCAAGGTGTGCGGCGAAGATCACGTTGGTATCGGAAGCGATACCCCAATCTTGGGCTTTGACACCAGTAAGGAAAGCCTGGCTGAATGGAATGAAATTAACCGAATCAGAAAAGAAACAGGCGTAGCCGCGCCAGGTGAGGGGCCACCGCCGTACGTGATTGGAATGAACGGCCCACATAAAATGCAAGTATTTGAACAAGAGCTTCGTAAACGTGGTGTCACTTCGGCCGGCGTAGACAAGATTCTAGGGCAAAACTTTGCACGAGTATTTGGTGAAGCTTGGGCCTAAGACAATTGTACCGTTGCGTTGTCTAATGAGTATTTTGAGATGGAGGAGAGACGTGTTTGAGAGACCAACTCATAGGCAAAAATGGGGCTCCAAAACCTCGTTAAATTCGCTAGTGTTCGAAGAGATAGGTGTAAGGACGTAAAACTAGAATACGCACGTAACATAGAGATTCAGAATTCTTCTCCGTGTGCATTGAATTGTGAGCCGCGTTCCGTCTATCAGTAAGCCCGAATTCGACGGACACTAAATGATTTGTCCTTCGCCCTATGGCACCTGGAGACCAGTGTCGAATGACGTACTCCATGCAACATTATCGTCAACATCAGATGAGCTTCAAGAGAAACCAACAACAGCAAAGCCACCAACTGCTATCGCATTTACATAAAGTTGAGTGAGCTGGTTTTTAGAAGGCAAAAATCAGTCGTTCTTATCATTGCAACCATGGTCGCTCGCGACCTTTGTCGTGATTGCCAACGTTGCTCAGCCAGTCAAAATATCGAGTGTGTGTTGGTATCGACTGGTTCATCCCCGTGCCTGCAAATACTCATGATTTTATTGACTAATTATAGGCTAGGGCAGAGTTCTGGAATTGAGAGATAAATTAATTAATATTTTTTAAAAAGAGGCTTGTTTTTATTAAAAAAAAACTTAAAATCCGCGCTTAATTTATTGCCCCTGGGGTTTTTATGCTTATTCGCTAACCGCGCGTTATTGCATACTTACGGTAACCACCAAAATTGACTTTGATTTTTGTGGTCGCTAAGTTCTCAAGAAACGTGTTAGCTCAATACAATTCGTTTTTAGAGGGTTTTCGATGAAATTCGAAATTAATTTAGCACCTGAACACGCCACTAATGCTGGCGCTGATTGGCCGACTCATGATCAATCAAGTACTGCCAACCAAGAATACGCCGACCACTTTATTGTTCGCAACGGTGAAGAGTTTGCTGGTACTCATATCATTATTGACTTTTGGGGTGCGCAAGATCTTGACGACCTTAAATTGATGGAACAAACCATGCGTGAAGCTGTGGAGGTTTCTCGCGCTACGCTGCTGCACATCCATTTGCATCATTTTACACCCAATGCGGGCATCTCAGGAGTGGCGGTGTTGGCCGAATCACACATCAGTGTGCACACTTGGCCCGAACGAAACTTTGCGGCCTTTGACGTGTTTATGTGCGGAGATGCACAGCCAGAAAAAGCCATAGCCGTGCTGCAAGCCGCGTTTAAACCTGATTTTGTCAACGTCCATGAACACTTACGTGGCGCTCAAAGTTTCAACGGACAAACCATGTCCAATGTAGGTATCCCTGTGATGGCGGAGGCTAACGATGAAGCACTTTAAGGAAACGTTGTACGATGCCGTTTGTCAAGAATATCGTATTGATAAACTGTATTTTGAACACAAAACTGATCACCAACATTTAATGATTTTTCATAACGCTATGCTCGGGCGGGTGATGACATTAGACGGTATCGTGCAAACCACTGAGGCGGATGAGTTTATTTACCATGAAATGCTAGCGCATGTGCCCATGATTGCCCACACAGAGGCTAAGCACGTTTTGATCATAGGGGGAGGCGATGGCGGTATGCTACGTGAAATCTGTAAACACCCAATCGATAGTGTGACTCAAGTTGAAATTGACCAAGCTGTTGTTGATATGTCAATTGAGTATTTGCCCAATCATTCGGCCGGTGCTTATGATGATCCGCGCTTAGAATTAGTGATAGATGATGGCATAAATTTTCTAAAGAACACAGACAAAAAGTTCGATGTGATTATTTCAGATAGTACTGACCCAATTGGTCCTGGAGAAGTGTTATTCAGCGACAGTTTCTACGCACACGCCAAGCGTTGTCTTAACCTTAATGGCATATTGGTAACCCAAAATGGAGTTCCGTTCTTTCAAAAAGACGAAGTACAAACCACGTATCAACGCATGGGCGAAAATTTTAGCGACATGACGTTCTATTGCGCGCCGGTTCCTACCTATTATGGGGGATTCATGACGTTTGCCTGGGGCACTGATAACCCTTTGGCGCGCAGTACTGACGTAAGTGTTATTGAGAGCCGCTGGAATCATTTAGACATACCCACGCGATATTACAACCCAGCTATTCACCAATCGAGTTTTGCGTTACCACAATATATTGTGAACGCGCTAAACGACGCCGAAGGTTGACGGTCTAAAATGAATACAGAGCAGCGAACTATTTTATTGAGTGGGGATGATCCGAATAAGCGCGACTATCAGTCTGTCGTTGAAAAACATGGTTCTCCTTGTTTGGTGTATCGGCCATCGGTGCTTGAAAAGCAGTTTAAGTCCTTGCAAAGTGCCTTACCAAACGTGGATTTATATTACGCGGTAAAGGCCCACCCAAACTCGAATATTGTTAAAACCATCGATGCGCTGGGTGGCGGCTTTGACGTGGCCTCAGCCGGCGAGATGGACCTGTTATTAAAACATCGGATTTCAGGCAGACGAACAATACACACGCACCCAATCAAAAAGGACAGTGAAATTCGTGACGCTCTACGATTCGGAGCCACCACATTTGTGGTGGATAACGTTTACGAATTGAAGAAACTCACGGCCTACAGAAGTCGTGTTGGTGTTCTGTTACGGGTTAGCTTTAGAAGCGAATCGGCCGTCGTTGATCTGTCGCGCAAATTCGGTTGCGAGCCCAATGAAGTCCAGCAATTGGTCAGTGAAGCAGAATCCTTAGGTATTCATGTCAAAGGTTTGTCGTTTCATGTTGGCTCACAATGCGCTAATGCGCATAAGCACGCACAAGCCATACGCGATTGCGCGGCATTAATGCACAGCATTAATGCAACGGCTAAAACGCCAATGAGTTCTTTGGATATTGGCGGCGGGTTTCCTGCAGACTATCTTTTACAAGGGCTAGATATTGATGCCTTCTGTGCGCCAATTAGACAAGAGTTAAACAAACTCCCCGCGGACTGGCATTTACTGGCAGAACCGGGTCGATACTTGATTGCACCTGCGGTCGATAGCATTACCACCATAACGGGTAAATCAAAACGCGGTGGTTTGTTCTGGTATTACCTAGACGACGGGGTTTATGGGTCGTATTCAGGGCAAATTTATGACCACACGATTTATCCCTTGCAGGTCTTTAAAACAGGTCTTACTCACGCGTGCATCTTAGCGGGTCCAACCTGCGACAGTATTGATGTTATCGCCGAAAACATTCAGCTGCCAGAATTGGAAATAGGGGACTTAGTGATCGGTTTACAAATGGGAGCGTACACCGCGGCCACCAAAACACGATTTAACTCACTACCTGACGCTAAATTTGTTGTGTTGGATGAGCACGCAGAATAATATTTGTCAGCATTCTAGTATAGTTCGTTTCATACCCGATTAATTTATAACGTTAAATAAATGGGATTTTTATCAACGGTGAACATGATCGGTGGATTATCGTCTCTTCAATTTCTCCCCAGTCGATAGTGACCCTGGGCATTTTCGTATCGTCAGCACTTTTTAGTGCCGACTTTAGAATCAAAAAGAACAATCGGATGATTGTGAGTGATGAGGCCATAAATAACAGGCGTTCGATTTAAACTTTGCTCAATCTGCATTAGATTAATTGCTTAATAGAAATGTCGTAGACGGATCAACTAATAAGCGATCTCCCATACCTTCGCGGCCTAATAACATCAAATAACTCATGTCTGAGCGGTCGGTCAGTGTAATTTGAATTGGCCATTGGTCTGACCCAAGCTTCAACGTTGTTTGTATAACATAGCGCTGTTCTGATTCACCATTGGATGATTTAACCCTACGCAAATCATGCAAAATAGTTTCACAAGTAATTACTTTTTTAGTTTGATAGGCATCTGGGTGAATATCAAACTTCAACCAAGGGCGACCATCTTTCTGAAATTTACTTAGATTATCTACGTGTAGAGAAGAGGTCTTAGCACCTGTGTCCACGCGAATCTCTAGGCCGAATATACCTAGCTCGGGGAGATCACAGGTTTCTAGACTGCCTACAATAAGCTTTTGTGTTTCGATACTCATAGTGTTTTAGCGATGTGCTCTGAAGAGTGATCTTGGATAGAATCGGGAAGTAGAGACTCTGACATCGTCTGGATGTTATCGACTATATCGGTTTCCTCTTCGCTGAAAAACGCAACATGAAACATAGCATCACCTTCTTGTACTAAGGGTATATTTTGTTTGCCGATAATTATACCTGCGCGGCTGGCAGCCAAGGTTTCGAATACTTCACCAAATGGGCTGCCGATCTTTGCCAATGCATCACCTTTCTCAACATGGTCTCCAAGATTCTTCAAATTGGTAACAATGCCACTGGTACTTGCTCTGACCCATGAACTAGCGTTAGCGATAAACGGCTGTGACTTAGGCTTAGTGCCTTTACGCTTGGCCATACCTAGGTGACACAACACTTGCAATATACCGCGCAAGCCTGCGCGAATAGAAAGCTCGTCAAAGCGAAGGGCTTGACCTGCTTCATAAAGTAAGATTTTTGTTTCAGATTCAACAGCTGACTGACGTAATGAACCATCCCTTAAGTTCGCATTCAATAACACTGGCACACCAAATACTTCGGCAAGTTCTTTAGTTTCACTACAATTAAGATCGGCTCTTATTTGCGGCAGATTAGACCGGTGAATGGCTCCTGTATGTAAGTCGATGCCATATTCACAGTGCTGGACTATTTCGCTCAAGAACTTATCGGCTACACGACCAGCAAGAGAGCCTTTTGAAGAGCCCGGAAATGATCTATTTAAATCACGCCTATCAGGCATATACCGACTTTGATTTAGTACACCGTAGATATTGACAATAGGCACTAATATCAAGGTGCCTGATGTCAAGCGAAATGATTTGAGTTGAATAAGTCTTCGAATGATTTCAATGCCATTAATTTCGTCGCCATGCACGGCTGCTGAAACAAATACGGTAGGGCCTTCTTTTTTTGCACGAATAACATGAATAGGCATACTGATATCGGTATCGGTATATAAGCGCACCATTGGCATGTCTATTTGCTGAGCGGTGCCAGGCTTTATTTCATGCCCGCCAATAACAATACTCTTCATGGCTTAACCTTTACCTCGAGTCTTTGTTCTAAAAGGTTTTGCATTTTTTTCGATGTGCGCAAATACCAACCCAGCTACGTCTTTTCCTGTGGCGTTTTCAATGCCTTCTAAGCCGGGTGTAGAATTCACTTCCATCACAACTGGGCCACTGTTTGATTGTAAAAGGTCGACTCCACACATGCCTAACCCCATAACTTTAGCCGCCGTGACAGCGGTAGCGCGTTCTTCCTTCGATAACTTGACTAACGTTGCCGAGCCACCTCGATGTAAGTTTGATCGAAATTCACCTTCGGCCCCTTGACGTTTCATTGCCGCGACAACTTTATCGCCAACGACGAAGCAACGAATGTCTGCGCCCCCAGCTTCTTCAATGAATTCCTGTACTAAAATGTTCGCTTTTAGCCCCATAAAAGCTTGGATAATACTTTCTGCCGATTTATCGTTTTCCGCAAGCACTACGCCGATTCCTTGGGTCCCTTCAAGAAGCTTGATCACGAGCGGAGCGCCACCGACTGTCTTAATTAAATCTTTCGTATTCGTTGATTTACTCGCAAAGCCAGTTCGAGGCAAGCCTACACCTTTTCTGGCTAGTAGCTGCAAGGAGCGAAGCTTGTCTCGTGAACGACTAATAGCGACAGACTCGTTAACTGAAAACGTACCCATCATCTCGAATTGACGTACTACAGACGTGCCGTAAAACGTTACAGACGCGCCAATTCTTGGAATTACGGCGTCGTAGTATGGAAGCTCTGCACCTTCATATCGAACAACCGGTCGACTCTTGGTGATATCCATGTAACACAGCATCGTGTCAATAATATCAACTTGATGTCCGCGAGCTTGGCCTGCTTCAACCAAGCGTTTAGTAGAATAGAGATTGGGGTTTCTGGATAAGACGGCTATACGCATTTCAATGTCCGAATTTGGCTGTGTCACTCGTTTTCGCAATAATACATCGAATACTGGCAAATTCGGTCATATAAATGTGTCTGATCAATACTCATACAAGGGTATTTTGGAGCAGAGCAAAGCAGAATAGACAAAGACCCTGGATCTCTTTGAATCTCGGTGAATTTAAAAGCATCAAAAGCTTCTCAAGATCTGTGTATCCAGACTCCGAATTACAAGTATTATTATAGATAATTATTCAATTCATCGATTAGCCCAATGTTGACATTTTTGTGGTGCGTGCCTAGATCCGTCTCGACAGCTTTTGAAAAAATGATGCTGCACGCGGGCGGGTTCGACGTGATTAGCGAGCCATTTTTAAACCTATACAAACAAAGCCTAATTTCACAAGAAAAGCACATTCAAGTAGGTCAAAGAGTACGAAAGTACTGTGAAAAGCTTATTCAGCGTAGATTGAGTCGCCATGTGTTCGTAAAAGAAATGGCATATCATGCTAATGACTTCATCACCGACGAGTTCATAGATCAAACTCGACATGTATTTCTAATTCGCGACCCTAAGTACTCGATTCCGTCTCTCTATAAAATGAGAGCCGAGTACACTGAAGACCAGACTGGCTTCCACGGGCAGCTTGCTCTATTAAACCGCATAAAGAAGAATACCGGCGAAACTCCATTCATCATCGATGCAGAGACTCTTTTGAGACAGCAATCAAGTGTAATTAGCACTTACTTTGACTATCTTGGACTGGAAATGCCAAACGAAGTGCTTACTTGGCCAAGAGGAAGTAGTAGCGCATGGCAAGGCAGGGAAAGTTGGCATGTTGATGCAATTGAGAGCGAAGGCTTCGAACAAAAGTCTAAAGAGATAGATTTGGATAAACAGTGTACGAAAGTGAAGAATTCAATATCATTAGCGAGCTCAATATATTTCGAGATGCATCGTCAATCTCTAGTACAGTCTAAATTGATGAAGTAAATCGATTTGCGTCATGTATATAAGAGGGTGTTATGTAGGGTAAAAGGCTAGGACAGACGTCCTTGTTATCTTTTTTGATCACTCCGATACGTTTTTCCCATCTCAGAGAGAAATTTAAAAAAAGAATAGTGAACCAATCCTGCTTTAAAGTAGACTAACTAGACGACTAACTAGTACAGAAAGCATGCGGGGCTAATTTCTATGGGTTACATCAGAGTGTACCTTGGCAGTGAATTGAAAAAACAATTTGAGCTGGGTGAGGACCGAGTCACGATTGGCAGAACAGAGGACAATGTTCTTGTACTTGCTGAAGAAGGAATTTCCAGGCAACACGCTGCAATCGAATACCAAAATGGAGAGTATTTCATTGTCGATCTGGGGAGCCAAAACGGCGTTTTCCTGAACAATGAAAAGGTGGATAAGGCGGCGCTAAAGTATTGGGATGAAATTCAGATTCATAACTTTGTAATCAAGTTTATGGCAAAGCCGGGCCTTGGGGTGACAAACGAACAAGAGGACAAAGCCGCATCAGATCTTGACGAAGATAAAACCAAGTTTTTTAATATCACGGACGAAAAACAGTTAGATGATCTGCGAAAAAAAACCAAGGAGTGTTTTCTGACTTACCATGACCAGTCGGACACCGCGCGAAAGTCGTTGATTAAAAAACCTCGAGTCATAATTGGCAAATCCAAAGACGCTGACATTAAGATCACTGGCTGGTTTGCTCCTGCAATAGCCGCCACGATTGAACAACAAAGCGGCACCTACGAATTGATGCCTGGCAAGAGAGGCAATGTCTTTTATCAGAATCAGCAAATCTCGGACCCTACGGTACTTACTGATGGGTCCGAATTCATTGTTCGTGGTATGAAATTCAAGTTCTTTAATAGACTCATCAAAACGAGTTAATCGTTGTGCCTTGGACCACCGCAGCCGATTCCGAGATCGGCGGCCGCGACGAACAACAAGATCGGTATTTGATTGTAAGCAGTGATGATGGCAACAGTCATTTATTGGCCGTTGCAGATGGCGCTGGCGGTCATAAAATGGGGGCGCTTGCAGCAACAACCGCCATCAATTGTATTTGTGAAAATTTGGCTTTATTGTGGCCCAACAAGGATCCCGCGAGCTTTCTAGACAAGCTGATCATCGAGTGTAACGAGCGCGTGTTAGCGGTTGGCGGTGATGACATGGCATGCACCACACTGGTGATGGTTTTTATAAAAGAGGATGAATTGTTTTGGGGGCATATTGGCGATAGTCGTTTTTATTTAATCAGAGATCGCCAGGTGGTCTTTCAAACAACCGACCATTCAGTCGGAGAGCTTCGAAAGCAGCAAGCGCATCAGGGGGCCGAAATCGCTTCCAATGCTTCACCGAATGAACTCTATATGTGTCTGGGCGCATTACCTGATGTTGCTCCGGAAGTATCGAGTAGCGTGGCCAGAGAGGGCGACACACTGCTATTGTGCAGTGACGGTCTTTGGGGACAAATAGATATGGATCAAGTTGTCGCCGAGCTGAATGAGACTACATTCGCCAAGGAAACGTTGAAAAAGTGGACCGAAAAAGCAAGAGATTCGAAAGCAGATAGAAGTGACAATGTCACTGCAGTTACGGCGAGTTACGTGGCCAAGCAAAGCTTTCTTTCACGTTGTTTCAAGGCATGTGTTAACCTATTTAAAAAATGATGAAAAATTGAACTTATCAGTTTTAGCTTGCTTCTAATCCATGCGACTAACTGATTTTTCAATACAGAGACTCGAAGCACTTATCTTCTGGGGCCAGCATTGATGCCAATATACACAAACACAATCGTCAGGGCGATTCAGCCTTACACACAACTCGCATTAAAAACCTCATTGTTGCTGCTTGCGGGCCCCCTTACTATGCCAGCCTTGGGTCAGGTGCTGGATATGCGCTTCGAAGTAAAAGCCAACTATCGAGACAGCGAACAAGTTAGATTTCGAGCCCAATCTCCAATTTCATTTCTGTCTTCTATTGGGGGAGATTCAAGCTCTTTCATCGAAACCGTTGAAGAAGGTGAACATGCCGAAGTGTCCCTCATCAGCGTGGCGGGTAAATGGCAATTTTCTGAGTCATTGCAGCTAAATTTCAAAGTTGATGCGATTGATTTATACGATCGCAACCCAACCTCCACCGATAACAAAATTGACATAGACGCCTTTTTCTTGCGCTATGGTGACCGCTTCAGCGCCACCAAAATTCCTTCTAAAAATAGTGTTTATGCGCAGCTTGGAAAGTTTAAGAAATTTGAACAACAACGGGAACGTCGAACAGAGAGTTACGGCGTGGTCTCAACCGTATTTAATCGCTTTGAAGACAGCGGGGTGGAAACGGGTTTTGATTTATCTTCTGGGTTTTATGGCAGGCTGAGCTATACAACGGGTAACCCTGTTTTCACACGTGATGTGAATGCCTTGGCTGGCAACAATGGTAGTCAAGACTTTCAAGCATTGACAGGTCCAAATACATATTCAACGTTAAACAGCGGCATTGCGACGTTATACGATGCCGAAATTGAGGATTTCGATCTGTCCAGTGACCCAGAGCTTGGCGTGGGCCTCGGTTATCGCTGGAACTCGATCAATCAGAACCAAAAAATTGACGTGCTCGCTTTCCACTATCAACGAGATCTTTCTAAGACACGAGAATTGAAGGGAACCTTTTTGGGCGGTGACCTTGATCTGTTTGATTTAAGCGAAGTGCCCGGCGCTGAAGGCGTTAGGCTACCCTTTTCGGGTAATGAAAAAACTGAAAGCGGCCTTAACGTTTGGTATAACTCGGGCGATTTTTCACTTTTTTCTCAGTATGTTAAACAGGACCTCGCAGGTCTAGACCGTGACGGCTTTGAAATTGAACTCAGTTATGTGCTCGATTTGCCGATTACCATTACCCCCGTAGTGCGTTATTCACGACTAAATAATGATTTTTCAAGCCCCCAAAGATTTCCAACGCCGAGTTTTCAATGGGATTGGCGTAAAGTTGACTACGCCGTTAATATTGACCTATCTGATAATTTTCGTGTGATAGTTGAATACGCAGATAATGAAGTACTGACAGCCGGTGGCTGGAAAGACCAAAGGGAGTTTTTAGTCACTCTACGTTGGCAACAAAGCTACAAACGGTAGACGCTTTACCTCTGTTTGATTTACTTGTTTTCAAAAACGCACCGGCTTATCGAGCCTGACGCTAACGTTAAAGTTCGATAAACCAGCGCTCTCCGGGTTATACCTTGCCCAATTGCTCTAGCATTTCCCTCACGCTTTGATATCGATCGGCAGGGTCTTTTTTTGTGGCTCTTCGAATGATCTGCTCCAACGGCCCGGTAACAACACCATCCACGCCAACTATTTTGGGCAGATCTTCGTGCACGTGCATCTCAGCTAGCTTCATATAATCTTTGTGGCTGAATGGCGGTGAGCCAGTCAATAGAGTGTACAAAATTATACCGATAGAATAGATGTCAGTACGGTGATCAATCTCTTCGTTAAGAAACTGTTCCGGCGCCATATAACGAGGAGTGCCCATTAATTGCGTGCTGTTTTTTGAAACACGTTGACTGTCTTGATTGGCGACACTACGCGCAAGTCCAAAATCCATTATTTTTAAAATACCTTGCTGGTTGATCATCATATTTCCAGGTTTGAGATCCAAATGAATCACACCTTCTTCATGCGCTGCGTTCATCGCTGAACAAATCTGTCTACCCATTAATAACGCGATATAGCGGTCTTGGACGCCTCTCTTTTTGAGCAGAATATCTAGGTCGTATCCGGCCACGTATTCCATGCTGATATAGGTGTAGATGTCCCAGTTACCCATGTCATAGGTTCTGAGTATATTTCGATGCGTGATGCGTCGCGCCAGACGAATCTCTTCTTTGATACTGACCGAATCGTTATTGTTAAAAAGATCACGGGGTAGCAATTTCAGTGCTGCTTTCTCATCTAGATCTCGATCCTGGACTAAAAACACCAGCCCCATAGCCCCTTGTCCAATAAGCTCGAGCACTTCATAACGGTCACCGATTAACGTGCCTGCAGCAATCGGTGACTCGGTAGCGGTCTGAACACGGCTGCTGTCTGTGTTTTTTGTTACCAGAGTTGCATCAGCATGTTGTGCGTGGCCTTGATCAGAATTATTAATCAAGCTGGGGTCTGCACTTAGAGCTCCATTTGAGAGGGCGCTATCAAGGCTCAATTCGTTAGACATTTGTGCCAAATAATTTTCCAGTTCAGCCTTTTCTTTTAAGGTATTGCCCATCTCCACGACGGCTCGATACAGCATTCCGATCTCGTCGCGAGTTGTTGGCGCTGTGCTTTTTTCAGGAAATTTTCCATCTTGAATATCACCAGTGACTGCGACTAATTCGACAATCGGACGGCTGATTCGAAACGACACAAATCCGGCGAGAATAAAGGCGACGATAAGGCAAAGCCCGCCAATGACCAACACTGTGTTCTGAATGCGCGTAAAAGGCGCCAATAGATCGGCACTTGAACGTAAGACCATCACAAAGCCTAATGGATCGCTGCCTTCATTACCAACACGCCTGGCAACGGCAAAATACTCCTGATTATTGAGTGTCGTCTGGAAGTTTTGCACCGTCGATTTAGCATCAAACATCGGCTGCCAGCTTGCCTCAGACTGTTGAAAATAATCGTTTAACGAGCCCTTAAGCTGATCATCGGTGACGTAGATGCTGTTGACGCCATTTACCTTTCGGCTCTCATCACGACTAAAACTGAAAAAACCAATGTCACTAAAGGTCAGAGATACAATTTCATTGGCCATATCGCCACTGAATTCATAGGCGAGCGCTACTGTGCCTCGGACAACATCGGTGGCCACGTTGTCGAAAATGGGCTCGGTAACGATTTGCATAAGTCTGCCTTGGCTTAAAAAATACCCCCGCCCAGACTTACCTGCGAGCGCATCATCGAAAAAGGGCGTTTTGCCAGCCATGTTTTGGCCAATGGCCTGAGGCCGGTCTGAGCGGGCTAAAACATTCCCCGCTCCGTCTGTAAAAAAGAGAATGTCAAAGTCGAGTTGGTTTTGAAACTCCTGACTTTGATCTTGCAGTGTTAATACTTCACTTTCATACACTAGCGGCAATATTCGGCTGTCTTTTGCAACACTTCTGGCAACCTCACTGATCGAATTGAATCGACTTTCGATTTTGGTATCCAAAACCGTGCTCGATTGTTGTAACGATTGGCCTATGGTTTCAGCCGACACTTGTCGCGCTTGAACACCAATCTGCCAAAAGGTAGTGAGAATCAGCGCACCAAACGCAACCAGAATAAGAAAGAACAGCTTTTCGCGAATACCGAAGCGAATTTTGGATTTCGACATTAGGGTCTCCCTAGTAAAACTCGTCCTCAAACAAGGTCGCATTCTTCGAATAGTTACCGCCAAACTTATTTTTGTGCGTCTCGATTTTGAACGCATTTGTGTCGATTTGATCGACTAACTTAAGGGTTTCATTGGCTCGCATTTCAACCGTTCGCTTGGTTTCGCCGCGAATATTCCAAATGCTCATGTCGTAGGTACCTGGTGGTATTTGGCTGATCTGATAGCGACCTTGATCATCGGTTTCAGCACTCAGCCCTTGATTACCAACCGCCACAAATGTCGCCATGTCCGCGTGGATATTGCAGTAGATTTTCACAACTCCCGATTCCTTTAAGGTAACAGCCCGCTTTAAACCAGCACCATAGGTGCCCAGATCAAAGGCGTTGTTGCCAGACGATGAAAAAACGTTGTGCCGGATATTATCCTTATTCACGAACACTATTTGATCGCCCGCGTTGATTGTCGAGTACCGTGGTTTATATTCCTTATCTTCCATGTCGATGACATGCGTCTTAGATGAGCCACTCTGGCTGTCACCGTTGGAGCTTGTCGGCGTCAGTGTGATCAGCGTCCCCCCTGCGGCAAGCGCTTTCCCACCCTCAGCAATCAGAACAACTTGACCAGATACCGCACCGCCGTAGATCTTTGTTTCCATCGGCTCTGTCTCTTTCGGCATCGCGGTTGGAGCTTGCTGTTGAGATTTGCGTTCGAGAAGCTTTTGAGGTTCTCCGTTTTCGATCGGCGCATTAATATCATCGCCATCTAACATAGGCGTGGGAGCTACTTCTGGAACGGCAACTTGAGTTACGGATTCTGGCTTTGCTTTCGAGCGTGATGCTTGCACAGAGTCATCATTCTTCAACGCCTCTGGAGAGTCACTTATTGGCTCAACGAGCAATTCATCGTCTGGGACGGGGGTGGTTGTTTCATCGCTTACGGGATATTGTTCATCAGCAGTTACTAACGGCCCGACCTTTGCTGAACTGTTGGGGAACAGAATTTGGTCAAGCCCTGGGATGTGTGTTGTAGTGCAGGAGGTTAGCAACATCAAAAGAGGCAGTGCTCTACATAAACGCATAGAAATTTTTGGCTGCGTATGCGTGTAATTTCTACTTTTTTCAAACAACATTTTTATTGTTACTCCACGGTCGATAACGAAATTCAAACTCAGCGGTTAGCAAATTGAGAAACGTAAACTGAGAATATCCACAGCCCAATACGCACAGTGTAAACTGAATTGGACGTACAGCTAAAGTACTAAAATACCCTTATCCATAAGTTTTTGATTTTACCCAGTAGTGTGATTTCCAGTTCCAACAAAAGCACTAATTCATTCCGCAACATAGAGAACACCTTGGATTGCTTACTGAATAACGACAACTTCTGTTTCAGGGTGAGTTTTTATAAGTGAGCGTTAATTCTCTAACCCTTTCAGGGTTCCCAAAAGAACCAATTAATGGATCTTTGTTCAATCTCTCAAGAGCCTCCATACTCACTTTTAGCGTTGCGTCACAATCAGGTATAACAGGCCGTTTTCTAAACTCTAGATCTGAATAAGTTTGTTCTCGTAGCTTAGCTATGGCCAGTGAAATCGAATCATTTACTTTGGCTCTAAATTCACGGTAGCTGAGTTGGTTATTTCTTAGTCCAACAGCCACATAATCAGCATTTATGCAGATTCTTACCATCTTCGTGGGGTCTGAATCTAATGCCTCCTTTAAAAAATCGAAGTAGCCCTCTTTCTTGAATTCTGCAGTTACTTTGTCCTTAATATCCCTTTTATTCCGTTCGGCACTCAGTTCAGCAGCGCTTTTAGGGGCGTACTTTGCATTGTGAACGTACTCCTCATTTTTTCGATCCATTAAGGCCCTATATTTAGACAATGATTGCGGATTAGAAAAGTCCAATTGCGCCTCAATAAGATACGGGTCTGACGTATTCAAATTTGGAAGATTGAGGTGTAGCATAACAGTATAAAAGTCGTCAAAATTTTTATATTCCGTCAACTCACTTTCTAGGTAGCTTTTCATTAACAAGTAACCATCATCTGGCTGAACATTCGTTGTTCCATCTTCGCCACCGGCATGAACTACGCAAGAAAAGAGAATGACTAGGGTGATAATAAGGTGCTTAATATTCACAGTGATTTCCATATATAAAAAGAACGGCTCGATGATACCGTTTTAGTAGGTCTTCGTCGTAACTTCAAACGTCATGGAAGGGCGCTTTCCTAAGCATGAAATCAGGTCTGCAAAAATTCCAGTTGTCACCGTTTATTGAAGTAGAAGCCTGAAAATTAAAGATTCAATGAATCTGTTTCTACACCTTTTTTCTCAGGGTAAACTAGAATTCCTCGATTAACGTGGTTTTTCTTTTACAGCATAACGCGCTCATTTAAAGAGCCACCTACTTAGTATAAAATCACCTTCAAACACAGAGTGTTCTTAGTAGGCATGGAAAGAGAACTACACGAAAAAAATGGTTTGTATCTTCAATAATCATCAACCCAACCAACAATAAATGCGTTCTCAAAACCAATGTTAATGAAGCCTTTTTTAACAACTTGCCCAGTAAAACGTAGACTAGTATTGTCTACCACTAAATCTCCAAGAGCTTGAATGCCATCCGACTGCATTTTCACGGGCACCACACCTAGCGAAGAGCCTACACTAAACTGGTTGAACGTGTCTCCAAGAGTGAACAAAACCGTGGCACCGCCAAATCCTGGCGCGGGATAGCCTTCCAGAAAGGCGTTGGTATTTATGTTAAAGGTTAGCGATGAGGGAGGACTCCAATTTTCGACTCTGCCTTCAAAAGAACAGAGTGCCTTGTCACTGGAGTTCGAATTGTTGCAACACCCAATCGGTTTCACAAAACTCACGTGCATTTTTTCAGCCAACTGAGAAATTTCGGCATTGAACATGACTAGCCCACTTGGTTTTGTGGTCAAATTGCCATTGGCGGAAACACCTTTACCCTCCAGCGACACAGTAGAGAGAGCGCCTTGTTGCAAGCTTACCTGCGTTTTTTGTACAACGTTGGTCGCTCCAACAGGTCCATTGTACAAAGCCATTTCAAAAGTTGCTTCTCCATTAACCATTGATAGCTGTGCAATCGTAAGTGCCACTTGTATCGTGGGTCCGTTGGTGGCGTAAATGGTTGAAATTGTATTGAGTAGCGGCATTTGAATGTATTTTTTGGTTTCTTGAAAATAAAGAAAACCTGATTTTGGTGGGTTGATAATGTGCTTTGGGACCGAAAAACTAGGTATCCAAAGAATCATCAGTATAGCGATGGTTAAATTTCTCATCAATTGAGCCGTTGAGTTTGCGAATTGCCAGACCTCTACACATAAGAGCAGGCTATGTAATAGCGACGGTGGTCTTTGCTAATCATTAAATCCGGTTGATCGTCATGGACGAGGCATTATTAACGTGCGCGTCCTAGCGCTAGCAAGCTATATCGACCGGCGCGGAGGTCTGTATGGTCAATCTCTAGTACAGTCTAAGTTGATGAAGTAAATCGATTTGCGTCAATGTATATAAGAGGGCGTTATGTAAAATTCGATTGGCTGTACGTACAACCAAAGTACTAAGTTTTCATCCTAGATAAGGTCAACAATCCAGTTTTGATTTTTTGCAACTAAAGTACTAATTATTTTGTCCGCAATTGAGATTAAGACCATTTGGCATTCGCGTTATTTGTAACGTCGACACTCTATACAGTATTAGCTCAAACAGTAACTATCTAATGCTGCCTTTTGTTAGCTCGCCACAGGATGTTCGAGCCCCCGAAATAACCTAGTTCACTACTACTGACTGTCATCGAACTGTCGTAATAATGTAACCAAGCCGTCACTGAGTTGTATCTAGCTTGTCATTAAGGAGGACTATATTTATTTCATTCTTAATTGGTAGAGACGTCTAGATGACTTTCCACGCAGTAAATCGAAATAGCGCTGAGGCCTTATTCCAGCAAATCGCTAATGTTCTAAAAGACGAGATTGATGCAATCTATCAGCCTGGGGACTATTTGCCCTCAGAGCAACAGCTTGCAGAGCGCTTCTCAGTCAATCGACATACGTTGCGACGCGCCATTGATGAATTAGTTCACGAAGGCTATGTAGAGAGGCGACACGGAAAGGGAACACTGATCATGGAGCGCGCATTGGATTACTCGATGCACAGCAATTCACGTTTTACCGAGTCGTTGGAAGCTAAGGGCAAACGCGCTGACAACCAAGTGGTGCGTAAATTAGTCATGCCTGCACGGGGAGGGGTCAGAAAGAAATTGACGCTCAATGAAGGCGACCCAATTATTTTTCTAGAAACTCTGCGAAAAGTTGACGATGCGCCGTTTTGCATTATTTCTCACTTCCTGCCGTTGAAAAATTTTGAGTGTGTTGAAGCGCGTTACGACCGCGGTTCATTGCATAAGTTTATTAAAGATAACTTGGAACTCGATCTACGTAGAACTGAAAGTCTCATAACTTCTATCCAACCGCGCGGTGACGACGCTGTGTTACTCAACATGCCTCAGCAGATGCCTGTCTTACGGGTTAAAAGTCTCAATATAGATACGAATTCTGGCACGCCAGTTGAATACGCAGTGACCCGATTTCGCTCAGACCGGATACAACTTTCTGTAAATTTTTAAACAACTAACTTCCTTCGTTGGAGCCCCCTATGTATCTCAATAAAGTAATCAAACGTTCGCTTGTGGCTGTGTGTGCATCTCTCGGTTCGCTGGCCATAACAAACCCCGCACTAGCTGGTGATCTGCCAATTGGCTCAAAAGACGACCCTCTACGTGTCATGATGATTCCGGCTGATACGGGTGGCGCAGATGTTACCGAAGACTATAAGCCGGTGTTCGATGCGATAGCTGACGAGTTTGGTATCCATTTCGAATTAAAAGCAGGCAGTAGTTATGCGGCCGTCGTTAAAGGGCTGTGTGCAGAGCAAACCGATCTGGCTTGGTACGGTGCCGTAACGTTTGGCCAAGCGAACGATTTGTGTGGTGCGGAATTGCTTGCAGTCGATGTTAAAAAGGGAGAATCGGTTTACTTCTCAGGTATTTACGTGGCACGTGATAGCAAGCTAAACACACTTGCTGATCTCAAAGGCAAGAGCCTCGCCGTCGGTTCGGTTTCGTCAACGTCATCGTTCAATTTTCCAATGGCAATGATCATAAATGCCAACATTGACCCAGTTAAAGATCTTTCTAAAATTGTGATTGCGGGAAGCCATACTAACTCGATCGCCGCGTTGAAAGAAGGGCGTGTTGACGCCGCTGCAGCTTCCTTTAATTCATGGGAAAAAGCGGTTAATAACGGAATTATCGACCCATCAAAATTCAAGGTCCTAGCTAAGTCAGAGCCTATTCCCAATCCTCCGATGGCGATGAATAAAAATCTATCACCTGAGCTGAAAGCGAAGCTTCGCAAGGCATTTAACAATATCCATAAACATGTCTCCGCCGAAAAAATTCGTGGCTATGGTGGCAAAAAAGTAGATAGATATGACGCAGATTATCCGCAAGAAAAGATGTTGGCTGTGTTGAAGAAGCTGTCACAAGTGACTGATGACTTGAAACGCGAAATTGTCGATAAAGCGGGCGAACGATAGCTTATTAATCGTGTAATCAGGGTAGGGCGCGAATTATAACTTTGCGCCGTACCAATTAATCAATCATCCTAAACAGGCCAAATAATGCTACAGCTTAAATCGGTTACAAAGGTATACCCAGGCAATACCAAAGCGGTTAACGATATTACCGTATCCATACCTAACGGTGAGTTTTGTGTATTGCTAGGCCCCTCAGGAGCAGGGAAGTCCACCTTGATGGGCTTAATCAACGGTTTGGTTCTACCCACGTCTGGCTCTGTCGTATTGAACGATGAGCAAGTCGATGCGCGCAACCAAAAGAAGATTCAACAGCGGATTAGCATGATCCACCAACAGCTGCATTTGATTCCTCGGTTATCGATGCTGCATAACGTATTGTCAGGGAAACTATACGCCTTGCCGCTTTGGCGAGTTTTGGCAAAACACTTTCCTGAAAACGATCAGCGAAGAGCATGTCGGCTGCTGGCTGAAGTTGACCTAACTGAGAGCCAATTGCATCGTCGTGTTTCAGCGCTTTCCGGAGGGCAACAACAACGTGTAGCGATTGCTCGCGCTTTTATGGCACGACCTGAAATTGTATTAGCCGACGAGCCAGTAGCGAGCTTAGATCCGACGGTAAGTCGAAGTGTTCTGGCGAGTCTAAGGCATACATCAAAGCAAAATAACACAACCGTGGTTTGTAGCCTTCATCAAGTCGATTACGCACTGGAATTCGCCGATCGCATCATAGCCATGCGAGAGGGAAAAATCGTGTTTGATGGTCCCCCTCAACGTGTTTCCGAATCAGAACTCACTAATATCTATGGTTCAAGTGATGACCATAAGCCAGCGGCTATAAAAGCCGTCCCACAAATCGAGCGAGAGGTTGCCTTAGCATGAGTAACCCATCGTCTATCAGTTCCAGCAAGTCGCCTAATGAGGCTAGGCATCACTCTCAATGGGCACTGCATCGGGCTATCACTCCAAAGCTCGTTGGTATTCTATTACTCGTTTTTATTGCGCTTGCTTGGTCTGCAAAGAACACCGAACTCGACAGAGCCGCCATTGAAACCGGACAAGCTATCGTTGCACTTACGGGCGCAACGGATTCAAAAGTACTCGATAGCGCGGGTCGGTTTCTTGATGACGCTTTCCCATTTACCTTTGAATCCTCCATTGAAGTTTCTCGAATCGATAATTTTGACCGCGACTCTCTGCCACTTTTTAGCCGAATCGAAAGTAGAGAAACACGTGAATACGATGCCTTTACGGAAACGTATTTAACAGAAACTAAGGAGTATTTAGTAAACCCCATTGGCTATCTACTTAAAGTGTTGGCGAAAATGTGGGAAAGCATTGAAATGGGTTTCTGGGGCACGGTTCTATCGGTCGCCATATCCATACCATTAGGCGTGCTAGGCGCAAAAAATTACACCCCTAACAAATTGGTTTATACCGGTGCACGCACAATTTTAGGGTTTCACCGAGCTATGCCTGAGTTGATCATCGCGCTTTTCTTCGTGTTGATGTACGGCTTTGGCCCGATTGCCGGAATTTTTGCATTAGCAATGCATACCAGCGGAGTACTGGGCAAGTTTTTCTCAGACGAAATCGAGAACGCGCCTGAAGGGCCACAAGCCGCGCTCAAAGCGTCCGGCGCAGGGTCGCTTAAGGTGCTTCGCTTTGCCGTATTTCCTCAAGTCTTTCCCGCCTATGTGGCTTATGTCCAATACATTTTTGAACGTAATATTCGCACCGCCACCATCTTAGGCATGGTTGGGGCCGGTGGCATCGGCATGGAGCTAAAAGGGCGTTGGGATCTATTTGATTACTCGCATGTTTCCACAATCCTGTTGGTGATTTTTATCACGGTTATGACTCTCGAAGTCGTCAGTCAAAGAATTCGGGGTCGCTCATTATGAAGTTTTTTATACACCTAACTCAAACCTTGTATGGGATCTATCTATGAGCGGCCTTGATCATAACTCAACAAGCACTAACGGAGACATAGGCGGTCGAGTAAGTTGGACTTCGGCATTGATGGCTTTGCCCCGTGAACAACTTGTTTCAACTGTTGATGAGATAGCTAAAGAATTCAATGTGCGCCCAATCGCTCTTCCAGCATCTGGCCTCGGAATGTTGAAATTAAAAGATTCAGCTCTTGAGCAGTCTTTCTTTCTTGGTGAGTTCCCATTGGCTACGGCAAGTATAGAGTTAACACTCGCAGATGGTCGTCAAATTCAAGGCGCCGCACAAATCTTGGATGACGATTCAAGCTATGCGACATCTCTAGCCATCGCTGATGCCGTCCTTGCACACAAGGTAAGCGGCTTTGAAAGCTTGATCGAGTTGGTTCTATTAGGCAAGAAAAACGTCCTTCGCGAGCAAGCCATTCGTAATTCAATGCTAATGCGTACCAAAGTTGACTTTTCACTACTGAGCATGGCGGACGGAGACGATGATGAGTTATGAATCACTAAGTAACGCTGATCAAGAGAAGCAACACTACTATCTGGATTCTATTTGGTATGCCGATACCCAGAATGAAATTTTCCAGTCGTTAATGCAAGCCATGTCACGCCCGGGCTCTATTCATAATTTAGAGTCTAGATTAGGTAAGTCGAATGCGGTTACGGCAGTGCTTGCTACATTGTTTGACGCTCAGGTAACAGCTTGTAACCATGACTCACTGATAACCGATGAGGATTGGTCCTTGTCGCAGTGTCAGACGGTAAGTTCTGATGCAGCCAACTACATCATTTGTGATGGTTCTTTGCCGTGTTCTATAAATCCGAATCTAGGGAGTTTGGTCTCGCCAGAGCTTTCTGGGACAGTCATTGTCTCCGTCAATAACTTGAGCAATGAGATAACAGACACGTCAAAAGAGGAGCGCCTCTGGCGGCTAAGTGGTCCAGGAGTTGATGGTGAAATCGACGTGGTTGTGTCAGATCTTCATAGCAGCTGGTTACAGCAACGTGAAAATTGGAACAGTGAATTTCCTCTAGGCGCTGACCTGATTGTTGTTAGTGAAACATCAGTTTTAGCATTGCCCCGCACAACCAAAGTGGAGTGTTTGACATGAGTTACGTTGCGATCAAGGGCGGTGGCATTGCCATTGGCGGTGCGGAAGCGGTATTGGAGTTTTTGCGTTGCCGAGAAGGTGACGAAGGAGAGTCTGTTTCAGTAAACGCAATAGAACATCAACTGCGTTTTTTGCAAAGTCGGGTAATTTCAGAGGGAGGCGTGTACCACCCCAAACTTGCGTCGCTCGCAATTAAACAAAGTCTTGGCGATACCTTAGAAGCGGCATTCGCTTTACGTGCCTACCGTTCTACCAAACCGAGACTACTAGAAAGCCCAACGCATAGTGGCGGAGAGCTTCGTCTAATTCGTCGGATTTCGGCGTCTTTTAAAGACATTGTAGGTGGTCAGATGTTAGGCCCGTCTACCGATTACTCATTACGTATGATGCGGATGGAACTGCTGAATGAATCGCCGGAGCAGTTTAAGCAAGTCACCAAAGATTGGTTACAGTCAATGCCTGAATCAGACCTGCCAGACACCTTTCCGAAGGTGCTGGATGCACTTCGCGCAGAAGGTTTACTGCCAGATATTGCTAGTGAACGCGATGGCGTGCCCTTTGATATCACCCGAGAGCCGTTGGTTTTTCCGGTACCTCGTTCAGCGGCGTTATCGACCATGGCACGTGCTGAAACCGGATCGATGCTTGGCATCGCTTATTCCAATATGCGTGGATACGGTGATATTCACCCGACAGTAGCCGAATTAAGAGTAGGGTACTTACCCGTTATGTTGCCGCACCCCATCACTGGTGAGTTAACGGAAGTGGGCGAAATACTCATGACGGAATGCGAAATAGTTGCGATGTTTGAAGCCAGCGAAGAAGGGCAAAAACCAACGTTTAAACTGGGCTATGGCGCTTGTTTTGGTCATAACGAAGTCAAGGCCATTTCAATGGCGATCTTGGATCGATCCTTGCAGACAGGCATGGAGCATGGGCCTAGCAACCCTTCGGAAGACCCTGAATTCGTGTTGCTTCATATTGATGGTGTTGACTCCATGGGCTTCTGCTCGCACTACAAAATGCCGCACTACGTCACATTTCAGTCCGATATGGATCGACTTCGAAGTACACGTAACCCAACTAAAATAACCACTTCGAACGCAGAGGCGAGCAAATGAACACAGCAGAGGCTACTCAATTTGGTTTTCTAGATGAGTTCGCAAAAAAAGAAATTCGTCGTACTGTGCTCAAGGCTATTGCGATACCCGGCTACCAAGTACCGTATTCAAGTCGAGAAATGCCGATGGGTCGTGGCTTTGGAACAGGTGGTTTGCAATTGACTCTGTCGATAATAGGGCGGGGGCAAACTCTCAAGGTTATTGATCAAGGCTCTGACGATTCGGTGAACGCCGTAAACTTGAGAGGGTTTATTGAATCCGTCTGCCCCAGTGTTAACACCACAACCAAAACGGCTGATGCAGACATAATACAGTCGCGACACCGAATTCCAGAGTTAGCCCTAACAGAAAAGCAAGTGTTGGTTCTTCAGGTGCCTTACCCAGATCCGTTGGTGATTGTGGAGCCCTCTGAAGAAAAGCGAAAAGTCATGCACGGGGAAGCAGATTATTCGCGACTACTCGTGAAATTGTATGAAGACATCGTACATTTTGATGAAGTGACGATTTCGCATCGCTACCCCACATGTATAAACGGTCATTACGTAATTGACCCATCGCCAATCCCTCGCTATGACGTGCCCAAATTAGACCAATCAAAAGCACTGGTTTTACTTGGCGCGGGTAGAGAGAAGAAAATCTATGCCGTACCACCGTTTACCGACGCGGCGCCCTTGGTGTTTGACGACCAACCATTTCATATTGAAAATTTTGTCAACCAAGACGGACAACGTCGAGCCTGCCAACGATGTGGGTCGACCGAAAGCTTTCTTGATGAATATCTGGACGCTGAAACTCAAACGCTCGTCTTCCAGTGTTCTGACAGTGACTATTGCTCGCGCTTTCTAAGTTTGAGAAAAAATAGCGCATCACATTCAAACACTGAAATAGACAATAGCGCTGATGCCGAGGAGCTTGCCAATGACTAAGGTATTAGAAGTCAGGAACCTAAGCAAAGTTTATGGCCCAAGTTGTATGGAATGTTACGAGAGTACTGGCCCCGAATTTAGTACGAATATTTGCCCTGCCTGCGGGTCAATTGTTGCTGCTCACAATATATCGTTCGATCTATGTAAAGGCGAAATACTTGGCATCATGGGGGAGTCCGGTTCTGGTAAGTCAACGGCCGTAAAAACACTCTTCTTCGATCAAGAACCAACTCACGGATCAGCACGTTTTTACGACTCAAACCAGCAGTACGACCTGTTTAGTCTAAACCCAGCACAAAAACGAAATTTGCGTAATCACCGCTTTGGCATGGTGTATCAAAACCCCGGCTTGGGCTTGAATTTTAACGTGTCTGCCGGAGGCAATATCGCCGAGCGCCTGTTAATGAACGACCTTCGTCATTACCAACAGATACGTGATCGAGCATGCGAACTTCTTTCGCGTACCGAAGTTGCTATAGCGCGAGTAGACGAACAGCCAGGCAATTTTTCTGGAGGCATGCAGCAGCGCGTGCAAATAGCTAAAGCACTAGCCATCAACCCTCCGCTGTTGTTTTTAGATGAGGTCACAACCGGTCTTGATCTATCAGTTCAAGCAGCGATTCTTGATCTGATTTTAGAAATCCAACAAGAGTTTGAAACGGCCATGATTGTAGTAACTCACGACCTAGGAGTAATTCGCTTACTTGCAGGTAGAACCTTGGTGATGAAGAACGGCCGTGTTGTGGAAGCTGGTTTAACCGATCAAGTTATCGAAGATCCTCAGCACGCTTACACACAACAACTCGTTGCATCAGCGTTATAGGCGGAGATGGCAAATGAAAGAAACTGTTTTGAAAATCGAGAATTTTTCTAAGTCATTTGAAATGCATGACCAAAGTAAATTGATACCGTCCTCGAGTAATGTCAATTTATCGGTTGTGGCCGGTAAGCTTACGGCATTGGTCGGCCCAACTGGTGCTGGCAAATCAACGGTGCTAAAAAGTATCTATCGCACGTATCTTCCGAGTTCTGGGCGACTTCTTTACACCACACGAACATCAAACACGATTGATCTTGCCCTAGCTGATGACCATCAAATATTGGGCTTACGTGAGAATGAAATTGGGTTTGTAACTCAGTTTCTCCGCGCCTTACCACGACAGTCTAGTGAAAACATTGTGGCCGCCCCGCTAATACGAAAAGGCGTAGACAAGTCGTTAGCGATAGAAGCTGCGCGAAAAATGCTGCAAAACTTAGATTTACCCGAAAGGCTCTGGCAACTATCGCCAGCTACGTTTTCTGGCGGCGAAAAACAGCGCGTTAACCTCGCTAGGGGCTTCGTCTGCGAACCCCGTCTTTTGCTGTTAGATGAACCAACTGCGAGTCTTGATGAAGAAACTGCAGAGCGTGTAATAACACAAATCAATGCGTTAAAGAATCGCGGTACGGCCATTCTTGCGATATTCCATTCTCCTCAACTAATTAAACGGCTTGGTGACATTACTGTCGAACTAAGATCGCCCGTCGACCCAGACACTCTTGTTCAAAGAAGGCATTAAGATGACAAACCAATATTACCTAACGGGTGCGCAAATTGTACTCAGTAATGAAGTAGTTAGCGACGCATCGCTATTAATTGATCAAGGTTTTATTCAAAGCATTAATTCTAGTCACGTTAACGGGGCAATAGAAATTGACCTGTCCGGTAAAACACTGCTGCCTGGGATGATTGATTTGCATTGCGATGCGTTAGAAAAAGAGGTGGAACCTCGCCCTAACGTACATTTTCCTCTGGATTTCGCGATCGCTCAGGCCGATAAACGTAATGCGGCCGCGGGTGTGACCACTATTTTCCATGCCTTATCGTTCGCCAACGAGGAGTTAGGCGTTCGCAATAATGAGTTTGCCGCCGAGATTGTGCGATCGGTAAACCAATGGCAACGCAATGCACTAGTGGACAATAGAGTGCATTGCCGCTACGAGGTAACCGACGAGTCTGGACTAGAGCAGCTCATGAGCTTGCTCAATGATAAGTCGATGCACCTTCTTTCCTTGATGGATCACACGCCAGGGCAGGGACAGTTTAAGGACCTCGCCGCCTATCGCGATTATCTCAGTCGCACGTATAAAACCAGCGACGAAAAACTCGATGAAATAGTTGACCGCAAACAACTGGCCGCTAGTGGCGCTATGTCGCGCGTAGAAAAGCTTATAAAGTGCGCACAAAAAAATAAAATCTCAGTGGCGAGTCATGATGATGATAATCAGCAGCGAGTAGATACGATGCATGGTTTGGGGGTCACCATTTCCGAATTCCCAATTGATCTCGATACTGCGAAATACGCTCAAGACAAGGGACTCAAGACTATCGTTGGCGCACCTAATATTTTGCGAGGTAAAAGTCAATCAGGGTCGATGCGTGCGGTCGACGCTATTAATGCAGGCGTTGCCGACTGTCTTTGTGCCGACTATTCACCGGCCGCATTATTGGCGGCCGTCTTCAAGCTGCCCAGTATTACGGACTTGTCGTTGCCCGACGCAATAAACCTAGTGTCACTTAACCCTGCAAACGCTGTTGGTCTATTAGACCGAGGCGAAATTTCGGTTGGCAAACGTGCAGATTTAGTGGCTGTTGCGCACTTTGGTGACCTTGCTCAAGCATCACACACCTGGTCGGCGGGAAAATTAGTTTATCAAACGAGTTACGGAAATGAGTAAAGCAGCTCACAATAGTAAGAACCTCATTTACATTATGGGCGCGTCAGGGGTCGGCAAAGACAGCCTATTGCATTACGCAAGAAATGAATTGGTTTCACAATCAAGGTTGGTTTTCGCACATCGATACATCACTAGACCGGTAGATCTAAATGGTGAAAACCATATCGCTCTATCAAAAGATGAATTCGAGCATCGCGATCAAGCAGGGTGTTTTGCGATGACTTGGGGTGCGCACAGCAATCAATACGGCATCGGCATCGAAATTGATCGATGGCTGACTAATGGTCTGACCGTCATTGTTAACGGCTCGCGCGACTACTTTGGGCAGGCGATAGAGAAATACCCAGAGTTAAAACCAATTTTAATTGTAGCTTCAAAAGACACAGTTAGAGAGCGACTCGTTAAGCGTGCCCGAGAGACGGATGATCAGATTGAGCAACGATTAAAGAGAGTACGTAGCGTTGACTACGGGATCAAAAATATAGTTCACACAATCGACAATAATGGTTCACTTGCCGCTGCTGGTAAGCAGTTATGCAACCATATACGGTGTAGATAGGCCCATTATGCGACTTACTGTTTTAGGAAGCGGCAGTGTTCACGGAGCGCCAGTGTTAGGCTGCGAATGTGCTGCATGTTATCGCGCTCGAAATCACATAGAGTATGCGCGTGCGGAAACATCTGCGTTACTCGAAGAAGATGGATTTCGAATTGTTATCGATGCTGGTCTACCTAACTTGCAAGATTACTTTTCTAAGTTCTCTCTCGATAACATCCTCTTAACTCATTATCATATGGACCATGTGATGGGCTTATTTAAGTTGCGTTGGGGGTGCAATAGAACAATTTCTGTCATTGGTCCAGACGACACGGAAGGTTGCGGTGACTTATTTAAACATCCTGGGATTCTTGATTTTAAGCAAAAAGCCGTTGCATTTAAACGCTTTGAATTAGGCCCATTTCAGATAACGCCACTACCATTGGAGCATTCAAAGCTCACGTATGGGTATTTCATTGAGTCAATCTATGACAACTCTCAAAATTTAGCTTATCTCACCGATACAGTTGGCCTATCAGACGAGGTCACCAGATTTCTGCAAAAAAAAGAAATAGGGCTTGCCATTATCGACGCTAGCGAGCCACCCAGAGACGAGCCACCCAGAAATCATAATGACCTGACCATGGCGCTGAATATTCACGATCAGATACAACCGGTTAACAGCGTGCTAACTCATATAGGGCACGAACTAGACGTTTGGTTCGAGGAAAACCCAATCAGCTTACCGAACAATGTCACGGTTGCTAGAGATGGTCAATCCTATCACCTTGGTATCGAAGAGAAACTTTGCCATGTTTCTAGTTGAACACATTTCCAATTTTCATCTTGTCGACAACCGTCGATAAGCCTTTTAACTATTTTTCCATTATTACGTTTTTTAATTTACACATTAGAGGTTAGAAAGAGTTCCATGAAAACTAAATTAGCATTAGCAGTATTTTCCACATTGGCCATGATGTCGAGTACGGCCAATGCCGAGGTCAAAGTCTCCACCAAGGGTGGGTTAAAGGTAAGCAGCGGCGATTTCAATTTTTCGGTCGGCGGTCGTATTATGTACGATTACAACAAGGCGGAAGAAAACGGCGTAACTGACGAAGACGGCTTTAATTTACGTCGTGGCCGTATCGCTATCAAGGGTAACATCGCTAAAGACTGGAAGTTTAAAAGTCAGTTCAATACCAACGGTAGCGGCGTTGAAGATTTATATTTAACGTATACGGGCTGGGGTAGCGGCGCAAACGTTACTGTGGGTAATTTTATTCAACCGTTTGGCCTAGAGCAGATTACAAGTTCAAAGGACATCAGTGTGCTTGAGCGCTCGGCCGCCACGGAACAATACGCACTCGGTCGGCAAGAAGGTATTAAGTTTCATGGTAAATCTGGCAATTCTACCTACGCGGCCTCTATATTTTATGATGATGTAAATGATAATGAAGAAGGCGAAGAAACAGGCTTTGCTGCTCGTTATACGATTGCGCCAATAAAGTCAGACTCGAGTGTTGTCCATCTTGGCTTAGCTTATAGGGATATCGACGATGAAAGTGCGTTGGGTTTTGAGGCAGCAGCCACTTCAGGCCCGTTTCATATTCAAGCAGAGTATATGGATGGCGAACAAGGTACTGATGATATCAGTGGCTATTATGTTCAAGCTGGTTATATTCTAACCGGCGAATCAAGACCGTACAAAGGCGGGATATTCAAGCGTGTTAAACCAAAGGGCAATTCTGGCGCCTGGGAAGTTGTTGCGCGTTATGAAGATGGAGATGCCAACTACAGCGACATTGAATTGGGTCGTACCGACGCCACTTCCTACACACTAGGCGTGAACTGGTACGCACACAAAAATATTCGGTTCGGCGTCAATTATACTGACGGTGAAGATAACTTGAGCAACGATGACGGCAGTGAGTTCCGGGTTAGATTCCAACTAACATTCTAGTTATTAGAAGCTCACACAAAAGAAGCCAAGCTACAGTGGATGTAGCTTGGCTTAGCGGTGGGTAAAAGAGGGCGTTATGTAATAGATATAGCGCGTAATCCGGCTCTCCCTAGAAAATTATTTCGATTAACGTCTAGCGCGAATATTTTCCAAAAAGGCGACTCATATAAGCTATTGCCAATTCCTGTGAATATCCTGAAGATGCTAGAGGAATAGAAAAAAACGCTTCGACGTGAAATCCATTTATGTTTTCAGCTCGGTGAAAAATAACACAACAGGTGTGAATACAACGGGGCACGACTAGGCCAAGTTCTTGCATTCTTTTCAGCGGCGCAAAGTTGAGCATTCTGGCCACTCAATAGCGCCTGCGATACGATTCAATGCGCCTACTTCGGTTTGAATGATACTGCGCTCACGAATTAGCGCAGTATCCTATTTGCTAATAGCTGCCTTACACTGACTTTCCTATGGCCAACTCACCATTACAGACAAATAACCGCGACTCCTCTATTTTTAGTTTTAATAGGAAAACACATTTCATCTTCGCATAGCGATAGGTTTTGATCTTGATTCTCAACAAGCGGGCAGTTATCAATGTTGTCAGGTATCTCGTCATTGTCATCATCTAAATCCCCAGTATCACACATGCCGTCACCGTCAGTGTCTAAGCCGTCATCGTTAGGCGCGAAGGTAGACGAGCTGCAATCGTCACAAGAATCCAAATCAGTGTCTTGGCAGACCAGTGGGTCTAAATCGTTGGTGTCGGTACCTGAGGTAACTTGATCGTTATCGGCGTCACTGTCACAGACATCGCCTGCGCCGTCGCTATCGAGATCGGCTTGATCGGCATTAGCTCGGTATGGGCAATTATCGGATGCATTTATAATCGTGTCATTGTCGAGATCTGGCCTGTCGACGATTTTAATCGTTTGGCTCAGAAAGCCGTCATAGCCAATACCTCGAGAAACGACAATGACTAACACAGTCGCTGACTCATTGCCTTCTATAACTGCGTCTGATAAAACCGTGAAGGTCTCACTGCCAGATGTGCCGCCATCTGGAATGGTGATGGTGCGGTTGCTGAGTATGTAGTCAACACCATCGATCGCGGTACCTAAGGTGATTAAAGATAAAGTTTGGTCGCCGCCCACTGGCCGTGCTGAAGTGCCAGTTAGGGTAATCACCGTGCCATCGTCCTCAGCCCCAATAAGAGCGGAAGCATTAAGACTGACTAAGTTAGGGTCATCAAAATCCACACCCAAATTACTGCTTGCTGGTCCGCTGGCATTAACTATGTTATTGGCCGAGACGGCACTAAACACATTGTCGGTAAAATCGAACGTTATATCGCTAATGTCGTTTGCATCGATGTGAACGTCGGCGTTGCCAGACAACGTTAGGGTTAAGACTGTATCGGCCGATGCCGTCATTACCCTGTTAGCACCCAAGAATGCAACAGCCACAAACTGATCATTGCCATAGACCACAGAGATCCATTCACTTATATCGGCGGCCGCTCTTGACACCCATGTAATGCCATCTTCGGAGGTCATCACCCGATTAATACCCGTTTGCGCTACAGACACAAACTGGCCATTGCCATAGCTCACCGAGTTCCAAGCGTTGCCTTCGGCGGCGGTTCGTGCAGTCCAAGTAATACCATCGGGAGACGTCATCACTCGATTCGTACCATTAGACGCGACAGCCACAAACTGCCCATTGCCATAAGTGACCGAGTTCCAAGCGTTGCCTTCGGCGGCGGCTTGTGGTGTCCAGATAATACCATTAGGCGAGGTCATCACACGATCTGCGCCACTGCTCGCCACGGCCACAAACAGCCCATTGCCGTAGGTCACCGAGCTCCAAAAATTGGCTTGTGCGCCAGTTCTTGAAGTCCACGTAATACCGTCTGGGGAGGTCATTACTCGATTGACACCGAGTTGCGCTATGGCCACAAATTGACCATTACCATAGGTCACCGCGACCCACTCACTGGCCTCGGCAGCCACTCTGGGCGTCCAGTTGATGCCGTCGGGCGACGTCATTACTCGATTGACACCGTTCTGCGCCACAGCGACAAACATGCCATTGCCAAAACTTACCGAGGTCCAAAAATTATCCTCCGCAGCGGCTCTGGGTGTCCAAGTAACGCCATCGGGCGACGTCATCACGCGATTTGCGCCACTTATCGCCACAGCCACAAACAGCCCATTACCATAGGCGACTGATTGCCATTGGTTTGCCTCGGCCGCGGATTGAGCCGACCAATTAGCGGTTTCGGGTACTACGCTCAAGGTTGGTATCAGGCCTGGGGGGATATTTCCCAGAACGATATCGGGATCCTCAAGGAGTGGAAAAAGATAACCAACATCGGCATCCATAATGAGTTGGGAGACGTAACTGTCGCCTGACAAAGTTGCGGTGATCGAACCGCTGACGGAGCCATCATCGGCCGCACTCTCATCGAACCCGCTGCCTCCAAAGGTAATGTTGGGGGGATTGTTAAAATCAATCCCTAAATTTGAACTCACTGGCCCGATTGCATTAACAATGTTAGTAGCCAATACGGACTTAAAGGCACTGTCGGTAAAACCAAAGGTAATATCAGCAACGTCGTTAGCATCAAGATGAACATCGGCATTCCCAGACAGCGTTAATACTCCGACAATATCCGCGGATGCACTCATCACGCGGTTGACACCCGATTCCGCAACGGCAACAAAAAGGTCACTACCATAGATCACAGATGTCCACTCATTAGACTCGGCGGCGGCGATTGCCGTCCAGGATATGCCATCGAGTGAGGTCATTACTCGATTCATTCCATCATTCGCCACGGCCACAAACTGGCTATTGCCATAGGTAACTGAGCTCCAAGCATTCGCCTCGGCAGCTGTTCGTGTCGTCCACGTGATGCCATCGGGCGAAGTCATCACGCGATTTGTACCAATTGTCCCCACGACCACAAACTGGCCATTGCCGTAGGTCACCGAAGTCCAAATATTCGTCTCTGCGGCAGTTTGTGCACTCCAAATGATGCCATCAGGTGACGTCATTACCCGATTAAGGCCACTGGACGCGACGGCCACAAATAGACCGTTACCATACGTCACCGCTCTCCAAGGGTTATCTTCAGCAGCGACTCTTGCGGTCCAAGTGATGCCATCAGGAGACGTCATTACCCGATTCGTGCCAGTTATTGCCACGGCGACAAACTGGCCATTGCCATAGGTCACCGAAGTCCAAAAATTTTCGGCGGCGGCGATTCTTGCGGTCCAAGTGATGCCATCAGGTGACGTCATTACTCGGTTCGAACCAAGAACCCCCACGGCCACAAACTGGCCATTACCATAGGTTACCGAGGTCCAAAAATTTTGTTCGGCGGCCGTTCTTGCGGTCCAAGTGATGCCGTCGAGCGAGGTCATCACATTATTTGTACCAAGCGCGGACACCGCCACAAACACCCCATTACCATAGGCTACCGATTTCCAAGTGTTGGTTTCCGCGGCTAGCTGAGTTTCCCAACTAGCCGTTCCTTGCACAACCCCGATGGATGGTATGAGACCGTCGGGAATATTGCCCAAGGTGAGGTCGGTGGTGATGTTCAGAGAGGGAAGGTAACTATCACCTGATAAGGTAGCCGTTAGAGAGCCCGTGACTGAACCATCATTGGCTGAGGTTTCATTAAAACCACCGCCGTATGTGATGTTTGGAGGCGCATTAAAGTCCACGCCAAAGTTTGAACTCGCTGGGCCAGTCGCATCGCTAACATTGGCAGCCAATAGGGTACTAAACGCGCTGTCGGCAAAGTCAAAAGTAATATTACTAACGTCATTTGCATCTGTGTGAGTGCTGGCATTGCCAGAAAGGGTTAAGGTTGCAACGGCATCAGCGGCGGCTCTCATCACTCTATTTGTGCCACTGCTGGCTACGGCCACAAATTGGCCTTTGCCGAGTGCTACGCCATTCCAACTATTTGCCTCAGTGGCGACTTTGGGAGTCCAAATGATGCCATCAGCGGAAGTCATTACGCGGTTTGTGCCATTTCTTGCTAACGCCACAAATTGGCCGTTGCCATACGTCACCGAACTCCAAAAGTTGGCTTCGGCAGCGGCCCTGGGTGTCCAGGTAATGCCGTCGGGCGAAGTCATCACCCGATTCGTTCCATTTCCGCCTACGGCCACAAACAGTCCATCGCCGTAGGTCACTGATTGCCAGAAATTGGCCTCGGCAGCGACTCTTGAGGTCCAAGTAATGCCATCAGGCGAGGTCATTACGCGATTCGTACCATTTATTGCTACCGCCACAAACAATCCATTGCCGTAGGTCACTGTTTGCCAGACATTAGCCTCAGAAGCAGCTCTTGAGGTCCAAGTAATGCCATCAGGCGAGGTTATAACACGATTCGTACCATTTCCTGCCACGGCCACAAACAGTCCATTACCATAGGTCACTGAGTTCCAAAAGTGACCTTCGACGGCGGCGGACCTAACAGGGGTCCATGTAATACCATCCGGCGAAGTCATTGCTAGACGAGTACCTACACTAGCCACAGCCACAAATTTACCGTTGCCATAGGTCACTGAGGTCCAAGAGTTCGCATCTGTCGCGGCTCTTGCGGTCCAATTAACGCCATCGGGGGAGGTCATTACGCGATTCGTGCCACTTCCTGCCACGGCCACAAACAGTCCATCGCCATAGGTCACCGAATTCCAGGAACTCGCCTCGGTGGCAGCTTGTGCCGCCCAATTAGTTGCGCTCGGAACAACACTGATAGACGGCATTAAACCCGCAGGGATATTGCCCAGAGTGACATCGGTATTAATGTCGAGTGGAGTGAGGTAGTTGTCACCGGATAGGGTGGCTTTTATAGAACCCGTGACTGAGCCATCATTCGCTGAGGTTTCGGTAAAATCGCCTCCAGAATAGGTGATGGACTGCGCCTGCGATTTTAGGGGTAGTATCAATATAATGATACTCAGCATAACCGCCATAAAAGACAGTTTTATGAATGTTAAACCGCCGCCGACAGGCGCTGATGCTCGAATTTCTGAGCGGAATTTGCGGCCAGTAAACACTAATCCGAAAAAAACTTCATTTGACCGCACACTAAATTTACTCGCCCCACAATGCATATTGCCCTGCCTCTTAGTCAGTCTAATTATCGTTTTGCTTGATCACACCATAGAGAGATATGAGTCAAAACCGACGGTAAGGGCGACTGGCTAATTCTGATTGCTAAATATGGGCAGTCTCAAGATAGATTCTTTTGGCAATAATAGATAGCGACTTTAGTCCAATTACTCTGGACAAACAGCTAAAGTACTTATTATCAAAGGAAAAGACACGGTGGATTCAAAATAGCGTGACCGCGTAAGAATTGTTCCACAAACGGAATTTGATAGAAAAATAAAGTGGCGCACTAGGCCGCAGACGTCCTTTATCTTTCTTCGCTCAATAATCATTGTTTTGATGATTTTTTGTGCGATTCATTATTCTAAGAATCCGTGAGTTACTATAGTAAACGGCGCTTAAATTTACTGACATTTCCGGTGCTCGCAACACTCTCTCAGTCCGGGCAAGCAAGCTATCGCTTTTATCGTGAAGGAATTAGAAAAGGGTGTTTCAAAAAACAATCTTAGTAATGACCCAAATTGATCAGCAGTTGTACCTTCTTGATCGATCGCTTTTTTATCTCCCTGATAGAATGCTTTAAAGTGTTTTATTGAAGCTAGGGCTATTAGTTTCGGGTGATTTAAAGGAGACTCGATTGACCGCGCTTTGTTTAACTTTTATCTTATAAACTTAAGTAATTAAACCTAGCAATCAATCTGTGAAGAAACGCATTCAAAGTGTATTAAAGCTGTTTACCTTACTAACAATGGCCTTGCACCTTATGGCTTGTGTTCAAACGAGTGCTCAGCGTTTGAAGCTAATGCCTACACCGCTAATCTACACCAATGCTGTTACACAAAGCCTAGCGTCTGCAGAGCTATCCGCTGATGCTCCCTATGAGGGCGTTCTTTACATTACAGATCGTGCTCCTGTTTCGATAGAAAAACGTATTGATAAACTCAAAGAATATTCCAAGGAACGAAATCCGTTTTTTAGCGCAGGCCTGAATTCTGTGGTTTTGAACCAGTATGGTAAGCATCAGCTGTCTATTTCTAAGGTCGAAACCTTTGGCGTTTTGAAATCGGCGTTACCGTTTGGTCGATTGACTGATTTGGATGAACTCGAGCAAGCTAAGGGCGGCGATAAGCGTTTAATTAGCTTAATCGATCAAAAACTTGAAGTGTCTCAGCAAAAAGATATTTTCATTTATGTTCACGGCGCACACGATAGTTTTGATAGCCCGCCGTTAGTCGCTGGAGAGCTTTGGCACTACCTTGGCTATGAAGGTGTAATGATCAATTTCCTTTGGCCTGCTACAACAGCACGATTCGGCTATTTCAAAGATACTGAAAATGCTCAAGTTAGCGGCCATAACTTGGGCAAGCTTATTGGGTATTTGGCGGATAATACAACAGCCAGAAAAATTCACCTCGTGAGCCATAGCGCTGGTGGTCGCTTAGTTGTCACGGCATTGCGAGAACTAGCAATCGCCAAAGATAATGTTGGAGGGAAAATAGGCAATGCGATGTTGATTGCCAGTGACCTGAACCCAACGGTTTTTGCAATTGCGATCTCTGATGGAATCGCTGAGCTACCAAGCCGCTTAACAGTATATGGTTCTACTAAAGACACCGCCTTGGGCGTTTCTAGTTTTCTATTTAAGGAGCTTAGGCTAGGGCAATTGAAAGAGGATGAAACATTACCTGCCCACCTCATTGAACTGTTCGATAACAGTAATATCGATGTCATAGATGTTTCGGGTGCCCCTAAGATATTAGCGTCTCATGGTCACTCGTATTTTCGATCCAGCCCGTGGGTTAGTAGTGATGTTATTTCAGTACTTAGGTTTGGTTTGGTTCCTAGCCAACGAGGTTTGAGCCGTGAACAAGGGCGTGTTGCCTGGAAGTTCCCAATGTCATATGTTGACGATATTGAGAACCTAACATTGAACGAAATCTTTAAGAATTAGAGATATACATGATGAAAAAGAGTTATTTACTAATAAGCCTATTGTTAGGTGCTTGCGTGAGTACACCGTCGGTTTATCAAGATTACAACCGGTCGCTTTCATTCAGCTCATATAAAACATTTTCTTGGGCGCATAATCCACCCTTAGTTGTCTCGGGAGATTTGCCTGTTTCTAAAGGAACAGAAGTTAAAGCCACGCAAGCGATAAAAGATGAGTTGCAAGCTAAAGGCTTTAAATTTGTCGACAGCTCTGAGGGCGCTACCTTTTTAGTTGCCTACACGCTAGGCGCTCGAAGCAATGCCAAAATTTACCAAACAGGGTCTAGTGTTTATGACAACAAAGAAAATTGGTTGTGGGGTAAGCAATACCACTCTTATTATTTTGACATGGTTGTAGATGAAGATTTTCGAGGTGCCTATACCAAAGGAGTTATCGCGATAGATATCTTTGATACCGAATTAAAGGCACCTGTTTGGCATGGCAAAGCGTCAAAGTCGCTAGATGAATCAGAAATCTCGCCGGATGGTGGTTCTGTTGTCGAAGCCGTAAAGGCCGTGTTGTCTAACTTTCCGCCTAAGCATTAGGCTTTGTTTTAGATGACATCGCTAATAGTACTTGTCGCAATGTTTCCACTAGCACGGCTGTATTCAGCCCGAAGAGTAGAAGGCCGTTTGCGGCTATCATGCCCGAAAGAAGCCGCCAATTTTCTCCTAAGATCAAATCACCAAAACCGAGAGACGTAAAAGCTACCATAGAAAAATAGAGGGCTTCCTCTAACGAACTAAATGACCCAAGGCCAAAAAGGGTGAACGCCCAAAGCCAGGTAACAATGCTAAATGCCAACAGTAACCAGAGAGTGATACCGATTAAGTAAAACATCATAGCCAGCAAGTTGGACGAAAATACTTTAGTTTCACCCAGCTTGTTCATTCTCTGCACTGCAATAAATATGAAAATAACTTCAATGATGATGCTCAACGTAACGACAATCGAACCAATGAAAAGTTGTAGTAGCATGACTGTATTCCAAAATTTAAGATAAATGGCACGCTATTAAAGGCTGCGCCACTTAATTAACTGATCTATTAAACGATCTTATTAAACCGAGAGTAACAAAAATGACCGTCCACAGCAGATTGATTCTAGATACAAGCAAGTTAATAGGTGCGTTTGCCCTAATACTCACTTTATCAGCGTGCGAGCAGGCCGCCGAACCTGAGCAAGTTGATGTAGTTCGTCCTGCGAAGTTAATCACGGTGAGCTCCTCTAGTAACGTGAAGAACTATAATTTTCCTGCGGTTATTGAAGCGGCCTCGTCACGAGATTTAGCGTTTCAGGTTTCTGGGCAGTTGATCGAGCTACGCGTTAACCCTAGTGATCAAGTTAAGAAAGGCGACGTAATCGCCAAACTCGATCAGCGCCAGTTTCGAAATGAACTTCAATCAGCACAAACTCAGCTTGATAATGCTAAGTCTGAGTTTGAGCGCGCGGAACGCCTTATAGCTCAAGACGCTATTGCTAAAAATGTCTTCGAGCAGCGTAAATCACAATTTGAGATTGCATCGGCGCAGCTGGATAATGCTAAAAAAGCGCTTGAGGACACGGTTCTTTATTCACCATTTGATGGTGGTGTGGCAGCGAAACTCGCTAGTGAACTCGAGACCGTTGGGCCGTCAACGCCGATCATAACCTTACAGACAATTGGCGCTGCAGAAGCGGTGGTTAAAATTCCTGCGAACCTCGTAGCTAAGTCAAAGCAAATTAACCCCATTGAAACAGTGGTATTACTTGATGCCGCACCAGAAACTCCAATGAAGGCTGAGATTCTTGAAGCCTCAGGTTTAGCAGATGAGAAGTCACAGACCTTTGAGGCTAAGTTTGGCTTCACGCCACCTGAGTCTCTAAGAATACTGCCTGGCATGACCGGTGTCGTTAGATCAAAACTGTCGTTCGCCAACGGTGCAGAACCACAGATAACTATCCCCCTTAATGCGGTTCTCAGCGATGGCGCAGGCCAATATGTTTGGCTTGCCAGTGGTGAGCCTATGACCGTCGCTAGACGCGATGTAACGGTCGGCGCAAGCGTTGGTGAGTCATTAGCTATCGAGAGCGGCTTGGTCGACGGAGATGTGATTGTTGGTGCGGGTGCGTCGTATTTATTTGAAGGCATGAAAATTCGCCGACTCGAAGACTAACATTAAGGTTTAAGGCTAGGGCATAGATATGATGAATCCAGGCATCTTCGCGATGAAAAATCGCCTAATTACGATGATCGTAATTTTGGCATCACTGCTAGGCGGTTGGTACGCCTATGAAAACATGGCTCGGTTTGAAGACCCCGAGTTTACAATCCGTACTGCGGTAATTATTACTCAATACCCAGGTGCTACGCCGACCGAAGTGGCGAATGAAATTACCGAGCCTCTAGAGACGGCAATTCAGCAACTACAAGAAGTCGAAGAGATTACCTCAACGTCGTCGGCAGGCTTATCTCGTATTAATGTTGACATTAAATACGAGTTTTCTCCCTCAAAAGCTGCGCTTCAAGGCATATGGACCAAGCTGCGTAACAAAGTTAACGACGCTCAATCAGCCTTGCCACCGGGCACGCCTGCGTCAATCGTCAATGATGACTTTGGTGATGTATACGGCATCTATTATTTAATCACCGGCGAGGGCTACTCATACAAAGAGATAGAAAACTACGCGAAAAAGCTACGTACCGATGTTTTGTCTGTTGAAGGCGTCGCTAAAGTGTCTCTCTCCGGTCTGCAAAGTGAAGCTATCTATGTGGAGATATCTCGTGAGCGCGCAAGCTCACTTGGCCTTTCAACCAATCAGGTTTATCAACAGCTCGAGCAGCAAAATGCCGTTAGCTCTGCAGGTAATGTAAAGGCAGGAAACCGTCGACTGATTATTCAGCCCACAGGCTCGATCGACTCAGTAGAAGAAATAGAAAGCCTTGTTATCTCAACTGACAACGCGGGCACAATTGTCTACTTAAGAGATATCGCCAATGTTAGTCGTGAATACCAAACACCATTGCAAAGCGAGCTACGTTACGACGGCAAGCCAGCCATTGGTTTTGGTATCTCAAACGTTACAGGTGCTAACGTCGTAAAGATGGGTAACGCCATTGATGCAAAGCTGGCTGAGGTAGAGTCTCAACGCCCAATCGGCATTGACCTTCATGAGTACTATCATCAAGGCAAAATCACCGATGACGCGGTTCTTAACTTCGCTGTCAACGTGCTTGCTGCGCTGGCGATTGTATTGGTAACACTATTGATCTTCATGGGCCTTAGATCCGCCGTTATTATCGGCGCGGTGTTGTTGTTAACCATCGCGGCGACACTGGCAACAATGTATTTAGCGGATATTCCAATGCATCGAATATCCTTAGGGGCATTGATCATTGCCTTAGGCATGCTAGTCGATAATGCCATTGTGGTGACCGAAGGAATATTGGTCGGCACTCAGCGGGGCAGAAGCAAAATCGACATTACCAAGGAAGTTATTGATCGTTCTATTTGGCCGCTTTTAGGTGGAACACTTGTTGGCATAATTGCTTTCGCGCCAATCGGTTTAGCGCCAGGCTCAACCGCTGAGTACACGGGGCATTTGTTTTGGGTGGTAATGATATCTTTGTTGTTCAGTTGGGTATTCGCGATCACCGCTGTACCTTTTTTGGCAGATCTACTTTTTAAAGAAGTTGATGCACCTGAAGGCGAACAAGTCGAAGGCAAATTCATGTCGGCATATAAGTCCTTCATGAGAAACGTTCTCAAAGTTAAATGGTTGGCTATTGGGGCGGCCGTTGGCTTATTTACTGTGTCGGTATGGGGTTTTCAGTTTGTTAAGTCTGGCTTCTTCCCAGCGTCTACGTCACCACAGATAGTGGTAGACTATTGGTTACCTGAGGGCACTGATATCAGTCAAACGCAGGCCGATATGTTAGCCATCGAAAGAGACTTTGCTGAGTATCCTGAATTCTCCAATGTTCAAACTCTGATTGGCGCAGGGGCATTGCGCTATATGTTGGTCTATAGCAGTGAAAGTGGCAATTCGTCTTATGGACAGTTTCTATTAAAAGTAAAAAAATATGACGATATTAAGGGCTTAGTGCCACGCATCCAATCTTACTTAGATAGTAATTATCCTGATGCACAAGCCAAGGTTTGGCAGTTCCAATTAGGCCCAGGCGGCGGTTCTAAAATTGAAGCGGAATTCAGTGGCCCAGACCCCGTTGTGCTAAGAACCCTTGCCAATGAGGCTAAAGCAATTATGGCCGCTGATGGGCGGGCTATATCCGTTAAAGATGACTGGCGTCAGCCTGTGAGCATTATCCAGCCTGAGTACTCAGCCAATAGGGGGCGCAGACTAGGCATTTCTCGCCAAGACTTATCCAGCGCCTTGTCTACTAATTTTTCTGGTTCCTCAGTGGGCGTATATCGCGAGAAAGACACACTTATTCCCATTGTTGCACGTGCGCCTAAAGACGAACGCGTTGATGCCAATAGTATTGATCAAATTCAAATAATCAGCCCGGCAACTGGCGCCAGCGTGCCACTAGGGCAAGTCGTTGATGGTATTAACACCGTTTGGCGAGACTCATTGCTTAAACGTGAGAATCGAGTTTGGAAAATTAAAGCCCAGTCAGACCCAATTTCAGGTGATCTGGCATCAGATCTTCAAGCGCGCATCAGGCCTGCGATTGATGCAATTGACCTACCACCTGGCTATAAGCTGAAATGGGGTGGGGAATTCGGTAATAGTAGTGAGGCCAACGGCGACCTTGCAAGCACGTTGCCACTTGGTTTTCTAGCCATGGTGTTGGTGGTGGTTATTTTGTTTAATGCCTTAAGGCAACCTTTAGTCATCTGGTTAACGGTTCCATTGGCATTGATCGGTGTGGTCACAGGCTTGCTTGTCACTGGCACAGCGCTCGAGTTTATGGCCATTCTTGGTTTGCTCAGTCTCTCAGGATTGATGATTAAGAACGCGATTGTGCTGGTCGATCAAATGGACATTGAAATTGGCGAAGGTAAAGCGCGCTTCGACGCAGTAGTCGATTCTGCTGCGAGTAGGGTGCGGCCAGTGATGATGGGTGCATTAACCACGGTACTAGGCGTTATACCACTATTCAGTGATGCGTTTTTCAAGTCTATGGCGGTGGTATTGGTCTTTGGCTTAAGTTTTGCAACGCTGCTCACGCTAGTCGTTGTTCCGGCGTTGTATGCCGCACTTTTTAAAATCAATTCAACTGAAAGCGAGGTTGGTTAAATGAACGCCACTCCGATGATAAATGTTCGAATGTTACTCAAATCTTCAATCGCAGTGAGCGTAGCATTCGCATTAGGTGCTTGCGTTAGTACTGAAAGTGTAGACCGAACGGATGAAGCCAGAGCGGCGGCGAAAAGTAGCTTGCCAAATACACCATCAGCTTGGGCGACGGTTCAACAGAACCCTGGCGAGGTCAAAGTTGGCTGGTTAGACGGTTTTAAAGACGATGTTCTAACGGCCTTAGTTGAAGAAGCGCAAGCAAATAATCTAAACCTCAAGTTAGCGGCGAGCAACATCGATAGCGCGAGAGCATTGTCTCGACAAGCGGCTTCAGCGCTTTCACCTCAAGTTAATTTGACCGCAGGATCAAACCGCTCAGGCACACGAGAAGCGACTGGCAGCAGTAGTCAGGATATCGGCTTACAAGCTGGTTGGGAGCTAGACCTTTGGGGGCGCATTCGTTCTGGCAACCAAGCAGCCGCTCAAAGTGTTATTGCCGCTGAGGCTGATTACAAGTTCGCTCAATACTCTATTGCAGCAAACGTAGCTCAAGCCTACTTTGCCGCGATTGAAGCTAGCCAGCAATTAGACATCGCACAGAAGTCTATCGATACCTTGCTAGAGACAAATCGTATTGTAAAAGTTCAGTACGAAAACGGAGTAGGCGATAAACAAAATCTCGCCCTAGCCGAAGCCGATTTGGCCAGTGCGCAAGATGGCTTAGCGTCTAGCAAGGGTGCTCGTCGTGACGCGATTAGGTCATTAGAATTACTTTTGGGTCGATACCCCGAAGCCGAGTTAAAGGTGAGTCAAAATTTACCCGCGTTGCCAGCAGCAGCGCCAGCTGGCTTGCCATCGGACTTACTTGAACGACGCCCAGATCTCATTGCCGCCGAGCGACGCATAGCTGCGGCCTACAATAAAGTAGACCAAGCTAAAGCCGCAAGGTTACCTAGCGTATCCTTGAGCGGTTCGATTGGAGGTGCATCAAACTCTTTAGGTTCACTACTAGACCCTGGTAACGTTGCATGGCGAGCAGCTTCAAGCTTGTTAGCACCGTTATTCGATGGCGGCCTAACCAAGGCCCAAATCGATGCGAGTACGGCTGATCAACAAGCGGCCATCACCAGCTACACACAAGCTGCCTTGTCGGCATTTGGAGAGGTCGAAACATCGCTTGATCAAAACGTTGTACTACGCCAACGAGTAAGAGCACTGACTGACACACTTAACTCAGCGGAAGAAGCCCTAAGAATTGCCAACATTCAATTTAAAGAAGGCGAGATAGCGTTAATCGATGTTCTATCAATTCAACAACGCGTATTCAGCGCACGCCGCAATTTGATTTCGATTAAACGTGCCATGTTAAGTCAACATGTGAACCTTAATTTGGCATTAGGTGGCAGTTGGAAGTGATGAATTCGTCGCCGGTAATATTAGATAATTTCACGACGTTTACGATTGGCATTCTGGTTTACTTCACCGGAACGTTGCTCAATCGTCGAGTAGCACTTTTACGCGAATTCAATATCCCAGAGCCTGTCACAGGCGGCATTATCGCCTCGCTAGTAGCGCTGGCATTCTTTAGTATTGCCAATATCGAAATCACTTACACACTTGAAATAAGAGATGTTCTATTAATTTATTTCTTCACTGCGGTGGGCCTGAATGCGAGATTAAGTGATTTGATTTCGGGTGGTAAACCGCTGATTATATTGCTGTGTGTCACCTTGCTTTACATCGTTTTCCAAGATGTGGTCGGCGTGGTTACGGCGCACTTTTTAGGTCTACCAAAAGCCATGGGTGTGCTTACGGGCTCGGCATCTTTGATTGGAGGCCACGGCACAGCTATCGCCTGGGCGCCTGAAATTGCACAAAACCATGGTGTGCCAAATGCCCTAGAAGTTGGTGTTGCCGCCGCGACGCTAGGCTTAGTAATGGCCAGTTTGTTAGGTGGGCCAATTGCCAAGCACCTTATGTCTCGCTATAAGCTGAGTGGTCAACAAGATGAAGACTTAAGTGTTGGCACGGCCTACGCCCAAGAGGGCGACGCCACCATTACCCACGTTAACCTAATGGGTGTTCTTCTGGTAATGCACCTCTGCATCATACTGGGCTTTATCTTGAATTTAGGTTTCGCTGGTGTAGGCCTTAAGCTGCCTTTGTTTGTGGCCTGTTTGCTAGTTGCCATTCTTCTATCAAACACAGTTCCTAGTCTATTGCCGAAGTTAGCGTGGCCATCTCATACTCGAGCATTATCCGTGGTATCAGATTTTTCATTGGGCTTATTCATCGCCATGTCGTTAATGTCAATGCAGTTATGGTCTATCGCTGATCTAGCGGGCCCGTTGATGGTCTTACTTGGCTTGCAGGCAATCGCGGCAGTCGTATTTATTCTCTTCGTCTTCTTCAAGTTGATGGGCGGCAATTATCAAGCCGCTGTGTTAAGCGCTGGTTTTGCAGGTTTCTCGCTGGGCGCTACGCCAACGGCAATTGCCAATATGACGGCGGTAACAAAATCACATGGCGCTGCGCCACTGGCGTTTATCATTCTTCCGTTAGTTGGCGCGTTCTTTGTTGATATAAGCAATGCATTCATCATTCAGTTTTTCTTAAACCTCTAATATGTCTTTAATTGATTGTAAGTTGTACAGCACGGATCAGACCTTTTCTCGTTGTGTTGATACTATCTTGAATGAAAATTCTTCAAACACGGGGTTCTCTAACTAGGGCTAATATTATGAAAAACACGACATTTACTAAGTTAACCTTCGTCTTACTTTTTGCATTGCTGGGCAGTGCTTGTTCTTCAACACCCAAAGTATTTTCAGACTTTGACGCAAGCAATGACTTCTCTAACTATAAAACCTTCTCTTGGGCCGACAAGAATTCACCCATGATTTCTGAAGGTTCTTATGCCGTATCAGGCTTAGTAGAGCAACGTATGACTAACTCAATTGTGGCCGAGCTAGAAAGCAAAGGTTTTGTGTTTCTAAGTGGCGGTGGCGAACCTGACTTTACCGTGATGTACACCATGGGCGCTCGAGACAAAATAAGAACACGTATTGAAACCCAAACTAGAACGTATTATTCCGACCCATTTGCATGGACATGGGGCCGGCACTATTACCCGCACTATTATCCGAGCAGAGAACTAATCACTACACGTGTACCTGTAAGCTACACAAAAGGCAGCATTGCTATTGATATTTTCGATGGCAGATCACGTCGCCCAGTTTGGCATACCAATGCGTCTAAAACCTTGAGCAATAGAGAGCTAAATTCGACCGGCTCCGATTCTGCCGAGACCGCGAGAGCGTTACTAGTGAGCTTTCCGCCGCGATAGCTACTTGCACTAGTTCCAAAGGCTGCGTTAAGTAGCGAGTAAATTTCTATCCACCATTTTTCTATGCGGAGTAACTGATGAATAAGTCATTTTTAAAAGCATCAACTTTACTGATTTCTCTGGGTTTGATTTCAGCGTGTGCATCTATTACGAGCAATGAGTTGCCGCCTAGCGAGGGTTTAGTGCAAGTGAAGGATTGGAATATCGACCGAGTTTGGGTAAAACCAGGTTTTGCCCCTGCTGATTACTCAAACATAATGATTAACGGCCGTGGCGTTGAGTTTCGCACTGTCGAAGATCGCTATACGCCATATAACCGATCAAGCACAGCTTACCCAGTAAGCGAGTCGCAGCAAGAAAAGCTTAAGCAAATTATTATTGACGAGTTTTCTAAGGAGCTACAAAGCGTCGAGGGCTATGGTTTTTCAACTACCCCAAGTGACGACACAATAGCGCTCGACATCAAGCTTGTCGATGTTGTTTCAAATGTACCATCCATTAAGGCAGGCAGAAACGAAGTGTATCTATCTGAAGTTGGCCGAGCTACGCTAGTGTTGAATTTCACCGATTCAGTTACTGGCGAAGCGCTTGTATCGGTAATTGATCGACGCTCTGCTGAAAGTTTTGATGGCCTTGGTTTCAAAGAATCGACACCCGCTAATAATTGGGCCGCGGTTAAACAGCTCGCTAAACATTGGGCCAAAAAATTACGCACAGGGCTTGATGAAATGAAGCAATCACCCTCTAATACCAAGTAATCCGCTAATGGCTTCTGGAGAAACTCAAGTAACGGAGAAGCAAGATAGGGATAAAGCCGAAGGGTTGCTGAAAATCGCGCTTAGCGAAACCCAGCAGTCCATTCGCTCATACGATACCAAAGCGCAGATATGCGCTATTGGTTATCTGTTTTCGTTAAATTTGGTTCTGGGTATTAATCAAGCAATCTTTCCAGACAAAGGCGCTGACTTATGGGTAGTGGTGTTTGGTTGGGGAGTCTTGATCTTTCCAATGTTGTTATTTGGTTTTGTATTGTACCCAACCCGGAAATCGATCAAACCAAGTAAACGCCAAGATCAAAGCTCAATCTATAAAATTCTCTATATTCGCCACGAGCGACACGCGTCGGTAGATGAGATTGCTAGAGATGCACTCAAGGCCGACACATTGGATGAAGTCGCGTTTGAGCTGTACCAATCTTCGAATTTACGAGACCGCAAGCGTGTGCGGTTTGTGCGAGCTCTCGTCGCCGCTGGCATCGCATTATTAGTAATGTTCTCAGTACATCTTACTACTGTAATTAGCCGCTTAGGCGGCTAATTTAGAGCAAGCTGGTTCTCTCGTTTCCCGCAACAGAATTGTGGATTTCTGCGTAACAGGTCAAACATATTCATAAATTAACTATGAGTAACTGTCCTGGTAGGACTGTGCTTTGTCCGCTGTCGATTAACCTAGTCGCGAGTATCTCTATATTGTGATTCTTGCAATGAGCGAGTGAAGACGGTTCGCGTTGCACAAAGACTGTATTGTTTGTGTCGGTCTTAATCTTAATTCACATCCAACGAGGTGGTCACGATGAAAAGTGTAATGGAACGGAAAACCGAGCATAACGGAAAGCGGTTTGTGGGAATGCTTGGCGTAGGCGTGCTCATGCTGTTTACGGCAACGGCTAGCGCTCAAACAGATTATGATGAATACCGAAATAGTCGCTATGAGCAAAGTCGAAGCGACGATCGCTACGACGACAGGGGGCAACGTAGTGATCGTTATGACGACCGGCGTGAAAGTGCTCGCTATGATGATAGACGCGACGACCGTAGAGATGAACGTCGTCGTCCAAGCTATCGCGACTGCAAAGATAGAGCCTACGACGTAACAGGTTATAGGGGCCCAAGCCCAAGCCGTTATCGAGAAGGTCGAGCGCTTGAAGGGGCAATTAAAGGAGGCCTTAACGCTGGAGCTGCAAGTTGGGTAACTGGGGGCGATAAGAAGGAGATACGCAAAGCTCAAAAACGCGGCGCCAAACTTGGTTTTATTATTGGCGCGATTAAGCAAGGCGCTGAGCGGGAGAAACAGAGAAAAAATGATGAGTTACGTCGAGACTTTGAATACGAAGTTAGAGCCTGCATGCGCGATTACTAATTGCCGTTGCAAACAAATAGACGTCACCGTAAGAAAATATTATCAGGCTAAGCGCCTTATGAGGAATTACCATGAAAACTAATCTTAAAAAGCTCACCATATTTAGCACACTTCTTTTTTCTGCAGCATTAATCTCAATCTTTACAGCCAGTACTGCATTGGCTGATGGTCATGGCAGTAAGGATCACGAAGGCAAAACAAGCACTGAACAGTCTTTTGATTTATCAGAGCTTACTTGTTGGGACGTTATGACTCTCGAAGAAGCCGAGCGAGGCACAGTTCTGTTTCTCTATTATGGTTATGTATCTGGAGTAAAAAATGAACTTATTCATGATGGCGGGACCATCACTAAAGTACTTACTCAGCTTGGCGAACACTGCAACGAGAATCCAGATGACAATCTTCTAAAGCTAATGACCAAGTAGCCTTGAGCTTTAGAATGTTTAAGCTACAAAGGGCAGATAAGCTAGAAGAGCCATGGTTCTTCTAGCTTTTGCTACGCACGATAGGGTGCCAAAGGCCTTATGTCTTTAAAAGAATATCGTCAGTCCGCTACTGATTAACCCAAAAAGCATTTAGACCTTATTGTTACTCACGCTAGGAAAGCGGCTTAATTCAGGACGAAATGACATTTTAATTGGAGTTGATTATGAAACGTATCACATTGAAAAACACACTTCTTACCGCTCTATTGATCGTAGCTTTTACCGGCAACGCATTTGCAGCTAAGCAAAATGTTACGGCTCCTGATGGTTTTGAAACGGTAAAAACTCGCCAATTAGATAACGCCTGGGTTAACCCAGAGTTTAATCCCAAGGACTATGAAACGGTTGTTGTGAAATGGGGCAATTTTGACTACAAACCAGCTAAGAAGTTCTACGGGCATCAACGAATATTGAATGATAATTTTGAACTGGCGGCGTGGGCTAAAGTTAAGATGCAGGATGACGCTCACACCGAGTTTGCAAAAACCCTAGCCAAGGTTGACGACTTTAAACTGATCGACATCGAGGAAGCAGATCAACGCACCATGAGTGTCAACTTAACACTGACAGACATTGTGAACCATGTGCCCAACACAATGGGAGTAGGTGGCCGATACGATGTTTATGTAAGAGACTTTGGCGCGATGACCTTAAACGTAGAATTCACTGATCTCACTACAGGCGAGCTACTTTTTAAAGGAAACGTCAGGGAAACAGTTGAAGCTCGAGGCGTGGACTTTGAACGAGCAACGCCATTTTTAGCGGCTCACCAAACCAAATGGCGGCTTAAACGTTGGGCTACTGGTTTAGAAAAAGGCCTAGATAAGATGAAGTGATCGCTTTTAATCATTAACCTAAAAGACGGCCTAGTGCTTACTAGGCCGTTACCACGTTCTAATGTAACTAAAAAAACTAACCACTCTTTCAGGCATCGATAATTCCATCGGTTATCATTAAGATTCTAGACAAATTGGTTCATTGATAAAACTATGCTTAAACTAAAACGGCTTTTCTCAATACTCTTTTTACTCGCTCTTGTTACAGGTTGTGCCACTCTGGCTGTCAATAAATACGATCAACTATATGGAAGTGCTCAAGTAATAGATCGTCAAGTTGAATCCTTGCCAGAAGGGCATGTTGATTATTGGTCTGATGTACAACCAATTTTAGAGAGCCGTTGCGCCAGTTGTCATGCTTGTTATGACGCGCCATGTCAGTTAAAGACTACCGCCATTGAAGGCCTTGATCGTGGTGCCAAGAATCTAAAAGTGTATGACGTGCGCCGCTTAGTTCAAGCCAAACCATCACGCCTTTTCGAAGACAACTTCACAACGCAAGGGTGGCGTGATGATGGATTTTTCCCTGTGTTAAACGAGTACCCGCAGCAGTCTCCAGCCGTGAACTTGCAAGCGAGTTTGTTATATCGTTTCCTGGATCTTAAAAAACAACACCCAAACCCGACCACTAAGACACTACCGAAAGACGTTACCCTAGACATACAACGCAAAGAACAATGCACTGATATCAACGGTTTTGATGACTTTGCTGAGAAGAAACCTCTATGGGGAATGCCCTACGGTTTGCCGCAGATTAGCGATGAAGAACACAACACGCTCAAACAATGGGTAGCTCAAGGCGCAACCTTTACTCCAAGACCTGAGCTAGTAGCCGAATTTGATCAACGCATTGATCAATGGGAAGCCTATCTCAATCAGGACTCGTTAAAGGGGCAATTAGTCAGCCGTTATATTTATGAGCATTTGTATTTAGCCAATCTATATTTCGATGATCTGTCGAATAGGCAGTTCTTTAATATCGTGCGTTCTGCGACCCCTCCAGGGCAGCCGGTTAAGCATATTGCAACACACCGCCCGTATAGCGACCCTAAAGTAGAGCGTGTGTACTACCGAATTGTGCGGCACCTCGAAACTATTATGGCTAAAACCCATAAACCATACGTTTTAAATCAGCAACGCAAAGCTACTTGGGACGCGCTTTTCTTTAACGACGATTATCAAGTAACCAGCTTGCCGAGTTATAAGCCTAAGGTAGCAGGCAACCCGTTTGTTAGCTTTGAACAATTACCCGTGCAATCGCGCTATCGATTCTTACTAGACGAAGCACAGTTCACTATTATGAATTTTGTTAAAGGTTCGGTTTGCCGAGGGCAAGTCGCCATTAACGTGATTCGAGATCGTTTTTGGGTATTCTTCCTTGACCCTGATGCACCCATCAGCGAAAAAATAGAAGACGCCATTATCTTAAGCCAAGATGACTTAGAACTTGCCAGCACGCAAGAAGACATCTTTTTGCCGCTGACTAACTGGGTTAAGTACGCCGACAAAGAACGCAAAGGCCGTAAAAAGCGCGACCAGTTTCTGGCTAAGAATTTCACTGGTGATAATTCGATTAACTTAGACATGATTTGGGATGGCGACGGCACTAACCCTAATGCGGCGCTTACTGTGATGCGACATTTCGACTACGGCACAGTTGAAAAAGGCTTATTAGGTGAAACCCCTCAAACAGCGTGGGTTATTAGCTACCCATTGCTAGAGCGCATTCACTACCTGCTAGTAGCCGGTTACGATGTCTACGGCAATGTAGGTCACCAGTTATTGTCGCGAGTTCACATGGACTTCTTACGCATGGACGGCGAAGCCGCATTCTTAACCATGTTACCTCAAGAGTCGCGAGTAAAAGAGCGTAACGATTGGCACCGCAACGCGCCTAAAGAAGCAAATGAATTCTTGGCTAACCCAGAGTTCGAGAAAAACGGCTCAGTATCGATTCCGTACAAAACGAAAGAACATAAAAACGAACTTCTGGGTATGTTGAAAGAGCGTTTAAAACCGGTGCTTACTACTAATTTTACTATCGACTTTCACGGTAATACCGGCCTAGAGAGAACAGTAAAACGTTTAAACGGTTATGTAGGTGAGGGCGCAAGTTTGCTACCCGACACCGCCGTCGTGCGTTTCTACGATGAGCAGGGTCAAAACCAATACGCCACCATTGTTAAAGACGTATTTCATAAGAACATGAGTTCAATGTTTGGTGAAGACAACAGAATCATTCCCGAAGAAACCAGAGTGACAGTCTTGAATGGCATTGTCGGGAGTTACCCCAAGGTTATGTACCGAGTTCCGACCGCTAAAGCGAGTGTGTTTGTAGACCAGTTAATGGCCATTCAAACTGAATCAGACTACGAAGCGTTGGTTGATAACTATGGCGTACGAAGAACCGATCAAAGCTTTTGGCAAGAGAGCGACTATATGCATGCGGCCGCCAAACGCCAAAACCCACTGTGGTACGGTGTTTACGACCTAAATCGATACGAGAATAGGTAAAGGCAAGGCTATGAAATATGGCTTAACAGACAAAGAGCTTGGTGTAATTCAAGTTGTGCTTGAACGCTTTGAGAAGCAACGATTACCAGACCTGCTTAAACTCAGAGACAAAATAGATGCCGGTGAGCGAATGAGCGAGATTGATGTCTCGATACTCGAAACCGCGTTGAATGAAGCAAAAGGTAGCATTGAATTTGCTGATAAGCACCCCGAGTACCAAACGTTAATCGCTGAGGTGAATCACCTCTATAAACACATTGCCGACAAGGCGCTTGAAAATGAATCTCAAGCTAACACGTAGCTTGATTCTAAGTTTGTTTGAGTCGACGTTGGCATCCCAATGATTGTATTGAGCAAGCAGTTGGGACTAATCAGTTTGGTTTTTCTTCTATCGGGATACACCAATCTTTCAGCTGCATCTGGACCGACGGATAAACAAAGCCAACTACAGAGTCAGCTACGCTATACAAGCAGTGCGCTGGATTTAGCCGCACCAAGTGACTCCAAGTTTAAAAACGAAGCATACTTAGACTTCTACGGTCTTTTGGCCGGCGAATTAAAACAAGAAGTCGAGTATTTCAATGGGGTAACAACGATTGACGACCACAGCATCGCTAGTCATGTATTTGTTCCTAGAAATCCAGTTGGCACAATATTCATTCTGCACGGTTACTTTGATCATGTTGGTACTCTAAGTCATATGATTAATACCGCGGTAGAGAAAAATTACGCCGTTTTTGCTTACGATTTACCAGGGCATGGCAACTCATCCGGAAATAGGGGAGACATCAAAGGGATCAATAACAACGCACTACTACTGAACAAAATAGTCGCTAAATACAACAGCTCTTTACCAAAGCCATATCAGCTCATAGGCTTTAGCACGGGTGGATCTATTGCACTTGAGAATGCGATGCTTGAAGATAATTCGTTATTTGAAAAAACGGTGCTCGTATCGCCACTAATTCATCATAAACAATGGCGATGGGGTAAATTCGGTTACACAATAACCGCCCCATTTTTAAAGACGCTGAAAAGCCGCCATAAGAAAAATTCAAACAACACTCAATATCTAGAATTCGCTAAGACCGACCCCTTACGAAACACCGTTATATCATACGAATTTTTAAAAGCCTTGTATCAATGGAATCGACGTATTGATAAATCGTCAACCATCGAGGCCGATATGCTGGTTGTACAAGGTGAGTTAGATAACGTTGTAGACTGGGAATATAATTTGCCTTTGTTAAGGCAGAAAGCGAATAACCTCAAAATCCACAAAGTGCCCCACGGTAAGCACCAATTGTTTAATGAGGTTGAAAGTGTTCGAAGCGACGTGTTTGAGAGGATATTTGAATTTCTCGATACGGAGTTATTAAGCGAAGGAGCTTTAGAGGCCGGGTAGAGTCAAATTGAATATTGATTAAGGCTGTTGCATACTCGAAGCGGCCATTTCGAGACTTTAGTCCAGTTGAACTAGTGCCAAGGCAGGAATATGTTAGGAATAGAAATTTTGCAGTTTCAAAAACTAAATTTTGTGACCAAATATTATAAATATCCCTGCACGATACCAGATAATAAATGGTTATGCGTAATAAGGTATCGATGAACTTACAGCAAGGATGTGATCGAAAAGCCTTCTGTAAAGATGTCGTCTCGATTGGTCATTGGCGGAACCTGAGCTTCTTGAATGGACAGAAGAAATGCACCACAGTATGTCCATTTTAGCCAATGGAGTTAGAAAGCAATAAATAGACGCTATTGAGGTCTTTGATTTTCTCGAGTCTGTTTTAAATTGTAGAGATGCTGTATCAGAAATTGAAAATACAATTGCCATTTCATTCATTGAATTCAACGAACTACCAGAATCCTCATTTCCATTAGTTAAAGAAGCGCTAGAAAGTTAAGTATCGTATGAAAAAGAAAATCACCGCCCTAACACGCTGGCTTGCTAAAAGCCTCAATAGCATCGCGTCTTTGCTGGAAAGCGAAGGCGGCTCCGCCGACATGCGATCGAAGTTCGTGGATCTCGCGCCAACTGACGAAGCCGACAAAGCTGGCATATATTCCGAAGCAATTCTGTTTGCAACGAATAATGCAAAGGTTTCCAACATTGCCCTAACTGGCCCCTATGGGTCGGGAAAGAGCAGCGTCATTCAATCCTTCTTGAAGAAGTATCCGCGGACTGCGCTTCAAATCTCTCTTGCTGCGTTTATTCCCGAGGCCGATTCGAGTGGCGACAAGGTGAGCCGTCAAGAGATTGAGAGAAGTATCCTGCAACAGATGTTGTATGGCCCTGACGCAAACAAGCTTCCATTATCGCGGTTCAAAAGAATTCAGTCTCCTGGCTTTTTATCAATATTCAAATCTCTTTACATACTGCTTGGAATTCTCGCGCTTTGGTACACGTTTCATCACCGAGAAGAAATCATCAGCGGTACTTTTTTCATTCCGTTCGCGATCAGCAATGGAGTTAATCTAGGGATCTTCGCGCTTGCGGCAACATTCTTCTGGAGCACACTGCATCACTTTTATGTCGCGAGCTTCGGTCTGTCACTCAAGAGCATCTCAATGAAGGACGTTGAGATAAAACCTGCCAATGATGACCAGGCTTCCATACTGAACCGTCACCTTGACGAAATAATCTACTTTTTCCAATCTACCAATTACGATCTTGTAGTCATTGAGGATCTAGATCGATTTAACAATACCGAAATTTTCGTCACACTACGCGAAATTAATAGCCTTGTGAACGAGAATGCAGGCGTGAAACGCACCATCAGATTCCTCTATGCGCTGCGTGATGACATATTTATCAACACCGATCGAACCAAGTTCTTCGAGTTCATCATTCCCATCATACCGATCATCAATACATCAAATTCGATTGATATGGTATTGGAGCAGGGAAGGAGACTTGAGCTCGATGGGCGACTTAATCGGCAATTTTTGAGAGAAGTCTCACGGTACCTAAACGACCTAAGGTTAATTCAGAACATCTTTAACGAGTACACCATTTATGTAGCTAATTTGGAAACTGATGGAGAGAACCTGCTCGACGCCAACAAACTCCTCGCAATCTTGATATATAAAAACGTCTATCCAAGGGACTTTGAGCGATTGCACCGCGGCGATGGTACTCTCGCAGGAATATTGAATCGCCAAGATGAGCTCATTGTTACTGGTGAGGCTAAGCATAGGGCCAAAATCGCGAAACTCGAAAAGCGGCTTGAAGTCGCCGAACGACAGACGCCTTCAGACCTTAGAGAGTTACGGCAAATTTATGCTATGGCTATGATTGAGATGTTGCCAACGACCACCAAAACTGTCAGCCCTGACAATCAAACATGGATAACGCTTGCACAGTTGGTCAGCCACGATGCGTTCGAGCAATTTATTGGAGCCACATATATATTTCACCGTAACGTCCATAACCATCAATCTCAGGTTGATATTTCCAAATTACAAAGCAAGGTGGATTCTCAGAAATCCTACCAGCAACGTAAGGAGGAGATCGAAAACAAGGAGGCTGATAACAAGAACAAAATCTTGCGACAAATAAATGAGCTCAAATCAAGGATTGTAACTTTGCGAACGACTAAGCTGAATGAGCTATTACGTTTGAGTGTCGACCATGAGCAGGACTTTTTCGAAAGTTTTGAAGAAAATGGTGAGCTTGCACGTTTTCTGATTCTAGAGGGCCATCTCGACGATACTTTCTACCTGTACACGTCACTCTTTCATTCAGGTCGTTTGTCGCCTAAAGATAACAAGTTTCTAATTCAGATCCGGGCATTCGTCACACCTGAGCCGAGTTTTCCGATGGATAATCCTAAAGAGATCATTGCTGCTATGAGAGATGAGGACTTTCGGCAAAGCTATGTCTTGAACGTCAGGCTTGTCGATAGTCTTCTGAGTGAACCTGGACGTTATCGCGGCCAAACTCAGAAATTTTTCAAGTTTCTCTTGTCCGAATTCGAGAACTGTGAGGATTTTTTCGATGCCTACTACACCAGCGGCCGCCATATTGTAGAACTTCTTTCGGGATTAGCCAAGGTTTGGAAAGGCATCGTCCCAGCTGCCATTGCAAGCCCCAATAATGTCTCTCACGTTACCCAACTAGTCACGAATCTACCAGATACATCGCTCAAAGCACTCGCAGGAGATTTTGAAGAGTTATCCGAATTTGTTTCGGCAAATCTTTCAGAGATACTGGTGAATTCACCTGAATTAGAACCAAAACGCCTTGTATACCTCGACTTTGAGGTCAAAGATCTCGCTTCCATCAAAGAACATTCTGAAATTGTACGCATCATGTTCGAGGAGGGGCTTTTCGAACTCACGATCGCGAACCTGGAATACGTCTACCAAGTGATTTTAGGAGAGATGGATCTCGAGCCAATGCGCGAGAGAAACTTCAGCGCCATACGTTCGACAAGTAACGCAACCTTGATGAAGCGAGTCGAACGCGATTTCGACTGCTACCTACGTAATGTCCTTTTGGAACTTAAAAGGAATTCAAAGGAGGATGCATCCGCCATTCTAGCCGTTGTTCGCCACGAAACGATTAATCAAGATGATCTTAGGGAGTTTCTTGTACGGCAGGCAACCAAGCTGCCAGCTCTAGAAGATGTGCCTGAGAGATTGCACGCTATGCTATTCAAGCTAAATGTGATCGAACCAAGTTGGATGAATTGTCTTGCTTTTATGGAAGGTGAAGGGTTCGAAGCAGATAGCTTGGTTGACTATCTTGATCGGGATGATGTCCGTACTAATGTCCTGCAATATCCCATACCAAGTGACTCAGAGTCACTGCAGCTGCGTCAATTCCTCGTCGGGGCAGACTCACTGTCTGATACCGCCTATAGCGAATATGCTCATGCCCTGCCTAAACCGTTTGGAAAACCACCCGAAGGACTTCAGCCCGCTAAGCTTCGAATTCTGATAGATGCAGGAAAAATTACATTCTCTGAGGATAGTCTCGACGCGCTCGCTGAAAATAGGGACTTGCAGGTACTATTTGTCGCGACCAATATCGACACATATTTGGCGGATTCCGACAGCTTTGCACTGGATGACGACTTCTTTGAAGGTCTTCTGCGATCTAAAATTGATCATGCAGCCAAACTTCAGATAGTTGAGTCAATGGACCTTACAGCGCTCGTCAATTCACCTAGCAGAGCAGCACTTATTGGTCCAATCATTCAAAATACCGATGTCAAAATTTTCGACTTTGATGTCGATATAATAGGATCTTTAATAGAGCATTCTAGACCTATAAAGACGCAAATCTCACTTCTAAATAAATGTCATAAGCTTTTGAATGATGATGAAGTGCGTCAAATCTTGACCAATTTACCGCGACCATTTTCCGAAATAAAAACTGGTTATGCGGCGCCGAGACTTAAGAACAATTCGGAGAATATAGAACTGGTTAAGTGGCTTGACTTAAGAAGCATTATTTCATCATGGAGCGAAGGCTATTTACTAAATAATGATATAAAAGTGAATCTCTATAGGCGCTGATAAGAGAATACTAGATAGGCAGCACGAACTCTAAACGATTGATCCTAAAGGAGTTCTCGTACTGATATGGCATCGCATAACAAGCCACACCATTATCGTGGCTGCGTTTTTAGAACTCTATGTGCTGGGTGTTAACGAAATGGCTATTAAGGGCTATTTTTCTGCCGTTATTACCAGACTAAAGCCTCACGAAAACCTAGAGGCGTCACCCCAGTCATACCTCGAAACCATCGCGTAAAATTACTAGGTTCCGAATACCCTAGCAAATAGCAAATCTCTCCAATGCTACGCCATTCTTGCGCGAGGTATTTCTTAGCAAGATCAATTCGCACATCATCAAGCAAGTTTGAAAACGTTGTGTTCTCTGCGCTTAATCGCCGTTGTAGCGTTTTGCTACTCATGTGCAATTGGTCGGCCACCATTTGCTGCGTTGGGGTGCCGGAGGGCAGGGCGTCGATCATAAGCGCGGTTACTTTACCAACGAGTTGCTGCGCTTCGTGTTTACGCAGATAGTCGATTACCACTTGATCGTTAGCGCGTGCTAGGTCTGGGTTGGCAACTGATAATTCTTCGCGCATGTCTTGGGCATAAAATACTAACTTGTCTTCTTTGGCGCCATATTGGATGGGGCATTGAAAGAAGTCATCAAACGCGTGCGACGAATTGGGAGCAGGCCTTTGAAATTCTACTTTGACGGGTTTGAATTGATCGCTGTGGACCATTCGACATAAATGCATAAACAGGGCTAACGCACTATCGATTGCGCTGTCTTGGGCTATGCCGTAAGGCACAGGCAACACCAGAGCGACTTCGACGTGGTCTTGAACGTCCTTAACCTTTACTTTTCCAACGTTCGAAATGACTGCGAAATATCGTGATAAGCGATCAAAGGCATCCATTAATGTGCTGCTGGCGGCCCAGCTAAAACCAAGCCCGTGGAGTGAGCCTAAACGAAAGTGGCTGGCAAACTTAATACCGATTGCGTCGTCGTCGGTTGCCTTTAACGCCAAGCGCCAGATGTCATCGATCTTGCTTCCATCTATACGCGAGCTCGCTTGCTTTTGCATATCCATATCAACACCGGCTTGGGCGAGCAACGCTTTAGCGTCAATGCCATAGCTCTCTATGGTTCTGACGAGTGTCTGCGCTATTGCGGGGTGTATTTTTGCTGGGTCAGATGATTGTTTTGTCATTGCATGAAGTTCGCAGTTCTAAGTTAGTAATACTGGCGAGGAACAATCTTAACAACATATTCTAAGAAGACCTAAAATGATTGGCCTTTGACTTGATTTGACTGACTGTATTTAGTCACCGCACTTACAATTTGGCGCGTTCGAGGGTGTGGATTAGATGCCTGTATCAACCCCTAAATTAAGCCAACGCGAACCTATTTCTTACCCGATTAGTTGTAAAGATGACCCAGGACGCGTCCCGCTTTTCAAAACTCTCGCCTACACGCATGAGTTGTTCAGCCTTGGCTTAGGTGCTAGATCGGCATCCTCGAACATTCTTAACCAAGCGCATCAGAATGAGGTTTTATTAGTTCTCTACTTCTTGTTTAGCTTTATATCTCGATATGCCTGTGGCGATACTCCGTTAATTTTTTTAAACCAACGTGTAAAGTTACTTGGTTCGGTAAACCCTAGTAAGTAGCAAATCTCACTAATGCTGCGCCAGTCTTGGACTAAGTATCTTGCTGAATGTTGAACGCGGATATCATCAATTATTCGAGAGAGTGTTGTGCCTTCATTTTTAAGACGGCGCTGAAGTGTTTTGCGGCTGATATGAAGCTGGTCAGCAATCTCTTGCTGTGATGGCGCGCCTGATGGTAAGGCGTTCACGACCAGCATCGATATCTCGCTAATAATATTTTGCGGCCCTTGTTTTCGTAAATAATTTAGCAATACTCGGTCGTTAGCGAAGGTTAATTCTGAGTTAGCGCCAGGTAGTAGCTCGTGCATGTCGTTGGCACTAAGCACAATTTTATTTTCAGGTGCATCGAAGTTGATAGGGCAGTTAAAGAATGATCGAAAGGTTTTTACCGATTTCGGTTTGGGGCGCTGATATTCAACAAGCTTTGGTCTAAATTGTTTGCCTCGAACAAGTCGACAAAGATGGAGCAACAACGCGAGTGACGAATCAACCGCCGAATCATTCGCAATGCCATAAGGCACAGGCAATACTAACGCTGTATGAACCTCATCATCTTTATCTCGGATGTCAATTTCTCCAGCGGTAGAAATTACAGGGAAAAATCGAGCAAACCGTGCGAATGCATCATAGAGAGAGTCGCTGGCCGCCCAACTGAAACCTAGGCCATGAAACGAGCTTAATTGAATGTATTGCGTGTAAATCAAACCAATAGCATCGTCGCCCGTTGCCTGTGTCGCGAGCCTCCAAAGCTCGTCGCTTACGGCACCGTCGAGGCGTTTGTCAGGCCCTAAATCTTTGTTTACATCTACGCCAGCTTTAGCAAACAGTGTTTTTGAACACTTTCCGTAGCTTTCAACAGTTTGAGCTAATGTTGTCGGAATAGACGTGTGAACGTTCACCATTGAGGTTGGGTTGTCGGGCATTGAGTACGGAAGTAGTGTATTGATATGTTTATCAAGTTCGATTCTAACAAAGTTTTGACTCTCTTAGATAAGTCATTGTCCCTTGATGAATAAAGGTAATTTCCTATCTTGTCTATTTTTTGATAAGTTAGATTAGACGTGTAAGTAGCATCAATCTAGTCAGTTGCAATTAGCGAACAATTAACGGCAGAGGAAAGATGGACGAAAGTACGAAGAAAGATGAGAGAAAAATGTTTCTCTTTATAACCGTAGTGTTATTCCCAATATTAACCGTGATGTTGATTGGCGGTTATGGGTTCGCAGTATGGATACTGCAAATGATCTACGGCCCACCAGGAACTTAACTTATTGTGGACCATGCTAAACGAACATTCATCGGTTTAGATAGGCAGACCGCGAAGGCCGATAGTACACCACATGCACCACCAATCAGGCCACCTTGGGCTTTATCAGAAACTCTTTTTCTTGATGCATGCACTGGTTGCGGTAATTGCATCAAAGCTTGTCCAGAGAGCATACTCCTCAAAGGCAGTGCTGATTTCCCAATAGTTGATTTTACGGATGGCGACTGTACGTTTTGCGAAGCCTGTGTAGATAGCTGCAACGACGACGCTTTGAATAAGTTACAAGAGCAACCCGCATGGAACCATAAAGCGATTGCGATTGACAGCTGCTTACCAAAAAAGGGAATTGCCTGCCAGAGTTGCCAAGACTCCTGTGAGGTTAGGGCGATTACTTTCTCGCCGAGAATTGGCGGGCCTGCATCACCAGAGATTAATCATGAAATATGCAACGGCTGTGGCGCGTGTTTTAGTGTGTGCCCAAGCGATGCTATTGCGTTTACTCAAGCAGCAACTATCGAGCCTATTGTTGATGCTGTAAATATTGAAAGAAGGGGAGGCGCATTGTGAGAACCATGCCTAATGAAGCACAAGCACCGTTTGAAGTGCATATTTCCAGCATGGTGGTTTTATGCAGACCTGATGCCTTGGAGAACGCCGTTACCCAAATCAAGGCGAACCCATTAGCTGAGGTTCACGCAGTAGATGAAAACGGCAAGATCATCGTGGTTCTAGAAACCCCAAGCGAACAAAATATATTAGACGGCATTCAAGAGCTTGAAAATATTGACGGCGTAATTAGCGCCACCTTGGTTTATCACCAAGTAGATTAACCAAAATTGATTAAGTCAGTATTAATTAAAAAAGAGTTTAGTTAACAAAAAATTTAGCCAAAACAAACCCTACCTGTGACATCGGAGAAAGGCATGACCGTATCAAGAAGAAACTTCATCAAAGCGAATGCAGCGGCAACAGCGGCGGCGGCCGCAGGCTTAAGCACTCCTTCGTTGGCAAGCAACTTAGTTACCGATGCCACCCAAACTAAGCTCCAGTGGGAGAAAGCACCGTGTCGATTTTGTGGGACGGGTTGTAGCGTTAACGTAGCAACTCGTGACGGCAAAGTTGTTGCCACGCATGGCGATATTAAGTCGCCGGTTAATCGCGGTTTGAACTGCGTAAAAGGGTATTTTCTATCGAAGATCATGTACGGTAAAGATCGCCTAACTACGCCATTGCTAAGAAAGACCAATGGCAAATACGACAAGCAAGGCGAGTTTACACCTGTGTCGTGGGACGAAGCCTTTGACGTGATGGCAGAGAAGTTCAAAGACGCGCACAAAGAGCTCGGGCCAAAGGGCGTAGGCATGTTTGGCTCTGGGCAATGGACGGTTTGGGAGGGCTATGCCGCGTCTAAGTTAATGAAAGCAGGCTTTCTCTCTAATAACATCGACCCAAATGCCAGGCATTGTATGGCGTCAGCGGTTGGTGGTTTTATGCGCACCTTCGGCATCGATGAGCCAATGGGTTGTTATGACGACTTTGAAAACGCTGATGCGTTTGTTCTTTGGGGCAGTAATATGGCCGAGATGCACCCCATTCTTTGGACTCGAGTTACTGATCGCCGTTTAAGTAACCCTCATGTAAAGGTTGCTGTTCTCTCTACATTTGAACATCGCTCATTTGAATTGGCCGATCTACCAATCATTTTTACGCCGCAAACCGACTTGGCGATTCTTAACTACATTTGTCATTACATTATTGAAAACGACAAAGTGAATAAAGACTTTGTTGCCAAGCATGTGAACTTTCGCATGGGTAACCAAGATATCGGTTATGGCCTACGACCAGAGCACCCATTAGAGCAAGCCGCTGAGAATAGTGGCAAGGCTGGAGGCTCTAGTGCAAGCTCGTTCGAAGAATTCGCTAATTTTGTAAGCGACTACGATGTTAAGTCTGTGTCTAAACTATCAGGCATTTCTGAAGAGAAATTAGAAAAGTTGGCAGATCTCTACGCTGACCCGAAAACCAAGGTGATGTCGCTTTGGACAATGGGCGTGAATCAACATACTCGCGGTGTTTGGGTTAACAACATGCTCTACAACGTGCATTTACTCACAGGCAAGATCTCCACGCCAGGCAATAGCCCATTCTCGCTCACCGGGCAGCCCTCGGCCTGTGGTACGGCGCGTGAAGTGGGCACGTTCTCTCATCGGCTGCCAGCTGATTTGGTAGTGAGTAACCCTAAACATAGAAAGACCGCTGAGAAGATTTGGAAGCTCCCAGACGGCGCTATACCGAGCTGGAACGGTTCACATGCGGTCAAACAAAACCGTGATTTAAAAGACGGCAAAATTAAAGCCTATTGGGTGCAAGTGAATAACAACGTACAAGCTGCGCCGAACCTAAACGAAGAGACATTACCAGGTTATCGCAACCCTGATGTGTTCGTTGCAGTATCCGATGCTTACCCAACCGTGACATGTGAAGCAGCAGATTTAATCCTACCAACAGCGATGTGGGTTGAGAAAGAGGGCGCTTATGGTAATGCTGAACGCCGCACCCAATTTTGGCATCAAATGGTTAAAGCGCCAGGTGAGTCTAAGTCAGACCTATGGCAGCTTGTTGAGTTCTCTAAGCGTTTCACCACCGATGAAATGTGGCCAGCAGAGTTGCTAGATAAGAACCCAGAATACAAAGGTAAAACCCTGTACGAAGTTCTCTACAAGAACGGCAATGTTGATAAGTTTCCGCTAGAGCAAGCGAGCAAAGAGCACTCAAATGATGAAGCAGAAGCTTTCGGATTCTACATTCAAAAAGGGTTATTCGAAGAGTACGCCGAGTTTGGCCGAGGCCACGGCCATGATCTTGCCCCTTTTGATCGTTATCACCAAGAACGAGGCCTGCGTTGGCCTGTGGTCGATGGCAAAGAAACGCAGTGGCGCTTTAAAGAGGGTAGTGACCCGTATGTGAAACCGGGTAAAGATTTCGAGTTCTACGGTAAGCCTGATGGAAAAGCGGTAATTTTCGCTCTGCCGTATGAGCCGCCTGCCGAGTCTCCAGATGATGAGTACGACCTATGGCTTTCTACAGGCCGAGTTCTCGAGCATTGGCATTCAGGATCAATGACTGAGCGTGTACCAGAATTACATAAGGCGTTCCCAGATGCTGTTGTATTCATGCATTATGAAGATGCTAAGGAACGTGGCTTACGTCGTGGCGATAAGGTCAAAGTTCAATCGCGTAGAGGCGAGTGCGTTACTCGAGTAGAAACTCGCGGCCGCAATAAACCACCTCGAGGCTTAGTGTTTGTACCGTGGTTTGACGCAAGTAGGTTGATCAATAAGGTTACCTTAGACGCCACAGATCCGATCTCGAAGCAGACTGACTTCAAGAAGTGTGCAATCAAAATCGTAAAAGCGTAAAGGAGGCGACCATGAATAAACTAATTACTGCCGTTTTCGTGAGCCTTAGCGTATTAATTACCAGTGTTGTGTTTGCACAGAACACAGCGACCTTACGCCATGGCTTGTCAATTGATCAAGACGCCGAGCCTGATCGTATGCCGGTTGTGCAAAACGATGACATCAAACGTAAGCGAAGCTACCCAATGCAACCGCCAACGATTCCGCATAAGATTGATGGTTATCGAGTAGATACCAACAGCAACAAATGCTTGAGCTGTCATAGCCGTAATCTAAGCTCAGACTCGCAAGCACCAATGGTTAGCGTCACGCACTATATGGACCGTGACGGCAATTTTCTTGCGAGCGTTTCCCCTCGGCGGTATTTTTGTTCGCAATGCCATGTGGTTCAAACCAATGCGAAGCCGCACGTTGAGAGCGACTTCGTTGATCTAGACGATTTGCTCAAAGCAGCTCAGTCGAAACCAAAGGAGTAGGGTAGAACTATGTTTGCAAAGTTGAAGAACACCCTCTTGCATTATTGGGGCGTACTCCGTCGTCCAGCGGTTCACTACAGTTTAGGCTTTCTGGTAATGGGCGGTTTCATCGCTGGAATCATTTTTTGGGGCGGCTTTAACACCGCAATGGAAGCAACAAATAGTGAAGCGTTCTGTACCGGCTGCCATGAGATGGAAACCAACGTGTACGCAGAGCTAAAAGGCACAATACACTTCACCAATCGTTCAGGCGTTAGAGCCATTTGCTCTGACTGCCATGTACCACACGAATGGACAGCCAAGATGGCGCGGAAAATGCAGGCTTCTAAAGAAGTGTGGGGCAAGATATTCGGTACCATTGATACCCGTGAGAAGTTCCTAGATAAGCGCTTAGAGCTTGCTCAACATGAATGGGCAAGGCTAAAAGCAAACGACTCACTTGAGTGCAGAAACTGCCACAATTTTGACTATATGGATTTCACTCGCCAGAGTAAGCGGGCAGCCGAGCAGCACTCAACATCATTAGCATCAGGCGAGAAAACCTGTATTGATTGCCATAAGGGTATCGCTCATGAGTTGCCAGATATGGAAGGTGTTGAGGGCTGGCAGTAGCCTCTGGGGGCTCGCATGCGATAACTTTGATTATCGTATGTCAGTAGAAGATAAGTTGTTGCTTTATCAAGGTATAGTTTGATACGGTAGGTTAATTGGACACTTTGCTGATTTTGGGGGATCAACAAAAACATGGAACAATCTAAAGTTTGTACTGCCACGCCTAGGAAGTTTTCTGACGACTTAACTGCTGCCTACGAGCATATTAATACGTATCGTAATGCGGTTAATGTTGACGATGAGCAAGCAGGCAAAAGCAAATCCAAAAATATCGCTCTTATTGCAATCGTCGCATTTTTGATATTTGTCGGCATTACATATGCGGCATTGCGGTTTCTTCCGCCTGAAACTTGGGGGGAGAGCACAGAGGGCGTAAGACTCTTTCTACAGTTGGTTGTGCTATTAATTTATATTCTAGGTGGTGGTGTAGTCCTACTCCAATATTTTTCCGTAAAAGATATTTATAAGGATTTCACAGGGCAAATCATTGACGGTGCCGCTGACACAGCTAACGAAGAGGCCACTCTATTTGAAGCGTTTGATGGGCTTTCAACGCAATCAATCGAATACGTTGCAAATCGCCTTGAAGATGCCTCAACCCGGCTTGGTCAAATAAGGTCGTTTCTATTGGGAGCAATCGAAAAAATAGGAATTATTCCGGGCCTACTAGCAACAGTGTTAGCTATAAACAAGGTAGCAGACAGCACAGGCGTTTCTTGGATCGAACTACTTTCAGTTCTCATGCTCGGAATATACGTGAGTATGTTTCCTATTTTCGAAGCGTCTATTAAAACCAAAGCAATATCGATTTTACTGAATCAATATTTGGAGTTATTTCGATCTAGCGATGAGTCAAGAGAACTAGAAAATGAACTACAGTAGGCTTAAAAGAATTAATACTCTGCTCATGTTGAAACGCTGTGAAAGCGCAAGACATGTCTTTGTTTTTTCGTTTTTGTAAACGAAATTGCCTCATTTTATAGTGTATTAAATTTAAGGAAATACTAACCATATATAGGAAGTAAATGTCGTGTATTTAGAAAGTCTAACTATTAATAATTACCGAAAATTTCGCTCGGCTGATAACACTGTATGTTTTGTTAGGCCTGAGATTATCGACATACGTGAAGGGACAGGGCAGATAGCTCCCTCAACGACTTTAATCATAGGTAAGAATAACGCAGGTAAAACTACCGTTGTTAAAGCATTAGAAATGCAAAGAGTAAGACCAAAAGTCTTACGCGCGCTGAAGTATTAGATGTGACTAGTTTTATGGCTGAGAAACGCGATAAATCACAAACAGCATTTAGAGATTACCTAGCTATCTGTTTTGTATCAGTGCTAGCTCTAAGGAGAAATGAATTGGTTGGCCTGAAATGGACTGATATTGATTTTCAGGCATCCAGCGCGAATATCTTTCAGAAAGGAGGAAGTTATAAGCAGCTACCAGTACCAAATAATTTAATGGCCAGGCTCTGTGAGTACCGCGATACATTCGGAGCCAGCCGCCAGTATATTTTTAGCCCAGTAAGAATAACTCCGGTAAGTCATTAGATAAGCCTCTAAACACTAGCTACATTTACAGGCTAATCAAAAAGACCGTTTTCAAAGTTGCAAACGGAAAGCAAGCAACGCCGCATTCATTTAGGAAGTCATTTATAGAGATGGCTCTCAACAACCAGGAAGATTTCATTTCTATAATTAATGCGACAGGTCATGCCACAGTCGAGATGGTTAAGTATTACGACACGAGGGATACGTTAAAAAATAATGCCGTTCATGGCATGGATATGCTGATCTAAAGAATCTAATTTTGGCCCGAAAAACCTTGGAGACAAAAATAAGGGAGTTACTTGGAACGTAAGAAGGTTAGTTGTCGAATCGTAAGTGATTTAGTTGTGTGTCCAAAAGGTTGTGATTTTACGCATAGATTTGAATTTTAGAGCACCCTTAAATGAGGGATTGTGAGCGCCTCCGAGAATTATTTTACGCATTGAATTGAATTTTCTTTCCAACCATATTTGTAAGGCCAGAATTTCACATTGTATTGAATAAATATTGGTCGAGAACCGAACTTAGTTCTTTGGCCAATATGGATTCGCTATCATCTATTTTTATGAGCCGATTAAGGTGCCTCAATCGGCTCACATATATCCTGTTCAAATATAAATCAATGCCTTGTTTTGAACTGGATATCCCGCTAAATTATTGATGCGATGCTCGCTTTATTTGTTGTGTGGGATTAATGCTTATCAGACCAACGACGTAAACGTAAGGGGGCTTCGGAGCGTTTCGTTGAATCCAAAATTTAGAGAGTGAGAGAAATGACAGACCGGAAAAAAACTAGATATACCGTGCGTCAGCTACTCGCAGGTATTAACGAGTTACCAATAATTTTCAAAGATGAAATTGGTATGAGTGCTGATGAAACTAACGCGATCGTGCTGGGTGAATTGGACACCACTCTTGAGCGATTGCGGCAAAAGCTGGAAAAAGTACCTTCAGAACAGTTGGTCGACGAAGTAGAGGATTCGATAGCATTTCGATGCGGCGTCTTAATAAAGATATTACGCACTCTAGGCGAACTTTACTCGAAAGAGATGACACCAAAAATTTTCTTAACGAAGACGTATGAGTTTCTTGATAAAAAGACCTTCAAGAGCTATTTGATGGGCTGCTCTGAAGCTCAGTTAATTGAGGCTTGGTCAAAGCTCGAAAGTATAAAACAAACGGCGTATCTATAGCCGCATTCGTGATTAATTGCTGCCAATGAACACAAGTAATATATAGAACTGATTACTAATTTTTCCTAAGTTTCAGAAGACTATACTCGTTCGAGATAAACCACGGGCATACTAAATTCGTTACCTCTTATTTAACGCACGGTTTTTTTTAACGGCTACATCATTGGCAGCAGAAGCCCAAGCTTAGAGCGGCCTGCCTGCAAGGCGCCCCAAAACCCCACTCCCGTTGCGCCGATGATCTCAGATCCAGTCACACAACAATCTTTAGTTTTATCCTTTATCAAACAGACTGATATTTAGTTGATGTTGCTCGTGTTTTTTTATCTGATTTCACATAAAGTCTTTGAATAGAATCTAAGCTGCTATGCCCGAGGTTTTCTGAGATATGTGTTAGAGAGACACCTGCATCGACGGCCATAGAGGCTCCAGTGTGTCTTAGCATATGGGTAGTAGCTCGAGTAAAAACAGCGTTGTTCTGGGCATCATCTCGCTCCAGGCAATGCATAGCAGCAGCATCAAGTGCATGCTGGACTATACGAGATAATTGCCTTGCTGTAAGGCCCACGTGTTTGCTGTCTCGCTTGCTTCTGATCGGTCCGTTCTGAATCGTCATTATGATTGGCTCCTCATCCTCACTTTGGGGTAGGTCAGAAAGAGATCTATACTTGCGATATCTCTTTAGATAAGGCAAGTAGGCATCTGGAACAGGAATCAACCGTGATTTGTTACGCTTACCTCTAACGTAGAGCCACCAAAACTCGCCGTCGAATCGAAAGTCCTTAAAAGTGGGCTCGTATACGGGCCTTGATGATAACTCAGAGATCCGAAGTTGAAGCACTTTCATGCTAGCTATTAAAAACAGCGTCCTTTCATGCTTTGACTTGCTGTTTGCAAGCTCCTCAGTGGCCTTGAGCAGAATATTCCATTGTTCATCGGACAAGCGCTTACCTTCGAAATTCTTATCGGCAGAATCAGCCGTTAGGTGATCTGATAGCTCACGCGCTCGTTTTACAGGGTTCTTATAGCAAAGGCCATTATCAATAGCGAACGTGTAAAAAGAGCTCAGTGACGCAGCGGCAACCAGCAAGGATCGTTTGTGTGGCTTATAGTGCTTTATAAGCTCCCCCTTTTTCTTAACAATTCTACCTTTACGGCTTTTCGCTACATACGGACGCCATTCTGGGTTGACTTCGTTACTATTGAAATGAGGTTTTATACTATACCCAATCCACGTGGAATAAGGTTTGGCCATAAAGTCCACATATTCCGCAATATCCATCGAGGACAATTCGAATGGGTTTTTTTCTTTCACCAAAATACACCACAGCAGAAATCGTTCTAGCTCTGTTCGGTACCGATTCAAAGTTTGAAGTGAACACTGGTGATCTTTTAAGAAATTCATTCCTTCTAACCAAACGACTTTAGGCCAACTTAAAGGTAGACTACTTAATCGTTTTTCAACATCGGGTATCGAGTGGATATCTTTGATTAACTCACCGTCAACTCTGAGGCCCGCCGGATATAACGGGAAGAGGCATGGATGGATCGTATGGGAGGTCACGGTTTTGGCCTGTGAGACTTACACATAGACTTGAATTTTCTGCGGGCCATATTAAGAACTCATTTAATTGAATAAAAGTTGGTTGAGAGCAGAAACAAGCTCTGCGGCACCTATCTGTTTGCTAATTTCAATTTGCTTGATCCCGTACTCAATTTCTTCAGGTGTCAGTAAGCGTGATTTTCCTTTTGGCCTTGGCACTATATCGGCTCCCTGAACAGCGAAAGTAACTGTTCATGATCGTTCAGGTTAGCGTCTACATAAGATTTTGGAAAGATGAGGTTGATGCGCTCAGCCTGCTTAACAAAATAGAAATATGCAAAGTGGTGGTGTTCATGCGATAAATACACTCGATCCGACGGTATATAGCTCGCGTAGCTTCGCCTTAGATCAAAAGGGCGGCTCAAATAGAACTCTACTTGAGACATCATTTTCCGAAAGCACAACCACAGCTCAATTTGATAAATCAAACGTTGGGTTCGCTCCGGCACTTGATACTCCGTAGAAGATTTATAGTCATAAAGAGAGGTCACAAGACCTGGATCGCGCACGCTCACGCGCCTTGCGAATGGCGGGTGATAGCTGAACATGGATTGACTCGTATTAGTTTCTACATGGCGCTCGAACCCTTTATTCCATTGGCGCCAAGACTCACAGTACACACAGTTGAAATGTCGATGAGTTTCATTACGTGGGCATGTCCCCAACACGTGACCTGAATAGTGTTTTAATGCTTTATTGACCAATCGAAAAATTCGGTTGCGACATCGCTGAACCATCCTAAGCTCCGTATGATTAAGACAACGCAATAAAGGAGGGTTCGTTTTGACTTGTGCGTCCACTAACTTGGTGTGGCAGGCCTGAAGATCTAAGCCGAGACTATTGAGAGATCCGAGTTCTGACTTGTTGAGATCTATATGGCAAGCCAACACAGAAGGGAAGATGAGCATTCGTGCAAACTGGTTGTATTGCTCTACCTGAACATACATATTAAAGCTACGCTTTATATGCAAGCATTCAATTTTCGAGCTAAAGAACGCGGCTAGTGGATCGATCTTTAAACTAAATTTATCGATGTCAAAGCCGCCATTCTCAATGATTTTTTCTATCGGTTTACGTATGCCGCAGCAATCACACTTGCGAGCATGTACATCAATAGCGCTAGGCCAAGTTGAGCCGCAATCTGGGCATTTTTTTACGAGAGCGTCGTTATGTATCGGGCAACGTGGTAACCAAGGGTAATCAAAATAGACACAGTGATAACCTACTTGAGCACACTCTGGACAGTTACGGTGGGAATGTGAAAGACCGCCCAGCCCTATATGAGCACAGACTTCATCACCTTGCAGATAGGCCTGAAGGTATCGAACGGCTCTTAGGCCTCTTAAGTGTTGGGGCAACGGCAGCCGGTTAAGCTCAGGGTTGCTCGCGATACCTGCGGCGATGCGCTGTTCCCACCCTGAAGGGCTCAGCGACCAAGTAGCCCGATTTGCCAACCACAGCCGCATAGCGATACCAAGATCGCTTTCGGCAGGTTTAATTAATGTGAGCCCGAGATTCATTTTTTCAAAAAACTTCAAACTCTAACTTAGCTAGAACGAACGCATGATAGATAGCCAGTTTTCAAACTCGAAAAAGTAGATATCGTCGTATTCGTTTGGGTAATAGAGATGACAGTAGTCCCCCTCAATTACAAAATAGTAGTAATTAGTATAGGGAGATTGGCTGGCGCAAAGCACATCGTCTTCAATTTGTTGATCGATACCAAGACTGGAGCGCTTTGAGGGGTTTGAGTAATAAAGCTGAAGCGCAAGCCGTCTGATGCACGATTTTATATCGAGCTCATACAGTAGCCATTGAATTGAGTCGGGAACCCTAAAAAAGCGCTCTGAGCGTGTATCTCGAATCACCTGCACTAGACCCGGATCCAAGAATCGTTCTTTTCCAATTCCCGGAAGATAGTAGCTGGCAAGTGGATTGTGACGACTCGCATACTCGTAGAAAGCCGAGCTTATTTGCCAGTGACATTCGCAATCGATACATTTGAAACGTCCAGTACCCTCATCTCGCTCACAAGACCCTAACGGATGATCAACCAACTTCTGAAAGTTCTTTAAAACGGATCGAATAGCCTTTTGACGAATTTGTCCCATTTTTTTAATTTTTTCATCGCAGATGTATTCATTCCAATTTACCGCCGGTTTGAATTTAAAGCGCTTATGCTGGCAAAGTTGGATGCTGGGGTCGATAGCCTCTGGAATCCTCGGTCTACTACCTTTCTCTGAGAGGTGTGCAACCAAAACACTGGGGTACAGTAGTGTTTTAGCGAACATATCTATGCGAGGCGTCGACAAATGTCGCATGTGTATCCACTCAGGTTTTCCAATGTTGATTTCTTGTGAAAAGAACACATCAAGCTCCCTGATCACCTCGTACTCATCGGAGCCAAATAACTCGAGCCTAGTTGGGGAGCCAGACTTTCGACGAATTCCACAAGTCTCGCAAACCCTCTTATGCACATCATCGGCACTCGGCCACTGTTTATTACAGGTTGGGCAAACTATTAACAGTGGCCCCTCGTGGATAGGGCATTCTTCGATCCATGGCATATTGAAATAGATTGAATGATAGCGCGACTGGGCACAGACAAAACAATGCCTAACAGCTTTCGTCGTCTTGAGGTATCTCGGTAAGTTTGCTCGCGGCTGGTCTGGAAAGTGATGACGCTCAAATGCTTTTAAGGCATCCAGGCCTTTGGCGTCATCACCGATCCCTTTAAACTCTTTTCGATGGTTTTGTGCAATTTCCTGATCAATACGTTGATTGATGAAGACTGAATCGAAGCGCCAAGCGCCTAAATTAGCCTGCCATAACCTCCCAGCCAGCCCGAGACTACTCTCGCCGGGCTTGGCCAATGCTAAGCCGAAATTCATGCTGATACCCTCACACGCTCCGGGATAATGCGTGATCGTTTCATGCATTCAGAAATCATGATGCGCAATGCATCTTGTTCTTCCGTCCAGTAGGAACTTAAGTAGTACGTCAGTAGTGTGCGGACCGTCGAGATGAAATATTTCATCCCCCATGACCGGTGTTTATCGGCAATTTTGGAAGCGAAGTCTTTTCTATACACATCCCACATCAAATCGGTCAGAGATGCCAGCTTCCAGTCAGAGGGGGCATCTTTACTAATGAAATATTGCGTGTAAGTTGGTCCGTCTTCAGGGTATCTAAGACGATCAAATTCAGCTAAACACTTACGCAACTCAACTTTACTTCTAATACCAAAAATCTCTTTTTGATTTTCAAAGAAGCGACCGTAAATCAGTCTGTTATTCGCATCTTCCGTAACGTCGATTAGCTTTAGGGAGGGCGCGGTGTTACCAACGAAGATGATGCATAAGTTGATTTTTAACCGTCTGAAAATATCATGCAGCGACGCTAAGGCATCCAATTGCTGGGTATTGAGCCTTTGAAGCTCGTCTATTAGCAGTACAATTTGACTGCCACCAGAGATGATCAGCTTGTCGAGAAGTCGATGAATGATCAGCTCTCTGAGATCCAGCCCTTTGGCATTCACTTTAGTTTGAATATTTTCTTGGTAGCAAAAGATTTCATACATTTGCTTAATGGTGTTTTTTTCTAGCTTATCAGCCGAAAAGTAATGACAATAGGCAAGGCGGTTCTCTCTGTTATTTAAATATTCCACGATCATCAACATCGCCGTAGTTTTACCAATCCGATGTGTACCAAGTAGGCAAGTCCCACTGTCGTGGTCAAACAGCACTTCCTCGATGTGGTCGATGATCTTGTTCATCATTGGAGTTCTAATTGCCAATTCCAACGGGTTACGCATTGGGTGGACGTCTTCAATTTTCATAGTTTGCTCCGTAGCGTTGTTGTTTCATAAGTTGTTTAATTGGTGGGACAGGAATACTGGGACTTAGTAATTCGTCGTCAAATATGGTTAGATCGGGCGGTGACTCGCTGATTAAAACAACGTTGTCTTCTTTGATTTCTTCCGCCACACGTAGAAATTCGGTTTGGGCGCGGCTGGATTTCTTATTTAGAAACATGGCTCGTGCATAGGCATAAACGGGGCTGGGTCCTAAATCACCGTGTTTTCTTTGCCATCCCTGCATGTGACGCCATGTGCGCGCGGATAAGCGGCAATGTAAGTAGGCTCGTTGGGCGTATAATTTGCCAATGCGTTCTCCTTCATAGGTAAAGAGTTCAATAGACCGTATGTCCCGTTTATCTTTGCGAGCTCTAAGTTTTTTACCTGCTAATGCGCGGTCGGTCAGGTCCTTGCCGCTGTATGTAATACCCAGATGATGGATACAAGGACGCTCGTTGGTTTTCTTGTTCACGTAGACCGTAACTGGGACATCTTCAAAGAAGAAATCACGGGGCGTATAACGCAGATTGTGTGAGATTCTCAGAGGCTGATTGGTGGCGTAGCGCTCTAGGCGCTGCAGCGGCGTCTCACCTAAGTTGTGCCACTTTGGCGTGCAGTTGTATTGAGTGATCCATACGTCAATAAGCTCTTGTGCAACTTGAATACTGACCTCAGGCGCATCTTTATAATACTTAGCAGCCTCACGCACGGGGTCTTGTGAATGAGAACCAGTGGTGCTCGGTAGAAGGTGTGTTAAGCCGTTAATGAAATGAAATATGTGCTCAATGAAGTTACGATTAAGCGGTTGGTAGCCCTCGGCATAGCGAAGTAGCGCCCCCGCACCACATATTCGATCGCCGACAGCCTTGGCCATATTTGCTTTTGCGTTATCCATGGAAATAATATTCAGACCAATCATGTTCATGAACGGAATGACCGAGCTTGGATAATCACCGCCTGGGAAGTGTGCCAAATTTTTGGTGTGTTGAATCTCTCGTTTTTGCTGACAATAGATATTGTCGATCACTTGCAGAACATCCTCATGCGAGGGATCGCGCGTCAACGCTAGGTGCCACGACAATATGCAACGTGATTTAACGTCGTAAGCCACTAACAAACAAACTCGGCTCAATCGTGTGTCTGTGACATTGCCTTCGAATTCAGTTGTTAGTCGCGTGAACAGATCGGTGACTTGCCAGTCAATCTGAATTTCAGCCAAAGGCACCTGAGCAAAGTCCGGTGGCGCGATCCCTTCGACACTCTTACGTTTGTCTGAGTTTTCCTTGTTAACTTGGTCTTTTAACTTAATGAAATACCGTCGAAATGTTTGATACCCCTTGCTTGGCGAGCTAAACGGCCAAGTGTCCTGAGGCCAATTAAGTTCCCTGAGAATAGTAAGTGCTATCTCCCTAAACGACAATGGCGTTAGGTTTAGTGCATATCTTTTGCGTTCAACAAACGCTTTAACGAGTTCATAGAGTTCTTGTTTGAATTCTGGATGTTTCTTAAAGACAACCGCGAGTGAGTATTTGTCATTACGCCGTTTTGTTTTCGTGCTGAGTGCAATGTTTCTCTTGGGCTTCATCAATCGCTTGCCAGGCACGAGCGCTCGAGCCAAAAAAAAGTTACCAAACTCGTCCATGGTGAAAGCTCGCTGCATCAGATAAGACACAAAACTAGGCGCTACGTCATACTTCGCAGCAACCACTGATCCAACACCTCCATCTAGCATCTCAGAGGTGATATCAAGATTCCGGCGTGCCGCAGGCCGCACCTTTATCGGTAGAGACTCAACAACGAGCTGCCAATACCTTTTGTCTCTGTATTGAGGGTTCTCAGCAAGTACACGTTTCCAATTTACAGCCATCTTAACGCCGAGTAGGTGGATTTTCACGATGGGGCAAGAGATGCACACTCCAGTTTGAAATTCTCTGAGAATAAGTATCGACATCAACGGTCATCGAGATTCGTGCCAGGCCTATGCATCGAGTGCTTTTCTTCGTAGAAAGCATATTTGGAATACAAACTTCACTGGTGTAGTGAGAACGTTTAATATTTCTATTCAAAACACTGTTCTTCTGATTCATATTCTCTCTCTCGGGCAATGAGATATATTCAACGTCTGATTTTTATAAGACGTTTTAAGCGTTGAATGAAAGAACCTCAGTTGTTTTTGAGCCGGATACTTGCTCTTCGATGACCTGATCGGGTAAGTGTATGCAGAATCGTATTCCGCGCCGTCAACATACAAGGAGTGGTTACTAGAAAAGTTAGGGGAGGCAAGACAGTGCCAGGCTAGTCGCATAGCCGAACCTCCGTATCCGCGCTTAAAATAGAGTGATCAAGCGATAAATGTACTTTGCCTATGTTGGCGAGGCGAAAGAGTGCGATTTCCAGCTGACAATTTTCAACGCGGCTTTGCATGTCAATGATGTCACCAACAGCTACAGAGGAGGCCGCACTTAGGCGGTCCAGAACCTCCTCAGTCGCGGTCACTGTGTTGATGTCTGTTGAGGTGATTAGTGTTCGACTGATCGTTAGCCAATTACGAGCGAAGGTCTCTCGTTCGCGAATGCTCTCGTTAGTTATGTGTTTGAATTCGTAGAGTGTTGATTTCAGAAACTCTCGGATAAGAGACGATTTTTCTTCGAAATCAATGAAGTCTTTCTCGCTTTTGAGTTCAGCAATGATTCGGCGGCCCCGTTTTTTGTAGTATATGTCTGACGTGTACCTCTCAGTCCCTAGATAAAACCGGTGAGATTGAGGTACAAATGAACGCACTTCGGGATCGCCCTCTAAAACTCCCCAAAAAAGCATTTCTACTGGACAGTGGGACACTGCAATCTCATCGGGGAACTTGGAGCAACGGCTTAAATAGCAGTCGACTTTCACCTTAAATCCAAGTCGAGTAGGGTGCTGAAATGGGGAATCAAGGTTTGAGCAGCGGACTTTCATACGACTTTTTCTTCAAATTCACATCGTGTTGAATTCTGTCTGAGTGCTTCAAGTGCAGGGCATCGAACTTTCTTCTCAGTATGACTAGTGAAAGCTTCCTTCTTTAAAAACGATTGTAGGCAATGGTTGTGGTCATTTTTATCCACATATGTTGAGCCGATATTTTTACCAACAAGATGGAGTTCTAAACACTTATTCATCTCAGGCTCCTTTGCTATTAAACGTAGAAGTGGGCCGCCAAAGTCTAATATTTTGAAGCGTTGTGAATTGAGCCTGAATCTTGTGGTGACATTTAACAATCTTAAGGAGCATGCCAATAAGATACATTAACCCGCAATCATGCGTTACAATTACGCAATATTGCGTTTATATAACGCAATTATGATTAAAGACGATATTTTAGATGTATTTTTAGTGTAAAAAATTATAGTGTATGTAATTACACACACAGCAAACAGCAACGTTCCAGTGACCGAAGAAAGCGCGAACTACGCGAAATCGGTAACTCTTAGAAATAAAGCGATCCGCAAGCCGTCGGACATTCAGCAGTACTCAAAACTGAGTAAAAACGAATACGACAACTGCGTTCGTGTCCTTAATAAGAGTATTCCGAAACGAAAGAAAAGTAAGGAGTCGGGATATAACATATATACCGAGGGAGACCTGTTGGCTTTCATATGCCTCCGTTATCTTATTTTTGTAAAGCGACTGAGCCTTAGTCTTCTTAGTCAAATAGAGTCGTCTATTTCTGAGTTATTTGAAATCTGCCAACATGACTTTGAACAGCTTCGCAGCTGGAAGCTGATCTTCCACTCGCCGAACCCTAAAAGCTTGAAGTGGATGAAGCTCAGTCGATCAAGTCTCGTCGACCCAGAAATAGAGGAAATAGACCCCGATGAATTATTCGTGGTCGAGCTTGGGAAAATGGTTGATAAGTACGAGAGAGCGGTTGACAACACGCCGAAAACACCAAAAATCCATCAAAAAGTCGAAGATATAGAGTTGTCTCGATTGGCGAAGAAATTAGATGAAAGCAGGACTAGTAATGGTTAATACTCTGAGCTAGTACTAATAAGCGGGTTATTATTGCATATAGCAAAGAGCGGGATTAATTGAAAATAGTAATGGGCATCTTCTTTGCTGCACCCAAGTAAACACTTTGATGGACGAACATTAATAGATCGCATGCTCGATGGCGGCATAGAAGACTCAGCGACAGTTCGCAGCTACCTTGATGACCACGTACTTAGACACCAAAATCCTGGATTTTTCTAGGTTCGGTCCAAAGGCATTTCCGAGGATTTGTCTTAACCCATGCTGTCTTTGTGTAACAAGGCGTCAAGTTCTTCCATCACATCAATCTGCGTTATCCGATTTTGCAGCAAAAACAAAATCCGCCTGATGGCGTTTCCAAAAATCAGTCTTATCAATAGCGACGTTACGCACCACTGCTGACGAAAGTTGTCCTATTATTGAGGGTATCAAGCAAACGTAATAATGCTGCTTTTGAAAAAATGTTTGACCTAGAGTTGGGTCTAAGTAGTATGCTACATATATATGAGCGCTCTCTCCAAAATATTCGCAGTACTTTCGATTGTTTGCTATTTAGCAACGTCGTCAATTGCGTCTGCTCATGCTTTCCCTATGAAAAGCAATATGGGTGGCTCGGATCGAATCACCTCGATGATGAAAATGGACAGCGCTGAAGACGAGGGTGATGATTTTAAAGATCAACAGCCTACGACTATGATGACTTGCCATCAGAGCGCCAACACTTCCCCGGATACCGCCAATGCATCCGGACTTTGCAAAATTTTTTGTTCCGCCATTGGCCATGCTTTTCTTTCATCAGAAACAGCAGTCGTTGTTTCGATATATCATCCCACATCTCCTAATACTGAAATTAGCAGCCTAACCACCCGACAACTCACGGTCGAACACCAGCCTCCAAAATAGCTTCCTGACACCTATTCGTTTTTCATAACAATTTGTCAGGAGGGTCCGATGACCACCCCAATTAGTTTGTCGAGTGCGCACTGGGTATTGTGTTCAATATTCGGTGTTAGCTCAAAAGTCACTTCCCATATACTTATCCAGTGCAATTTGTGCAGGTTAACTCGTGTCTGCCAATTTAGTAAATCGTTGCTAAAAGTGTCCGTTTTATTTTCAATTTTAGTATTCAGTCCGCCGTCGCAAGCGCAAAGTTTTGAGGATCTAGAAGAATTGTTATTGACTCATCCTCAATTACAATCGAAGAGCTATCAAGCTGAGAGCCACAAGGAGCGCTCAGACGCTGCCATGGGATTACCAGATCCAACTGTGTCCTTGGGCGTTAATAATTTCCCAATTTTCGATCCGTCTTTTAGCGAGTTCTTACCAACCAATAAGGCGATTGGATTCACGCAACGATTTCCAAATCGTGCCAGTAGGAAAGCTCGATCAGAGAGTGAACTGGCTAAGGCGAACCAATCCGATGAGATGCGTGAGCAACTATATGCTGCCATGCGCGCAGAATTGATCGCCTTATTGCATGAAAGTAATCGTATCGACAAACAAACGATGCTGGCAATGCAGCGCGATGCCAAATATGACCAACTTATTGAGGTTGTAGAATCCGAAGTCGGCGGTGGCCGTTCGCCCGTTTTTCGTTTGGCAGAAATTGAAGCCGAGCGGGCTGAAGTAGCGCGAGTATTGCTTGATCTGGAGGCACAGAAGATACAAGTCAATTCTCGACTGATCTATTTGGTTGGTAGCGTTCCTGAAACGAGTCCTCCTGTTCAACGTGTTGAAATTTGGTCTGGTGATGCGATGGATTTTTATGCGAGCAGGGTTGCTGATGCAACACTCAAAATCAGTGATAGCGCTATTGATGAAGCCAAATCAGCATGGAAACCAGAATGGAGTACACAACTGGTTTACCAACAACGAGAAGCAGGCAGTAACTTTGCAGGAGATGACTGGGTATCAGCAATGGTAACGGTGACTGTGCCTTTCTGGGCAAAGCGGAAACAAGCTCCCAACCTTCGAGCTGCCGAGGCAAATAAAGCCGCAGCAAAAGAGGCACTCAGTAATGCGAGGCGTCAAGCATCGGCGCAGTATGCGTACTCCAATGCAACTCTTGCGGCGGCCAATAAGGCCAGGGCAGTTCTCGAGCAAAAAATAGACGCTATCAGCAATGAAATACTCGCTCAACGGGCAAATTATGAGTCCGGAGCAGGTGACTACGCGCCGATCATTGATGGCGAAATTGCCATATTGAAACTCAGAGCTGAAATCGCGGCTGAAGAAGCCCGTGGCGCGGTAGCCGCAGCACAAATGAACGCACTGTTGGTGACACCATGAATATTAAAAACTTAGTCAGCGCACTTATCATTGCGCTATTAGTTAGCGCCTGTAGTGATTCTTCGACGCCTAGCAACGCTGATATTGATCTGGAATCAAACGATCAAGTGGCGCAATACACATGCCCGATGCACCCGCACTATATTTCGACTGACCCAGATGGTTCTTGCCCTATCTGTGGGATGGACTTGGTGCCAGTGAAGAACAATGCTAACGCCGATACAGGTATAAAAACGAACAGTGACATTACCGTATCATCACCCATGCTTCAAACCATGGGAGTACGCACGTCCAAGGCCGAAGTCATTGAGTTTGGCCGCACCCTCCGAGCGTTTGGCACAGTTGAAGCCGATGAACGTCTGGAAAACGTCAGCGTGTCTCGCCTTGAAGGGTGGATAGAAGACCTCAACGTTCGTGCAGAGGGCGACACTGTGGTTGACGGAGACCTGTTATATCGTATTTACAGTCCAGATTTAATTGCTGCGCAGCGAGATTATGTAGGCGCATTAGGTTCAGGCAATGCGAGACGGATTGAATCAGTCAAACAGCGATTGCTCTCAACTGGTATGCAGGAGCAAGCGTTACAACAACTGACGCAACGCAAAACTGTGATTGATAAAGTGCCTGTATACGCTGAAACCAACGGAGTAGTCTCCGAGCTCAATGTCAGAGATGGTGACTATGTTAAGCCAGGAACCGCTATTTTGAGATTGCAGTCTTACAGCAAGGTTTGGGTAATCGCCAGCATTCCAGAGACAGACTTATCGCTGATAGATTTTGGTATTACCGCAAAACTGCGATTTCCTAGCGCGCCAGAAGCGACATTGAATGCCAAAGTAGATTATATCTACCCAACCGTAGATCCAAAGACGCGAACGGGTAGGGTGCGCATTGAAGTTAATAATGACAGTGGTGATTTGTTACCTGGTGCCTACGCCGATATTACCTTAGGTTTTTCCAAGCAGAAGCGGCTATCAATTGTCAGTGAGGCAATACTGCGGGACAGTCGCGGAGATCATGTCATTTTAGCGCTGGGTGACGGGCGATTTGATACGCGTATCGTGACCTCAGGGATCTCTGCTGAAGGGCGGACCGAAATTTTAGCGGGTTTACAAGAGGGTGATCTCGTTGTTTCTAGCGGCCAATTTATGCTCGACAGTGAGGTTAACCTCCGTGAAGGGCTCTCGAAGTTATCCTCTGCTTCGCCAAAGCCGGTTCAAGCACCATCTGCAGTAATGGACATGATAGCTAGTGCATCTAAAACACTTCTGTCGGAAATAAACCCGGATGCTAATTCGCTTGCTCAAATAAATCATCTTGTTGATATGGCGCTGTATTTTCATGCAAGTTTGATCGGCAACAAAGCGATAGACCCGAAGCAGGTTGATCCCGCCATTAAGGCCGCCGACGTTTTAGCGGAACGCTATGCTGGTACAGAACTTGTTCCAATTTTGCGTGATAGTAAAACTGCTTTGATCGCTGCACAGTCGAGTCCTAATAATGAGACGCTCGAGAATCACTTGAATAACTTGGTAACTGCTCTGAAGCCTTGGTTGCTCAACGGTGCACCGCAGCACTATTCAGAAGCGGGGTTACTTTTTTTTCGGGAATTGAATACTGGAAGGCTATGGCTGCAAATTAAAGAGCCGGTTAAAAATCCATACGGGAATGACGAGTCAGAAATTTTGGCTTGGCCAGCGCCTATAACTGGCTCTAATGCTGAAAAGCCGCACATGCACTCGACAGTGCCAAACGAATCGGGTGAGTTAGAGTCTGACCCTCACGCGGCTCATCGCTAGGTTCATGTTATGAATGATAACAACAGAGAACTACATTCTAACGCGAGCAAAGACCCATCGCGATCATCAATAGCTAGATTGATTGCGTGGTCAATGGCGAACCAGCTTATTGTGCTGATTCTAAGTGCGGCACTCGGTATTTCAGGTTGGATGGCTCTACAAAATACGCCACTCGACGCGGTTCCAGACTTGACCGATACACAAGTAATTATCCGCACCGACTTTCCCGGTCAGAGTCCACAGATTGTGGAAGACCTGGTGACGTATCCCTTATCCACCACCTTGCTTGGCTTGCCGAAGACCAAGGATGTGCGTGGCTCATCCATGTTCGGCACCAGCTTTGTCTACGTCATATTTGAAGACGATGTGGATCTCTACTGGGCACGATCACGAGTGCTTGAAGCGCTTTCTAGCCTAGGCTCCCAACTACCCGATGGCGCGGTGCCAAAGCTTGGCCCCGATGCCACCGGAGTCGGTTGGGTCTACCAGTACGCCTTAGTCGACAAAAGTGGCTCTACCGATCTCGCTCAACTACGCTCATTGCAGGATTGGTTTTTAAAGCTGGAGCTTGCGGGAGTTGATGGTGTATCTGAAGTGGCTTCGGTTGGCGGATTCGTCCGCGAGTATCAGGTATTAATAGACCCTAATTTATTGCGTTCTTTCGACATCCCATTGCGTCGCGTCACGGAAGCTGTGACCGCGGCATCAAGTGAAGTTGGTGGTCGAGTTTTGGAGCAAGGTGAAACTGAATACGTAATCCGATCATCTGGTTATGTTGATGACAAACTCGATCTTGAACAAGTTGTTCTTACGGCCAGTGATGGAACTCCAGTGTTGCTGTCGTCGGTTGCGCGCATAGTCGAAGGCCCTGCACTTAGACGAGGTATAGTTGAACTCAATGGTGAAGGCGAGACGGTGGCGGGTATTGTCATCATGCGAGACGGCGAGAATGCCCTTTATGTTATTGGCCGAGTTAAGGCAAAGCTTGCTGAGTTGCAAAAGGGGCTGCCGACAGGTGTCGAAATTGTCACGGTCTATGATCGCGCGCCGCTAATCGAAGGAGCGGTGCGTTATCTCAAAGAAAAGCTATTTGAAGAAAGCTTAGTCGTTGCACTGATTATTCTAATTTTTCTTCTGCATGCGCGTTCGTCTCTGGTGGCGCTGATCACTTTGCCGCTTGGTGTGCTAGGAGCGTTTCTTGTGATGTCGTATCAAGGCATTACGGCAAATATTATGAGCTTAGCCGGAATCGCGATCGCCATTGGAGCGATGGTTGATGCGTCCATCGTTCTGGTTGAAAACGCCACTCGGCGACTGGCTGACCTAGCACCAAATCCGAATAAGGAGGTTAGATACCAAGCCATTTTGGCATCCGCCCAAGAAGTTGGCCCTGGCATTTTCTTTTCACTGCTAATCATTACGGTGTCCTTTTTACCTGTATTTGCTTTAACCGGTGAGAGCTACCGCTTATTCAGTCCGTTGGCGTTTACCAAGACTTATGCAATGGCGTTCGCAGCCATTCTCTCGATCACCCTTGTACCAGTGTTAATGCTGAGTCTGATGCGAGGCAAGTTTCGTCGCGAAGATGCTAACCCTCTAAACCGATTCTTTGTGCGTCTTTATCGGCCGGCGCTTTCAATTTCATTGCGCTTTAAATGGCACACTATAGCCGCGGCGTTACTGCTGACAATCAGCGTCGCCATACCCGTTAAGTATCTAGGTTCTGAATTCATGCCAGCGCTGTATGAAGGTGAGCTACTGTACATGCCAACTACCTTGCCGGGCGTCTCTTCCACCAAGATGCGAGAAGTTCTGAGTCAGACTAACAAGGTGATAATGTCAGTGCCTGAAGTAGAAAGGGCCTTTGGTAAGGCAGGCAGGGCGGACACAGCAACTGACCCAGCGCCGCTGACAATGATTGAAACCTGGATCAAGTTAAAGCCCAAAGAAACATGGAATGCGGGTGTCACGGTAGATGACATCGTTGATCGGCTGAATCAAAAACTGCAAATTCCTGGCCTCGTAAATTCATGGGGATACCCGATAAAAATTCGTATGGACATGGTGTCTACGGGTGTCAGGACACCAATAGGCATCAAAGTAACGGGAGACAGTCTTCTTGAAATAGAACGGGTTTCACGACGGGTCGAAGAAGTGGTAACGGGGGTAGCGGGAACTCGCTCTGCGTTTGCTGATCGCGTGCTGGGTGGAAAATATTTGGAGATTAAACCAGATCGAGCCGAGCTTGCGAGACGCAACATCGATATGAGCGTGTTTCAAACTGTGATTCAAACCGCGCTGGGCGGAATGAAGTTATCTCAATCGGTGGAAGGGCGAGAACGCTACAATATTATTTTGCGCTACGACCGCCAATTTCGTGAAACACCCGAAGACCTGTACCGTATTTTGGTGCCTACGCCTTCGGGGGCACATATCCCTCTTGGTGAACTCGCCAGTATTGCGTTCAGTGAAGGACCGCCAATGATTCGTTCGGAGAACGCTCGACTGACGGGTTGGGTCTTTGTCGATATTGCCGAACGCGACCTCGGTGGCTATGTCAATGAAGCGCGACAGGTGGTAGCGAACTCAGTCGATTTGCCTCCGGGCTTTGCTATTGAATTTGCTGGACAATATCAACAAATGGAGCAAGCCGGTGAGAGACTAAAGATTGCCATTCCATCCGCGATAGCGCTGATTTTTCTATTGTTGATGCTGCATTTTGGGAGATTAGATCGGACCATTATTATCATGCTGTCATTGCCGTTTGGCTTGATTGGAGGGCTTTGGCTGGTTTGGCTGGCGGGGTACAACTTATCAGTAGCGGTCGCGGTTGGGTTTATCGCATTGGGCGGCATCGCGATAGAAACTGCCATCATCATGCTGCTGTACATTGATGCTCAGGTAAGAGAGGTTACTCCGCAAACCCGTGAGCAACTGCGAGACGCAATCAGTCACGGTGCCGTAATGCGTGTTCGCCCGAAGCTTATGACAGTCTTAACTATTTTGGTCGGGCTAGCGCCGGTCTTTCTAAGTGATGGCTTGGGTGCTGACATCATGCGTCGGATCGCGTTACCGATGATCGGCGGTATGGTATCAACTTTGATGTTGACACTCTTCGTGATTCCAACCGTCTACTATCTTTGGATTGGGCGGCAGTTTGATCGATGATTCTTGCATGCAGCTGTCCTTGCGTACTACTAAGGACTCCGTGAATCGATTAGCCGCGCAATCCCTAAGCCTATGTCGAAGCAGTGTACTCGTGTTATAGCAATCGATACCGATTCGTGCTTTCCAGATAGGTATCGAACTGATCACCGTGCAGTCTTCTCAAATAAGGTTCTTCGATTTTTCGCACGATAACTTCAATGCAACACCAACAAATCACCGCGCAAAGCCAGAGTAGGGGGTGCGGAAATAGGCCACATAACCCGATCCAAAAAAGCAGTATGCCAAAGTAAATAGGGTTTCTTGATCGTGCATAAAGACCACTTGTTTTAAACGCCGTAGTCTCAGTTTGGTCAACGCCTATCCGCCATGAATCCCCCATCTGATGCTGTGACACCACGGTGATCACCACGCCAGTTACGCCCAGTGTGAAAAACAACCACTCTAGGGTGTTAGAAAATCTGGTAATCGGTGTGACATGGCTCAGCTCTCCAAGTGTTATCAAGACCAAGGCACTGGCAAACGACAATATAAAGAGGGTACCAGAAAGAATTTCGACTAACGGTGCATCTAATGACGCTGCTCTGAGGCCGAAGTCGCCAGTTCAAAATCGTTGCATCGCAGCTCGCAGAAAGGGGGCGCTTACGGTACGAGGCGAAAAGTTGCTCTAAGGTAAACCTGTAAGTAGTTTATTCATCGAAATGTAATTTTAGATCGCTTGGTACAGTCATTGATTTGAAAGGACTAACATTGGCTCCACCAGTGTTCCCAATTGGAATCCAGCCGACTAATGAACCAGCTGATCCTAAAATACGTAATAGTTGTCCTACTATCTCCCTACTATTTCTTTGCCTTAGGCCTACCCTAAGCATCCAATAGTGACTCAATACGTGCGGTAAGTAATAGCTTTGACCAAGGACATGGGCTCTTTCAAGGTGTTTAAAGCATCGTGAATAATCTCTGCTCTCAAAGAGGCGCTTCGCTAATTGCATTTCTTGTTTGAAAGCAGATTCCAATTTAGGTGTCATAATTATGTTCTCTCATTTATCTAAAACAATTTAGAGGGGTTGCCTTACTGGTTAGATAGTTGCTTTAAACCCCTTTTGCCCTCTATCTATCTTCTAAAGCTAACCGTATAAATAGCTCAAATCAGCGAATATCGTTTCGTTCTTTTCGCGTACTGTGTAAATGCATCTCCATGAATCCTCACGAGATAAGGCTCCTCGATTTTACGGACGATCAATTCAATGCAAATCCAGCAAACTGCGGCTGAAGCGAGCAGAATTGGTTGAACAAAGGTTCCACACAGCCCCATCCAAAAAAGCAGTATTCCGAAGTAAATTGGGTTTCTCGATCGTGCGTATAGTCCATTGGTTTTCAAATCCGTGGTCTCTTGTTGGTCCACACCGATCCTCCAGGAATCACCCATCTGGTTCTGCGAAATAACGGCCGTTGTGATACCGATTAGTCCCACCGCAAAAAAGAGCCATCGAATCAGATTCGGTAAGACCACAATAGGCGAAAGCATTTCAAGGAAGGCAAGCGCAGAAATCACCAGAGCAACGCAAAAGGAAAGGACAAAGATCGTCCCAGGAAAGATTTCCATAAGTGGCGCATTGAGTGACGCCGCTCTAAGACCCAAATCATTGGTTCGATACCATTGCACAGCGATGCGCAGAAACACGGCAAAAACGAGAAATAACAAGATAAGAAGTAACGCCATTGTAAAAACCTCACACAACAATATTGACTGGACGAATCCATTATGCAAACATATGAATATGTATTCAAGTGTGTATTTGTAAAATGACCAATAAAACTAAAACCTCAACTAATAGCCTTATTTCCGAAGAGCTTGTTCCTCAGCTTGCTGACTTATTTAGCATGATGGGAGACACCAGCCGTCTTAGGATCATATTGAGTTGTCTTCATGAGCCGATCAGTGTGAGTCATATCGCAGATCAGCTCGAACTCTCTCAATCATTAGTGAGTCATCACTTACGACTCCTTAAAGCTGCCCGCATGGTTCGTGCTGAGCGGCGGGGAAAGCAAGTATTTTACGTAGCAGCTGATCAACATGTTCAGTGTGTAATAGAAGATATGGCTGCACACGTATCAGAGCCACATGGTGTGGAGGACGAATAATGGTCGCATGTAATGACTGCTCTGTAGCCACAAAGGATCAGAGTCAAAATCCTGTTTTTCGAAAAGTCCTTTGGATCGCCTTATTGGTTAATTTACTCATGTTCTTTGTCGAGATCATCGCGAGTCACGTTGGTGATTCGATGTCTCTACAGGCAGACGCACTTGATTTTTTTGGTGATGCGGCAAACTATGCTATCAGCCTATTTGTGCTGGGAATGGCACTCCACTTGCGAGCGCGAGCCTCCGTGGTTAAAGGTTTGACGATGGGATTATTCGGCCTTTGGGTAATCGGGGCCGCATTGTATCGAGTATTTATCGGGAGTGAGCCCGAGCCCATGATTATGGGGTCGATCGCACTCATGGCGTTGGTTGCCAATATGTCCGTGGCCGTAATGTTGTATCGATTCCGAGATGGCGATTCGAACATGCAATCCATCTGGCTTTGCAGTCGGAATGATGCGATCGGTAACGTGGCTGTACTGATCGCAGCCGTTGGTGTAACGGCGACTGCTTCACGTTGGCCAGACTTGGTTGTGGCCATGATAATCGCCTCGTTGAGCTTAAGTGCGGCTTACACAATTTTAAAGCTCGCGTTTCAAGAAATGCGGGTTACGTCTGAAGAGCCGGCTATTTCGCAGATTGACGATTCTTGTAAAACCACACCTTAATTTCATAAACTTGCGTTATACTAAAATCATGAGTCGAACTACCGTCACTTATTTAATTACCACTTTATTGCTGCTGATGAATATTCAAGCGGCCATGAGTGACGTGGGCGAGCTATTCCACCAAGATTCGGGCTTAGAAATTACTCTAAGCGCTGACACGGCTGCGCACACGGATGATGCGCATGACGATACGCACTGCCAACACTGTTGCCACACTCATGCTAGCAACCTCTCGGCAGATAACTCTCCCAATACTCAGTTTTGTTCGATTGAAACTCATTTCTATCACCAGATCGGTAAAAGTGGCCCAGCATCGGGGCCTCCAACACCCCCTCCCAACGCCTAGCGCATTTTCCTTTATGTCACGGCGCGTGCGCTTCTAAACCTCGTTAATGGTTCTGATCGCATTTGTCGTTCGCATAATTTATGGAAGATGACCCGTCGGCGAATTAGCTTTGCATAGCCTGCGTTTAAACGCGTCAATTTCACGTAATTAGAGCGTAGACGTGCACTGACTAAATCAGTCACTCCACGTTTCGGGTTGAACTGACACGCCGAGAAACATAAACGCGCTCATCCTCCATAAATTGAAAATATCCATAGGATCATTGGCCGAATCGACCATATACGTCGATCGGACTCGTTCCAATCTGTTAGGAAAATTCATGTTAGTCACTAATTTAAACGGAGTGAGACCGATTAGTTTGAGTCTCGTATTACTAATGGCCTGTGCCTCCGTGTTTAGCGGTGCGGCGCAGGCATCTGAGAATTTAAACCTCAATCAAGCACTGCGGCTCACTCTCGAGAACAACCCCGAGCTGTATCAATTTAAATTCACTGAGGTGATCTTAAAGGCTCAAAGACAAACCAGTTCGTTACGTCCAGGCTTAGAGCTCGGTGCCGAGATTGAAAATATCGCAGGATCAGGAGTGAACGAAGGACTCGATTCAGCAGAAACGACCGTGGCGCTATCATCCGTCATTGAGTTGGGCGGTAAACGCCAAGCACGACTCGCACTCGCCGACTCGCGCTTTGATCAGTACACATGGCAGCGTCAAGCGGCAACGTTGGATGTGCTCGGCGCGTTGACGACGTCGTTTATCGAGGGGCTATTGACGCAAGCGAATGTTGAGCTTGCTGAAGAGTCTCTCGTTTTATCTCAGTCTCTGCTCAAAACCGTTAAATCCAAGGCGGCGAAGGGCGCTACTTCTGAGGCCGAGGTGATGCGAGCTAGAGCGTCTCTGGTTCGTGCGGAGATTCGACTTGATTCACAGCGGAATCAACTTGAACGCCAAAAAATGATGTTAGCCCAGTTTTGGGGAGAGGCAGAGGCTTCGTTCGAACGGTTAGATGGGGATTTATTTGACTATGAACAAGCTGGAAGTTTTGACCAGCTGTACGATCGCGTCAAAACATCTCCAGCCATGGAAGTGTTTGCCAGCGAGACCCGAATGCAAGAGGCGAAGGTCGCCTTGGCGCGTTCGAAAGGGCGCAGTGATCTGAATTGGCAAGTCGGCGTAAGGCGCTTTGAGGAATCAAATGATACAGGGTTTGTCGTTGGTTTTTCATTGCCGCTTTTTGCGGGCAAACGCAATCAAGGTGATTTGGATGCAGCACTTGCAGCGCGCGATTCAGCGCAGTCGGCTAGAAAGTTCGCATTACTTCGTTTGCGCGGCGATTTGTTCCAGGCCTATTCGCTGAGAAATCAAAACATTGAGGCAGTGCGAAAAATTAAGGACACCGCCATCCCTGCACTTACAAGTGCACTTGAGTTGACCCGTCGTGCGTATGAAAACGGCCGTTATCGATACGTTGAGCTTGTAGCGGCTCAAGAAGAGCTTTTGGCAGCCAAGCAGTCGTTGATCGACACCGCGTCGACCGCGTTAATCAGTCAGGCACTCATCGAGAAATTAACAGGCCAAGCACTGAACCAATAACCTAATTTCCGAGATTGATGAATGTTATCAACTCGAGGACCAAACATCATGAAACAGATAGTCATTCTTATTACTACCATTGTTACGCTGGGTGCTATGCCTGCGTATTCCGCAGGTGATCATTCGACCAAGGAGCACAAAGAAAGTCAGGAAAATTTTAGCCGTATCGAAGCCGACATGGCGCAACAGCTATGGATTGTAACCTCAGCAGCAGCATCGCAAACACTTGAGCAATCAATTCCACTCTACGGGTCGCTTATCTCCGGTCCAGAACAAATCAGTCATGTTCGAGCTCGATTTGAAGGCTTGATTAAATCCGTAGCCGTGACCATTGGAGATCGCGTCAAAACAGGAGATTTACTCGCCGAGGTGGAATCGAATGACAGCCTCAAGGTCTATAGGATTCGTGCCCCCATATCAGGTCGAATTATGCAAAGGCACGCGAATACGGGCGAATTTACCCAAGATCAAGTGCTCTTTTCAATCGCAAATTTAGATACGCTTTGGGCTGAACTGCGAGTCTTCCCATCGCGTCAATCCTCCGTTCGCGAAGGACAAGCAGTGCGCATTTTGGATAGAGAGAACCGCATCGATGCCAAGATTGATCATGTTGTTCCGTCGCTGGATACCCCGTATCAGCTGGCACGTATCAAACTGAAGAATACCGACCAAACACTGGTTCCAGGTTTGATGGTGCAAGCACACATTGTTACTGGTCAACTTTCCGCTGACTTAGCGGTGAGTAGAAACGCGATTCAAGAAATTGAAGGTCGGCAAGGTGTCTTTGTTAAAGATGGAGAAACATACTCGTTTACACCCCTGGTACTGGGTAGGCAAGACGATGCGTTTGTTGAGGTCCTTGCGGGTCTTGCCGAGGGAAGTGAGTATGTCAGCGATAACAGTTATTTACTTAAAGCTGATTTGGAAAAATCCGAAGCTGAACACGATCACTAGGGGCGCACAATGATTAACGCAATCTTGCGCCTCGCGATCGAGCGACGCGCGCTGTTTTTATGCAGCATATTCCTCATCGTTGGTGTCGGTATCTGGAGCTATCAAAAGCTACCGATTGACGCCGTGCCAGATATCACCAACGTTCAAGTCCAAATCAACACCTCTGCGCCCGGCTATTCACCGCTTGAGGCAGAACAGCGGATCACATACCCCGTTGAGACAGCCCTTGCGGGATTACCCAAGCTTTCGTATACAAGATCGTTGTCGCGCTATGGATTGTCTCAAGTCACAGTCGTGTTTGAAGAGGGCACCGACATCTATTTTGCGCGTAATCTCATCAACGCTAAATTAGGATCAATTAAGAGCGCATTACCGCCAGGTCTAGAGCCGGAAATGGGACCAATCTCAACGGGTTTAGGCGAGATATTCATGTATACCGTGCAGGCCGAACCTGACGCACGAATGTCTAATGGTGAACCTTACACCGCTACCGCACTTCGAGAAATACAAGACTGGATCGTCAAACCTCAGCTCGCTCAGGTCAAAGGTGTTGTCGAGGTTAATAGCATCGGCGGATACAATAAGCAGTACCACGTCACTCCAGATCTAACAAAACTCCTCTACCACCAGGTGAGTCTTGAGGATGTGGTTCAAGCACTGCAAACCAATAACGACAATCGCGGGGCAGGGTATATCGAGCGAAATGGTCAACAGCTCTTAGTCCGATCACCGGGGCAACTCGCGACGCTTGATGATATTGCTAGCGTTATCATCACTGAGAAGAATTCCGTACCAGTTATGGTCAAGGACGTGGCGGACATTGCCATAGGCAAAGAGCTTCGCACGGGTGCTGCGACGCGAGATGGTGTCGAAACAGTGCTTGGCACGGCAATGATGCTGATCGGCGAGAATTCTCGCCAGGTGGCACAAGATGTAGCGGCGAAGCTCGACGACATTCAAGCGTCGATACCAAAAGGCGTCGTCCTGGAGGCTGTTTACGATCGCACTGCGCTGGTTGATAAGGCAATTGCGACTGTAACGAAAAATCTTTTAGAGGGCGCACTTTTAGTGGTCGTGGTGTTGTTTTTACTGCTCGGGAATCTTCGTGCAGCGTTAATCACCGCCGCGGTTATTCCACTGTCGATGCTGATGACCATCACAGGGATGGTCAGAACAGGAGTTTCCGCCAACCTAATGAGCCTCGGCGCGCTCGACTTCGGCTTGATCGTTGATGGCGCAGTGATCATCGTTGAAAACGCGGTGCGGCGGCTCAGCGAGGCGCAACATCAGCAGGGCAGACAAAACTTACGCGAGCGATTAGAGACCGTTTTTGAAGCAACGTCTGAGGTCATCAAACCCAGTTTATTCGGCGTCGCGATTATCACGATTGTCTATATTCCGATCTTCAGTTTGACAGGTGTTGAGGGCAAGATGTTTCATCCGATGGCCGCTACTGTCGTTATGGCATTGCTATCTGCCATGGTTTTATCCTTGACGGTGGTGCCTGCTGCGGTAGCAGTTTTTATGAATGGCGAAATCAGCGAAAAGGAAAGCGTCATCATCGTGAAGTCTAAGCAGATTTATGAGCCGGTGCTAAGACTAGCGATGAAGTTTCGACTAGCCGTTGTCGGTGGTGCGAGTGCGCTGGTTATTTTCAGTGTCTGGTTAGCGTCAACGCTGGGCTCTGAATTCGTTCCGCAACTGAACGAGGGCGATATCGCACTGCACGCGATGCGTATTCCGGGCACAGGCCTTGAGCAGGCAGTCGAAATGCAGGCCATCTTGGAGCAGAGAATCAAATCGTTTCCGGAGGTCGATAAGGTGTTTGCTCGCATCGGCACCGCTGAGGTCGCGACCGACCCTATGCCACCAAATGTGGCAGACAATTTTGTTATTTTGAAGCCTCGTAGCGAATGGCCGAATCCATCCAAAACGAAGGCTGAACTTGTAGAAGAAATGGAGGGCTCACTAGAAGAGCTTCCTGGAAACAACTACGAGTTCACGCAGCCGATTCAAATGCGGTTTAACGAACTCATTTCAGGCGTGCGTGCTGATCTTGGAATCAAGGTTTTCGGCGATGACCTTGATCAATTAGTCGTGACAGCGAACGATGTACTTTCGATCGTCAACTCTATTAAAGGTGCAGCTGACGCGAGAGTCGAGCAGGTAACGGGGCTTCCAACCCTGTCAATCATACCTAAGCGAACGGCCTTAGGCCGTTACGGTCTGAATGTGTCTGAGTTGCAAGACTGGGTGGCGGCTGCGATTGGAGGTGAGTCTGCGGGCATTCTTTATGAGGGTGATCGGCGCTTTGAACTTGTCATCCGTTTACCTGAAACGGTAAGACGAGATGTCGAGGGTTTGAAATACTTACCGGTACCTTTACCGAATGGCGATTATGTACCGCTTGAAGAAGTAGCCACACTCGACATTGCGCCAGCACCCGCACAAATCAGTCGCGAAAATGGCAAACGTCGCGTAGTGGTGACTGCCAATGTACGCGGTCGCGATCTGGGCAGTTTCGTAGACGAAGTAAAAATAGCGGTACGAGAGCAGGGCAATATACCGCCGGGGTACTGGTTGGACTATGGCGGAACCTTCGAACAATTGGAATCGGCCAGCCAACGCCTAACAGTTGTAGTGCCTCTTACGTTGCTCGTTATTCTTGGAATCCTGGTAATCGCATTCTCTTCTGTCAAAGACGCATTGATCATTTTTAGCGGCGTGCCATTAGCACTGACCGGCGGCATTTTGTTTCTCTACCTGCGCGGGATGCCATTGTCGATCTCAGCAGGAGTCGGATTTATTGCGTTGTCCGGTGTGGCGGTGTTAAATGGACTAGTCATGCTCTCTTTTATTCGCCAGCTCTGGCAAGAAACGGGCGAGTTGACTAAATCAATCATCGATGGCGCCATGGTTCGATTGAGACCGGTTCTGATGACAGCGCTCGTGGCCAGTCTTGGTTTTATACCAATGGCGCTCAACACTGGAACTGGTGCCGAAGTTCAGCGTCCGCTCGCTACCGTGGTGATAGGCGGTATTATTTCGTCGACGATATTGACTCTATTGGTATTGCCCGTTCTCTATGAGTGGGTTCACCGTCATGAGAGCCAGGTGCAATAATACTGGTTTGTGATTCTTGTGCACTGGGAATCTGAAATTCTAGTGCGCAAAAATCGCGTGGACTTTTAGAGATTTAGTGACGTTATAGTAACTTTGACTATTGTTTGTCAGAGTAGGGTAGTGCTATTGCTTTATAAGAGGGTTGTTTGGTACTTTAGGGTAAATAAATATTTGGTGATTTTGGGGAATCAACAAAATATGATGGAAACTGAAGTACTTAAGGAAACGTCAAAAATTTTTTCTGACGACGTAACATCTGCCTACGAGCTTATTAACGAATATCTAAATCAGATAATTCGAGATAAGTAGAAACGATATGAACCCCGTTTTCATTGATTTTCACATACATACGTCAAATAACCCTAATAGTCCCAATCAAGATTATGATGTAGCCACGCTTAAAAGGAAAATAGAAGAAATCGCAGATGGAAGCGAGTTTTTGATTTCGCTCACTGACCATAATTTCGTTAACAAAACGGCCTACTTAAAAGCGATAAATATCATTGATCATCTGCTCTTAGGAGTCGAACTGCACGTCAGAAATTTTGATGAGGCCAGACCTTATCATTGCCACATTATTTTTAAACTCGAGGAAATTACTGAAGATGTAATCGACGACGTTAATGAAAAGCTCGATGATCTTTTTCCAAAGAAAATTGTTGGAAACAATGATGATATACCGAAGCTTGAAGACATCATTAATTGCTTTGACGGCTACGATTTCATTTTGATGCCTCACGGTGGTCAAAATCACTCGACTTTCAACAAATCTGTCCCAAAAGATAAGAAGGTTGATAGATCTTTAATGCGCAGTGTTTACTACAATCATTTTGATGGTTTCACTGCTCGCAGCAACGAGTTACTTGAACAAACACTGAATTACTTTAAGCGACTTGGTTTGGAAGGTGTCATCAACCTGGTAACTGCTACGGATAACTATTTCCCTGAGCACTACCCAAATGGTAAAGCAGGAAGGCAAGCAAACGCGTTTGTTCCAACATGGATGCTAGCAGAGCCAACTTATGATGGACTACGTGTTAGTTTGTCAGAATCGTCGAGGCTGGTTTACGGTGAAAAACCAAATAGGTGGGCGGAGTGCATTCATGGCGTACAGTTAAAAAATGACCACATCGATATCGACATCAAATTAACAGCAGGGCTAAATGTCGTAATCGGTGGGTCATCGAGCGGAAAATCTTTGTTAGTGGATTCAATTTGTCGCCAAATCAAAGGAGACTTTAGAGATAGCCCGTATTTATCTACCCCATTTGATGTCGAGAATATTCAGGTCGATAACCCCGCAGGTCAGCACCCTCACTATCTGGATCAAAACTATATTGTTAGAGTTTGTGACCCCAGAGATAAAGAAAGCACAATCGACAGTATTGAGATTCTAAAAAACGTTTTTCCATCGGACAAAAATGAGACTGAACTTATACAAAATGGGCTAAATAAATTACATAGACAACTTGATTTGTTGATTGAGGCCGTTGAAAAAATTGAAGGCCTTCAATCCTCATTGGCAGCGATACCGGCTCTTTCGCATTTAATAGTAGAAGAGCAAATTCGAGCCAACCCTATTAAGGAATTGCTGCCAGACCATAGGACTGTCAGCGCTATTGAATATTCGCAAGCAACTTATGAGAGGCATTGGAACACACTAGAAGAGATCGACGATTTTCTATCTAGAAACCCTATCGTCAATCATGACAGGGCTCTAATCGAAAAGTTAAAAGAAGAGTTAAATGCGGCGCTTTTTCGTTCTGAGTTGGAAGGAACCGTCAGAAGTGTTTTAGAGGAAAAAGAGAGCGAGCTAAATGAGACAATGGCTGAAAAAAATAGGGAGGTCGTTCTTAAACGTAAAAATTTTGAAAGACTAATCGAGCAGTTAAGAGAGTATGTCCGATTAAGTCGGCAGTTTTCAGACTCTCTCGAGGGAATAGCAGGATCCAAAATCGAAATAGATACTAGTAAAGTGCGCGCAAGCGGTCACACGCTTTACATAGATAACGAATTCAAATTGACAAAAGAGTCTGTGCTGGATGTAATTAATCAGACGCGTCGGCAAGCAGACTTACTAACTGATTTTGATTCGATTCAACCTGAAACATTGTTTAAAGAAAACTTCAGGCGGCAAAACCCTAAAATCACCAGTTACGATGAACTTAAGAATCACATCAAGGATGCATTCAACCGGATGAATAGCAAGTCATATCGTATTGAAACGAGTGACGGTAAACACTTTGATCAATTAAGTGCCGGCTGGAAAACATCGATTATTTTAGATCTTATACTAGGTTGGAAGAATGATTCAGCGCCTCTAATAATTGACCAACCTGAGGACAATCTAGCAACGTCTTATATTAATCACGGACTGATAAAAGCGATCATGAAAGCGAAAACTAACAAACAAATTATTTTAGTTTCGCACAATGCAACAATACCGATGCTGGGAGACGCTCAGAATGTGGTCTTTTGTAAAAATGAAGACAATGTAATTACAATTCGAGCAAACGTACTAGAGGGTTATATCGATGACAAAAGTATGATCGACTTGATAGCACGAGAGACGGATGGCGGTAAGTCTTCGATACGAAAGCGTGTAAAAAAATACAACTTAAAGGATTTCAGAGATGAGCACGATGAAGCTTAAATTTAAAAAAGATGAATTCCAGAATATTTCAGTTGTCCACCAGTTAGACAATGGCGAGTGCTCTTTCTCTTATGTCGAAATGATTAAGCATCTGATTTCTTTTGGAAATATAGTCGAACCAGAATTTGATGGGGATTTTACAGATGCTGAGAAAGAGAGCGTTGCATCAATGTCCAAATACATTAACGAGGCGATGACTGAGCTTCGAGAAGAGTGGGACGACGAGGACTAGTTTATTAAAAGGCTGGTTTGAGTGGTGATTAATATTCAAATCCTAAATAAGCTCATCGTAATTGATGTAAAACTTATGCATAAACTAATACTGATAACTTGAATTATCAGTATTAAATTATGCTATATTTTCAGCATGAAAAAAGACCTCATTTTAAGCTCTGAGACAGCTATTGTTGGAAATAGCGAAACAATTGACATAGACAATGCAATTGATGAGTTCGTTGCTACTAAACGCTCAAAAAATACGCGGCGCGCGTATTCTCGAGATATTGCTGACTTGTTTGAGTCGATTAATGTAAAAACGCTGAATGAATTAGGCCAGATACCGTTCTTTGAACTCGTCTCTCAAATTCAAGACTTCCTAGAAAACGCGACCGATTATGATGATGAAACGAGGAGGCCGATTAATCCAAAAACGGTTAACCGCAAAGCGTATTCATTATCGAGCTTTTTCAAATATCTAATGCACGCGTATAACTATCCTAAAAATCCGCTTGATCAGTACCAAGCACATAAATTTGATAGAAGAAGCACGACGCCGAGTTTGACGCGATCAGAAGTCATAGATGTCTTAAATCATATGTCTAAAGGTCGCAAAAAGTCACAAACAGCATTTCGAGATTACTTAGCGTTCTGCTGCTTATCAGTATTAGCATTGCGCAGAAATGAATTGGTGTGGCTTAAGTGGAGTGATATCGACCAAGGCGCCTCCAGCGTAAACGTTTTTCAAAAAGGCGGCTCTTACAAGCTCCTACCACTGCCTAAAAGCTTACTAGACCAATTAAATCTTTATAAAGATGAATACCACCATATTTCAGAATACGTCTTTTCACCAGTAAGAAATAATGCGACAAAACGGCTAAATAAACCTTTGAATTCTTCTTACGTTTACACCTTGGTTAAACGAGTCGTAGCTAAGGTCGCAAATGGTAAGAATGCGACACCACATTCATTTCGTAAATCATTTATTGAAATGGCGCTGAATAACCAAGAAGACTTCATTTCTATTATTAACGCCACGGGCCACTCAACGGTCGAAATGGTCAAATATTACGACACAAGAGATTCGCTAAAAAACAACGCTGTTCACGGGATGGCTAAACTAATCTAAAGGGTAAATATGAGCGACGATAAAAGCAATCCAAAGCTGAGTTTAGAGAAAATGTTGAAAGACTTAAAACCTGGCGACTATAAAACGGAAAATGAGGATCGAGAATGGCTTGACTCTAGTGTTGGCAAAGAAATACTGGGCCCAGATAAAAAAGAAAGTGTAATCAAAGGTCACGAGTAAAATAGCACGCTGAGAAAATTAAGATAAATACGAGCTAATTCGGAGTATCGTCAGCTAAATATTTTGGCTGCTTGTGACTCTACAGCAGAAAGAAGTCAAGGACTATAACACCCGAAATACGCTGAAAAACAACGTTGTGCATGGAATGGGCTAGCTAATATAGTATAAGCTTTACCAATAGGTTTCTTCGGATAACGCTTTAACCGCCGAAGCCAAATCATCCTTGAGATCAAAAGAATCTTTGGGAGCTCGCCTGTCCTCGATATAGCCGTTTTCGAACGAAAACCAATATGCTATTTGCCAATTGCTCATGTCATCAGGCATTTGAGCCAATAAATGCTCAATGATCTCTAACGGTTTTCCATCATGAAACTGAAAGCTTGGAAAAACATCAACGCCATCATTATTAACGGAGAAAATCTTGTTTTGGTTTTCCCATAATGAGACACAATCCTGGGTATCGTTCGAGTCAGCGGGCGCTAAGCCTTGTATCTCATCGGCGGAGTAACATCGAAATTCTGCTAAATATTTTTTACGTAGCTCTATGTTGTCCTGCTCAATCATCTCATCAACGGTGCTCATAAAACCAATCCAAATTAGTTGTGACTTTGTATTTACTGTATGCCCAAGATACCGGTTTGTCTAATGTGGTTTTTTGAAGCGATCAGAGCGAGAGGTTTAATTTTGTTTCTAAGGAGAGCAAATACCTAAGCGAGGGTAGTAGACCAATTACCGTTTTTCTCCATAAAGAGAGCTGTATTTATAAACTGATATTTATTCAAGGCAATGTGTAAAATTCAATGCGATGTGTCACGAATATTCAAATCTAAGCGTCATATTTCAAAGGTGTAATCAGGCTGTACCTTCATTTTGATTCTATTTAACATAATATATATTATGCGCACAATAATATTATGTAGAATTTTTGATATATCGTCAGCTGAATAAGAATTCACTTGAGCTTTTTAATTCTTTTAATTCAATGATTTAGTTTATCTTTCTAGAATCTATCTTAGATAATTTTTAGTTATAATCGCGGCTTAATTTGCGATGATTGTTCTTTCTAGAAAAAGATTCGCTCTATCAACCAAAATGTAGAAATTGAACCAACGCTGTACGCAACGAAGTTGATTAAGGCTGTCGAACCGTTGTTGTTGAACAATTTAAATATGTTGAAAGTCAGGAGCGTCGCAATAACAATCATTAGCTGACCAAGTTCAACCCCGATGTTAAAACCGATCAATGCCGTAGCTACGTCTTGATCAGGTAGTCCAATTTGTTCTAAAGCGCCAGCGAACCCTAGACCATGAACCAGTCCAAATAGAAACACGACGAGCCAAGGCTGGTTTTGAGTGATCGATGTGGCTCTTTTTCGATTAGAGCTTTGTAATTCTTTGGCTAAAAAAATGATAGAGAGTGCAATGATTGCTTCAACTGGTTTTGGGTTTAACGTCACCCAGCCTAGGGTGTTTGCAGCTAGCGTGATGCTGTGAGCGATCGTAAATGCGGTGATGGTTATCGTTAACTTTTTCCATCCTGGAATCAGTAGCGTCAGACAGATGATAAATAGTACGTGATCCGTGCCTTCGAGTATGTGGGTAAATCCGAGTGTCAAATAGCTTGAAAATGAGTTTTTAGTAGCTTGATCACTTAAACCCGGTGTAGTGAACGAAGGTTTTTTTCGGGTCAAATGGGCTGTAATTGGCGATTTATCGGTAGATTTTAGGCGCAAAAGGGCATCAATTTGGGTGTTTTGCAGCCCTTCCAGTTCAAATGTTTTGTTCCAAACACCGTCTGTACAACGTATTCTGACGGTTTTGACTCTAAGCTCGCTGTGTGTGGTTCGCTTCCAGCTGCCCTTTTCGTGGCACCCGTCGGGGTAACGTAATCTAAGCTTGCCGGCATTGGTAGACCATTTTGACTGCTTCCATATTACAATCCAGTCCGTCTGAGAGTGCTGCTCAACTTGTATCAGGATGGGTTTTATTTCATCGGCATACAGTGATTTTCCAGTAAAAATTAGGATGTAAGTAATGGCTATAAAGGCCCATTTTAGAAAGCTCTGTGGCCTGCCCTTTCTGCTCATTCGAAATCAACAATAATGATGTCGTAGTTCTTCTTGAGGGCTTGAATAGCCATTTGGTGTGCTTCTTGTTTTTTGTGACTTATCCAGTCGTTCTGTGCGGCCTTCCGTGTTTTAGGGTCAATCAGCGCCCTCTCCTGACTGCTCTTTAGGGAACTTTGAGGGTCTCTATTAGATTGGTCGATTTTGATGAGATGATAGCCAAATGCGGTTTGCAGAGGGCTTGACCAAGCCCCGCTTGAGCCATTATTTGCTTGCGCTATAAGCTCTTTTACAAAAGTGTCTCCATATATTCGTCGTATGTCGCTGGTCGATTTACTGTTTACATTTTTCGGGATGCTTAACGGTTTTTGCCAGACGGATCGAAACACATCCTCCGTTATTATTCCGGCGTTTAGCTCGATTAGGGCTGCATCCATGCTTTGTTTGCTAAATGTGGTGCCGATGTATATTTGTTCAAAACTAAAATTGGCATCTTGCTGGTACTTTGTGGGCGTATCTTCTATCCACTTCTTTAATTGCGCGTCACTTGGCTCGGTAATGCTTTGATCGGTTAGGAACTTCATTTTTTGAATCATTCGGTTACGGACAACAGAATCCTCTTGATCAAGTCCTAATTTCAGTGCTTCTCTGTAATAAATCTCATCGCTAATTTGGGTCTCAATTAAGCCTCGAAGCTGTGTTGATGTGGGATTGGAGTGTCTTTGTTTGATCCAACTCTGTTTTAGGTTTTCTATATCCGATTTCGATACTGTAATTTTTGAGTCTGACGGGTGATCAGGCGATGCCGTTGAAAAGTGGCTCAGATAACCGTAGATCAGCAACGCACCAAAGATAAAGTGCGTTAATGGTTCATTTTTTACGAATGTAACTAATAGCGAAAAGTAGTGCATCGTGGTCGATTTTTATTGGGTATTGGGTCGGTACCAAATTGGCGAGGTATAAGCTCGTTCTTGACTGACTTTTACCACGTCTTTCGGCAGTTCAAAGTTGTGTTTAATGGCGTCATAGAGTGGCCATGTAGGGGTTGGTATCTCAAGAATTCGAGCGTAGTAGAACGCGCTTTGTCTGGGGTTAAAATTGGGGTCTACCCAGAGAGTTTCGAGTTCGGGTGCGCCGATGGCGTTATCCCACTGTCCAGTTTTTAGGTCCACGGAGTTTCCAACGGGCGGCAATGCACCATCGCTCTGAGGCTTTCTTGATTGTGGATTGGACCAAGCAATATCATAAATTTTTTCTTTAGTGTTGCCATCTTCGTTGATCCAGCCTTTGATTATTTGAATTCGATCCAGTGTCGCGCCTTCTGGGTCCATGGTGGCTCTGACCAGAAACTGCGGAGCAGCATCTCCTTTGGGGTGGAGCTCTCCTCCCATCGGGACCCCATTTCTATAGCCCGACGCTACCATGTTGTCACCTAAGTCGGCAGGGGTGAATTGATGTCCTGCGAACATTCTGACGGTCACTCTTGGGCCCGTAGTGGCGTAGACTTCTCTTCGTTTAAAAGCGTCAAAGATGGCTTCTCTGGTGTTTTCTCTTGCCCACGCCGCTGCGTACCCGCTGGATAGGTAGTGCCATCCAAACCGCCCTATTCTGGAACCAAGGTTTTGCGCACTCAGGGCTCTGTTTTGGACGTTTATTTCGTTTCCGGTGTGTTTTCCGTAAAAGTTGTTTTCGTCGGCCGTTGCCAGCGATGTGTGGCTGTCTGTTGATCCTATTAGGCCAAAGGCGTACGGGTTGACGCCAGTATCTTGCTCTAACTTTAAGCCTCTTTTTAGGGCTTCTCGGACGTAGCTGCCGGCCCTACTTTCGTTGTCCGAATCCTCCGTGCAGCTTAAATTGCACTGTTCCCAGCCGTTGTTACCATAGTCTGCAAACTCGTCGTTGGGTGATAGAAAGGGGTGGGTTTCACTGTCCCCTTTTATCTGAGTTACTTCCACGACGGGCTCAAACCGTGCTCGAGTCTCCGCATAAGCTTTATCGATGGGCGACCCATCCATGCGAGTCATGGCGAACATCAAACCGTTTGACACGTTGCTGTTATGAGGCATCGCTAGAATGCTTCCGCCCGTCGTGTCCTCATAGTTTTTCATCCAGGCCCAAAGCTGTTCCGGATCGGGGTTTTGTATGCTGGACAATGGCATCACTTTATTGGCCTGCTTAGCTGAATCCCTGAACATGACCACTCGATGCAAGTTATTGCCACGCGGCATTGGGGTGTACTCGAAACCAATGAACGCGCTGAACTTTCCCGCTTCATTGTATCGGTCAACGGTTTTGTTGTGGGCACGCCATAGTTTGTTTATGCGCTTGCTCTGGCTTCCTTCATCCAACAAGGCTTCTGGGAGTGTTTTCTTCGCGGCGCCATCAATCAATTCAGCTGTGACTTTGAGGCTGCCCTCTTCGCTCTCGTGCATCATGTCCCACCAGCGCCTCAAGGTGGGGTCTCTAACAAATAGTCTTGGGGCTTCATAAAGGGCTTTGGTCGCCCCCAATCCATCGCTGTGATCTGATATAACAAGAAAATCCAGCGGGCGGCTTAGTTTCGCTTGTATGCCCTTGGTAGATGTAACCTCTTCCCCACGTGCAAATCTAAGTGCCTGTTCCGCATCGAGCCTGTTGCCAAACCCAAAGGCATCGACTGAATTGGATGTGTGTAGATGTGTGTCTCCCCAAAACACTTGCTCAGGGTAAGCGTTGCTTTGTTTTGGGTTTTCATTACTAAGCTTTTGGTCGTTCGTCTGGTTGCTTTGAGCTTGGTGCTCTCTGTCGCAAGAAGTGATCATTAATGTGATGATGAAAATCATCGCACAGTTAGCAGATTTCATTAGTGCGCCTTTTGGTTCGTTTTATATAATTTCTTTAAATACAATACCTTATGGGTTTTATTGAAAGTCAATTATAAGTGAGCTTTGGTTTTAGTTAATTGATTAAGATAGCACCGTCAGCGCGGCCTAAATGATAAGAATTTATCAATTTGCGAGTGTTTCAAAAAAACAGCTTACACTAAGATACGGGAGGAATACTTAGATTAGCCTCCCGTTTTATTACCCAATCCTTTGTGGGGGGTTGGAGTGATATTGGCTTATTGCTCGCGCTGGGCTGGAAAAAGCCGAAAGAAGTTATCAGTGGTTTGGTTTGCCAGCGCTTCGAGCGAAACCCCTTTCAGGTCAGCCACAAATTGTGCTGTGTGCCTGACGTATGCGGGTTCATTGGTTTTACCGCGAAGCGGCACAGGAGCAAGGTATGGTGCGTCAGTTTCAACCAAGACGCGATCCAGTGGACATTTTCTGGCCACTTCTTGCACATTTGTTGCGCTTTTGAAGGTCACTATTCCTGAAAAGGATATGTAGAACCCTAGGTCGAGCGCTTTTTGTGCCGTGTCCCAGTCCTCCGCAAAACAATGCATTACTCCTTTGCATTGATCAGCGCCTTGTTCTTTAAGTATCCGCATTGTGTCGTCAGCCGCGTTTCTGGTATGTATTATCAAGGGCTTATTGACTATTTTTGCCGCCTCTATGTGGCGGACAAACCGGTCACGTTGCCAATTCATGTCTTGATCTTCAACTCGAAAGTAATCCAGGCCAGTCTCTCCTATGGCGACGATATTGTTTTCTTTCCCTATTTCGACAAGCTCATCCACTGTGGGGTCTTTTACGTCTTTATAGCAAGGATGAACCCCAACGGAGGCAAAAATATGTGGGTATTGATCGGCTAAAGACTTTACTTCCGGAAAGTCTTCCAAATTGACGGATACGCACAGCATGTGCGCTACGTCATTTGCTTTGGCATTTTCTAATAGTTCAGGTAAGCGCTTATGCAACTCGTCAAAGTTGATATGGCAATGAGAGTCGACTAATTGCATTGTATGGGTACTGAATAAGGGTGTTGATGTATCAGCTTACGTTCTAAGCCAATACCTTGGAAATAAGTTGCAGTTGATTACAGTGGTCTTACATGGTGTGCGTTGAACGAGTAAGCGATATAGAGGCCCCTAGCTTGCCTTCAATAAGACGAGTGGTGTGATGTGCGTCGTCTCCCATGAACTGAATACCAACCCCCGGAGGTCTGTTTCCTAGCGCGCCTGGAGGCGAAACCCAAACAACCTTTCCTGAAATTTGAGTTGGTTCCGGCTCATCCATGATTGTTACCAGCAAAAACATCTCATCACCCAAGTTATAGTCTTTCTTGGTGGGTACAAACAGCCCTCCGCCTTTTATGAAAGGCATATAAGACATATATAGGGCTTGCTTATCTCGAATTGCTATCGAGATTACCGAATTGCGCGGCTTCGCATCAGAGTTTTCTTCTATCGCTGTCATAGTTAAGTTTTATACCGCTATTTCTAAGATTAAACAAATGGTCTTTGTATTAATTGGTTAAATCGGCAGAGAATGAGCACGTTCAGCCATGGTTTCTAACACCAGAAGCTCGTCGACGGTAGTGGCTAACAAGGATTTCGAGTGATTGAGTTCATCTATCAGTCTAATTAGGCATTCTCGTTTAACCTTTTTACTGCTGGAGCTGACCCAGGAACGCTGCACTGGGAAATAGATATCCGGGGGTGAGTCAGACAGCTGAAAGCGTAGTAGGTCGACGGCCAGCTTATATAGAATATCTAAACTGGTGGATGCTCCCAAGGTCTGCCACTTTTTCGCGGCGTTGGTGACATCAATACGACGCATCCAAAGATGATTTATGTCGGTTAAAACCGCTTTTAAGCTGACTAAATAGTCCGATTTAAAGAGTTCTATCGCTCTCAGGGGGTGATTGTTGGCAATGCTTAAATAGGTGTCTAATTCAGTGTCAGGAATGATGTTCTGCAGCGCTAACCACGCTGACGCAGAGTTTCTGTCAGGTGCCTTAAGGCCAACCAGACTGCATCGGCTGCGAATGGTTTTGGGTAGTACTGATATTTCGTCGGACACAATTAAGAATAACGTGTTGGCCGGCGGTTCCTCTAGGCTTTTAAGTAGTGCGTTGGCTGCATTGCGGTTCATGGTATTGGCTGCAAAGATTAGAATTATTCTAAACTTACTTATATGGGGGTGTGTCACCAACGCGGATGATAGTTTTCTTATTTGGTCAATGGTTATGGTTTTGCGAGGCTTCCCAGAATGAGGCTCTAAATACCTGTTCGAATAGCTGGAAATCAGGTCAAGCCTTGGATCATTCGAAGACTTGTACTCCTCGCTAAGAGCTTCGGGCATTATTACGTGCAAATCGGGATGGGACCCAGCGTTGAACAAACTGGCCGATTGTGTGTGATTGTCAGTTAAGACAAAATGAGCAAGCGATGTTGCGATATCTTGTTTGCCTAGGCCTTTGTCACCATGTATTAGTAGCGCGTGGTTAGAGCGTTCAGGTTCAAGCGTAAGCTGTTGCCAAACTTCTTGATTCCATGGATGAATTAGCGGTTCAAACATAGTGCTAGGTTGTTTTAAGGTAGGCTTTCAGAGCAATTTCAATGCTCTGTTTGACGATGTCCAGCTCTTCAGATGCATCAATGATTTTAAAGCGACTTGGTTCCGCTTTAGAGCGGTTTAAGTAACAATTTCTAACGCCGTTCTTAAACTCATTTTCTTGCATTTCGAACCTGTCTGGGTCGCTTCTCTGCCCTGCTCTTTGGTTTCCTACTTCTACAGGCACATCCAAGAGAAACGTTAGGTCTGGGTGTAACCCATTTTGAACGAAGTTCTCTAAGGTCTTGATTCTGCTCTGATCTATGCCTCTACCGCCTCCTTGATAGGCATAGGTTGCGTCGGTAAATCGATCGCATAGTACCCAAGTGCCATTTTTAAGTGCTGGCTCTATCACTGACTCTATATGCTCTGCTCTGGCGGCAAAAATCAAAAGTAACTCGGCTGTATCGCCAAATTGGCTGTCATCAGAGTTAAGCACCAGCTCACGTATCTTCTCGCCTAACTGCGTTCCACCAGGCTCTCTGGTAACCAACACCGGTTTGCCTGCTTTAAGTAATGTTTGCTCAATGACGGACAGATTGGTGCTCTTGCCTGCACCGTCTTGGCCTTCTAGGGTGATGAATTTTCCTCTCATTTTTTGAACGCGCTCACGCTAGTTATTTTTGTTTGAGGAGAACGCGCGAGGCTTTCCTCCAAGTTGATACTTGATGACCGCATTGTTGTGTTCTTTAAGGGTTTTTGAGAAGTAATGAGTTCCATCGCCTTTTCCCACAAAGTATAAGGCGTCGGTTGTTTTTGGGTTTGCCGCAGCAAAAATGGCTGCCTCGCCAGGCATGGCGATGGGGCTAGGGGGTAAGCCGTAGCGCGTGTAGGTGTTGTATTCCGTGTCCGTGGTCAAATCTCGACGGCGTATGTTGCCTTTGTATTTGTCGCCCATTCCGTAGATGACGGTGGGGTCGGTTTGTAGTTTCATTCCAATAGTGAGCCTATTATTAAAGACGCCAGAAATCTCAGGGCGTTCATGAGCGGCACCCGTTTCCTTTTCAATTATGGATGCCATAATCAACAATTCGTATGGCGTATTTAGCTTTATGGATTCATTTCGATTTGCCCAAGCATCTTCCAATACAGTTTGCATGCGATTATATGCTTGTTTAAGCACATCAAAGTCAGAATCGCCAGCTTGGTATAAATAGGTTTGAGGCGCAAATAAGCCTTCAGGATGCTGGCCAGCTGCGCCTAGCTTTCGCATTATTTGCGCCGTACTCATGCCTTCGAGCTCATCAGAAAGTTGCGTTTGGGCCTTAAGTTGGTCGAGGTAATTTTTGAATGTGTGGCCTTCGACAAGGGTGATGGCGTATTGGATCACATTCCCCCGCTCCACCTTTTCAACTAATTCAGGAATGTCTATGACATCCACAAGTGTGTATTCACCAGCTTTGATTTTGATGTCTGGTTTGTTGAGCCAAGTGTAGGCTCTAAAGATATATCGACTGTCAATCACACCTTTTTTTTGTAGGTGATTTCCCAGCCAAGAAACCCCTACCCCATTTGGTATTTCGAGTTTCATCGTGCGATTTTGCAGAGGTTTCGAAATGGATTCAGAGTATACGTAGTACGCAAAGGCGATACCGGTAATAAAGAAGGCGTAAAAAGTGAGTCTAATTATGCGGAATAATTTCATGCTCGTGTATCAACTGGATAAGCTGTCGGGCTGTTGTAGAGTCACTAAAAACGCGATTCTTAAAGTGTTTGACTGGCCAGACTCCAATCACAGAGTTGGTCATCAGCACTTCGTCAGCCTCAATTATGTCTTGCAAGGATAATCTCACAGAGTGACTGGAAACCCCAAGCTCTTTTAGTCGTAATAAAACCCAATTTTTCATCACCCCGTCTACGCCACAATGGTCTAAAATGGGCGTGTTGGCTTTGCCATTTTTAATAACAATGATGTTACTTTGCGTGCCTTCAATGACATTGCCCGACACATCACACAGAATCGCTTCTTGCCAATCTGTTTGCCAGCGTGACCTCGCTAAAACCTGTTCTAATCGATTGCCATGCTTTACGCCTGCTAACAATGGCTGTGCCCCCAGCGTCACGTCTGATACGCCTAGGTTAATGCCTTTGGACCAGTGCTCTTGAGGGTGCTGCGGCGCGCTATGGCTCGAGATAACTCGAGTTGCCGTGGCTTGGTCTGGAGATAAATAACCCCTTCCGCCTTCATCCATAAAGACGGTAATCCTAATGATGTAGTCTTTGTCTGCCTCTGACTGATCAATTAGGCACTCTACTTCTTTAGTTATTAGTTCGCTGGTAAACGGTAAGCCCAGTTTTTCACAGCCATCAGCGAGCCTTATTAGGTGGTTGTTCAATAACGCCGGTGTTCCGCTTACTACCGGGATTGTTTCGAAAACACTATGGCCATAAAGCATGCCTCGGTTTAATGCCGAGACATGGTCTTTTTTAACGCCGTTGACTAAAACAGTCAAAATCGTGGATGAATTATGAGAAACGCTTCATAGCAAGGGTGCCGTTAGTACCGCCGAAGCCAAAAGAGTTGCTCAGTGCATACTCGAAAGGCATCTCTCTGGCCGTATTCGGAACGTAATCTAAGTCACAATCTGGTGAAGGGTTGTGTAGATTGATAGTAGGTGGGACTGTTTGAGTATGCAGCGCCATCGCTGTATAGACCGCTTCGACGCCTCCCGCAGCGCCTAACAGGTGCCCTACCATGGATTTGGTAGAAGAAATGGCCACTTTTCCAGCGTGATCGCCTAACGCTAACTTGGTGGCGTTGGTTTCCGCTGCGTCGCCCAATGGCGTGGACGTACCATGGGCATTTAAGTGCCCTACTTGATCTGGGTTGATGCCAGCGTGTCTCATCGCGTTTACCATGCATCGAGCTGCACCTTCACCGCCAGGGCTTGGTGATGTCATATGGTGTGCGTCTCCGCTCATTCCGAAACCTGACAGCTCGGCATAAATGCGAGCGCCTCTGGCCTTGGCGTGTTCATATTCCTCAAGCACAAGTATTCCTGCGCCTTCTCCCATCACAAACCCGTCTCTGGCTTCGTCCCACGGACAAGAGGCCGCCGCTGGGTCAACATCGCGGCCAGATAATGCCCTTGCATTTCCAAACCCGGCGATTGATGTCGGTCTGATAGCCGCCTCGGCGCCGCCGGCGACCATAACATCTGCATCACCATATTCAATTAGCCGTCCTGCATCTCCGATGGCGTGTGTTCCAGTTGTGCACGCGGTTACCATTGATAGGTTTGGCCCTTTCAAGCCAAGGTTTATCGATAAATGACCTGAGATCATATTGATAATTGCGCTTGGCACGAAAAACGGAGATACACGCCGAACGCCTTTGTTTTCAAGCGTCATCGTAGCATTTTCGATGACTTCGATTCCGCCGATACCCGATCCAATATAAACACCTATTCTTTCGGCGTTTTCTTCGGTTACTTCAAGCCCTGCGTCTTTGAACGCGTCTAAGCTAGCGGCTAAGCCAAATTGAATGAAACGATCCATTTTTCGCGCTTCTTTCGGCTGCATGTAATTAGCGGGGTCAAAGCCTTTGACTTCACCTGCAATCTTGCATGGATACTTTTCGGGATCGAAATGAGTGATTTGGCCGATGCCGCTCACGCCATTTACAATGTTATTCCAGTTTTCTTCGAGGGTAAGGCCTACGGGTGAGACGATACCAATACCGGTTACTACAACTCGACGCTTGCTCATATTTATTCTGCTGGCGATTATTGTGGAGAAAGTATAATTTATTCCTTGGAACTTAGCTCTTTTAACAGATGAGCTAACGTGAATAGACCTGAGTTCTTAAGAGAAACTGACCACAATGACCAGTTTTAAAAACATCAAACAAAAAAGCCGCCCTGGATTTAACCAGGGCGGCTTTCCTATTATCTATACTAAAACGCTTAAGACGCTTTATTTACGTAGTCGATAGCTTGCTGAACAGTTGTGATGTTCTCTGCTTCTTCGTCAGGAATTTCAGTTTCAAATTCCTCTTCCAAAGCCATTACTAATTCAACTGTGTCTAGTGAATCAGCGCCAAGGTCGTCTACGAAAGACGCAGTGTTTACAACTTGGTCTTCGTTAACACCTAGTTGCTCAACTACGATTTTTTTTACGCGTTCTTCAATACTGCTCATGAGTGTACCTCTGTAAAGGGAGCTTATTGGCCTTTGCGACAAAGGGTTTTCTTTGTCGCCAGACCTGAAAAAAAACTGATGGAAAGTTTATATAAAAACTCTGCTTGCCATCAGCGGTTGTTCTTGCGGCGGATTATATAAAAAAGCTGGGATATTGCAAAACATTAAATTAGGAAACTTTACAATTATCCGGTATGTTTCATTAAGCTCTTTTAAGAAATGGGTGAATTGCCAAATAGTACGATAAATGCACGGGCGTTATTTTAGCAAAACCCCGTCCACCTTGGTAAGTTTATGGGTATGACGAATATTTATTGCGTCTAGTCTTAGGTCATATACATGCCGCCATTTACGTGCATTGTGGTTCCTGTAATGTAAGCGCTCTCATCTGAGGCAAGAAAAACCGCACTTGCTGCAATATCCTCTGGTTGACCGAGCTTTGCGGCTGGTATGGTCGCGGTCATTTTAGATATCTGGTCTTCATTCAGGGCGCTGGTCATGTCTGTTTGAATAAACCCTGGTGCGATGGCATTAACAGTAACGCCGCGTGAGGCTATTTCCTGTGCAAGCGACTTGGTGAACCCTATGACGCCAGCCTTAGCTGCAGCATAGTTTGCTTGGCCTGCGTTGCCTGACACGCCCACTACGGATGTAATATTGATGACTCTTCCGTTTCGAGCTTTCATCATGCCTCGCATTACGGCTTTGGATAAGCGAAAAACAGACTTGAGGTTGGTGTTCATTATGTCATCCCACTCGTCTTCTTTCATTCGCATCATTAGGTTGTCGCGAGTGATGCCAGCGTTGTTAACTAGCACGCCGATTGGTCCAAACTCTTCAGTTATCGTCTTAATGGTACTGTCAATTGAGTCAGCTTCTGACACGTTTAAAACCAACCCTTTTCCGTTGATGTTTGATTCATTGAAATGTTGTGTGATTGAATCAGCCCCATTTTCCGAAGTCGCAGTACCTATCACCGTAGCGCCTTGAGCTCCGAGTTGAGTTGCTATCGCTTTACCAATGCCACGTGTGGCGCCCGTAACCAAGCAAATTTTACCGGTCAAATTAAACATAGCTATACCTCTATCTTCATTTAAGAAGTTTTTGTAAGTTCTTGAATTGTATCTAAGTTATCCATAGTCGAAACGGTTGCCCCGCGCGCGATTCGTTTGATCATGCCGCCTAAGACCCTGCCTGGTCCACTCTCAACAAAGTGCTCCACGCCCTCGTTTTTCATCTTTTCGACTGACTCAACCCATCGAACCGGTGAGTCAAGTTGGGTCACTAAATTGGTTTTTACTTGATCTGCAGATTCCGCGAACGAAACATTGCAATTGTGCAGGACTGGAATGTTAGGGAGTGCAACTTCGATGCCATTTAATCTTTCTGCAAGCTGTTCTGACGCGGGACTCATAAGGCTGCTATGAGCGGGAATGGAGACGGGTAAAGCTAGGGCTCTTTTTGCGCCAGCCTCTTTCATGGCTGGTGCAGCGCGTTCGATTGCAGCAGCAGAGCCGGCAATGACTACTTGCCCTGGCGCGTTAAAATTAACGGCTTGGAGTACATCGTTTTCAGCTATTTCGGCGCAAACGCGTATGACTTCATCGTCTGTTAGACCAATAATAGCGGCCATTGCGCCCTCGCCTTCAGCCACGGCCCCTTGCATGTATCGCCCCCTGTCTCTGACAAGAGTGACGCCATCAGTAAAGCTTATGGCGTCGGAGCATACTAACGCGGTGTATTCGCCTAGACTGTGGCCTGCCATTAAATCTGGAAGCGCGCCGCCTTCTGACTTCCAGATATTCCAGGCAGCGACACCTGCAATAAGGAGGGCTGGCTGGGTGTTTTCAGTCTTAGAGAGCTCTTCAATTGGGCCTGCTTGCGTGAGTTGCCACATGTCGATTCCGAGCACATCTGAGGCTTCAGTGTAGAGATCTTTCACTATTGGGTAGTTCTGGGCGAGCTGACTCATCATCCCAATTGTTTGAGAGCCTTGACCGGGAAATACAATGGCTAGGGACATAACTATACTCCTATAAATCGTTGTTCAATACGCATTAAGATTCGATGGTGCTGATATTTTCAAATTGCTCGCTGAGATGTCCAATAAGATCTAGATCAGCTTGGGCAAATGCTTCGTGGATGGCATGGAGAAACCCCAGTTCATCGGTTCCTCCGTGGCTCTTAACCACTACTCCGTTGAGGCCAAGTAGGGTTGCTCCATTGTGGGTACGAGGATCAAGACGTCGTTTCATGGCCTTAAGTATTGGGAGGCTTAGCAATCCTGCGAATTTGGTTAGAGCGTTGCGCTTAAATTCTTCTTGCATGACATCAACAATCATTTTAGCCGTGCCTTCGCTGGCTTTGAGGGCGACGTTGCCCTCAAAGCCATCCGTGACTATTACATCTACTTTCGAGTCGTATATCTCGTCAGCCTCGATGTAGCCTGTGTAGTTAATCAATGGTGATGCTTCGAGCAATGAGGATGCTTTTTTTACTTTTTCACTGCCTTTAATTTCCTCGGCTCCGACATTAAGTAAGGCAACTCTAGGGTTCTCCTTTTTGTCAACAAAGCGAGTCAATACCGAGCCCATGACCGCAAACTGGAGAAGCATGTCTGGCGTGGAGTCGACATTTGCGCCCAAATCCAGCATGTGGATCGTTTTGCTGGTGTCTCTACAGGGCATGGATGAGATGATCGCAGGTCTATCTATGCCTCGAATAGTCTTTAGTACAAATCGAGCTGTGGCCATTAACGCCCCTGTATTGCCGGCGCTGACAGAAGCCTGAGCGACTCCTTCTTTGACCAAGTTGATTGCAACTCGCATCGATGAGTCTTTTTTGCGCTTCAATGCTAATGCGGGTGACTCGTCCATCTCAACAACTTCACTGGCATGGGTGATCTCGATCAACCCTTGGGTGATTAAGTCGTCGGCTTTTAAGTCTTTGAGCTTTTCTGTGATTTCTTCCTGATTGCCGACCAGTATGATTTTATGCTGATCGGTTTTATCATTGCGCAGAAACTGTACGGACGCAGGCACGGTGACATCTATGCCAAAATCGCCGCCCATCGCGTCTACCGCTAGTGTGGCCTTCGTGGGAACTGAATTCATTTGTTAGTGTGGGAGCCTTTTTGAGCGATTGTAGCAATCAAACATTAACGTCTTGCTTCAACTTAGGATGATTTTTCCAAAAGCTAAGTTTAAGACTTAAGAAGTCCAGAGTGAAAGAGTTGTTATGAGATTGCTCTTTTAACGCTGGTTCTGATTATTGTAATGCTGGCGTGGTTTATATATGGACATTTTGTGAAGCTTGTAATGCCATAAAACCAAAAAAGGCCCCGAAAGTCGAGGCCTTTATTTATGGAGTTAAGTTAGACTTAATTTGCTGACTTAACATTCACCACTTTCTTACCGCGATAGTATCCAGTGGCGGTAACTTGGTGACGACGGTGAAGTTCACCAGTCATTGAATCCGAAGATAGCGTTGGTTCACCCATCGCATCGTGAGAGCGGCGCATGCCACGTCGAGAATTTGATTTCTTACTTTTTTGTACAGCCATGATCTGCCTCGCTGAAATATGGTTTTTTGGTTAAACTCAAAAAGTTTCAGTGCTTCAATTGTGTTTGAAAAACACTTGGTTGCGCAAATTTAAACATCAGCGCCTTCTTGTTTATTTAACCGGTTAATTTTTCACAAACTAAAATTATTAACTGACGTTAGTTTGTTTCGTGCTGGCTTACTTCCAGCGCGTTGAAATTTGGGCGAATCATATAGATAGAGATCGCAACTGTCAAAGATAAATAGGTGTTTTTTGGGTTTATTTGATGCCGTATTTGTTTTGATGCTCAATAATCAGTCTTCGTCTGGAAATTCCACTCTTTGAGTGTTTACAACGTCTTGTAAATGCTTAAATAATTTTAGAAAGCATAACTCAATTTGTTCATAGTGTTTCTTTACTTCGTCTATTGATCCAGCCATTGAGTTTTCGAACCGAATACGTTTACTGACTTGGTCGATCGTGATCGAGATTCCGTCTAATGTACTGTAGGTCCGAAGCCAGTCGTGTTCGATCATGTTTGCGATGACGTACCGCATTCTTGGCGGCATCAATTCCATGCTTTGCTGCAACCCTGAATGGGCTTGATTGATAAAGAGGTCGAAATCCACAGCAGCGAACCGCCCCCAATGCTTGATTAAAAAGTAATCAAATACGATGTCTGTCACTACACCACTGTAGCGGCGGCGCTCTTGGCTAAACAGGGGTCTAAGCTGTTTAACATCTTCAAATCTATCTGTTTCTTTATCTACCAAACGATGATTTTCGATACCCAAAAGCACCGCTTTCGGTTGGATTGCTAGCAATTCTTTGGATGGCTTAAAGTCTCCCATAAGGTTGCCGGTGAAAGAGTGTGGCGTGCGCTGGGAGAAAAAAAGATGACTTAGGTAGTTCATAGCCTTTAGTATAAAGTTTATTAATTCATTGAGGGCGATTTGGTGAAAAAAAGTCTAGTCATTAAGCTGGTTATTGGGTGTGCGCTAGCATTGTGTTTGAGCGCTTGCGGCGAAGATGATGATTCTAGCCCTGAAGAACAAGTTTCGACGATTGTGACGGAGATCGAGCAAGCTATCGAACGCAGGAGCACGTCCGATATTTTTGACCACGTCAGTGATCAATATTCTGATCATCGTGGTCAAGATCAAGAAGCGTTACGGAAGTTGGCGCGAGTTTTTTTGTTGAGACATCAAAATATTAACTTGATTACCAATATTCAGAAATTGGAAGTGCTTGATGACACAACAGTGACCATCGAAGCAAGCGTCTTAATGGGCGGCACTGGACCTACTGGCAGCGTGGTGGGCGCCCGGGCGGATTCACAAAACGTGTCCGCTGTTTTTCAGTTAGAGGGGAATGATTACCGGCTGGTGAGTCTGAGTTGGGATGGTGAGCAGGCGCTTTAAGCGACAGGATGTATCGATGTTGAGGCCGGTCTGCTTGCTTTTATTTGTGTGAATTGCAGGCATTAGTCTTGAATTCTGTCTTTTCAAAAAGTATCATTTGATAAATATTATTATATCAGGTGATAAGATGACTGCTAAGGAAATATTGCATCAAATGTCGAATGCTTCCACTCAAAGTAATCCGATATGGAAGCAGGTCGGAGTACCAAGCCGAGGTGAGAGCCTATTCGAAATGTTGGCTAATGGGTTTTCTTACGACACTGTTCAGGCGCTTTTAGCTGAGGGGTTATTTCAAAAAAGTGAGTTTATCAATATCACTGGCATTGCTCCTGCAACGTTAGATCGTCGTAAACGTGACGGTCATTTGAATACGGTAGAAAGTGATAAGGTTTATCGCTTATTGAGAATTATTGATTCTGCCACAGAGCTTTTTTCTGGCGATCAGCAAAAAGCGGTGATCTGGTGTCGGAGTCAAGCTCGTGGTCTTGGTGATAGAGCCCCTATTGACATGGTTAGAACGTCGGCTGGCACTGAGGCAGTCATAGATTATATAGGGCGCATTGAGCACGGCGTAATTTCTTGAATAAGAACGCGAGGGTCGCCGCCAAAGGTGAGCGAAAAACAATTAAGAAGAAAGCGTCTACCCTTCGCGCTTATCGTATCGTCAAAGATAAGTATTGTGATAATGCGTTTGATGGTGAGGGCGCAAGATTGCATGGCGGGAGATGGAATAGCAAAGGAACGTCCGCAGTGTACTTGTCGGACTCTGTATCGCTTGCGATCTTGGAAGTATTAATCCATACAAATGACCAAAGATCGTTGGCGAACTGGTGCTTATTTGAGATGGAGCTGCCCTTAGACGAAGTTGTTGAACTACCAATAGATATGTTGCCTGAAGACTGGAACTCAAGCCCTGCACCGAGTTCTACCATGATTATGGGGGATGTGTGGCTACGAAGTGATGGCCCCATTGCATTGCGTGTTCCTAGTACGGCTGTTCCTTTTGGGGGTAACAACTTCGTTATTAATCCTCAGCATCCTCGATTTGCTAAACTGATTCAGGGAGTCGCTCCATTTGGAGTAGATATCGACCCAAGGCTTCTGTCTTAAAATAAGGACCTGGAGCGGCCCTCTTCTTGCCCCTGAGCTCACATAAAAAGTGCTGATTTACTGAGACCTGAATTTAGGTAATCAGTTTGGCGGCCAAACACAAACGTGTTGGTCGCCAAATCTTGCTCACGACCGTGGTTGTTAGCGAAGTTCCTTACGAAGAATCTTGCCTACGTTGCTTTTGGGTAGTTCGTCCATGAATTCAATGACTTTGGGCCGTTTATAGCCGGTTAGGTGTTCTTTGCAATGCTTAGCTATTTCATCTTTTGTGGTGGACTCGTCGTTCGTGACGACAAACAGTTTAACAACCTGTCCTGCGTTGCGGTCTTCTATACCAATCGCGGCGGACTCGACAATGTTGTCATGTTGATTAACAACATCTTCGATTTCATTTGGGAAGACATTGAATCCAGACACCAAGATCATGTCTTTTTTTCTGTCGAGAACTCTTATGTAGCCCTGTTCATCAACACTGACGTAATCCCCGGTTCTAAGGAAACCATCTTCGGTCATCACCTCTGCTGTGGCGTCGGGGCGATTCCAATAACCACGCATTACTTGTGGGCCTGCCACACATAACTCACCTGACTCGTTGAATCCGACTTCATTTCCATCATCATCTAATAGCTTGATCTTTGTACTTGGTAGCGGGAGTCCTATTGAACCCATAAATTTCGTGCTTGTTATGGGGACCGATGAGACGCCTGGCGAGCACTCAGATAATCCATACGCTTCAACCACCGCACACCCAGTCTTTTCATGCCACTCATTGGCGACATCTCGTGTGACGGCCATCCCGCCAGCAAACGTGAAATCTAACTCAGAAAAGTCGACGCTCTCAAATCCTGGTGTATCTAATAGCTTCCGAAGTAAAGTGTTGACGGCGGTAATGCCGGTAAAACGATTTTTTCTGAGAATCTTCACAAACCCATCGAAATCTCTTGGGTTGACGATCAAGATATTCTCAGCACCAAGGCTCATCATGACCATCAAGTTAACGGACATGCAGAAAATATGATACATGGGTAGCGGCGCGATGATCCGGTGATGCACTCCTGGTGCCAAAGAGGGTTTAATCCACTCTTTTGACATCTGAATGTTTGCCACCATATTGCCGTGTGTGATTTCAACACCCTTGGGTACGCCTGTCGTGCCGCCTGTGTATTGCAGAAACAAAAGATCTTCGTGCGTCAGTGTTGCGTCCTTGAGAGAGCCTGTGTCTCCTTGATACTTCGTTAACGCCGACTTAAAGCTGTGCGCCTGAGGAAGTGAGTAGCTTGGGACAGCTTTTTTCAAGTGCTTAGCTGCTAGATTAACAGAAAGAGCTTTTAAGCTTGGTAGGCAGTCACCAATTTTACTGACGATTACATTATCTATTTGAACATCCGCCAGTGCTTTTTCAACTTCCTTGGCAAAACTTTCAAGTACAATAACGGATTTGGCGCCAGAATCATTGAATTGAATCTTTAGCTCTCGTTGAGTGTACATTGGGTCGATATTAACGATTATCAAACCAAGCCGCATTGCACTCAATACGGCAATTGGGTATTGAATGATATTGGGCAACATTATGGCGATTCTGTCGCCTTTTTTTAGTCCGAGGTCATGCTGTAGATAACATGCAAACTGTTGAGTTAAAAGTTCGAGTTTCCCAAACGTAATTGTGTGATCAAAGCTGGTGTACGCTGGCATTGAGGCATGCTCTTTGCACGATTGAAGGAAGACGTCAGCGACCGAGCTGAACTCGCTCATATCGACATCATGTGGCACACCCTTAGGGTAAGAATTTAACCAAACTGGTTCCATTAACGGTAACTCCGTGCAAAACATTGTAAATACTGCGGGAATCGCACGATAACTGACAATGTGTCTTGTTGTCAATTGCGCCAAGGTGTTAGATAATACCCAGTACTTAGTGATTAACTTAAATCGCTTAATAAAACTAAAACTGACGCTCCAGATTTACGTTCTGGTTGGCTGGAAATATGAATAAAAACATGACACCTACAGGTGCGGTGATTGATAAAGACACTGTGTCTGGATATTCGATAGACCAAGAGTTGGTCGCAGTGTGTGCTCTTTACAAATTTGTTACCTTGGATGATTTTGAGCAACTTCGCCAAGGGTTTCAGACTAAGTTAAATACTCTTGAAATTAGAGGCACACTTTTACTGGCCCGTGAGGGGCTCAATGGAACAATATCGGGTACGGAAGAAGCGATTCGATTGTTTGTTGGTTGGTTGCAAGAGGACGATCGCTTTAAAGGGATTGACTACAAGCTTTCATACCATCAGGAACAACCATTTCATCGAACTAAGGTTAAGCTAAAAAAAGAAATTGTTACGATGGGCGTCGATGGCATCGACCCCAATAAGGTGGTCGGAACCTATGTAGACCCGAAGGATTGGAATGATATTATTTCGGATCCTGATACTATATTGATCGATACTCGAAATGAATATGAATATAATATTGGAACGTTCGAAAACGCGATCAACCCGCACACCGAGACATTTCGTGAGTTTCCCGAATACGTTGAAAGTACCTTAGATTCGACGACACAGAAAAAAGTGGCGATGTTTTGCACTGGTGGTATTCGATGTGAAAAAGCGTCAGCTTATATGAAGGAGAAGGGTTTTGAGGAAGTCTTCCACCTTAAAGGGGGTATTCTAAAGTACCTCGAAGAAGTTGATCAATCTGATTCTATGTGGAGTGGAGAGTGTTTTGTTTTTGATGACAGAGTTGCGGTCAATCACGATTTAGAAAAAGGTAAATATGATCAGTGTCACGCCTGTAGGCACCCTATCACTGAAGGTGATAAACAAGGCTCAGATTATGTCGCTGGTGTAAGCTGTCCGAGATGTATTGGTTCATTGAGTGAGCAGCAACGCATACGCTTTTTGGAGCGCGAGAAGCAAGTGCAACTGGCCAAATCGCGTGGAGAAGTGCATATAGGCTCGGATAGTCGTGCTATTGCTGAAGAGAATAAGTTACGTAAACAGCAAGAAAAAGATCAGCAACGTCTAAAAAAAACGAAAAGATCAGCAGATATATTGGAAGATAGCAACACAGGGGAACTCTTATGAATAAACTGATAATATTGTCGTTAATGGTTTTTAGTATTTACCCTTCGGTCGTTAGAGCTGAGGTAAAGTCGATGTCATTGGAAAGCTTTAAAGAAGAAGGCGGTGCTCGCTTTTGGGAAGTCGCGGTAAAATGCGACGACGACACAGAGCAAAAGATGAGACGTGTTGTTGGTCAGGGCAACTCATGGTGTTCCGTTTCTGATGGTTCAACATGCGACGAAAGTAAGTTCACACTGTCTCGTGCTCTGTGCGGAGCCGGTAGACCAGTTGAGGTTGCGATAGCACCAAGTGAGTCAAAAGCTGATCAAGCACCGACATCGCAAGCCTCTGTTGATGAAGTCGCGTCAAATATAAATAAGAGTTTAAATGCGGCGCCTGAGGTTGAGGTAAGCGCTAGAACTCCGGCTACAAACACTGATCTATTGGACCCGATTAAAGAGTCTAGGAGAACGGAGTTAATGCGTGAGCAGGTTCAGATTGAAGAGCAGCGAATTCTTATCGAGCAGAAGCGCCTAGAATTAAGAAAAGCTGAGCTTGAGTTGAATAAATTGAAAGCCAATCAATAAAGTTAAAGTTGGAAAGTTAAAATGCAAAAGTTATTTAATAAACGTTTACTGGTGATCGCAGGCATGGCATCTATGTCATTCCAGGTCAATGCAATCACTATGTCTGGGGAAGAATTTAAAGAATATGCTGCTGAAGAGGCATATTGGGTCGTTTCTGTGGATTGCGAAAATGGCAGTGACCCGAGGGTAATACAACGTAAAACAGACGGCAATCAATGGTGTGCAAAAGAGTTGGACGGCTATTGCTTTGATAGCAAAGATGATGCGTCAAAAGAAGTTTGTGGTGAAAAATACAGCTCGGCGGCTGAAGAGCTAAACGCACAAGCAAAAGATAAGGCCAAGCGAGAGCAAGAAGCTCGAGACAATGAACGTAAGCGACGTGAAGACGCTGAAAGAGCTGCTGCGGAGCGTAAGCGTGCCGCTGATGAAAAACGACAAAACCAAATAAGTATTGATGAGCAGTTGTTAAAGATAGAGCAAGAGAAGTTAAGCCTACGCAGACAAGAGTTGGAACTACAACGTAGAGCGGTAGAAATACGTGATGCTCTTAAAGGCTTAGATAATTAATTATCATCGTTCCCTCGGTAGTGCGATAAAACGCTGATAAAAAACCCGCTGAAAAGCGGGTTTTTTTTATTGCTTGCCTTTAGGCTTGCTTTTAGCTTTTTCTATAGTGACTCAACCGAGATTTAAGCGCTGTTTTAGATTCTGACCATTCTGTATCGAGCATCGAAAAACAGTGGGTATGTCTAATAGCGCCATCAGGCATAATTTTTGCATTTCTCAGCACGCCTTCAAATTTCGCGCCTAAGCGCTTAATTGCATTTTGTGAGCGAACGTTCCGATGATCTGTATGCCACTGCACGCTGATGCATTTCATTCGTTCAAATGCGTGTTCTAGCAACAGGTATTTACACTCACTGTTAACGCTAGTTCGTTGAACAGATTTTGAGTACCAGGTATAGCCGATTGAAAGGTTTCTGTTTTTATCATCAATGGCATAGTAGCGCGTGGATCCAACAATGAGCTTACTTTGCTTTAGCCTCACGACAAACGGGAATTCGCTACCAAGCTCTTTCTGAGCTAGAGCCTGCTCAATGGCGGCTGGCATACTCAGTCGATCAGGAACCCCGGTGTATTCAAGCTTCCATAACTCTCCGTCTTCAGCCGCTGCGATCAATTCTCTCGTATGCGTTAACTGCATGGGTTCAAGAATTACGTCTTGCCCTTCCAAAATTAGGTTGGAAGGGAGTAACTCAGTTAAACCCCTTCCCCCATCGGCCATATTTGTCATATAGAACTAGACCATATCCGCATACGGGTTGGTAAACTTGAGTGAAATGTTATTCTCAAATCGGTCTATCTGAACACTTTCTTTGTCAATCAAAATCTCGTGATCTTCAATAATGCCCGTTCCGAAGTTGTAGAGAATATTTAAGTCGCCTTGATTGGCTTTTCGGTCGTAGTCAGCGGCCTTAACTCTAACTTTTTCCAATTTGGCTGAGTAGTCCGCTAACTCATCTTTACTGTATCTTTTGGCCAGCATTTTGTTAACTATATCCGGCGATAGAACTGTTGCAGTAGAATTATTGCCACCAAAACCCTTGGAGTTTAAGAAAGCGACGTCCATTTTTACTTCTTTATCTTTTAGTAAAATATCCAGTCGTTCATCTAGCACATCCTCAGCTACTTTGTAGGTGGTCTTAATGCCGGGAATAATGCCGTCGGCGAAAACGCCTAATGTATTAGCAAGTTGATCTCCGCTGGCAGGTCCTAGTGGATGAGCGACAAACGCTTTCACCGCAGTCACAGGCCAATCATTAATGTCAAACGCGGTTGCCACTTTGTCAAAAATCATCGACTCTGTAATGCGGTTTTGCGGCGTACTAGAGCCATGCGCTTGGATAAATGAGTTCTTTTGAACCGTTTCCGCCCCGACAATGGAAATTGCCGAAGCAACCGCTTTGGCTACGGTGACGTAGTTTCCTGCACCAGGAGAGGAAATAGACTTTTTGTATCCATCGGCATTAACAAAAACATCAGTGACTGCGCCGTAAATATCGGCGCCTAATTCAACGGCCAGTGCGTCATCCATGAGAATAAAATACTGACTTGATTCCCCCATCGTAAACCCCGCATTCTCGCCGAAGGGACGAGAGGCGCGCCGATGATCTGTTGAACTAGTCCCATCCAGTTTAGCCAGACGATCATCGGTCCCTAGAGCACTCATCGCCGCAAAACCTTCCATAACTTCAGGCGTAACGGGTGCTTCGCTGCATCCGCAAATAGCGACTCGATGGCGGCCAGATTTTATATCGTCCACGCCGAGGCGTAGATTGTATAAGAACGACGCGCACGCGCCCGTTGTTGCACCAGTTGTTCCAACACTGCCACAGACATAGGCGTTGATGAAATCGGCTGGCATTGAATTGAGACCTAGAGCCATTTGCTTAGAGGTTGGGCGTGAAGACTTCAGTCTTGCCTGCATGTAGCCTCCAACTCCATAGTCATCAGTTTGTCCAAGACCGCTCGATGCAAAAACGGCAACTTCATCCGGGTTAACCTTGCTCATCATGTCCTCCCAGGAAATTCCCATGGAGTTTATTGCGTCAGAGGCACCGATAATTGCAAGTTGAAGCCCTTTTGGATGAAAGCGAGAATTGTATTCATCTGCGGGGTTGAAACCGGTGGGCAGTATGCCGGCAGATTGGACGTCGAATTCGCGGAACGATTCCATTTTTAGAGATACTCCGCCACCGATAACCACCTTGACTGATTTATCATCTAGGGTTTCTACTTGCCAGTTTGCCGGTATGGGGTTGGGTAATTCACGACGAGCGATGGTGAACTCAGATAAATGATCTGACTCAAGACGCATGTCCTGTGTGGAGGGAACTTTGTCAACATCAAAGTGCGCTTTATGAATCCGGCGAATGAGCGTGTTCTGTTCGATCGTGGATTGAAACTTCTCGACTACTTGATCCGCGCTTAACGTATTCTCATCTCGGTCAATGTATACGCCATTTTCGAATCGAACCAGCTTCATTAGAGAGGCAAGGCTGATGACAGTAGATTGCTGTTTATCATTATTTAAGGATTCAAGAACTGTGCGCCGGTACGCGTGATGAAAAGAGCTGCGTCCAGCGGCGTTGTACCCACCAAAGCCAACGATTACAGGTAAGTTTGTCATTTTATATAGCCTATATATTTCATTTGATTGCGCAATTATAGGGCTTGAGTTATGCATGCCATATGGCATTATGGCCAAACTGTGGTTCATTTGAGACAGAAAAACACATGCGTATTGCGTTCCTCGTTCTTCCGAACATGTTGGTTACCAGCTTTACCAATGCATTCGAACTTATGTTTGCGGCTAGGGTTAAGGCTGTGACTGAGCATCACCCTCTTGCTAAATCAATCTCTTTGGATAAAGTTGCCATTAAGACAGAGAGAATTTCGCTCAGTTCGGGGTTAAGTGTGCAACCGGAACACGTCATCGGAACATCTACTTACGATATGGTGTTTATTCCAGCGTTGTGGCGAAACCCTAGACCGTTAGTAAAAGCGAACCCTGACGTTGTTGAGTGGATAAGAACTCAATGGGAGTCTGGCGCTGTGATTAATGCGACTGGAACCGGAGTATGCCTCGTGGCCGAGGCTGGGTTGCTGGATAATCAGGCTGCGACCACTCATTGGCATCACTTTGATCAATTTGAAAAAGATTACCCGGCTGTAAATCTAAAGAGGCAACATTTTATAACAAGCGCAGGGAAACTTTTCTGTGCCGCGAGTATCAACGCTCAAACCGACTTGGTTTTGCATCATGTCCATAGATTCATAAGTAGGGATGTATCCGAGCATCTGTCGCAGCATTTTTCACACGAAGTCAGGCAGCCTTACGACAGGCTAAGCTTTGATCAAGAGAAGGATAATGCACACCCTGATGAGCTTATTTTACAGGCTCAGTTGTGGTTGCAAAATAACTTGAGCAAATCGTCAATAAAGATCTCTGACGTAGCGCTTATGTTGGGGACGAGTCATAGAAATTTCAGTCGCCGTTTTCGAATGGCCACAGGTGTTTCGCCACTCCAATATTTGCAAGAACAGCGTGTTCAGGAAGCGAAAGATCTATTGAAACAAAGCAATCTTAGTATCTCTGAGGTTGCGTTTCGAGTTGGATACTTGGACGTGAGTTACTTCACCAAACAATTTGGGTCGCGTTCAGGCATGTCACCTTCAAATTGGCGCAACACAGTTAGAGCAAAACTGTTTGATTAGGGATATGTCTAATCAAACAGTTCGTTAAGATTAGTGCCACTCATACACCGTATCTTGGGTATAATTTACATTACTCACATATGTTTTAAGGATTTTTATGAAAAAGCTCTCCCAGCGCCCAGTGGTAATTCTACAATCATTGGTGACGATCACCGCCCTTCTATTTTTCTCCTTAGCTTCCGCGCAAACAGCAGAAGAAACAGGCTTAAGCATAGCTAAAGAAATGAAAGCTCGAGACGAAGGCTGGGGTAATTCTCAGAGTAATTTAGTGATGACGCTCCGGACTCGTAAAGGAGATGAAGTGGTGCGTGAGATGCGAAGTAAGTCGTTTGAAGTTGCTGGTGATGGTGATATGGGGTTGACCATATTTGATACTCCTTTGGACGTCAAAGGGACCGCATTTCTGAACCATTCACACACGACGAAAAACGACGATCAATGGATATTTCTTCCTGCGCTCAAGCGAGTGAAACGAATCGCCTCTCGAAACAAGTCTGGCCCATTTCTTGGAAGCGAGTTTGCATTCGAAGATCTATCTTCATTTGAAATTGAAAAATTTTCTTTCAAGTATCTTCGCGATGAGTCGTTGGAAGAGCAAGAGACCTTCGTCATTGAAATGGTTCCGACGGATAAGTATTCAGGCTACACAAAGGTTCATGGCTGGGTAGATAAAGAGCATTATCGGCCACAGAAATTGGTGTTTTTTGATCGCAGAGATACCTTGCTAAAGACGCTTACTTTCACCGACTACAAACTGTACAAGGACAAGTATTGGCGAGCTGATATACAAAAAATGATAAATCATAAGTCAGGAAAATCAACCGACATTCAAGTTCGAAATCTCGAGTTTGACGTCGGCCTGGATGAGAACGACTTTAAAGAGAATAGATTGCGTCGAGCTCGGTAGCTTGAATCGATCAAACAAGAATAATTATGATTAGATTGCCAATACTTTTATCTTCTTTTTTTGGGATTGCGGTTTCTAGTTTGCCGGTCTTGGGATCGCAAAGCTTTGATGGAAGTCTGGAGTTTCAGCACCGGCAATTTTTTGAGTCAGGTGATTACGATCAAAGCAAAGGTCAATCCTCCGTCGCGTTAAGCCTTAATTACCTAAAAGATTGGAATAACGGTGACGATCGGTTGGAGGTTGAGACATTTTGGCGTGTTGATGACGTTGATAATGAGCGAACTCATGCCGATTTAAGACAATTAATCTGGACCCATTATGGCGATAATTACGAGTTTTCAGCGGGTCTTGGACGCGTTTTTTGGGGGGTTACCGAAACCCAGCATCTTGTAGATGTTGTGAATCAAACCGACCTTGTGGAGAACATTGATGGAGAGGACAAACTTGGGCAGCCTTTACTGCGATATCAGCGTTTTACTGAGGTTGGAACGTTTGAATTATTTCTTTTACCCTATTTTCGTACCCGAACATTTGAGGGATCTGAGGGTCGGCTTAATGGCGGTTTGCGGGTGTTGTCAGACGACCCCGTTTATGAGTCTAATTCGGGATCCAGTAGCTTAGATACAGCCTTTAGGTATACCAATACATTGGGCGCATTTGACTTCGGCTTGTCTTGGTTTTCTGGAACCTCACGTGAACCCGAATTGTTTTCTAATATAGACTTCTTAAATGGCTCTACACGCCCTTTTTACCCTCAAGTTGACCAATACGGTCTGGATGTGCAGTTTACCGAGGGTGGTTGGTTGTTGAAATTAGAGGCAATACAACGAAACTTCGACGTTCAGTCTATTGAGGATCACGCCGCGGCTACGTTAGGCTTTGAGTACACCTTAGTTGGAGTTTTTGGTTCGACCTATGATCTTGGGTTGCTTGGTGAGTATTCTTGGGACGATCGAGGCACGCGCGCTACCACAACGTTTCAAGATGACCTTTTTCTTGGTGCTAGGCTGGCGTTGAATGACGTGTCGAGTTCAGAGGTGTTGTTTGGTGTTTCAGAAGATTTAGAGTTCTCCGGAAGCAAAGCTGTGTTTTTAGAGGGCGCGACGCGGATTAATAATGCCGTGTCGTTAAACGTGGAGGCGCGCTATTTCGACGCGGATTCTGACCGCGATCCTCTGTTTTCATTTAAAGACAGTAGTTTTATTCAGGTTGGAATTGAGTACTTTTTCGATTGAGTTAGAGTTTTCGTTGAGCAGAGTTGCATCGTCACTCTGCTCATGATATTCGGACAGGATTTTGCAGGTTACCCAGTCATTTTAGCCGCCCTTCTCATTATTTTTCAGCGCGTAATTGAGGGTCACAAAGCCAATTACGCCAGAAATTAGAGAACCGACTATAATTCCAAGCCGCTCATCAAACAGCAGGTTTACTTCAGTTTCTTCGAAGGCCAGGCTCCCTACAAAAAGGCTCATGGTAAACCCTATTCCGCACAGTGCACTTACGCCATACAAGGTACCCCAATTTATGCCCTTCGGAAATGCAGTCAGTCCTAATTTGATCGCTAATCCGCAGAGGCCGAAAATTCCGACTTGCTTGCCAATAATCAGCCCAAGGGCTACGCCTACTGGCACATCATGAAAAAGAACGTCGCTTGACACCCCACGCAGATCAATGCCTGCGTTTGCAAACGCGAATACGGGAAGCACAATAAAAGCGACTAGAAAGTGCAAGTCATGCTCCCATGTCTTTAACAAGGATGGTTGATTTTCGCCTTTAGGGTGGATTGGAATGAATAGTGCTAAAAGAACACCGGCAAGTGTTGCGTGTACGCCAGATTTGAGCATGCTTACCCACATTAGAAGGCCGATAAACATATATGGACTGCGTGAATCGACGCCCTTTCGGTTTAGTACGTACAATATTGGAAGGCAAGCAGCTGCAAACATCAAGGAAGTCAGCGACAGTTTAGATGTGTAAAAAATAGCAATGATTACGATTGCTCCAATGTCGTCGAAGATCGCCAATGAAGTCAAAAACACCTTCAGCGATACCGGAACCCTAGACCCTAGAAGGCTCAAAACTCCTAACGCAAATGCGATGTCGGTTGCAGCTGGAATGGCCCATCCCGCAGCGCTAACTGGGTCAGAGTGATTAAAGTAAAGGTAGATCATCGCCGGAAATGCCATGCCGCCAATTGCACCAATCGCGGGAAGAACTATATTTTTAGGGTTTGACAGTTCACCCTCGACTAATTCGCGCTTTAGTTCCAAGCCAACGAGAAAGAAGAATAAGGCCATTAGACCATCATTAATCCAAAGTAACAGCGGTTTAGCGATCTCGAGGTTACCGATTTTGACTTCGACCGGAGTATCCAGCAGTAAGTTGTAGTAACTGCTTCCAGAGCTATTAGCGATGATCATGGCAAGTACAGCCATTGCCATTAAGATAATCCCGCTCGCAGACTCGAGTTTGAGAAATTTGGAGATTGCTGAATCGTTTATTGCGTTCATTTAGGTGATTTGTTTTTGGATCTAGATTCAATTATATCTAAGCTTGGATGACGAGGGTTTGAATAGTACAAAAAATACTTTGAGGTAATGTTCAAAGCATTGGTTTATCCAACGCATAGCGTTATAGTTCTCGTCTACTTATTAACGGTTTAACTTTCGACACACTCAATGCTTATTGTTATCTCACCCGCCAAAACACTAGATTTTGAAACAGAACACAGCACCGAAAAACACTCGCAGCCAGCGTTGGTAAGCCAGAGTGAGCGATTGATTGATGTGTTGACAACTTTGTCGCCTGCGGACATCGAAAAATTAATGAAAATCAGCCCAAAACTCTCTGAGTTAAATGTGGCTCGATACCATGAGTGGGAGCTTCCTTTTTCGCTAAAGAATGCAAAACAGGCTGTGCACGCTTTCAAAGGTGATGTTTATACTGGTTTGGATGCTGAAAGTCTCAATGAGAGTGATCTTCAATATTCTCAGGACCATCTTCGGATATTATCTGGGCTTTATGGCGTTTTGAGACCTTTAGACTTAATGCAACCGTATCGTTTGGAAATGGGAATTCGGCTTGAAAACCCGAATGGGAAGAATTTGTATGAATTTTGGGGTGATTTAATAACCCAAACCTTGAACGAACAACTAAATGCTATTGATTCGAATGTGCTGATCAATTTAGCGTCAAATGAGTATTTTAAATCGGTCAAGTATAAGAAGTTGGAAGCCGACGTTGTGACTCCCGTTTTCAAAGATTGGAAGAATGGGCAGTATAAAATGATTAGCTTTTTTGCAAAAAAGGCGCGCGGCCTCATGACGGCTTGGGTTATTAAAAATCGTATTGAATCAGTCGATGAGCTGGCCAACTTCAACGTTGATGGGTATCAATTTAGTGAAAATGATTCCGATCTGTTGAACCCTGTCTTTCTAAGAAAGCAGGACTGAATGTAGGGCGCAAGGTTAGTGTCCTAGGGTTAGTTTCATGTCCTTACGACGCCGATCGGAAAGTGATGCGGAGAAGCTTTTTGCAATCGCTTCTGCTTTTTGTTTCATTAACGACGCATTGTTTCCGCAGTGCATATCATCGACGGCTTGATTAAATAAAAACAACCAACGAGTGAAATGACCCGCTCTCAAGGGCATAACTTCATGGATTTGTTGGTGTTTAAGTAGAGGATTACCATGATAACTATTCTCTTTAAAAATGTTATCGGTCCAAAAATCAACGATTATCGGCAAATGGTGTTTAAGGTCTATCTTCGCAATATCGGTAAAAATAAACCCTACTATTGGGTCTTTAAGCATGGTTTCGTAAAACCTAGTTACAATATCTTCAATATCTGCCCGATTGAGCACGTCACTCTTTGACATTAGTTGTTATAATCGCCGCGGTTAGTCACTTACCTCCTGAGTTTAACTTAGTTTAACGCATGAAAGATCAAAGTCGCCCAGCAATTAAACCTGTCGTAGCCGGAGAAAAACTTCGGGGAGCCGAAAAAATGGCTCGCATACCGGTAAAAATCGAGAAAACGACAGAGCCACTTCGAAAGCCTGATTGGATTCGAATTCGATTGCCGCATGGCAATAAGGTGGCTGAGTTAAAAGAAACCTTAAGAGAAAAAAAGCTTCATACTGTCTGTGAGGAAGCGTCCTGCCCGAATCTGTCTGAGTGTTTCAGCCGAGGCACGGCCACCTTTATGATCATGGGCGACATTTGTACGCGTCGTTGTCCATTTTGTGATGTGGCTCATGGGCGACCTTTAGCTTTGGATGAGGATGAACCTAAACACCTTGCCGAAACAATTGAAGCCATGGGGCTAAGTTATGTGGTAATTACATCGGTTGATCGCGACGACCTACGTGACGGTGGTGCTGGCCACTTTGTCCGATGCATAGAAGAAACGCGTGCTTTGAACCCTGATACTCAAATTGAAATTTTAGTTCCAGATTTCCGTGGACGAATGGATATTGCCATCGAGCTTATGGGAACCAGCCCACCTGATGTGTTTAACCATAATCTTGAAACGATCCCGGACCTTTATCGAAAGGTCCGACCAGGTTCAGATTATCAATGGTCGCTTGATTTGATTAAACGCTTTAAAGCAGCTCACCCTCAAGTTAATACAAAGTCTGGCCTAATGCTTGGTATTGGTGAGACGATCGAACAAGTGAAAGATGTTTTACGCGACCTTAAGAAGCACGATTGCGACATGATCACGCTCGGCCAATATCTGCAGCCTAGTTTGAATCATTTACCGGTCGAGCGTTACGTTCACCCTGACGAGTTTGATGAACTTAGGGTCTTTGGAGAGAAGTTAGGGTTTAAGCATGTGGCTTCTGGTCCTATGGTTCGTTCCTCCTATCACGCCGACGTTCAAGCGCATTCGGCAGAACAGTCTGGCAATCAGCTGAACCCTCAATAGCAACGAAGCCGCACTCTTAACGTGCGGCTTTTTATTATATACAACACGAAATCACCACGAAGACGATTTTATGAGTAACGATCTAAGAGACGCCGCCCTTCACTATCACCGTACGCCTAAAGCCGGTAAAATACGCGTTCAAGCAACTAAACCGTTGTCGAATCAACGCGATTTAGCACTTGCCTATTCACCCGGCGTGGCCGAGCCCTGCAAAGAAATAGAAAAAGATCCCTTAACCGCCGCTTACTACACATCGAGAAGCAACTTGGTTGGCGTTGTTACAAACGGAACTGCTGTATTGGGCCTGGGCAATATCGGTGCACTGGCCTCGAAGCCAGTCATGGAAGGAAAGGCAATTCTGTTCAAAAACTTTGCTGATGTAGATGCTTACGATATTGAAGTTGATGAAACGGATGTCGACGCATTTTGCGATGTGGTGGCAAAACTTGAGCCCACCTTTGGCGGTATTAACCTTGAAGATATTAAGGCTCCGCAATGTTTTGAAATAGAAAGGAAGCTCCGCGAGCGCATGAACATACCTGTTTTTCATGATGATCAGCACGGTACCGCAATTGTGTCCGCCGCAGCCGTCATCAATGGCTTAAAGGTTGTGGGTAAAAAGATAGAGGAAGTAACATTGACCGTCTCTGGTGCTGGAGCTGCAGCAATGGCGTGTACCAACTTGCTTATCGATTTGGGGATCGATATTGAGAAAGTTACGATGTTGGACAGCAGAGGCGTAATCCATTCTGGAAGAGAAAATTTAGATCCAACAAAGCAGCGTTTTGCTCGTGCCACGGACGCCAGAACCTTGGATGATGCGATGGAGAAGTGCGACGTTTTCCTGGGTGTTTCTCAACCTAACCTTGTGAGTGTGGCCATGCTAAAGAGTATGGCTGACAAGCCAATTATTTTAGCGATGTCAAACCCAGATCCAGAGGTCAGGCCAGAGTTGGTGTTTGAGCACCGGCCGGACGCGGTCATGGCTACAGGGCGATCGGATTACCCGAATCAAGTGAATAACGTATTGTGTTTTCCATTTTTGTTTCGTGGAACGCTTGATGTTGGCGCCACGACCATTACGCGTGAAATGGAAAAAGCTTGTGTGTACGCGCTTGCTGAACTAGCTCATTCAGAAAGCAATGAAATGGTTGCCAGCTATTATCAAAATGAGTCCATGTTGTTTGGTGCTGGATATATTTTACCTAAACCGTTTGATCCTCGCCTAATTACAACCATCGCGCCTGCCGTCGCGCAAGCGGCGATTGATAGTGGGGTTGCGACTCGCCCTTTTTCCGACATCGAGGACTATCGTCAAAGCCTTGAGCCGTTAGTTTACCGAACAGGTAATGTTATGCGCCCGATCTTTGAGCGTGCTCAAAACACCACTCATAAAGTGGTCTACACCGATGGCGAAAATGAGCGAGTACTAAGAGCTATTCAGGATGTCGTTGATCAGAGCTATGCGCGCCCTGTTTTAATTGGCGATGCCAATGAAATTGCTGACACGATAGACCGACTCGGACTGAGAATGCACGAACGCACACATTACGAGGTTGTGTCCCCTTCTGGAGAAACCGTTCAGGATCGCATCGCACAGGCCACTGAACTGGTTAAAAGTGGCATTGCACATGCAGCTCTTACTGGGCCGGGAGCGAAGTTGCACGAGCAGATAAGTGCATTGGAGGAGTGTGTTGGGCTCAAGAAAAGCGCTCACCTTGCGGTTATGCAGTTGCTGCTTTTGGATACCGGCACTCTCTTTATCGCAGACACCAGTGTTCACGAAAATCCTTCGGCTGAAGAATTAGCCGATATCGCCATCATGGCGGCAAAAGAAGTAGAGAGGTTCGGAATGAAGCCCCGCGTTGCATTGATGTCTCACTCCAGCTTTGGCAGCCATGTTACAGAATCTTCAACCAAGATGGCGCGCACTAAAGAGCTGCTAAAAGACCTTGCTCCGAATCTAGAGGTAGATGGAGAAATGAAAGGGGGTGGTGCTTTAAATGCCGTTACTCGAGAAAAGTCTGGTAAAAGTATTCTTACTGGTAACGCTAATCTCTTGGTCATGCCAAATCTGGATGCGGCTAACATTACCTATACCGTGTTAAAGGCGATGGCAAACGGTATTTCAGTGGGGCCAATTGTGCTGGGCACGGAGCTGCCGATTCACGCGATTACTAAAACGACAACACCAAGGGGAATCGTCAACTTAACGAGTTTGGTGACAGCGAGTGTCGAAGATTAATAGTATTCACCCTGATTTAAAGAGCGCATTTAGCGCTCTTTTTTTTGGCCAACCATTGAGTGCACTTTATTAACTAAGTTAATTTACGCATTCCCGTTTACATTTACCAAACTTATGGATATCATTCACGCGACTAATAGAAGGCATTAGCCAATTGAATCTAAACGAATTTGACTCCCCAGTTAGGCCGCTAAATATGAGCACAGAACAAGCAAATCAACTCGTCGACATTGATGCTATTGAAACCAAGGAATGGATTGAGGCTTTAAAAAGCGTCATCGAAGCCGATGGGTCTGATCGAGCGAAGTTTCTCTTAAAGCAATTAGCGGACGAAGCCAGAGAAGCCGGTGCGCAGTTGCCGTATGGCTTAAACACAGCGTATATAAATACCATTCCAGTTGAGCATCAACCCGCCCTTCCTGCTGACCGCCAACTTGAGTTTAAAATCCGTTCGATGATTCGCTGGAATGCAGCGGCGATGGTGTTGCGTGCAAACAAAATCAGTACAGAGTACGGCGGCCATATCGCCAGCTACGCCTCTGCCGCTGTATTGTACGAAATTGGTTTTAATCATTTTTGGCGAGCGCGTTCAGAAGAGCATGGCGGAGACATGATTTACTATCAGGGGCACTCTGCTCCAGGTATGTATGCCAGAGCGTTTCTTGAGGGACGCTTGACTGAGCAGCAGTTAGATAATTTTAGGCAAGAAGTCGGAGGAAACGGACTGTCGTCCTACCCACACCCTTGGTTGATGCCAAATTTCTGGCAGTTTCCAACCGTATCCATGGGGTTGGGTCCGATTATGGCGATTTACCAAGCTCGCTTTCAAAAGTATCTAGAGAATCGTGAGCTTATTAAAGCCGAGAATCGAAAAGTTTGGGCGTTTCTAGGTGATGGTGAAATGGATGAGCCTGAGTCCCGAGGCGCACTTGGCCTTGCTGGACGAGAAAACTTAGATAACCTCGTTTTCGTTATTAACTGTAATCTTCAGAGGCTTGATGGCCCTGTTCGTGGGAACGGGAAGATTATCCAAGAACTTGAGTCAGAGTTTCGTGGCGCAGGCTGGAACGTTATTAAAGTTATTTGGGGTTCTCAATGGGATATCTTGTTGGAAAAAGACCATGACGGAATTCTTCAGAAGAGAATGCAAGAATGCGTTGATGGCGAATATCAGGCGTTTAAAGCCAAGGGAGGAGCTTATATTCGAGAGAATTTTTGGAATTCTCCAGAATTGAAGGCGATGGTTGCTCACATGAGCGATCAAGACTTAGAGCTCATGTCGCGAGGTGGTCATGATACTGATAAGGTTTACGCCGCTTATCGTGCCGCGGTAAAGCATTCTGGACAACCAACCGTGATTTTAGCTAAAACGGTTAAAGGATTAGGCATGGGCGAAGCCGGCCAGGGGCAAAACACCTCGCATCAGCAGAAGAAAATGGACTTGGAGTCACTCAATGTTTTTAGGAGTCGCTTTAAGATCCCAGTATCTGATGAGCAGCTGGAAAAGCTTGAATACATCAAGCCGGACCCGGATTCTCCAGAGATAAAGTATTTACATGCAAGACGTCAAGCTTTGGGTGGTTACCTGCCTGCTCGTCCTGTACCGAATACAGCGCTCGAAATTCCAGAGTTAGATAAATTTTCTAAGATGCTGGAAGCTTCAGGAGACCGAGAGTTCTCTACTACAATGGCTTTTGTTCGAATCCTGTCCACATTGATTCGAGACAAGAATTTGAAAGATAGAGTGGTCCCTATTGTTCCGGATGAGGCCAGAACTTTCGGAATGGAAGGTTTGTTTCGCCAGATAGGGATCTACGCCAGCGAAGGTCAAAAGTACGAACCAGAAGATTCCGATCAATTAATGTATTACCGAGAAGACAAAAAGGGACAAGTCTTAGAGGAAGGCATTAATGAAGCTGGAGCGATGTCTTCCTGGATCGCAGCGGCAACTTCGTATTCAACTAACGAGTTGCCTATGATCCCCTTTTACATCTATTACTCTATGTTTGGTTTTCAGCGTATTGGCGATTTGGCATGGGCGGCCGGAGATATGCAAGCGAGGGGTTTTATGGTTGGCGGAACGGCAGGCAGAACAACGCTTGCAGGCGAAGGTCTCCAGCATCAAGATGGGCACTCACACTTGCAGGCTAGCACGATACCCAATTGTGTTTCTTATGACCCAACGTACAGTTATGAACTTGCGGTGATAGTTCAAGACGGCTTAAGAAGAATGTACGCCGATCAGGAGAACGTATTTTATTATCTCACGGTCATGAATGAAAACTACGCGCACCCTGAAATGCCTAAAGGTGCCGAAAAAGGCATTTTGAAGGGGCTCTATCAGCTTTCTAAGAGTAAGAAAGACAATGGTAAGAACCCAACAATACAATTGATGGGTTCGGGCACCATTTTGAATGAATGCGTTGCGGCCGCTCAAGTATTAGAAAGTGAGTTTGGAGTTGCTTCTAATGTGTGGAGTGCCACTAGTTTTAATGAACTTCGCAGAGAAGGTTTGGAAGTGCAGCGTTGGAATATGCTGCACCCTTCTGAAAAACCACGTATCAGCTACGTTGAACAATGTTTACAAGATCAAAATGGTCCGGTCGTTGCAGCTACTGATTACATGAAGGTTCATGCTGATCAAATTCGAGAGTTTGTACCAACACGTTACGTTGTTTTGGGAACGGATGGTTTTGGCCGAAGTGATGATCGGCAACAGCTACGGAGTCATTTCGAAGTCAACCAAAACTACATTATTGTTGCAGCTCTTTCAGCGCTTTTTGAAGATGGCAGTATTGATGCAGAAGTAGTGAACAAAGCAATCAAACAGTTTAATATCGACCCCGACAAACCATCGCCAGATACACTTTAATCTGGCGGCTAATATAGTAGTACCAGTTAGGGGAAGCCAGACAATGATCAAGTATGTGGAACTGACAGCACCAGAAGCCAGTGCATACCGCCAAGCCAAAATAATTTCTTTTGAATGCAATGAGGGCGACTCGGTAAAAGCTGGCGATACCTTATTCATCGTGCAGAGTGGAAATACCAAGCTTGAATTGCCTTCTACAAAAGACGGGAAAATAGTCGAATTTATCGTCACCGAGCAAGAAAACATCACATTATCAACCCCGTTATTGTTGTTGGAGACTGTCGTAAGTGAAAGCACGGCGTCGCCACATATCGATGCTGGTAGTAACGAAGGTCTTTCGCAACCAACTAAGCCGAGCCGATTGATACCAGGGGCTGAGTCAGATGATACGCGGCCAAGCCCCTCTCAAGGTACATCAGTTGGTTCGAAAACCGAAGCTGACAGTGCAAAACATCAGTTACCCAAGGCGGATAGAACGAGCAACATGCCCAATCCAAAGCAGTCTAAATCTGTCAAACGCCATGAGCAACAATCGTTGGATTTACTTGCTGGCCTAGACACATCGCAGAGCAAGCCCCCTGCCCCCGCTATCAGTGAGCGGGTTAAGTCGAAATCGCCCCAAATTACCCTCGAACAAATCACCGAGAGAAAACCTATGTCAAAGAGCAATGTATTAACCGTGAGCGTCCCAGACATCGGCGCTGATTCAGCAAAAGTTATAGAAATTTTGGTCCAAGTAGGCGATCAGGTAAGTGCTGAAGACCCGTTGGTCACCCTTGAAAGCGACAAAGCCAGCATGGACGTGCCCAGTCCGAGTGCCGGTGTGGTTAACTCTATTTCAGTATTGATGGATCAAGACGTTAGTGAGGGCGTTGCTTTGATTGAGCTGGGTATTTCTAATGAAAATTCGAATGACACTACCACATCAAAGCCCGACGCTGAGCCAGTGAGTCAAGTATCCGAACAAGCAAATTCTTCCGCAGCTAATGACAACACAACCATTGTTCCGATAGCTATTCCAGATATTGGCGGTGATTCAGCCAAGGTGGTGGAAATACTGGTTTCAGTTGGAGATCACGTAGCTGTTGAGGACCCTCTAATTACGCTTGAGAGCGATAAAGCGAGCATGGAAGTTCCGAGTTCAGCTGAAGGCGTTATTCAGAGTATCGAGGTTAACGTTGATGAGGATGTGCAGGAAGGGACTGTGGTTGTAATATTAGAAGCTATCGCGGTTGGTGGTGCTGATACCACGCCAGCTGTCACTACTGCCTCTCACCCTTCTGCGAGTAATGTCACGTCGACTTCATCAGTAGCCAGTCCGGCAGTTGCGGCAATTCAGGGTGATGATACAAAAGGTAGCGTCGACGGAACATCCGATGGAAGCGCTTCTCATGCATCACCCTCTATCAGGCGATTTGCACGAGAACTGGGTGTCGATCTGTCTAGAGTGAGCGGGACTGGACGAAAGAGTCGTGTGACAAAAGATGACGTAAAAGCGTTTGTTAAAGGGGTTATTTCACAACCATCTCAACCAGAGAAGCCGACTGCTTCCGGAGGAGCTGGTATTCCACCAGTGCCGGCGCAAGATTTCAGCAAGTTTGGCGATATAGAAGTTCAGCCTTTAAACAAAATTAAGCGTCTAACCGCCGAAAACCTTCATCGTTCTTGGCTGAATGTTCCTCATGTTACCCATAATGATGAGTCAAATATTAATGACTTAGAATCATTCCGAAAGCAGCTCAATGCTGAATACAAAGCGCAAAAGAAAGATATAAAGCTCTCTCCTCTAGCGTTCATTGTGAAAGCGGTGGTTAATGCATTACAACTGTACCCTCAGTTCAACAGCTCGTTGGAGCCTGGCGGCGAAAACCTAATCCTTAAGAAGTATTTCCACATCGGAATAGCGGTAGAAACGCCGAATGGTCTTGTTGTTCCAGTGGTGCGAAATGCTGATACAAAGTCCGTTGCCCAGATTGCAAAGGAAATGGGCGAGTTGGCTAAAAAGGCTCGTGATAAAAAACTCACGATGAACGATATGAGCGGTGCCTGCTTTACCATCTCAAGCTTGGGTGGGATCGGTGGAACCGGATTTACCCCGATCGTCAATGCTCCTGAAGTTGCTATTCTCGGTGTATCAAGAAGTAAAGTTGAACCGGTTTGGGATGGCGCTGAGTTCAAGCCGGGCATGATTTTACCGCTGAGCTTGTCTTATGATCACCGAGTAATTGATGGTGCCGAAGCCGCACGATTTACGCGACATATCGCAGCTGTACTTGAAGATGTCCGAAGATTAACTGTTTAAATAACAATAAGTTGCTTAATATGTCTAATGTAAATATTGAAGTTCCAGATTTGGGTGGTGCCAGCGATGTCGAGGTCATAGAGATACTCGTTTCGGTCGGTGACAAGATTGAAAAAGAAGGTTCGCTTGTTACGGTTGAGAGTGATAAAGCATCGATGGACATACCTTCATCCGTTGACGGGACCGTTGTTGAGATTAAGATTTCAACCGGTGACCTAGTGAATGAAGGTGAGCTGATCATGGTTGTTGCTTCAGAAGAGCCAAAGCAAGCTACGAATAATGAGGCCTCACTGCCTCCCAAGTCTGAGACGCCAAAGGCTCCTCCGGTAGCGCAACCCACTAATGCTGTGGCTCAGGGTGAGCACGCGGACTTAATTGTGATTGGATCAGGACCCGGTGGTTACACAGCCGCATTTAGGGCCGCAGACCTGGGTCTTAATGTCACTTTGATTGAGCGTTATTCTTCATTGGGTGGTGTCTGTTTAAACGTGGGTTGCATTCCTTCAAAGGCCTTATTGCATTCTGCGGCGGTGATTTCCGAAGCTAGAGCTATGGAAAAGCACGGAATTTCATTTGGAGAGCCTAGTATTGATGTTGATAAACTGCGCCATTTTAAAGAATCTGTTATCAGTAAATTAACTGGCGGATTGGCTGGCATGGCAAAAGCCCGCAAAGTCAATGTGATTCAAGGGTATGCAAAATTCACTTCAGCAAACTCGGTATCCATCACCAATGAAGCCTCGACGACAAATCTGCATTTTGATCAAGCGATCGTCGCTGCGGGTTCTCGCGTCACTATTTTTCCGATGTTCGAAACCGATGACCCTCGTGTGATTGATTCTACCGGAGCACTTGAGCTCAAAGAGGTTCCCGAATCAATGCTAATCGTCGGCGGGGGGATTATTGGGTTGGAAATGGCGACAGTCTACAGCGAGCTGGGAACCGATGTGTCTATCGTGGAGTTCATGCCTCAAATAATACCTGGTGCTGATAAAGACTTGGTGGCGCCACTTAATAAGCGTATCAAGAAATTGGTTAAGAAATTGATGACCAAGACTAAAGTAGAGAGCATTGAGCCGCAAGAAAAAGGAATTAAGGTTAATTTCGCGGACGCCGACGGCGGCCCAGGCCCTGCTTCGGAGATCTATGATTATGTTTTGGTTGCTACGGGGCGCAGGCCCAATGGTGATCTTATCGATGCCTCGAATGCGGGCATTGAGGTTGATGATCGAGGGTTTATTAGTGTGGATCAGCATATGAGGACTAATGTCGACCATATTTTCGCTATTGGTGACATTGTTGGGCAGCCAATGCTGGCGCACAAAGCCACCCATGAAGCAAAGGTCGCTGCCGAGATTTGTGCTGGCTTGAAGAGCGGTTTTGAAGCAAGCGTTATCCCCTCTGTTGCTTATACTGACCCTGAAATTGCTTGGGTGGGTCTAACCGAGATTGACGCTAAAACCAATGGCGTTGACTATGAAGTAGGAAGTTTTCCATGGGCCGCTTCTGGTAGAGCTATTGGGAATGACAGAACAGAAGGGAAAACCAAGTTGCTGTTTGATCCCAAAACCCACAAAGTGCTCGGAGGTGGAATCGTAGGCCAAAATGCAGGTGACTTGATAGCCGAGGTTGCGCTGGCCATCGAAATGGGGGCCGATGCCACTGATATTGGATTGACAATTCATCCGCACCCTACTCTGTCAGAGAGCGTGGCAATGGCGGCCGAAGTGTATGAAGGAACCATTACTGACCTGTATATTCCGAAAAAATAGTCTATAACTACTATTTATTTTGAAAAATGTCACAAAAGTTAACTTTTTCCTTCTAAAAAGCTGGAACGAGCGTTCAAGTACTGATAACGTTCGGCCATGTTAAAAAATGCGAATGAGAACGGTTCTTTTTAATATTCAGGTTTTTCACTGTGTTGATTGCATGAATTCTTTCTATAGAACGTCTCTCTTAAGCAAAGGGTCAATATAAAAGTCTCAAACATATAAGATATTTATCAAGTTCGTACAAACTACCTTAACCATTAATTTGTAGTTTAAAACGGATTCAAATTTTTAAAGTTGGGAAAATGGAATGAAGAAGATTAGAAATTTGTACAGTGCGAAGGCTACGGTGCTTCCAGCGAGGGTGATGGTGTTGTTGTCTAAATACTCGCAAGCGGTCAAAGAGCACGAAGGGGTCGTAATTCAATTAAGTTCACTCAATGTTTTTAAGCACGTGCACGCGAGTTACGCTCGAAGCAGGCACCCTGCTGTTCATAAGTCGTATAAAATGTTGTTGAACGAAGTCAATCTTCATTTGTCTGAGGGTAATATGGTGTCTGAATCGCATGACAATGACGTGTCTGCTGATTCCAGACCTGCAGCAACTGAGTTTGATGATCGCTACCGAAATCCGGAGTTTTGGAAGAGTCAATCTAGAAGTAGCGTATAGACCGTATTTCGGTTAATAATTAAACAAAAGGCCCGTTTCGATTCGTCGAAACGGGCCTTTTTAATTCTGTGTATCTATTTTGAACAGTCTAGTGAAGCTGCCCATTTGCCGGTAGTAAACTCATGAAGTCGTCGTCACTCATGATCCGAGGAGTCTCTACAGTGCTTTCCATTGAGTTTTGCTTAGCTAAGTCCCGTTTGGGCTTTGCTAACTTGTTAAACCAAGGGTAGCCGGCTTCACTCATTATATCGATGATGATTTCTTGTGATTCTGGGTTGTCCGTTACTTCAAATAGTTTCAATAGGTTGTTTCGAAGTATGGAACCTTCGCCATGTAGAAAACCAGAATGTTTTTCACCTTCAAGGTTGCTTAGCTCAAACATTAGTTCAATGACTGTTTCTGATAGCTTCATTTATGGCCTCTAGGTGATCTGTGGTTGCTCTCTATATCTTATTTATACTGAATAGTTTGCTATTCGCCTATGCCGGCATAGCAATCATGTGTGAATTTGTATTAAAAAATGTCTGAGTTTTTATCGCTGAAATTATTATTCTGTTTTTTTCGTTGATTCTGAAAATTATCTTGCTAATTATCTTATAATATATAAGACCTGCATTCAATGCCTTGGCGTATTGTTCTGTTCAATTCCCATTATATTTAACATATGTTAACTTAATTGGAGCATCAGTCAGTGAAGTGGCTTAAATAGGCATGATAATGGATGTTAGCAAAGCCTTATGGCCGCTACCCTTCTATTGAAGCCACAATCAATATTAAGCTGGGTCACGCTTGCATTATCAATAAAGCTTACGTTATCGACATTCAGGCTAAGCTCTTCACTATCTTGGGGTTGGCCTTATCAACTAATCAGGATAGCCATCTTATTGGGCGATTGTAAGGTTTGTGTGTGAGGTTGGCGTCAAACGCTGTTTGACAAGTCGCTTGTTTGAAAAGCGTCCTGTGAGGAAGGAGTCTCTGCTTAAAGAGTTCATCAATAGTCATGACTCTTAAGGTTTCCTGTTAGTTATTTAGATCATTGCCCTTACTTTTAAGTGACAGACTCCTACTGGCCAGCGTAAAGCGACTAATGGAGGTGTCCGTTTGCAGGTAAAAGATCCATGAACTCATCGTCAGTCATGATTTTAGTCAGATCATCATTTTGAGCTTCCATTGCAGCGACCGCTCGAACTTCTTCCCTATTGGATCGCGCTAGTTTACCAAACCACGGGTAGCCAGCCTCGCTCATTATGTCAATGATGATGTCGTGAGACGCAGGGTTTTCGGTCACTTTGAACAACTTTAGTAAATTGTTGCGTAAGACTTTGCCCTCTCCGTATAGAAGTTGTGAATACTCTTCACCCTCAATGCTACTTAGCTCAAACATTAGTTCAATTACAGTTTCAGTAAGTTTCATTTGTAATTCCTCGTTAATATTTGGGTGCTGGACATTGTGTGCGCCATTTATACTCAAAAGTAAGGTGTTGGCCAACGCAAAAGTAACAATATTTTGTTAAATTTTGACAACAGGTATGTTTATTTATACGCAAAAATATAAAATTCGGTTCAAATTGAGTCTTAGGAAATATATTGCTTCCTCCCGCAGAGTTTATCCAGAACAATGTCAGTCCCATGGTTAACATTGGTTATGCTGGCAGAAGGTCAATATAAGTTCAGCCACGGTATCAACAGCCTCCTCCTGAGGCAAGTGGCCAATATTTGGCAAAATGTGACTTTGATTGTCAATCAACACTTTTTCGAACTGACGAATCATGTCAACGGGCAGCAGTTCATCATTTTGCCCCCAAATGATCAGTGCAGGCGTAGAGAGGGGCTCCGACAATGCAAGGTTCCCACTATCTTGTTTGCTTTTTACTAAATCGATCATCGCTTGACGGTTGCCTTTCATCTTTAGCAGCTCCCAATAACGGGTTACCATTTTGTCCGTTACTAAGTTTTTATCTTTGACCGTTTGTATTAGAGAACGCTCAATAATGAATCTTGGTGTGATCTTTTTTAGTAGTCGTTGCCCTAGCCCGTTCGCTAAAATCTTAAAGCCTATGTTTGACTTCGAAGGTTGATTGCGTTTTGCACCTGCGGGAGCCAAAAGAATAAGAGAGTCAACCCTGTCGCTGGCTTCGAGTGCAGCTTGCCAAGAAACCGCGCCTCCTAGCGAATTTCCGACCAAGGTCGCTGAGGCGATGTTCAAGTGATCGAGAACAGAGAGTATACTCTCTACAAAAGCCCTCCTTGAGTAGTCTCGGTCGGTGCTGGCGCCCGTCAGGCCGTGTCCAGGGAGATCCAGCATAACCAGTCTGAAATTTTCCTTAAGTTTATCGGCAATAGGTTCCCATGTGTGAAGAGATGAGCTTGTTCCGTGGATCAATACCAATGTTGGTGCCGATTTATTGCCTATATCTCGGTAATGTATCTGGTTATCAGCATTGAGCGCTAAAAAAAGTGAGTCTTTATAGGAATATTTCTCTGTTATCGCGCTCTTTTCGAGGTCAGGAGACCAAAAAAGAACCAGCACTAATGCTGACATCAGTAGTAGGCTGGCAAAAAAAATAGTAAAAGTTTTTATAACTTTTCTCATTATTATCAAGTCTTTATTCTTATATCTTCAGTAATACTATTAAGTTAAATCTAAATCAATAGAAAATTCAAACAGATCGCGTTTTCACTTCGTCCACGTGCTATATTTGCGGCCTTTATATGATTGGGCCGTTGGGCGCGCTGTCTTCGTGAAAATACGCATACCAACCACGTAAATTTGTATGTGCATTGAGGCCCACAATCGCGTTGGTGCAACTGATGCACTCTGTCTATTGGTCTCGATCTATTGGACTTCGCTCTACTATTTGTAAACGTATTATGTTGATGAAATCACCCCTAGTTGAAGCAAACTCGGAACTCGTATTGAAAGATGGAATATTTCAAAATGGCAGCGAACTGTTTCGCGACTCGGTACTCTCAAACTACATTCAAGTTGCTGTTGAGCACGTGTTTAGTCAGGTTTCAAATAAAGGTCTATTTTCATTGGATGTGGAAGCGGCCCTTGACACGCGTGAGTTAAAGACGGCTCTATCGACAACCCAGTTTAGATTTCTTTCTTCTTTGAGGCTCTCAGGAGTCAATCATGTTCTCGACTTATCAGAGGACTTTGGTGGAGTGGCGCATTACCTGGCGGACCAAGTAGGGTCTGTCGACGCCGTTAAAATAGATTCCGATCGGACTCGTCTTGCGAAACTAAGATGCGCCAACAAACCTAATGTCTGTCACGTTTCTGAAGATCCAGTGAAGTTAACCTACCCAGACAACCACTATGATTTAATCATTTTGGGGCAATTTGAAAGCTTAGAGTTAGATCAAGAAGCATTTGAGACCTTACTTTCAAAGCTCAACGCAGCTTTGAGTGAAAAGGGCGTTTTGTTGATTAATGCAAAAAATGCAAACAGTATTGGAAAATTGCTCAACAAAGGTAGTGGTGGAATCCCCTATTCTGATTGTTATGCCGTGGACTCCGATGAATCGGCATTAACGGAGTTTGGTCGGCGTGATTTGCGTAATCAGCTATTGAACGCACGCTTTTCATCGGTTGATTTTCATGTGTCTTTTTCGCCTGACAAAGATATTAAGCATTTGTTTTCTGAAGACTATTTAACGTCGAACGTCGATGCGTTAAATCATTTCTATCGACTAGGTTCCACCGACAACTCCATTTTAAACGAATATCTTTTATACGATAAGCTAGTCAAAGAGAAACAGGACCTTGTGGATCTGGGGTCTCGCTTTATCGTGCTCGCCGGGGCAGCGACATCCGCGAATCGGTCTCTGTACGATAATGACTTTTGTTACTTCCCTGGTCTTGGTCGCAAACCTCAATGGCGCACCTGCACTTTCAGGCCTCGTGCTGCTAACAATGTTTCTAAGGTGAGCGTTTATCCAGAAATTAGTCAGCCAAATGAGTTAATAGAGCAGGATTTATCGGACAAACCATTTCATAAAGGGCCGGTATTGGTTGGTCAATGGCTCCACGCTATTCTTGATCAAGATCACCAAGAGTTTGAGCGCCTGGTGACAAAGTATTATCAATGGTTGTGCGATTACGAACAACGCGGCTCATTTACCGACACGGCTTATGATCTATTGCCATTTAATGTGGTAATAAACTCTAGAAGTGATGCGTATGAAACAATCGACACCGAATGGAGAGTAAAATCGGCTATTACTCCGAAATTTGTGTTGTTTAGAGCCCTCCTCTGGTTTGCATTTGAAAACAAGGCGCTTTTACGGGAGTTCGCGAGTAGTAACAATATTTACTCTATCGGTACGTTTATCGTTCGATATGTCGCAGAAATCGACGATCTGAGTGATTTGAATGAACTCGTCTCTTTAGAAGAATCAATCCAATCTGAGATAGATAACGATTTCAGAGCCAATGCGGTTTCATTGGCTCTCTTACAGACCTTTGACGATGAGGTGTCCTTTGAGGAGCCTCTCGTCTTTCAAGCGGTATGGGCAAATGAGTCTGAGCATGCGCGTTTAGAGGGGGCTAAGACTAAGTTGTGGGACCGGTCTCAAGTTAAACAGAAAATTGAATTAGAATTATCGGAATATCAGTCAAGCTTTCCTATTTTGCGACTTGACCCTATGTCTGAAACCGGCGCTCTTAAGATCCATGATGTGTCTATAGTTGACTCTTCTAAGCGTGAAGTATGGAACTCAGCTGATCGTGAACCCTTTGGAAGCAGTGGCTTACTAAAAGACGGTGAGTTGTGGCTATCGCTAAATGATGATCCTCACTGGACATATGATCTTTCTCAATTTTTAGATAACTCCGCTCTATACACTCTAATGGTAAGTATCGAGTGGCTTTGGGGTGCGCAACACAGTCAAGCTCTTACGGCCTTGAACAATGCCGTTTCATCATTGAACGGTGCCGTGCAATCTCAAGCACGGCGGTTAAATGAATATCACGCTGACCTTGATTTTAAGGAGCAGAGAATTGCAGACTTATTAGGTCATCGTAAAGATCTGACGGATATGGTGAAGCAAGTAGAATTACGTGTTGTTAGAGAGCGTCAGCAACAGAGTTTACTGAATAATCAAATCACTCATTTAGAGGCGCGTTTACATGCTCAGCATGTTCGTAATGATGAACTGCATGGGTACTTACTAATGCGTCCGACGACACGTGCAAAACGCGTTGCACGCCGTTGGTTTAATAGATTGACAGGTAAAGCACCGATTGAGCTAGAGGCACCTCAAGATAATGCGGTTAAGCCCGTTGAGGAACAAAGCAATCCGCTGCCAACCGGTGAGTTAATCGGTCAGAATACAGAAGATTATGGCTTGTGGGTTTCAGAGAATTCGATGTCTGAAGTGGATGTAGAGAGGGCGAAGGCGGTAATAGATGAGATGCCATATAAGCCTGTTTTCTCTATATTGGTGCCGATCTACAACACCGATCCAGAGTACTTATTACCTATGATCGAGTCTGTCAGAGCTCAGATCTACCCCTACTGGCAACTCTGCTTAGTGGATGACTCATCTCCTAAAACCTATTTGAAACGTATATTGGAGCATGAAGCCCTGCAGGATGATCGAATTTGCATCCAGTTGAACGACGTCAACCAAGGCATTTCCGTCACCACTAATGATGCCCTTGCCATGGCGACGGGTGATTACATTGCATTACTCGATCACGACGATGAAATCAGTATTGATGCACTTTATGAGAACGCAAAAGTCATTAATGAAATCCCTGAAGCTGGGTTGATCTACAGTGATGAAGATAAAATGGATATGCAAGGCGGCCGATTGGAGCCTTACTTCAAGCCTGATTACTCCCCTGATCTTTTGGATACCAATAACTATGTGTGCCACTTTACTGTAATCAAAAAGTCCATCGCTGATGACATAGGCGGCTTTCGTGAAGGGCTCGATGGCTCTCAAGATCACGACGTTATTTTACGAGCGGCAGATAAGGCTAAGCGAGTTATTCACATACCTAAAATTCTCTATCATTGGCGGAAAATCCCAGGCTCAACGGCCGTGGTTTATGATGCCAAATCTTATGCATGGGAAGCTGGAAGAAAAGCGGTCGAGGACATGCGCCGCAAACATGAGGATAACGTTAGGGTCGATTTCGGTTCGTTGAAAGGCACTTATCGAGTCTACCGTCAGATCATTGGACAACCGCTGATTAGTATCATTATTCCGTTTAAGGACAAACCTGAGTTGCTGGATTCCTGCCTGACCTCAATTCTTAATCGTACTAGCTACAATCATTTTGAAGTGATTGGGGTAAGCAATAACAGCGATGACCCACTCACTTTCGAGCGCATGAAGCATTTTGAAAGCTTGGATGAGAGAATTCGGTTTGTCGAGCATAATGTGCCGTTTAATTTTTCGTCTATTTGCAACTTTGGTGTTAGTGAGAGCCAAGGCGAGTACGTTGTGCTTCTAAATAACGATATAGAAATTATCACGCCGGATTGGATCGAGAGAATGTTAGAGCATGCTCAACGAGATAATATCGGTGCTGTGGGTTGCAAGTTGTTGTACCCGGATGGGCGGATCCAGCATGCGGGTGTGGTTGCTGGTATGGTCGGTGCAGCTGGGCATCCTCATAAGTTCTTCCCAGATAACCATATTGGCTACCATGGTCGATTACATATGGTGTATAACGTTAGCGCCGTCACTGGCGCTATGATGATGATGTCAAAGGAGAAGTTTCTTGAGGTTGGAGGGTTGGATGAGGAAAACCTAGCGGTTGCTTACAACGATATTGATTTATGTTTAAAATTGCTGGATAAAGGGTATTTCAATTTGTTCACGCCGCACGCTAAAGCGACGCATCACGAGTCTATTAGTCGAGGTTATGAAGATACAGATGAAAAGATGCAACGACTTCTGCGAGAGCAAAAGCACTTTTTGTCCACGTGGTCTGACTTTTTGGCGAAAGGAGACCCTTTTTACAATCCAAACCTTAGCTTAAAGAATGAGAGATTCTCTCTAAAATTCAAAGACTAATAACTCGAAACGAGCATTTGTAATACTAAGAAAATGGCTTTAAATTTAGAACAAAAGAAGGCGTGGGAAGAAAACGGTTACCTGCTTCTCGAGGGCTTCTATAGCGCTGAAAAAATAGATCAAATAAATAGGTTGGTCGATGACTTATGGTGTAACCGAAAGAAGCTGGATGCACAGTATGTCATCGACATTTTTGTTGAAACGGAGGAAGAGCGTAGAGTCTACTTTTCTGATGCTCCCTTGAAAGCACGAAAACTGCCTTATAAACTCAATGACCTTTATCTAAGTCGTGAAGAGATAAGAGAGCTGGTGGTGGGAAAGGAATTGGCTCCAATTTTGGCCGAACTGTTGGACGGTTTTCCTATGGTTTGCAACAGTTTGAGCTTCGAGTTTGGATCACAGCAAGATTATCATTTCGATACATTTTATATGCCTTCCCCTACTCCTAATAAAATGGTCGCATCTTGGATCGCATTGGAAGATGCCACCGAAGACAACGGTCCGTTAAGTTACTATCCAGGAAGCCACAAAATAGCGCCATTTCATTTTTCCAGTGGTTCCACCATCATTGTCAATGATGAAATGCCAACCTTTAAGGAGTATATTTTTGAAGAAATTGAAAAGCGTGAACTTCAACCAGAGACTCTCTTCGCTAATAAAGGTGACGTGTTAATTTGGCACTCGCAACTATTTCATGGTGGCAGTCCTATTAAGGATAAATCCAAAACGCGAAAATCTTTGGTAACGCACTATTTTACTACTGAGGATTTCCCTGATGCGCATGCCCCCCTTGTTTGTGATCAGGGATGCTACATGGCTCGGCCGGCTCAACCTGTTGGTTACGAGTATCGGCCCAAGAACTGGTTTGAGAGAATCTTTAGTTGATCACTTTATTGAGAATTAGGTTTATATAAATTGCTTAATAGATTGAATAATAAAGACTATTTGATTCTTATTTTGGGTTGTGCAGTCGTCTTACGGCTACTGTTAATGCCCTTTTTTTCGCACGTTGATTTGTATTCCGAGTATCGGCGTGTATTCTACGTGCTTGAGAATGAGCTGTTTTTCGAAAATAGTTATCGATTCGTCACATTTTGGTTAGAACTAATAGGCGCTGCGTTTTCAACTCTATTCATTGACGTGAGTGATGGACTCTTTCATTTGGAAGACCACACCAAATCTACCGCCAACCTGACAGACTATGGTTTCTTTTTAAACGACCCTAATATTTTCAGGCACTTGTTTTTTTTCAAGCTGCCCTATTTAATCTTTGATATCGCCACCGCAGTTGTCATATGGAAGTTTATTGACAACCCAGTGTATAAGCGGCTTGCGATCCTGATTTGGCTATTTAACCCAGTCACTATATTTGCCACATACATTTTTGGTCGATTCGAAGTTTTCGGACTGTTTTTCCTGGCGCTCACGGCGCTTCAGCTAAAGAACCATCGCTTGCTATTGGCGTGTCTTTGTTTCGCTCTTTCTCTTCATTGTAGGGAGATCAATCTCTTGTTCTTTCCTTACTTACTGATAGCTCTCATTGATTTTAAAGATCACTGGCTGCGAACAGCCTGCGTGCTGCTGCTGAGCACCCTGATCGTCCTTGGCGTGTATTTTTTGCCGGATTGGGTTTTGAGCAAATTGAATTCTGGCCCTCCGTTACTGTTTGTAGACCCAACAGCTCAACACGATAGTGAAATAGTCAACAAATTGTTCTCTTTGGGTTACTACTGGTTTTATCCGATCATAATTTGCTTTGCCGGTTTGGCGTACTATTGTTGGGAACAAAAAGCAGTGTCTCACGCTGAACGTTTTGTTGTCACATGCGCTTGTGTTCTCTTCGTATTCTTTGCATTTAACTCACATAGCGTCCATTATTCATCTTGGCTGGTGATATTTCCAATCTTGAGTATGGCCTATGGACGTAAAGTGTTGTTCCCTTTTGTGGCCTTTTCTTTTGTCTGGGTTTGTTTATGGCTTCTAAAAACAGACGCTGGTGTATTCACACTTTTTCTTGCGGCTCCATTGAACCCCGATTTTATTGGACTGGGGCATTTCCCTACTCTATTTGCCCAATACATTGCAAGTGAACATCTTACCTTGAACCGAGCGATAGAAGTCGTTCGCTCTTTATTCTTTGTAACAATGGCCTTTTTCGCATTCAGGGTATTGAAGCGTGGTTAAACTACTCGTTAGAATTTTCTGCCTGTTTATCAGTTTTACGGCTTCAGCGGCGAGCGCTTTTCAATACAACGATGTGGCGGAAATTGAGTCGAACCGTTTCGTTTTAGGTAAGGCCGATGCCTTCTTTACCGGGAAAATGAAGACACCTGATTTAGCAAGCTCAGCCTTGTTGAAGATAGCTATCTCTAACGTCGGTGCCCCGTTATCTGATCAAACGATATCAGGCACTTCGGCGCAAGACCAATCTAAGTCCGACGCTAAGGCTATTGATGAAAACGATGAAATTTCTTTTGAGTTGTTTTTCAGATCAGCAAGCGATCACTCAGGCCAATTTGACGCTGGTTTTCGTTTAAAGTTTAGAGAAAGAGTGGCTCTGATCAACCGTCAAGAGGCCATATATATCAGGTTGCCTTCTGAATTAAGGTTTAGTGATAGCCAAAGCTTAAGATTAGACATCGATGGCTGCGCGGAGTGCCGTGTGGTCTTAGATAAGAGCGCTCTGTTCTCGTCGATACCTAACACGAGCGCAATAAACGTACAATTTACCCCTATCACCAGGCATTATTTGGGCGCTTCTCGAGTCGAGCCTCTGGGTGTAGATGTGGCTTTAGATGACTGGAATACAAATCATTTGCTCGGCAATGCGCGCCGATTTAGCCTATCCGGCAATGATGCCTTTTTTGCTTCACCAGCATTGGATATTGATTCAACAAATTTAGCTGGTTTGTATTTTAAACTCAAGACGCCATTGAAAAAGTCATCTTATCAAGTTTTCTATGCGACCGAGTCGCACCAGTTCATAGAACGATCAAGCTCGATTGTAGAAGTATCAGCAGGCCCTGAAGGAATAAGTGAGTTCTTTGTGCCATTAGGGTATCTTTCCAAGGAGCATCCAGTTCAGACAAAGCTCGCGAGAATCAGATTGGATATTGACCCTCCGGCCAATTCTCCAAACCACGGACATTGGAGTCTCGAACGAGTCTTTGTGGTCCCAGAAAGCGATAGAGGGAGCTATACGCAGTATCTGCCCGCTCGTATCTTGCAGAGAAAAGCTCAAAGACCAAATGCTTCACAGTTACTTAGCGGCACCTTGCATCGGATCTTTTCAGATCACTGGTTTGTTATTTTTTATCTGATGCTTCTCGCATTAGTCATCGGAGTGTTGGTGCGGAGACTTCGACGCCTTTAGTGGTAGGCACTTTATTTAGGAGCATCAAGAAAACGCGTTCTCTATTTTTAGGATAGCGAATTGGTCTTGAGTGTGCCCATTTCGATTGCCGAGTTAGGCTTTACCGTCTTTTCTGGCCTGAGTCACGCAGCTAACCATTTTCACTTTGAGGTCCTGATAAATACCATTTAACGTTTCATCGTCTATCCGTCTCACGTGTTTCGATAGCTGAATCAAAACATCTTTATCTTGGAGCTTAAGGCTAATCTCATGCTCTTGTTTGATATAACGCACACAGCGGTTCACCGCCAATAGGCATTCGGCGTTGAGCGATTCAAGCTTGATGGACCTAAGTTGTATTTTTTCTACTATCACTACTAATCGTAACCTACCCTTAATAACCTACACTAAGAATAGCTAACAACGTGATGATATTCTGTGTTCTAGGAGTCAGAACATTAAGAAAAATGGATTATTTTCCTATATTTTCGCTTTTTCCAACAACATTGCGTCTCCGTAGCTAAAAAAGCGATATCTATTTTCGATAGCGTGATTATAGGCGGCCATGATTCGATCATACCCAGAAAATGCGCTGACTAGCATCAACAAGGTTGATTCAGGTAGGTGGAAATTTGTTTGTAACATGTCGACGATTCTAAATTCATAACCTGGGTAGATGAATATATCCGTATCTCCGACGTAAGGTTCGATTAGTGTGGAACTCGATTTGAGTGCCGCACTCTCAAGGGAGCGAACGACCGTGGTTCCAACTGCGATGATCTTACCTCCAGACTCCTTAGTCTTAATGACGGCATCACAAACCTCTTGGCTGACTTCTATGGCTTCAGAATGCATCTGATGCTCATTGATGCTCTCAACCCGCACAGGTTGGTAAGTGCCAGCTCCTACATGAAGGGTGACGGTTTTGATGATTGCACCTTTATTCCGAATTTTGTCTAATAGGTCTTCATCATAGTGAAGGCCTGCTGTTGGGGCTGCCACTGCGCCTGGTTCTTTAGCAAATACGGTTTGGTAGCGATTCTGGTCACTTAATTCATCACCACGCTCGATATAGGGTGGTAGTGGCATGTGACCGACATGCTCTAGCCACTCAAATAGTGTGCTTGGAATTGACGCTTGAATTCGAAAGAAGCTCCCTTCTCTTCCAATTACGGTAAGCTCGGCTGAATCATCGCCATCAATGACGATAGATTGCCCTATCTTAGGTGCCCTACTTGCCCTTATTTGGCATAGAAATTCGAACGGGCCGGTTATGCGTTCGAGCAAAATTTCCAACTTGCCGCCAGTGTCTTTCTTACCGAAAAGTCGCGCTGGTAGAACTTTGGTATCGTTAAGAATTACCAAATCACCTTTTCTAATATCATCTAAAATGGACGAAAATGACGTGTCTTCGAAAGCGTTAGGTTCACGAAAAACCTTCAGTAATCGGCTGTCGGTACGATTCTCTGGAGGGAATTGAGCAATCAGTTCTTCAGGTAGATCGAAATTGAAATCAGAAACTTTCATGTAATAACAGTGGAAGAAATAGCGTTTAGTTTGTATTTAGAGATTCGGTTATAGCTTGATTACGTTCAAGCTCAAGTCGACCTAAGAATAAAAAAGGCAGGCTTACTAGAGTAATTAGCGCTAAAAATAGCCCAAGTAGAAAAGGGAGCTTGAACAAAGATACTAACAAAATTGAGTTTCGAATCCATTCAAGAATACCGGCGAATGGGCGTGTTTCTAAGGTCGCACCGATCCCGAAGAGCCCAACAATCACGTACGTAATGATTTGAAAACGATCGCTGACGTTTATACTTGATGCGGCCACTGAAAACAGTAGAGCCAAGGCGGCTAATTGCACATACTGCAATACCGCGTATAGCTTAATTTTGTTTGGAATTTGTATGTCAAATTTGTGGAACTTTGTCAGGTCAACTTTCTCTAAGGGGAATTTTTCCTCGACGTCCGCTGGTCTCCAACCGGTCCGTCGAAACCAAATTGTTAACTTATCCTGCCAGCGTTTGGTGTGCCATGCATCATGCAATAATGATGCGTACACCTGCGCATTTATCCATAATGGGTTCCAGCTTTTAACGGCGCCGGTAATCCCAAAAATCACCGGGTGTGAGTCCAATTCCTCTTGAAAACTCCCAAATAGCCGGTCCCATAAAATGAAAACGCCACCATAATTTCGGTCTATGTACACTGAATTTTGCGCGTGATGGGCTCTATGGTTTGACGGAGTTACAAAGATTTTTTCTAAAAAACCTAACTTACCGATATGTCTGGTGTGAACCCAAAACTGATAAACCAGGTTAAGCGCCCCGACGGACAGAATTATTACTGGGTCGAACCCTAATATCGCTAAAGGAAGATAGAATATGACTCCAAAAAAACCAGTGCCAGTCTGACGGAGGGCTGTTGTTAGATTGTATTCTTCACTTGAATGATGAACCACATGCGAGGCCCACAAGAAATTTATTTCATGCCCCATTCTGTGATTCCAGTAGTAACAAAAGTCATACAAGACAAAGGCGATTACCCAGATAATCCATGAATCTCCAAGTTGAAAAATCGAAAATTGTTGTTCAACAAGCACGTATAACGTGAATGGTATCAATCTCTTACTAACGTTGACTATTTGATTAATTACGCCGGTTGCCAAACTCGTCAATGAGTCGTTCACGCGGTAATAGTCAGTTCCTTTAACTCGCTCAGCGATAAGCTCCATTGCAATAAGCAGAAAGAAAAAAGGAATTGCGTAAAGAATGATATTCATGAGTACCCTATCAGCAAGCTGTATGTTTTACGTGTTTTATATCAGAGAAAGACTCTGTAAACAGGACAATTTGACTAAAATACAGTGCTGTGCCGGGTTGAGTGACTCCGGATTTTAGAGCAAATTTTCTTTGTTGTCTGGAGATTTCGATCTGAATAAGGTTTAATTTGAGGTGGAGAGACGACATTGTCTTAGTCTTGTTACTAACCCTGAGCCGGTGAACAAGATTGATATCATGGTCGTGAGGAGACAGAGTGAATCAACCTAATTAGAGAAATACTATGTCACCTAAAATATTAACTAAAGATGTGAGTTTTTTCCTTAGAGGCCGAATTGCTTCCTATTTGGCTGTATCAATTACTTTTATGCTGACTACGCATTCGGTCGTGACTGCAAAGGATTTACCAGATGAAAAGCAACAGGTAGAAATTGCTTCGCTGTATTTGGACCTCATGAAAGACATGCCGAAGGAAGCGACGCTTATCAATTCGCCCTACCCTCAGGCTATTTCTGTCTATGGCGGCGCTAAAGCAAAAATTGATAATAAGTCGATCATCAAGGGAGGTCGAGCATTGCGAGTTAAATCTGGAAAGCCTAAACGCCATGCTTACTCGAAGGGGGCAAAGTCGGCTACGATTAATACATTCTTACCCAATGACACCCTTTGCCTCGTGTATTGGGCAAGAAGCATAAATCCACCTGAGGAAAATTTAACCGCTGGTTTTGCGCGAGTTGGGGTCCAACAATCAAAGGATCCTTATGAGGAAGTATTCTCTAATTCGCATGACTTAAGCTATGAATGGGCCGCTTATACACAAAAAGGTAAGGCAAAAAAAGAGTTCGATGCAGGTGAAGCAGAAGTGTTCTTTCACTTTGGGCATCTGAAGCAGAGATTTGAGATAGGCCCTATTTACTTATTCAATCTTGGCGCGAATGTCGACGAAGGTTTTGAATCCAATGCCTGCGGTAAAACACCTTAGCAGATGGTTGAGGTTTGACCGCCTTTTTATTTTCAAATCGCGAAACACCTTTGATTGGTCTATACGGAGGCGCCGTTGTCGCCTCCGCATAACTTGAACGCCTCTAGTTAGTAGAACTTTGTTCCTTTTTTCGCCATTTCTATTAAGCTAGGTGCTGGTCGGAATCTTTCACCGTGTTCCTCTGATAACGATTGAAGCTTTGTAACCACGCTGTCAGCGCCTAATGAATCCATATATCTAAACGGTCCTCCGAGAAAAGGCGGAAATCCAAGGCCAAAGATCGCTCCAATGTCGCCATCCCGAGCGCGTCTTAAAACACCTTCTTCTAAACAATAGGCTGCCTCATTGAGCATGGTTAAGATCACTCGTTGAGCAATACCATCTTTGTGGCTGATCTCCGCTCTACCAGGGTGTTGAACACCCATAGACTGGTAGATCGAACTATCTACTTTCTTGCCTTTGGATTCATCGCTGTAATCGTAAAATCCCCGCTTGTTTTTCTTCCCCTTACGATCATCAGCTAGAACACGCTCCACGCCTTCAATTAATGGGATGCGATCACCAAACGCTGTATTCAGTGTTTCGACGATATGCGCACCGACATCGATACCCACCTCATCCATTAACTTCAGTGGGCCCACTGGCATACCAAACGCTTCAAGCGCTGAATCGACTTCCTCAATGGCCACTCCCTCAAGCACCAAGCGCACGGCTTCCATACTATAGGGCACTAGCACTCTCGTGGTATAGAATCCCGGACCATCATTAACGACGATAACGGTTTTTCCCTGCTGTTTGCCTAATTCTACCGCCGAAGCGGTGACCCAATCGGCCGTCTTCGTGCCCTTGACGACCTCCAATAAAGGCATCTTCTCTACTGGCGAAAAATAGTGCATGCCAATCACCCGTTCGGGATAGATAGCCGTTGCAGCTACTTCATCAATCGGAATGGCTGAAGTATTGGTAGCGAAAATAATGTCCTTTGAAGTCTCGAGTGATTCGATGTCGGCAACCATTTTCTGTTTTAACTCGACACTCTCAAACACGGCTTCAATAACCACATCGCAGTTATTGAAACCGTCATAGGTTGTTCCACCGGTAATTCTCGAAACGCTTGCTAAATATTCGTGTTGTTTTAATCTTCTTCTAGCAAGTTTTTTATCGATCAATTTACCTGAGTATCGTATGCCTTTGGCGACTCCTTCTATATTGACATCCTTAATTCTTACGTTTTTCTTGGCGCGATCTGCCGTCACATAGGCGATTCCGGCTCCCATAAGTCCGCCACCTAAAATTCCAACTTTATCCATCGCCTTAGTTGACACCTCTGTGTCGACACCAGAGTCCTTCTTAATATCTGTGACTGCAAAAAACAGATTAACTAACGCTTTCGATTCCGCCGTCATTAACAGGTCGGCGAATCCCTCTGCTTCAAAGTGGAGCCCTGAGTTTAAATCGGTGGCAAGGCCCTTATCAACTACCTCTAGTATCTTTAGCGGCGCGGGATACTTGCCTTTGGTTTGTTTTAGAGTTTGTTTGCGCGCTTGCGCTATCACTTTTTTCCGAATGGGACCGAATTTCAATAGTTTGGACTTTAAGGATGTTTTGCGCTTGCTCTTGCCTCTCAATATCAATTTGTTTGCAATGCTTACTAAGGCACCAGCTGGAACAACCTTATCAATAAGGCCTGCCTTTAAAGCTCGTTGTGCGTTCAATTGTTTACCCGTTAACATTAGATCGAGTGCCGTGGGTAGATCAATTAGACGTGGCAAGCGCTGAGTACCGCCTCCGCCCGGAAGCAGTCCCAGTTGAACTTCAGGGACTCCAATTTTAGTCGCTTTTGCATCGCTGGCGATACGATAATCAAATCCAAGAGAGAGCTCTAGGCCGCCGCCTAAGCAGGCTCCGTCGATGGCGGCAACCGTCGTCAATTTTAAATCAGCTATCCGTTGAATGAATGCGTGAAGTAGTTTTGAAGATTCAATTGATTGTTGTTTAGTATCAATCGTTTGCAACATCGAAATATCCGCACCGGCAACGAAACATTTGGGTTTACTCGATCTGAAGATCATGCCGATCAAATCGCTCGAGTTTTCTATCTCGCCAATCACTTGCTCAAACTCGGTTTGAATCTCTTTATTTAGGACGTTTTGTGGTTGGGCCGGGTCGTTCATCGTAATTATCGCGACCTTATTGCTTTTTTCTACTGTAAACACTGTCATGGCTTATTCCTGGTTTGTCCCGTTAAGCTGCTTCAAGAATCATGGCGGCACCAAGTCCACCAGCGGCGCAAGCAGTAATAAGCCCATGTTGCTTACCTAACCGCTTTAGATCATAGAGCATCTGGGTAAGTTGTCGGGTGCCTGTGGCTGCAAAGGGGTGCCCTAATGAAATTGAGCTTCCACTGACGTTCAGCTTGTCGAAGTCTACTTCTCCAATTGCGTCTTGTTGATTCAATCGTTCTTGCGCAAAACTTTTGGAAGCGAATGCTTGCGTATTTGACAGTACTTGTGCGGCGAATGCCTCGTGTATATCAATTAAATCGATATCACTGAGCTTCATGCCTGCTTGCGCTAACGCCTTAGGTGTTGCGAAAGACGGTCCCATAAGCATTTGCCAATTTGGGTCAATGGCAGCAAAAGCCACACTCGTAATGTACCCTAATGGTGTTAGGCCCAATGCTTTTACCTTGGATTCTTGCATAAGAAGTACTGCAGAAGCACCGTCGGTAAGTGGGGAGCTGGTCGCGGCCGTTACACTGCCGTTTTCTCTATCAAAAACTGGTTTAAGTTTTGCGTATTTTTCCAGTACGGAGTCAGATCGAAAAATATTATCTTTCGATATTGGCTGATAGTCAGGCTGCATGATCACGCTCATAATTTGATCAGCAAACCAACCTTGTTCCCATGCCAAGGAAGCGTTGGTATGAGAACGGTGAGCTAATGCATCCTGATCTTCGCGAGAGATTCCATTCTCTTTTGCCATTTTCTCAGCCGCTTGCCCCATGGTTAAATCCGATGACGGTTCTTTAATTGCGGGTTGCGCTGGCATCAAATCTTTTAACTTAATTCCTTTAAATGCGGCCAGCTTAGAGCCTTTGTGATAACTCATTTTGACCATGGCTTCAGTCATCTTTTTGTTGAAACTTATTGGTGGTTGAGACATCACGTCGCAACCACCAGCAATTCCAGTGGAGATTACTCCACCTTGAATATTCATCGCTATATCAGCCGCTGATTGATAGCTGCTAGCGCACGCCCTGGAGACGCTGTAGGCATCAGTGCTTACTGGTAAGCCGGCTCCCATTACTACCTCTCGTGCCAAGTTTGGTGCATCTGGTGACATAACAACCTGCCCAAAAACAAGTTTCTCTATATCAGTCGCGTCAACACCTGAGCGAGCAACTAATTCCGAAACAAGGTAAGAAGAAAGGGTTCGCGATGGAACCGTTCTGTACCCCGTTGCGATCTTCAAGAATGGCGTTCTGAGTCCCGCGACGACGGCAACCCTTTCTTTAGTTGTTGGCATGAGAATAGTCTCTAAGTTAACTCTGCGTTAAAGGACTCGAAAAGTATAGTTTCAAGCGTTTTTGCTATTCTAGCAATAAAGTAATCGATATAGCTAGGTGGACATGCTGTCAATTAAATTTAAGTATCGATTCCAGTCAAAATACGGGCCAGGGTCTGGCTTACGGCCGGGAGCTATGTCGCTGTGAGCAAAGATTTTATTATGGTTTAATGATGGGTAGGCTTCGATCAGGGTCTTGGTTAAGCTGGCAAGACAGGAGTATTGGGCGCAAGTAAAGCCCATTTCGTCCGTATCCAGGCCCTCTAGTTCAATTCCAAGAGAAAAGTCATTTACCTTGGGTTTATTAAATAACATTGACTCTCCAGCATGCCACGCGCGCTTGTTGGTGGAGACGAATTGTTGAAGATGGCCTGACCGTGTAATTAGAAAATGAGATGACACGGTCAGGTGTGCCATTGATAAAAAATATGGATCTTCTGTGCTTGAAAGCTGATTTTGAAAAAAACGCTGAATATGATTACCGCCATACACACCAGGAGGGAGGCTTATGCAATGTATAATGACGGCTTCTGGTGAATTAACATTTTCTCGATCGTCGAAGTTTGGTGATGCTATCCATTCAGCAATATCGACTAGTCCTGATGTCTTATCCAGCTGCACTATAAACGGGTTAAGACTTGGGTGGTTAGAAGATAAAGACCCGCCCAGGCAAATACACCAGCGAGAACATCATCGATCATGATCCCGAAACCGCCGTGAACTCGCTTATCAAGTACTTTTATTGGCCAGGGTTTAACGATATCAAAAAACCTAAAAAGACAAAAACCGAGAATAATATTTATTAGAGACGGTTCGAAAAAAGTCATTGTAATGAGGAAACCGACAATTTCATCCCACACTATAGCGCCGTGATCATGAACACCAACATCGTCTGCTGCCTTTCCACATAGATAGATTCCCATTAGAAACGTGATGATGAGAATGCCAATGTAGTAGACGCTCGAGGTATCAGTGAAGTTGATGATCAATAAAAAAAGAGGCACCGCTGACAGCGTACCCCAAGTGCCAGGAGCGGGCGTGAGTAAACCTGTACCGAAACCCAGTGCCAGAAAATGGGCAGGATTGGAGAGTTTGAATTTGGCGTTCATCTATGCGTGGCAGACAATTTATTATCTGAAATGTTGGAATGCTTTTAACTTGGTTAATGATGGCTTTCCATCATCTAATAACTGAACCAACGTATCTCCTTGTTTGGTAACCCGCCCTATTTTGGTTATTTTAACGTCTAACTCTTTTGCCATTTTTTCAAATGTGCTTTCTTTACCTTGCGGCGCTGTGAAAAGAAGCTGATAGTCATCCCCTCCAGCGATCGCGTACTTAATGAACCCACCTTCCTTTAGGTATTGGCGATAGGCATCTGAAATCGGCAATGACCTAATTTCAATCTCTAAGGACACGCCACTTTGTTGGGCGATATGTTCGCCATCGCCTATCAGTCCATCAGACAAGTCGATACAACAGCTGACTTGCCCCAAGAGACGCTGGCCAAGCGTTACCTGGGGTTGAGGCATGTGTAGAGCCGGAAGTACGTCAGAAAATACGTCGTCAGTTAGGTTTTGCTCGCCCAACAGCTTAGTTAACGCCAGAGCAGCATCACCAATGTAACCCGAACAATATATATCATCGCCAACGGCAGCTTTAGACCTTTGCATTGACATACCTTTCGGTAGCAAACCCATAATGGTTAGACTTAAAACTAACGGGCCTTCAGTTGTGTCTCCACCAATCAATTGAACGCCGTGAGCTTTTGCTACTTTATCAAACGTTTCAGAGAACCGTTTAAGCCATTGCTCATCGTGCGAACTCAAGCCCATCGCCAATGTTACCCATTTGGGCCTGGCTCCCATTGCTGCCATGTCACTTAAATTGACTGCTAGGAGCTTGTGAGCAAGCAATTCTGGAGATAGACCCTCAAAGAAGTGAATCCCTTCAGTCATGGTGTCAACACTGACAACCATCTCAAAGCCATCAGGAACTGAGATGATTGCGGCGTCGTCTCCGACACTTAGGCTGGTGTCGCTGTGCTCTCGCCCTAATGACGTAAAGTACTTTTCAATGATAGAGAATTCGGCCATAACCCACTCAAAATATAGATTGTTATTTACGTACCGAAGCCGCCATTTTGTCCATCACACCATTGATGAATTTATAACTGTGATCGGCACCGAATATTTTCGCCAACTCTATCATTTCGTTAATGACAACTTTTGTGGGAATATCAGCCTTAAATTTTAACTCATAGGCCCCTAAACGCAAAATCGCTCGCTCAACAGGGTCTAATGCGGTCAGATCCCGATCCAAAAAGGGTGAAATGGTGCCTTCGAGTTCTTCGCTGGCAGTCGGCACCTCTAACATGATTTCGCGTAAGTACTTTCTATCCACATTTTGAAGATCATGGATTTGTTCAAATTTGCCTTCAATTTCCTCTATTCGTTGCTGAGTTAAATCCCATTGATATAGAGCTTGAACGGCCGCTTTACGTGCATTATGACGAGTCGAAGCCATGTTCTTAAATCTTTTTCATCAAGTTAACCATTTCCAAAACGGTCATGGCTGCTTCAGCACCCTTGTTGCCAGCTTTGGTTCCTGCACGTTCAATTGCCTGCTCAATGGAATCAACCGTTAGCACTCCAAAGCCAATAGGAACTCCGCTTCCTAACTGAACTGAATTGAGGCCTTTTGCGCATTCTCCAGCGACAAAATCAAAATGCGGAGTGGATCCACGTATCACAGCGCCTAACGCGATGACACCGTCATAATCTCCACTGTTGGCCATTTTCTGAACGGCTAATGGGATTTCAAAAGCGCCTGGTACGTATGCAACAGAAATATCATCAGTGTTAACACCGTGTCGTTCTAATACGTCAATTGCGCCGCCCAATAGAGCGTCGCCAATAAAGCTATTAAATCGCCCAAGAACGATACCGAGTTTTTGATTGTTTCCGGTTAACTCACCGGAAATAGTTTTGTAAGTCATGTTGTTAATTCTCTGATTGTTACGCACTAAGCCGATGGACTTAGGTTTCTATATATTCAACGATTTCAATGTCAAAGCCCGACAGGCCATGAGTTTTACGAGCTCGGCCCATAACTTGAATTTTCCCGGCGCCCAAGCTAGACAAAATTTGGCTTCCAGCACCCAGTAGTCGCAAATGCCCTTGGCTACCGGGCCGTTTATTATCTTGAATCTGTTCAATATCAAATACAAGTTCTTCAGCATTTTGAGCGTACCTCAAAATAACCACAATACCGGAACCTTTCTTAAGAATATAGTCCACGGCATCTTGTACCGGGAAGACTGGTTTGTCGTTGAGGCTTTTAAGAACGTTAAGGAAATCTGACTCAACGTGGATTCTAACGGGAACCGGAGTATCTTTGTCGATGTCACCACAGACAATAGCCACGTGCGTTTCTTCCCTTTCGTTATCTTTAAATACGACCGTACGCAGGGCCCCTTGTGACGTTTCCACAACTGTGTCTTTTACTGGTACTACAGTCGGTTCTTTCTCAAGGCGATAACGGATCAGCTCAGCGATGGAGCAAATTTTTAAATCGTGCTCTTTCGCAAACTCTACCAAGTCAGGCATTCGGGCCATCGTGCCATCTTCGTTAAGTATCTCACAAATAACACTGGAGGGGTCTCTGCCCGCCAATCGTGCAAAGTCTATTCCAGCTTCAGTATGTCCAGCTCTGCTTAGCACGCCTCCTGGTTGTGCCATAATTGGAAAAATGTGGCCCGGCATAACAATGTCTGAAGGTTTAGCGTCTTTAGCAACAGCCGCTTGTACGGTTTGAGCTCTATCGGCAGCCGAAATACCCGTTGTCACCCCTTCAGCGGCCTCGATTGACATGGTAAAGTTAGTCGAAAATCGCGCGCCATTATTATCCCCTACCATGAGAGGCAACCCAATTTGGGAGCATCTTTCTTCAGTAAGAGTAAGGCAAATAAGACCTCGACCGTACCGAGCCATGAAGTTGATATCTTCGGGGCGCACTCGATCAGCAGCCATCATTAGGTCGCCTTCATTCTCACGGTCTTCGTCGTCGGTAATAATGACCATTTTACCGTTACGATAATCTTCTAAAATTTCTTCTATGCTGCTTAAAGCCATAATGTTCTAGTTAGGATTAATTGTTTGCCCAGACCAAATTAAAGTTTAAGGCAAACTATTACAATAATTTAAAAGGAGCCCAAAACTTGAGATGCCGTATTAGACACTGATTGGGATATAACGTAAAGCCAATGAGGCACTTGCGACGATAAGAACAAGCAAAGTTATCAAGACGCCTGCCTGTCGTAGAATCATGTACTGTTTTGGGTTCGCCATTCCGCAACAATGCATGACGCGAGCCACTAGTAACGCGCTGGCGAGATAAAAAACCAGCCCACCAGAAAGACTAGTAACTTCCAGAAAATAAAACAAAATAAGTGCCATCGGTACGTATTCGATAAAATTAGAATGCATACGAATTGCGTATTCAGTTGGCTTGTCGCCACCAGACCCTACGGAGATTTTTTTAGTCAATCGGTGACGAATCACGTTCAACGAAAGCATGACATAAAGTAGACAAAATATTGCTGCAAATAAGGGGGTTACTAGCATATGTACTCCTTTCTAATTAGCCGAGTGTGCTTACGCAAAACCATTTTCTGACAAAAAAGACTCGGTTATTCCGCTTGAAGCCTTAGTGTCGCCGCTTAGCAACCTTTCTAAGTAGCGAGCGATTAAGTCCACTTCTATATGAACGCGGTCTCCCTCATTAAGCGTGCCTAGTGTAGTGACATCAAAGGTATGTGGTATCACATTTACATCAAATTGATTGCCGTTAACCGAGTTTACCGTGAGGCTGGTGCCATTTATGGTTATTGAGCCTTTCTTAGCCACGTATTTGGCTAAGTCCGTAGGTAGTTCGAAAACCATGCGCCAAGATCGCGCATCCTTACTTAGTTTTATCAGCTTCGCTAACCCATCCACGTGACCAGAGACCAGATGGCCGCCCAGGCGTGTCGTTGGAAGTAAGGCCATCTCAAGGTTTACCTTTTTGCCGGTGACCCAGTCACCTATCAATGTATGGTTAATCGACTCGATGGAGACATCAAAGACGAATTCATCTCCACCATATTCAATTACCGTGAGACATACACCATTGATAGCTATGCTGTCTCCTAGGGCCACATCTCGACTGGCAAAATCTGGTGCCGATATCGTGATTCTTACATCACCACCAAGTTGTTGAGCTGAGACCACTTGACCAATCGTTTCTATAATTCCAGTAAACATTGTACGTGTACCTTAGTTGATGCTCTTTGGGTGAGTCAGTGAGTCGACGCTATCAGTGTTAACTGCCGTGACTTTAACGTCTTCGCCTACCATAGATACTGAACTGATTTTGAAATTTGCTCGTTGCTCAAACTCCAATGGTTGATCGAATTGAAACATACTCTTGCCTTGATCACCTAGCAGGCTCCCGGCGTAAAACAAAACCAGTTCGTCTACTAACCCCTGTTGTAAAAATGCGCCACTGAGTGTTTGCCCTGCTTCAATAAGCACTTCGTTACACTGCCATTTTGCTAGTTCATCTAACACACTTGACAGTTCTAGGCGGCCATCATTCGTATTCTTCAGTTGGACAACTTCGGCTCCGAGTTCAATAAGCGCAGACATTTTCTCCAAATCATCGGATAGCGTAAAAATCACTAGCTTTTGATCGACACCAATAATTTTGGCGTCAATCGGGGTTTGTAAGTTGCTGTCTAGGATCACGCGAAGAGGTTGTCTGGCAGTATCGCCCCCGATTCTCACATTCAAACTTGGATCGTCGGCGAGTACCGTGCCTATTCCGGTTAAAATGGCCGAACATCCGGCGCGAACGGTTTGTACCTCAGTTCTGGCCTGTTCGCCGGTAATCCATTTACTCTTACCATCAAATGCCGCAGTTCTTCCATCCAATGTTGCCGCCGATTTCAGGATAACCCAGGGTTTTTCATTAGCCATGCGGCTAACAAAGCCTCTATTTAGCCAGATGGCTTGTTCATTGAGTACGCCGTTGACCACTTCGATACCAGCGCCTTTCAATAGCTCAAACCCCGAACCACTGACACGTGGATTGGGGTCCCGCATTGACGCAACAACTTTAGTAACGCCAGCGTCGATAAGCCCGTCGGTACATGGAGGGGTTCGCCCTTGATGGCAACATGGCTCTAGATTGACGTAGGCGGTAGCGCCTCTGGCTCGATCGCCAGCCTCGGCTAACGCGAGGCGTTCAGCATGAAGCTCTCCCGCCTGGTGGTGATAACCTTGCCCAACTATCTCGCCGTCATTAACGATAATACACCCGACTCTCGGATTAGGTTGCGTGGTGTGGGCCCCTTGTGCCGCAAGTTCAAGGACAGTATGCATCATTGCCTTATCGTTCATGATTGATCAATATTGTTCCTATCAAGTAACTAATTATCAAAATTTTTTGACGTTATAGTGGATTCTTAGAGAGTGTAACACTTGCCTTATAACAAGGAAGCGAAGGTGAGGAAAATTATAACGAGATTTGAGCCTTAGTCTTTTTTAGTGGATTCTCGTGCTGCGAATTGAGCTTTGACTCTTCTCTCGGCACGTCCACGTACCGTCTCGGCCTGAAGGCGCTTAATTTCATTGCTGAATGCGTCAACATCTTGAAAAGAACGGTACACAGAGGCAAAGCGTACGTAGGCTACTTGGTCTATTTCGCGAAGTTCATCCATTACCATTTCGCCTAAGGTCAGGGACGGAACTTCACGCTCACCACAGGTTAGTAAGTTTCGCTTAATCCGATGAAGGATGTTTTCGATTTCTTGGGAATCGACGGGTCGCTTTTCCAGAGCGCGATCCAATCCGCGAGAAAGCTTGCTCTCATCGTAGTTCTCACGATCGCCGTTTGACTTGACTATATAAGGGAGCTTTAGGCTTGCTTCTTCGATCGTGCTAAATCGTTCACCACAAGCCTCGCAAGCGCGCCGACGTCTAACCGCGTCTCTATCCTCAGTCAGACGAGAATCGATAACGCGAGTATCTTCATTTTGACAAAATGGGCAGCGCACTCGGTACTCCAGCGTTAGGGGTTAGTCACGATAGTCGTAGACTGGGTAAGACTCACACAGAGTCAATACTTCAGATTTTACTCTGTCCGCAATCGCTTGATCGAAGCCGCCATCGCTGGTCACACTGTCCATTACATCAGCCATCCAGTTTCCTAACGTTGCCATTTCAGCAACCCCAAAACCACGAGTAGTAATTGCCGGAGTACCGATGCGTATACCGCTGGTTACAAACGGACTCTGTGGATCACCGGGAACACTGTTTTTGTTTACGGTGATATTGGCGGCGCCCAGTGCGGCTTCTGCCGCTTTACCGGTAATGCCTTTTTCGACCAAACTAATCAAACAAAGGTGATTGTCGGTTCCACCGGAGACCGTACCGTAGCCGCGACTTTCTAATGACGACTGCAATGCACGAGAATTATCCAACACCTTTTGTTGGTAATCGGTAAATTCAGGTGAGAGCGCTTCCTTAAATGCCACCGCCTTTGCGGCGATAACGTGCATTAACGGCCCGCCCTGTGAACCTGGAAATACACGCGAATTAAGCGCTTTTTCAAGATCAGGGTTACTTTTAGCCATGATTATGCCGCCCCGAGGACCGCGTAATGTCTTGTGAGTAGTCGAAGTACAAACATCGGCAATATTCACAGGGCTTGGATATAACCCAGCGGCGATAAGGCCAGCAACGTGAGCGATATCGCACATCATAGTGGCACCTACTTTATCTGAAATTTCTCTAAATCGCTGCCAATCCACCACTCTAGAGTAAGCGCTAAACCCAGCGACAATCATTTTCGGTTTATGTTCTAGTGCCAAGGCTTCGACTTGGTCGTAATCGATCTCACCGGTAGCCTCGACCAATCCGTACTGTACAGAGTTATAGATACGGCCTGAAAAATTGATTTTTGCGCCATGTGTCAGATGACCGCCGTGATCTAAGCTCATGCCTAAGACAGTGTCACCTGGATTTAGGACGGCTTGATAAACCGCAATATTTGCCGATGACCCAGAGTGCGGCTGTACATTCGCGTAGTCCGCGCCGAACAGTTCTTTCAGTCTTGCGATGGCTAAGTCTTCGGCCACATCAACGTAAGCACAGCCACCGTAATAGCGCTTACCAGGGTAACCTTCAGCGTACTTGTTAGTAAGTTTGGTGCCTTGAGCTTGCATGACGGCGGCGCTGGCATAGTTCTCCGACGCGATGAGCTCAATGTGCTCTTCTTGACGGGTGTTTTCATCTTCGATAGCAGCCCATAACTCTGGATCTGCTTTCGCAATAGTGTTGCTTTTGTTAAACATCAGATTTCTCCGCAAAAAATTTAGAACTTTTCTCGTAACACGATGGTCTGCTACGGCATATACATGTCAGGGTGTTCAGCGCCTTCTTTTTCAACTACCTCTTGAATCAGGTCGTCCGGTTTAGCGCCTAGTGCAAGAACCGTAGGGCTCGCAACAAAAATGGATGAATAAGTACCGATGAGTACGCCGATAATTAGTGTGGCAGCAAAGCCATTCAGCGCATCACCTCCATAAAAATACAAGGCTATGAGAACCAATAAGGTAGTTAGGGAGGTTAGAATTGTTCTGGGCAACGTCTGGTTGATTGAATAATTCATGATCTCTTTGGTATCCGTCTCACGAAGCTTTCTGAAATTTTCACGAATTCGGTCGAACACAACAATTGTATCGTTTAGTGAATAGCCAATGACCGCCAGTAATGCAGCCAGTACGGGGAGCGTAAACTCTAAGCCTATCAGTGAAAAAATGCCTAAGGTTATAGCCACGTCGTGTATCAGCGCAGTGACAGAGCCGAGAGAAAACTTCCATTCGAATCGAAATGCGACATAGATCATGACTCCGATTAGCGAATAAACAAGCGCAAGAATACCCTTCTCAAAAAGCTCTTTACCAAATGTTGGACCGACGAATTCGACACTCCGTAGCGTCGACGTTCCCAGTGCGGAGCCATCTAAATATTCGACGACTCTTGAGCTTGAATTAACGTCACTGTTTTTCTCCGACAACGGAACACGGATCAATATGTCTTGATTAGAACCAAAATATTGAACGACTGCATCGTCGTACCCTCCTTTAACTAGCTCATCTCTGAGGTCTTGAATAGCAATATCTTGATCGAAAACTAATTCAATTTTGGTGCCACCGGAGAAATCAATACCGTAATTTAACCCCTTGGTGGTGAGTGAATAAATTCCTGCTGCGATTAGCAAAAACGACAATATTAACGCGATGCTTCTTAAGCCAATAAAATCTATCTTGGTCTCTTTAGCGAGTATTTGCATGATTTTTTACCTTTAAATTAATGCTAAATAGCCAATGTGTCCAAACGGCGTTTACCGTAACAAAAATTGACCAAGATTCTGGAAACGAAAATTGCGGTCAGCATTGACGTTGCAATACCTATGCTTAAAGTAATAGCAAACCCCTGAATCGGGCCTGTGCCAAAGTTAAACAATACTAAGGCCGCTATTAACGTGGTTAAGTTGGCGTCAATGATGGTTGAAAAAGCATTGTCATAGCCGCGATGAATAGCAAGCTGCGGAGTGGATCCGGCTTTGAGCTCCTCTCTGATCCTCTCAAATATCAACACATTAGCGTCCACAGCCATTCCCACTGTAAGAACCATTCCAGCAACGCCTGGTAGCGTTAATGTCGCTTGTAACAATGAAAGTACCGCCACAATAATCACTAAGTTTAGGCAAAGCGCAAAACTAGCAACGGTACCAAATAAGCGGTAGTAAACCACCATAAAGAAAAGGACGGCTAAGAACCCGTATAGAACAGACTTGAAACCTTTTTCTATGTTTTCGGCTCCTAAGCTGGGACCCACAGTTCGTTCTTCCACAATGTAAACGGGAGCGGCCAGCGATCCTGCCCTCAATAACAAAGCTAAGCTCTGCGACTCTCCGGGTTCGTTGACACCGGTAATTTGAAATTTCTTACCCAGTTGGTCACGAATAACGGGGGCCGTGATGACCTCTTCAATTCTCTTTTTGACGACTATTTCATTGCCCTGTGAATCGAGTACAGGCTTACCTTGAGAATCGACTTTCGGTTCATTTTTAATTTCAACGTAAACCACGGCCATGCGTTTGCCAATGTTCTTCCCAGTGACGTCGGAGTTGATAGCAGATCCTTTGGAGTCGAGTGTAATGTGGACGACCTGCCCTCCGCCTTGTTGGTCGATGCCCGCGCTTGCGTCAATAATATTATCGCCGGAATACAATAGCCTTTTCTTAAGTAAGATGGATCGACCATCTCTAAACTTATATCGCTGTGACCCGGCCGGAACGCGCCCGCGAACGCTTGACTCGATAGCATTGTCTTCGTCGACTAATTTGACCTCTAATGTCGCTGTTTTCCCTAATATCTCTTTTGCAATTTGAGGGTCTTTCACACCAGGTAGTTGCACTACAATCCGATCAAGCCCTTGTTGTTGAATCACGGGCTCAGAAACACCCAATTGGTCAACACGATTTCTTAGCGCTTCTATGTTCTTTTTTAACGCGGCTTTGCGTATTTCTGCGGTAGACTTCTCAGTTAATGATAAGGTGAGCAAAAATTTTCCGTCGCGCTCTGAATCGGTCGCTTGCAGTTCTCTAAATTGAGTCAGGGACTCAACCAGTGCTTTGTCTCGAAGCTCGGATTCTTTGAAGCGAATGACGTAATTGGTCGGGCTCTCTTTAGCGACACCTTCGTTATAAAGCTTGTTTTTACGAAGCATCGATTTGATGTCTTGAAGGTAGTTTTCTGATGCCTTTTTCTCGGCTTCCGCCATATCCACTTGGAGTAAAAAGTGTACGCCACCTCTAAGATCTAGACCAAGGTACATTGGCGCACCACCAAGACTTTGTAGCCAGCTCGGTGTGGTTTGATGGTCTGTGATGGCAACGGGGTAAGATCTACCAAGTGCATCGCGCAACACTTCACGAGCTTTCGTTTGGTCAGATTCAGATTTTAGCCTAGCCTTAATCTTTCCATTACTCAGACTGATCGTTTCTACAGCAATATCATTGCTTGAAAGCGTGCGATTTACTCGGCCTAGTACGTCTTCATCAACGACGATGTTTCGAGTTTTATCCCCAATCACTTGAATGCCTGGTGCGGCTTGATAAAGATTAGGGATTGCGTAAATGGCTCCAAAAGCTACTATTAATAATAGCGCGAGGTATTTCCATATAGGGTTTCTGTTCATAAAGCTAGGCCTTGTAGGTGCCCTTTAGAGGCTTTTAATTGTTATTAAACTGTGCCTTTTGGCATCATCGCTTGAACCGATTGACGCTGAACACGTATTTCCACACCTTTGCTGATTTCGAGCGTGATGAAGTTATCGTCAATGGCCGAAATTTTGCCTAGAACGCCGCCCATAGTGACTACCTCATCGCCTTTTGCTAACCCAGCCACCATATTTTTGTGTTCTTTTTGTCGTTTTTGCTGTGGGCGGATCAATAGAAAATAGAAAACGACAAACAGCGCCACCATAGGAAGCAAGCTTGTCAATGTGTTTGGACTGGATGCGCCTGCAGCTTGCGCGGCTGCGTCGGAAATAAAAAAACCGATCATATCTTCGATAAGTTGAGTCATTTTGAGTACCTTGTTTTATTGACTACTGCTGTTAAATTGTCGTTATGTTTAGTCGTGCCACAATTTTGGGCTATTTACTAAGTCATTTTTAAGGCCACCTAGGCCAATTAAAAGCCTTGGGCCACTAAAATTTTTTTAAATACTGTTTTTTCGAGCGCGGATTATGCCACAGTTGGATCTTCAGCGCCGCGTGTCTCAAAGAAATGCCCCTTGAATTCATCGAAATCATTTTGTTCTATCGACATTCGCATCTGTTTCATTAGATTCAGAAAAAAGTGTAAGTTGTGAACCGTTGCAAGTCTCGCCCCTAGAATCTCATTGCTCTTTAACAAATGCTTTAAATACGAACGTGAAAACTGAGCACAAGTGCTACATTCACAAGCTTCATCGATAGGTCGAGTATCCATCTCATACTTGGCATTACGGATCTTTACCACACCGGTACTGGTGTAAAGCCAGCCGTTTCGGGCGTTCCTTGTGGGTAAAACGCAATCAAACATGTCGACTCCATAGTGGACCGCCGTGACTAAGTTTTCCGGTGTCCCTACACCCATCAAATAGCGCGGTGATTCCGCGGGCATTTTATGGGCTAAATGTTTCAGTACTCGGTACATGTCTTCCTTGGGCTCTCCGACGGAAAGGCCACCAATGGCGTATCCATCGAACCCTATGTCTGTAAGGCCGGCTAGTGATTCATCTCGAAGATGTTCAAACATTCCGCCTTGTATGATGCCGAATAAAGCAGACTCACTTGCACCATGCGCCGTTTTAGAGCGGTCCGCCCATCTTAGTGACAACTCCATAGAGTCGCGAGCCTCTCGTTCAGTTGCCGGATATGGTGTGCACTCGTCAAAGATCATGACGATATCTGACCCCAACTTTCGCTGAATATCGATTGCTTCCTCGGGACCAAGAAATTTTTTGCTGCCATCAATTGGCGACCGAAAGGTCACACCTTTTTCTGTGATCTTCCGAAGTTTAGCTAGCGACCATACCTGAAAGCCGCCAGAATCCGTTAGGATCGGTTTTTCCCATTGCATGAAGTCGTGAAGGTCTCCATGGGCTTGAATGACATCTGTGCCAGGTCGCAACATAAGGTGAAAGGTGTTTCCCAGTACAATCTGTGCGCCGACCTCTTCCAGTTCTTTTGGCGTGACAGCTTTGACTGTCGCCGCCGTACCTACGGGCATAAAGATCGGAGTTTGTATTTCGCCTCTGGCAAACGAGAGCTTGGCGCGGCGCGCTTTGCCGTCGGTATTGATTAAGTCAAATTTCATGGCGCGAATTATAGGCTGTTAATCATCAAGCACCAAGCAAAGACCATCTTGATTAGGCCATTTTTTTTAAGAATTCTATCGCTTGAATATACCCTTCTTTGCCCTGCCCACTGATTTGTTGCACGCACACATCTTGAACCATGGAAATTTGTCTGAATTTTTCTCTGGCGTGTATATCCGAAAGGTGCACCTCAACTGTTGGCAATTGGCAGCCGGCTATGGCATCTCTGAGAGCAATTGAATAGTGCGTTAGTCCGCCAGGGTTAATAACCACCCCGTCAACAGACTTTCTGTGGGACTGCAAATAGTCAATGATGGCGCCTTCATGATTAGACTGAAAAAACTTTAGATCTAACCCATTAGCTACCTTGTGAGAGGCAATAAAGGCATTGACGTCGTTCAATGTGTCGTGCCCATAAATTTCTGGTTCTCGTTCACCAAGTAGGTTTAAATTCGGGCCGTTTACGATGAGCAATTTCATAAAGCAATCTCCTATTTTACGACACTGAGGCTTTCAACAATGTCTGAAGATGTCACGTCTGTACTGATTACGCCGTTACCGATTCCATCTACAAGAATAAAACTGAGCGTACCATTAATGTTTTTCTTATCATGTGACACGATATCCAACACGCGGTCGGCGGAGACGTCGCCAAGCGGAGGAAGTGGGAATTGGTTCAACACACTCATTGCTGTCGCGTAGCTTTCGTCGTCCAGCAACCCTTTCTTATGCGAAATGTAACTCGCGCACTTCATTCCATACAGCACCGCTTCTCCGTGATACAGGCCTCCGTATTCATGAATGGTTTCGAAAGCGTGCCCGATCGTGTGTCCAAAGTTAAGCAGCTTTCTTTCACCACCTTCGAATTGATCGTTTGAAACGATTTGAGCTTTTATATTGCAGCTGCGTGCAATAATTTCCGCCAGCAACGCTTTATCTTCTAAGCTAGCGAGCTTGTCAAATTCATTAATGAAAAGGTCATAAATCACAGTATCCCGAATAAAACCGTACTTTACCGCTTCGGCTAAGGAGGAAATAACGTTTCTTCTTGGAAGGGTCTTTAAAAAACTAGGGTCTACCAATACCGCCTTAGGTTGGTAGATTGCACCAACCAAGTTTTTGCCGGCAGGTAAATTAACGGCTGTTTTGCCTCCGATCGCAGAATCGACCATGGCAAGTAACGTTGTTGGCAGTTGTATTACCGGGATTCCGCGCATATACGTAGAGGCCACGAACCCACCTAAGTCGCCGACTACTCCGCCGCCCATTGCCAGAACAATTGAGGATCGATCGCACCCTAACTCAACCATTTGAGTCCACACTTTTTCCGCGTGAGCGATGTTTTTAGCGGACTCGTCTCCTGGAACAATGATTGGGTGAATGCGATAACCAGAAACTTGGAGTTTTTCAATGACCGGCGCGTAGAGGTCAAATATGGCTTGCTGAGTGAGCACCACCCATTGCTGGCCCTTATTCCAAGGTGCAAGCACATCGGCTAGAGACTCCTTGAGATCGTAGGAAACCGTGATGTTGTAGGAATGCTCGCCAAGATCGAGCGGTATGATTTGTGTGTCCGCGTGCGTGTCCGCTGATGTGCTCACGTGCGTGGTAGGTACGTTCATGTCGTTGTGCGCAAACGCGCAAATAGAGTGTCGCTAGGTGCGGACTATTTTATCAACTTCTCTATGTCTCTTACCAGCGCATTCATGTCGACATGGGCAACTATATTGCCCCCCATCCAAATTTCCACTGAATACACGGCTTGTGCAACAAGCATTTGCATCCCGTTGAGCGTACGACATCCCGCTTTTTCGGCGTCGGCCAGAAACTTTGTTTGTTTGGGGTTGTAAATAAGGTCAAATGCGAGCGTGTTGGTTGAAAACAAATTTGATGTGACTGGCGAGTCATCGGTGTTGGGGCTCATGCCAACGGTAGTGGTATTCACCACGCAATCATAGGCGTCTGAGCTCGCAAGCGCCTCTAAACCATCTATTGAAACTTGAACCTCAGAATTGAGTTCAGCAATTGTGCTTTTTAAACTCTCAGCGTTCTCAATGGACCGATTAAAGATGGAGATTTGGTTTGCGCCTTCTTCGGCCAACACGGCTGCGACCGCTTGAGCGCTGCCACCAGCACCAATAATAGCGAATTTATTTCCTTCTATGGAAAGCTCGCTTTGGCGAAGAGAATACGCGAAACCTAGGATGTCTGTATTGAACCCCGTAAGCTTATTGTTGACTCTATTAATGCAGTTTACAGCATTTATTAACTTAGCCTTAGCATCCACTTCATCCAATAAAGGGATGACGGCTGCTTTGTGCGGCGTGGTTACATTAACGCCATCAAAACCACCAACTCGAAAACCAGAAAAGAAACTCTTCAGTCTCTCATCAGGCAATTCTACCGTTCGATAGGAAGCATCATCAATTTCCAATTGACGATAAATAGCTTTATGTAGTGCTGGACTCAATGTGTGGCCCAGCGGCTCCCCCAATAACGCAAATCGTTTCAAATCATCATCCGTCGTTGTACAAAAGCAAGAGAGACAATACTGCTCTACTCTTTTTGACCCTGCTTTCGCCTGTTTATTGTTAACTCAAATTCGAAGCTGATTTGATTGACTCAAAGCAGCTTCGTTTTGCGATATTCACCAACAGATTGAAGTGTTATTAACCCCTATTAACTCAGGCTGTTTATAGTGAACGTCTTGATCGTACCGCATTTGCTAGATTTCGGCAAAGATCTTCTGTTTGCTCCCAGCCAATACAGCCATCAGTTATGCTTTGGCCGTAGACCAAATCTTGCCCTTCAACCACCTTTTGGGTTCCCTCAATCAAGTGAGACTCTATCATCACGCCAAAAACTCGATCTTCTCCAGTTTCCAATTGAGCACAAACATCATTGCAAACTTCTTTTTGTCTGGATGGTGTCTTGTATGAGTTAGCGTGGCTAAAATCAATCATGATATTTGCGCGTAAGTTGGCTTTTTCTAGCATAGCACTCGCCTGCTGGACGTGCTCTCTAGAGTAATTGGGTTCGCCTGCACCGCCGCGCAAAATAATATGGGTATAGCGGTTTCCAGTACTCTCAACGATGGCCGTGCGCCCTTCTTTAGTGACAGAAAGAAAGTGATGTGGATTGCTGGCTGCACCAATAGCATCGACCGCTATCTTTAAATCGCCACTCGTCCCATTTTTAAAGCCAACCGGACAAGACAGACCCGAAGCTAGCTCGCGATGGCATTGACTTTCCGTAGTTCTGGCCCCAATTGCTCCCCAAGAAACTATGTCTCCTGTGTATTGAGGCGTAATTAAGTCCAAGTATTCACAGCCAGCGGGGACACCTAGGTTATTGATTGATAGCAACAAATTTCTAGCAATTCCAAGTCCTTTATTGACACTAAAACTGCTATTTAAGTCGGGATCATTGATTAATCCTTTCCAGCCAACCGTGGTTCTTGGCTTTTCAAAATACACCCTCATTACGATAACAAGATCTTGAGCCAACTCTTGCTTTAATTTAGCCAGTCGTTCGGCGTATTCCATCGCTGATTTAGGGTCATGTATAGAACATGGCCCCACGACAACCACGAGCCTATCGTCTTGCCCACTCATTACCTGCTGAATTTCATCACGAGCCTTGGCGGTGGTCTCTGAAGCTTGTTCGGTTATAGGGAATTGCTCATGAATGATTACGGGTGAAACCAATTCCTTGGTCTGTGCAATTCTGGTATCGTCGGTCTGTCTCATTATTGATTACTGAAGTTAAATCTGACTTTTCAATTGCGCACATTTAAAGCCTAACATTCACTAAGTGGACGCACTTAGCCTGTTCTGTTTATGCTAGCAAAAAAAAATGAATGTCGGGGTCAATGCCGGGGTCAAAGTGGAGGTCAACGGCGATCATCAAAAATCGAGAGCTGAACCTGCTTGGCGACCAAAGAAAAGCCAATAGGTGACTTGATCATAATATAAAGCTTGATCAAACATCAATGACCAGTTCTGTATAATCAATATCAAATTGCCATGCTGATGTAACAATTAAGCTTCAACATTATCGGTTTTTACTATCCACACCAATATATCCAACTATGCACAACACCTACCTTCATGTTGAATTAAGCCTTCTATCGTTTAATGAGCGAGTGCTTAACATGGCTATGGACCCGCTAACCCCTTTACTAGAGCGGCTAAAGTTTTTGTGTATTTTTAGCTCTAATATGGACGAGTTTTTTGAAATAAGGGTGTCTGGGTTGAAGGCGATCGCCAATAGCGCGGTCTCTGCCGAAGGAGTGGACGGCTTAACGCCTCATACGGCACTTGAGAAAATAAGCGAGCGAACGCACCGACTGGTTGATCAACAGTATCAGCTGCTTAACGATAAAATAATGCCCGAGCTAATGGAGCATGGAATTGAGTTTTTACCTCGTAGTAAATGGACGGATGAGCAACGCAAGTGGCTAAAGAGTTATTTCAAGAGAGAGGTGTTGCCGATACTTACGCCGATACGCTTAGATCCTACTCACCCCTTCCCTCTCACCATCAATAAAGGTTTGAGTATCGTCGTTGATTTGCATGATCCAGATCGCGAAGATGCCCATAACATCGCCATAGTGCCAGCTCCTAGGGCGCTTCCTAGGTTCGTGCGCTTGCCTGAAGAGCTTTGCAATAACGAGTATGAGTACGTTTACCTGTCATCGATTATCCATGCGAACATTAAAAAGTTATTTTCCAGTGTTGAGGTACTTGGTTGTTATCAATTTCGAATCACAAGAAACAGTGATCTGTATGTGGATTTAGAAGAAGTCGAGGACCTAGCTAGAACGCTTGAGGGCGAATTGCCTTCACGCCTTTATGGCGAGGCAATACGACTGGAGGTGTCGCAAAACTGTCCGAAAAGAATCGTTAGCTTTTTGCAAGAGCGCTTCCAGATATCCGACGATTATCTATACAAAGTAAACGGTCCCGTAAACCTTAATAGGCTGTTGGCTCTGCCTGATTTGGTGAATAGACCTCACATTAAGTACCGAGGCTTCACGCCGTCGGTTCCTGATTATTTGGGACCACAGAATAATGTGTTTGAAGCGATCAATAACGGCGACATTTTGCTTTATCATCCATTTGAGTCGTTCGCACCGGTGGTTGAATTGATACGGCAGGCAGCGGCGGACCCTGATGTTTTGGTAATCAAGCAAACCTTGTATCGAACGGGGGCAGACTCTGTATTGGTAGAGCTTCTTTGTGAAGCGGCCAGAGCTGGAAAGGAAGTCACTGTTATCGTTGAGCTTTTGGCGAGGTTTGATGAGCAGAATAATATAGCGACGGCCGAAAAACTCCAAGCCGCTGGGGCGCACGTTGTTTACGGGATGGTGGGTAAGAAGACACACGCAAAAATGTTAATGATCGTACGACGTGAACGACAAAAACTAAAGCGTTACGTTCACCTAGGGACGGGTAATTACCATCAAGGAAACACCCGTGTTTACACTGATTATGGGTTGCTAACGTGCAATAAAGACATTACTCAAGATGTGCATGAACTGTTCATGCAACTAACCACGCAAGGTCCAAACCCTGACCTAACCTTGTTGCACCAGTCTCCACACGGTATTTCTCAAATGTTCATTGAGCGAGTGGAGCGCGAAATATTGAATGCCGAGCAAGGCTTACCCGCCAGCATCATTGCCAAGGTTAATGGTTTGTCGAGCCAGAGTATTGTTGATGCGCTTTATAGAGCGTCGCAGGCCGGGGTCTCGGTAAAGCTTATTGTCCGTGGTATCTGTACGTTAAGACCAGGCATTGAAGGTTTTTCAGACAATATTGAAGTGCGTTCTGTTGTGGGTAGGTTTCTTGAGCATGCGAGAGTGTTTTACTTTGAGAATGGGGACAACGAGAGTGAGCTGTATTTATCAAGTGCTGACTTAATGCCCAGAAACCTTAGAAACCGAATAGAGCAATGCACACCCATCTTAGACGCCTCATTAAAGTCGGTAGTCAAGTCAGATTTAGATAATTATTTGAAAGACACTAAAAACGCGTGGTTGCTGCAGGCCGATGGCCAATATATCAAGGTGATTGCTGGCGCGGATGGTCCCTTTGAAGTACAGCAAGTGTTACTGCAAGAGCATGCTGAAATAGATTAAATTTAAGGTGTGTTTGAATGAAAAAGCTCAATAATAATCGCAGTGATAGGAGTTTAAGAGTATTGCAGTTTTACCCCTAAATTTTTCAGCCACAGTTGCTCCTGACGTAAATCCGCTTCCGTTAGCGGGTGCGTTTCGAGCCATTTGTCGGGGAAAGCAAGGTGGATTTCTTGGCTTTTTACTTTGACTTCAAGGTGATCCATTTCAGTTTTGATTCTGCCCCGGTTTAATAGCACCGACAGCCTTAAAATAATGGCGATTCGCTTTGCTGGAGTAACCAGCCTTGAAGGAAGCTCTTCAAATAGCGCGATTGGAAATTTACGCCGATGCCCTGTTATCAATGCTGATAATATTAATTGATCACGCCTCGCGAACCCGGCCATGTCCCCATTGGCAACAATATAAGCTCCGTGCTTATGGTATCCGTCGTGACTGATCCTAAGGCCAATTTCGTGCAGCTGGCTGGCCCAGCCCAGTAAGTTTTCATACCATTTACCCTGAATATCCCAAGCTGAATGGAGTTGTTTATATAAGATTGATGCGGTGGCTTTAACGGCGTCTCCATGCGACGTGTCTACGGCCCATTGAGAGCACATGGCGGATACCGTAATATCTCTAATATCTTCGGCTGAAGAACGACCCACTAAATCGAATAACACGCCTTCTCGTAGCGCGATGTCTGATACAGACATTTCTTGGATATCAAATAATTCAAATAAGGCGAGTATGATAGATAAGCCGCCTGCAAAAACCGGGCCACGATCTCGGGACAATCCTGAAAGACTTAAATTGTCTATGTGCTTTGCATCAATGGCCAATTGCAATAGTCGGTTTAAGCCTTCTTTATGCATTCCGTCTTTGGACATCCCTGTTCCGAGCATTGATGACGCGATAGACTTCATCGTGCCTGAGCAACCAATTACTTGATTCCAGCCTTGGAGCCGGAATTGCTCAACAACAGGTTGTATAGCCAGCTCAGCGGCTAAAACCGCCTTTCTAAACCGTTTGGCGCTCAGCTTACCGTCGGCAAAGTACTGTTGCGACAGAGTCACACACCCAACCTCCAAACTTTCGCGTATGGTGGCTTGATCTCCCTTTCCAGCGATTATTTCAGTGCTTCCACCGCCAATGTCAATGACCAGTCGCGACTCATCTGCGCCAGCGGACCACTTTGACACGCCCAAATAAATTAATCTTGCTTCTTCTCGACCAGCGATGATTTCAATGCTTTGACCTAGTGCAGATTCAGCCTGATCCAAAAATGAGCTGGACTTTTGGAGGCGGCGCAGAGCATTGGTCCCCACGGCTCGGATGTTTTCCGGCGGGAGAGTTCGAAGTAGTTGACCAAATTCCGTTAAGCATCTTAGCGCCCTGTTTGCGGTTTCGTCACTGAGATCATTGTTCTGATCTAATCCTGCGGCTAAACGTACTACCTCGCGTTGGCGGTCGATCACGTTGAATTGCCCGTTATTATAGTGAGAAACAACCATGTGAAAGCTATTTGAACCTAAATCCACGGCTGCGTAACACTCCTCCGGCAGGACACCGTTGGATGTAACGCCTGATGTGACGACTAAGGTATCACTCATGGCTCTAGCCTCATTGTTAATAAAACCATTATTGGAGCATTAGCAGGGGCATCTGAATTTGTGGGAAATTCATGGTTCATCGAGCCGTTTAACTTTAATTTCAAACTAGTTGTGAGCATACATCGTTATTGTTTTGCGGAGTTCCTGCTAAAACAGAATGATCGGATACGTGTTGACTATTGTAGCTAAGTTTTTAAGTGATCGCACACCTACGCAGCTATAGACTGAAAGATGAGTCAATCTAATACGCAAGAATATAGAAAATATCAGTGAAAGGTCTTGTGTTTAAGTACAACCTTCCTTAAAGTCGCGCTAGCATTTTTATTAGCTGTATTAGTCTTTTAATTTTATTGATAAGATGTTGCGTGCTGATTTCTTGTTTTGCATTGCCGAGCAACTGGAATTAAATGCAGTTTGCATAGATCAAGGACATTGCTCCTTTGGTCTTACTAGGTGCCTCAGACGGTCAGACGTCCTCAGCACTAGGGAAAAATTAACCGAATAAGAATAGACCAGATATGTTGAAGAAAAACAGTCAGACTAAGTGCCGAACGTCTAGCATTAAGAATATTGTTAACATCATTGCGTTTGCTAGCGCGTCAATGCTGGGGCTAGCCAATGTTCACGCAGCCGATGCTGAAAAAGGTAGCCAATTAGGTCAAACATGTATGGGTTGCCATGCAGCGCCTGGACTCAGAAATCCTGGTCCTGTTTACAATATTCCGATGATTGGTGGCCAGCATGCTGAGTACATTGTTTCTGCGCTAAAAGCCTATAAAAATGGTGAACGTAAGCATGGCACAATGGTTGCTCAAGCTGCCAGTCTTTCAGATTCTGATATGGCAGATATTGCCGCATTTTTTGCAGAGATGGATGGTAATTCTCGTCCAGGACTATCGAGTGATGCCTTGATTGCAAAAGGAAAAGAAAAAGCGGCATCTTGTGCTGCCTGTCATGGTGCTACTGGAGATGCTCCGACAAGCGCTTTTCCAAAGTTGGCAGGGCAATACAATAGCTATTTGGTGCAAGCACTGAAAGATTATCGGTCAGGCGATCGAAATAATTTGATCATGAGCGGCCAAGCAAAAACATTGACCATAAGAGATATCGAAGCGCTCTCAGCGTACTTTTCGTCACAGCAAGGTGGGTTATCAGCACCGCAGGCGAAAATATTCAAAAAGTTTTAGAATATCGTTTCATTTGGTTAAAAAGCCCGTCTTCAAGACGGGCTTTTTTATGCATTAAATATCTAAGAAGCAATTCTTATCAATAGTTAACTTAGCAAACGCATTGTCGGTTTGACAAGCTTGCCGTGAAAGAATAACAATAGAGTGGAATTAAGTTTCTTGATGACCATAAATCTATCTTTTCACGAAAATGAGTAATATGAACAAATCAGTGTCACTGTCGATCGCGTTTAGCTTTCTAGCTCTCGTGCAGGCTTCTTCTTTTGCCCAAACTGGCGCGGCAACAGTCCCAGTCAATGAATCAGCCTCAGGGGTTCCGGGTGCCAATTGTGTGCACACAAACCGAACGCCGATCATCCCCGATGGAAACATTGCGAGCAAAGATGAATTGGTATCGGCTAAGGCCCGAATTAAAGCCTATCAGGACAATTTACTGGATTTCAGAGAGTGTTTGTTAACGGCTGAAAAAGCACTGGATGCTGAGTCTGCAGGGTATGCCGACGCTATCAAACAACTGGGAATTCGAAGCGACGCATCTATCGACCTTGAAACCAGAGTTGCTGAAGAATTTAATGAAGCAATAAAGATATACAAATCAAGATGAAGGCACTTAGTATCACCTACCCGTCATTAGCTGGATGGTGAAGTGAAAAGCCCAAATTAACGGCCGTTAATTTGGGCTTCTTTGCTACGCTTTTTCGATAAAGGTATTAGCCCAACGCAGCGGAGACGGCTTTGTGTTGCTCCCTTAATTTTTCCGGAAGCCTGTCGCCAAAACTGTCTAGGTAGTCCCCGAAATCACTCATCTCTTGACGCCATTGATCGTCATTGATTGAGATAAGTGACTGCCATACATCGGGATCTATATTTAAGTCAGCGACATCAATACCCTGTTCTGATGGAAGATAGCCTATCGCCGTTTCAACCGCATCGGCGTCGCCTTTACAACGCTGGATCATCCATTGAAGCACACGAAGATTTTCACCGAAGCCCGGCCACAAAAAGTCACCGTCATCATTCTGACGAAACCAGTTCACATGGAATATTTTAGGTAGATTGTCTGTGCGTTCCGAGAAACTTAACCAATGTGACCAATAATCCGCAAAGTTGTATCCGCAGAATGGCTTCATGGCCATCGGATCTCGCCTCACAACGCCGACTTGGCCCGTGGCTGCAGCCGTTGTTTCTGATGCGACGCCTGCACCAATTAACACACCATGATCCCAGGACTTGGCCTCATAGACTAGTGGAGCCAATTCCTTTCTACGTCCACCGAAAACAATCGCCGAGATTGGCACGCCTTCAGGGGCTTCAGCCAAAGAAGAGTACGCCGTATTTTCAGTTGCCGAGACCGTAAAGCGAGAATTTGGATGTGCGGCTGGACCCGACTCGGATGAGTAAGGGTTACCTTTCCAATCAGAGGCTGGTTCTCCTTGTTTTTTATCTTCCCACCAAGGTTGATTGTCAGCGGTTGTTCCAACATTGGTGAATATTGTATTTTGTTGGATCATCTCATACGCATTTCGATTTGTTTTTGCGTTTGTTCCTGGCACTACACCAAAATAGCCTGCTTCAGGGTTGATTGCCCGAAGTTGACCTTGGTCGTCCATATGTAGCCATGCAATGTCATCACCTAAAGTCCAAATCTTCCAGTCTTTGTACTTTTCTGGCGGTATTAGCATCGCCAAGTTAGTCTTACCACAGGCTGATGGAAACGCCGCAGCGATGTAATGCGTCTCTCCTTCGGGGCTTTCGAGACCCAAAATTAGCATATGCTCTGCGAGCCACCCTTCCTTACGGGCTTGCCAGCTGGCGATTCTCAAAGCGTGGCATTTCTTGCCTAATAGCGCGTTGCCGCCATAACCGGAACCATAGCTCATAATGCTCAGCTCCTCAGGGAAGTGCATGATGAATCGTCGATTAGGGTCCAACTCACCGGTAGAATGAAGCCCTTTGACGAAGGATCCTTCTTGCTCAATTCGCTTAAGCGCCAGAGTGCCCATACGAGTCATGAGTTTCATATTGATCACTACGTATGGACTATCCGTGATCTCCACTCCGCAACGTGAATACGGTGATTTTACCGGCCCCATGCAGTATGGCACTACGTACATGGTTCTGCCGTCCATGCAGCCATCATAAAGGCCTTCCATTTTTGCCTTGGCTTCTTCCGGTGCAAGCCAGTTGTTATTTGCGCCAGCATCTTCTTCCTCAGAAGTGCATATATACGTGAGGTGTTCTACCCGAGCAACATCTTGAGGGTCGGACAGGTGTAGATAACAGTTTGGGTGTGTTTCGGAATTCAACGGCGAAAGTGTGCCCTGCTCTTGCATTAGGCTCACCATGCGATCGTATTCCTCATCGCTTCCGTCACACCACACAATACTTTGTGGGCGCGTTAGAGTCGCGACGTCCTGTACCCAAGCCGCTAATGCTTGATTTTTCGTGGTCATATTAGCGATTTTATTGAGTTAAAGAAGTTGTATTGACACGTGTCTTTTTTCTCTGTCGCTTGATCACTCTGGTGTTGGCAAAGTGGGCTTTGATTTTAATCTGAAAGGTTCGTGGAAACCAATCATCAAACTTTCGTTTAAAAAGCCGAAGGCGACAGTGTGTCTTTATTGTGGGCAGGAGTCTAACAATTAGATAGCTCCAAGCCTATAGGCTAAGGCAACTTATTAACATTCAGCGATGTTATTAAGTGTATTCTCCTTTAAGTAATCTACTAATTGGCTAGTATCTCTGCGTAGGAACTCTTAACCGTTGCCCAACCTGAATGGTATCCGATCGTCTGAGTCGATTTGCATCCAGTAGCAAACTGCATTTCACACGGTATGACTCTGCTATCTGGCACGCACTTTGACCTCTTCTTACGGTATGCCAACTATTACTAGCGGATACGGAAAGTCGTTGGCCTACTCTGATCACACTTTGTCGTGTTAATCCATTTATTGCGAGTAGCTCATTGCATTTCATGTCAAAATTTCTAGCGATGGAACAGGCCGAGTCGCCGGGTTTAACCCTATATCGTGTCATCGATACCGTTTTTGGGGGGGCGGATGAAGTAGACTGCAAATTTGGAATAATAGCCGGGGCACGGTCAGTCGCCTTGCTTTTTGCGACGCTTATGCCAGCGGTGCGAGTGGGGACTTTTATTCGTTTACCTACGTAAATGGTGGCTTTTCGATTTAGCCCATTCAACCTCCGCAGCGCGCGGCAAGATGCTCTGTACTTTTCTGCTATTCCGCACGCTGTTTGTCCGCGTCTTACCTTATGCCAGACAAACCCAGGCTCCTCCTTTTCGGCCGGTAGAGAATAGACACTTGCCATTTTCGTGGTCCAGCCCTCTTCGGTGAATGGCAGTTTTAGTTTGAATCCTTTGGGCACCAACGCTTTATGTTTCCAAACCACCTTGTTGAGCGCAGGGTTAAAGATTTTGAGCCGTTCAATTGAAACGTTTGTTTGCTTCGATAGACGTTTTATTGATGTTGCTCTCTTTAGTGCAATGGTGTTGTAAGAGTGCAAACTGACTGAATTATCGGGTTTTATCTCCCCAAAAAATCGATTGGAATTTTTGGCGACATGGCGAGCAGCTAAAAAACTGGCGTAGAAGTTTTTTACGGCAGTTTGAAAGCTTGGAGATCGATACTCTTTCAATAGCTTTTCATAATCCAGCCCCACTTGTTTTATGGCTCTCTCCATCCCTCTCACACCGTAGTTATAAGAGGTGATTACAAACGGATTTAGATCCTTATTGACGACAGTGAATCCATTTTCAAATGCGGTTTCAGAGAGGTTGTCTACGCTGTTTCTAAAATACTTAGCGGCAGCGTAAGTCGCCGCTCTAGGATCGTATCGCTCATCGACCCGGCTGTTTACAGTCAAGCCCAAAGTGCGACCAGTGCTTGGCATGATTTGCCAAAGTCCAGCAGCACCGACGTGTGACAGTGCCTTAGGATCAAACGCCGATTCAACAAAGGGAAGGTACTGAAGTTCTGGCGTTAAGCTTTGACCGTGTAACGCGTCAAGAATGACGGGTTGATAAGTCATAAACTGAGATAAAGCCGTCCTCATTCTATTTCTATTGCCAGACTGACAACGTATGTTTTCCGAAGCTTGAGAGATCGACGATATAGGCGCATCTTGAAACAAACTTCTCAATGATTCTTCGGTACGTGTGAGATTTCGTTTGCCTTTCAACTTAGTTGCAAGCGAAGACAAGGTTTTTTTCAATCGTTTTCGCTCACGATCTATGGAGTCTCCTTTGCGGCTGCGGCGACAGCCTTCTTTTCGCTTAACGGTTGAAAACACACGATGTGGGTTGTTCTTGTCATGGAAAATGGCTGTATTGGTGTCCCACCTACTGAACACTTCAATCCAGAATGCCACTCTTGGCATCAGAGATGCTGGGCAACTAAAGGTTTCATTGCAATCGAGCTTATAGTCACCAACGGCGTTTGGTACTTTGGCCGTCACGACGGGTACCCAACAAAGCGCTGACAGTGAGAACAATAGTGTGATGAGCTTCATAAACCTGCTTTTTCGAGATCGTGTAGTGGGGTTCAATTCGGTTTCCGTTTCTGGATAGAAGAACTAGTTAAAGTAAAAAGTATAGATAATAGATAGAAACCTATCGATTGCTTGTTGCTAGCTTTCACAAAATCAATTTTCCATTCCAAACTTCATGTCATTGTTGTATTCAACGTACCGTTGCCTAGAAGGCTTGCTGAAGCGTCTGTAGTTATGATACTGGTGAACCATGCTTAGTGAAATAAATATTGCCAACTATTTAAGTGATTGAAACCCTACTTCACAAGATTAACCATCTAAGCGAATAAACTATAAACCAGAGAAAAATTACGCAACCCCACTAAGCACTCAATTGCCCGTTCAATCCCCGCACTGAGAGATTGAATTTAACAATAATTTTATGATGAACCGAGTACACACTAATAAAGATGTATCAACCACACGCAGGGTTGCGATTATCGGAGCTGGAGTCTCTGGATTAAGCTCAGCCTATCACTTGCACGAAGACCATGACGTTACCGTCTTTGAAAAAGCCGACTACGTTGGCGGCCATACTGACACGCATCATTTTGAAATCGATGGTAACGAAGTTCGAGTAGACAGTGGGTTCATTATTTTTTGCCCGCAGTACTACCCCCATTTTTCAACCATGTTAGAAAATTTGGGCGTAGAGTCACAACCTACTGACATGAGCTTTTCAGCCAGAAATGACGACACGGGTTTATTGTATAATTCGACTAACCCCAATAAACTATTTTGCGACCGCCGAAACTTATTCCGTCCGCGATTTTGGAGAATGATCTACGATATTCTGCGCTTTTATCGTCAGTCTACTGAGGTTTTGGAAGATAACTACAGTCGCTCAGAAAGCGTTAGCGAGTACTTAAACGCCAATAACTACAGCCGTTCATTTAAGCACGATCATTTGCTCCCAATGATTAGCGCTCTATGGTCTACTAACACGACACAAGTAGAGAAATTCCCCATCCGACACCTAGTCGATTTTTTTTCGCGGCACGGACTAATGAAGATCATTGGACGTCCTCAATGGAAGGTGATTAAAAATGGCTCCTCAAGTTATGTTGAAGCATTACTTAGCCACTTAAAGTGCAATTTCCTAATTGGCGACGCTGTCACGAGAGTAGAGAGAACCGATAATGACGTGAAAATTCACACTGATTCTGGCGGAATGTATGAATTTGATGCGGTCATTTTGGCCACACACGCCGATGTCTCATTAGCACTTTTGGACAACCCAACTGAAGCCGAAGCGGATATTTTGGGTTCAATTCTCTTTGAAAGAAATCACGTGGTAGTTCACACCGATGAATCGATCATGAGCACAAATAGGCAATCATGGGCTAGTTGGAATACCGAGGTTCCCACCGTTGGCAATGAAAATTCTTTGAATTGCTGTACAGCGAATTACTGGATGAATTCATTGCAGCGGTTACCGATAAGCACTAATGTATTTACAACACTGAACGGTTATAAGAAGATTTCTCGTGCTAGTATTTTGACTGAACGGCATTACAGCCATCCAATTTTTACGGCAAAAAGCGTGAGTGCACAATCGAGACTCCCAGAAATAAATGGTGGTCAAAATACGTATTACGTTGGCGCGTATTGGGGCTGGGGCTTTCATGAAGATGGCGCCAAGAGCGCCTTTGAGAGCTGTAAGCGACTAAGAAAGGACTTTGAAAAGCGAACGTTTGAGCAGAGAGGATTAAGTGACGATTAGCGACGTTAGGTTGTACGAAGGCCATTTGAGTCACCATCGAGCGACTCCCGTACCGCATAAATTTGACTATAAGGTGTTTCAACTTTGGATGAACGTACGCAGGCCGGAACTTATTGATGACATCAGTCGCTTTTGGTCTTCTCGCAGATTTAACCTAGTTCGCTATGATCGAAACAATTACTTACCCAGTGGTGTGTCTTTGTACGACGAGGTTTGTAACGTTATTAACAAACAAACTAATAAAGAATTTTCTGGCGAAGTCTATTTGCTAGCAAACTTAGCCTACTGGGGGCATTGCTATAACCCTGTCAGCTTCTTTGCTTGTTACGAGGACGAAAAACTCGTGTTTTTTATCAGCGAAATTCATAACACACCTTGGGGAGAACGTTTTTGTTACGTTCATCAGCTTGACGAATTCAGCGAGGGTCACCCGGAGGCAAGCTATACTGCCACCTTTGATAAAGAATTTCATGTGTCTCCGTTTATGCCTATGGAAATTGAGTATCTATGGCGTTACACACTCTCTGAGAATCAAATTGTGATAAGCATGAATTTGCTTGAAAAGAACCGCAAAATATTCAATGCAACGCTCAACTTAAAGGGCAGAAATTTAGACAGGCGCGCGGCCAATCTGCTTCCATTTCGATTTCCCTTGATGTGTGTAAAAGTCGTCTTGGGCATCTATTGGCAAGCGCTTAAGCTTTGGGTAAAGCGTGTTCCATTTTATAAGCACCCTCTTTCCACTAAACAATCAACAGCATCCCACCAAAGTAAAATAAAATAAATAGACCACACTTCGATCATGACCACCACTGTTCAGACCCCAGAAAGCAGCACTAAAGATGAGTTGAAAGAGATGCTGCTTGATAACCTTCCCCCTCACTTTAACGCGAGTCAATTTGAGAAGATTGAATCCCTGCCGTCAATGTTTGCTCACAGTTTTGTTAACGCGCAATCGAGCGCGACCAACACGGCATCAGCGGCAATAGCAAGGTTCTTCAGAGCTCGGTTCACGTCACTATTAGGTTCCTTAAAAGGCGGTAAAATCACACTTGTAGATCCTCAAGGCACGCTCGTTTTGGGAGATGAAACTGCAGAACTTCAATGTCATATTCATGTTGGGGATATCAGCACGTATACTCAAATAGCACTGGGAGGCGCCAATGGTTGCGGGCAAGCCTTTATCGATGGATTGTGGACAACGAATCGCTTAACTGAGTTGATTCGCATTTTTGTTCGCAATCGATTGGTACTACAAAAAATGGATTCGGGTTTTGCTAAATTTGCTCAGTTTGCATATCGCTGCTGGCATGCCCAAAATAGAAATACACGCAGTGGCTCGAAAAGGAATATCGCGGCCCATTACGACCTTGGAAATGATTTCTTCAGGCTCTTTTTGGATGATAGAATGATGTACTCATCTGCACTTTATAGCGCAGGCGATAATTTACAGAAAGCGTCGGATAGAAAGTTACAAAGAATATGCGATGCCTTGGACCTAGATGAAGCCGATCACCTGATCGAAATTGGGTCCGGTTGGGGGGGCTTTGCCTGTTATGCAGCTAAGACAACTGGCTGCAGAATTACCACCGTTACCATATCTCAGGAGCAATATTCAGAAGCCATCAAAGCGGTTAAGAAGGAGAATTTAGAGCATCTTGTCAGCGTAAAATTGCAAGACTACCGAGACATAGAAGGCCAATTTGACAAGCTGGTTTCTATTGAAATGATTGAAGCAATAGGGCATCAATATTTGGATGTGTATTTTAGGAAGATCAATTCACTTCTTAAGAAAGATGGGAAGGCTCTTATTCAAGCGATCGTTATCGATGATTCAGAGTACGAAGCCGCTTTAACTCGCGTTGATTTTATCAAAAGGTACATATTCCCAGGTGGCTTTATGCCTTGTTATCGAGTGATCACGGAAAATGCCGCACGAAACCGTCTAATGATAGAAGATTTACACGACATGGGTTTGAGCTACGCGCAGACATTACGGGATTGGAGAAAACTATTCTATCAACATATAGAGACCATTAAGCAGCGTGGGTACGACGAACAATTTCAACGAATGTGGGAATTTTATCTGTGTTATTGCGAGGGCGCATTTGATGAGAGAGCGACCAGCGTCGGACAGATCCTATTTAGAAAGCAAGCTGGTGCGGAGTAATCGATGATTGAGGTGATAAAAAGCATGTTCCGAGTGAACGTGTTCGTCAACGCCATGCTGTTCAATGGCGTTTGGTTAGCGTGTGTGGTTGGCAGCTCCAAACAACTAGTATGGCCCGCACTACTGAGTTGTTTGGTTTTAGCTGTCTATCAACTGGCGCCCAAAAATCGACACCCTACCGATCTAAAACTCGTGTTTTTAAGTGTTTTCTTAGGCGTTCTGGTAGACACCATGTGGGTTCAATTCGGTCTAATGGATTTCACTGAAAAACGCCCTTTTTCCGCTTTGGCGCCGGGATGGATAATTGTTCTTTGGGTTGGTTTTGCGCTGACCGTGAATCATTCATTAAAGTGGCTCAAGGCCCACCCAGCTCTGCCCGCCGTTACAGGCGCTATTGCTGCTCCGTTAACTTATTTTGCAGGCATCAAGTTAGGTGCGGTGGAATATACGGCAAGCGTGCCTTTGGTATCAGGCGCTTTGGCAGTCGCTTGGGGGATTTCGTTAACCATACTCGTCAAAGTGGCCATTCACCCCTCTGACGACTAGCTTTAGTGAGTTCAAGCCCGACTTTATAAACGGGTTTATGGAAATTAAGTGCTTTCGAGCAATTTGTTCGTACTCTAAGTCATTGTTATGTGTTTAAATCGGTCTATTGATTTAACAGTAATTACTACCCAAAGCACTCGAATGTCCCTCGAAAATACCAATATAACCAGCCTCGATAGACTGGTAACCCCTAACGAGTTTAAAGCGCAGTTTCCCATAACTCCAGAAATTGAAGCGCATGTCGAGCGCTCTAGATCTATCATTCGCAACATACTTGATCGCAAAGACAAACGGCTGATGGTCGTCGTTGGTCCCTGCTCTGTGCACGATACTACTGCCGCGATTGAATACGCTAAAAGGTTGGCCAAGTTTTCCAAAACTGTAGAGGACCAGCTTTTTATTGTGATGAGAGTTTACTTTGAAAAGCCTCGTACCACTGTGGGTTGGAAAGGCTTGATTAATGATCCCTACTTAGACGGAACTTTTCAAGTAGAAAAAGGAATGGCGATAGGTCGTCAATTGATGCTAAAAATCAACCAATTGGGATTACCCATTGCTAACGAAGCATTGGACCCTATCTCGCCACAGTATATGCAAGATTTAATAGCTTGGTCTGCTATTGGTGCGCGTACTACAGAGTCTCAAACTCACAGGGAAATGGCCAGTGGATTGTCGGTTCCAATTGGATTTAAAAATGGGACAGATGGCTCTCTTGGTGTCGCCATTAATGCGCTGGAAAGCGTTAGTAGTGGTCATCGGTTTTTGGGCATTGATGGGGATGGAAAGGTGTCGATCGTGCGTTCCTCAGGCAATAAATACGCGCATATTGTACTGAGAGGTGGTGGCGGCAAGCCAAACTACGACTCGGTCAATGTTCGTCTCTCTGAGCGAGAGCTACGAACCAAAGGGCTGGCTGAAAACATTATGGTTGATTGCAGTCATGCGAATTCCAATAAAGACCCTGAATTACAACCATTAGTGCTAGACAATATTGGCCAACAAATTCTCGAAGGCAACCAAAGTATTATGGGGGTCATGCTCGAGAGCCATTTAAAAGCCGGTAGCCAAAAGCTGACCGACGATAAGTCTCTACTCGAGTACGGCAAGTCTATTACCGATGGCTGTATCGATTGGGAAACAACCGACACAGCCCTTACGCGATTAGCTGAAAAGCTAAAAGTGTTTAGAAGTTCAGTAGCCCAAAACTATGCATAAACACGGCTAGTACGATCACCGGACAAACCACTTTCACGTAGGTAGGCCAGATTTTCCAAAACAACGTGTTTTGCATATCTGGGCTACCCTGTTCAAGCTCCTTCAGCATTGAGTCGCGTTGCCATACCCAGCCAGCAAATATACAGAATAGGATTCCAATTAAAGGCTCACTGTATTTTGTTGTAAGGTCTATCACCAATCCGAACAGTGTTCCGAAGTTAAATACAATAATGATACTGGTTGCTAAAATGGCTGTTCCGACAGCCCACGATGCGGACTTTCTAGACATGCCATGAGATTCTTGCGCGTGTGACACTGGAACTTCTAGCATTGAGATCGAAGACGTTACGGCGGCGATGGTCATTAAGGTGAAAAACAACAGTGAGACAATGATGCCAGCAAACCCCATGGTTTTGAATAGCGCCGGTAATACAGTGAAGATCAAACCATCACTATCGATCAATGCACCGGCCTCGTTGTAAATAGTTACGCCATTGGCTTGTGCTACGTACATTGCAGGAATGACCAGAAGCCCTGCCATAAATGCAATGCCAATATCCATCAACGCAACGGTAGCACCAAGTTTAGGAAGGTTTTCAGACTTACTGATGTAACTTCCATAAACCATCATGGTGCCAACACCAAGCGAGAGAGAGAAAAACGCTTGACCTAAGGCACTGATCAACAAATCAGGATTTAAGATTCGACTAAAATCGGGTTGTAAATACACTCTCCAGCCTTCAGCAGCACCATTTTGAGTCGAAATATACGCGATAAGTGCCAGTATTAACACTATTAGCATTGGCATTAGGCGCGTAGACCACTTCTCAATACCCGAAGCCACGCCATTAGCTACGATGCCAATGGTTAGAATATAGAAAAGTGAAACGAAAATGAGATTTCTATAAAGAGAGAAGCTCGTTAGCCACTCCTTAAATTCATTCATCCCAAGCAATTCAGCCGCTGAACCCAGTCCAAACGCAATCATCCAACCCGCGACGATCGCGTAGAAGCTTAGAATTAAACTGGCAGTCAGTATTCCCCAATACCCAGTCAAAAACGCCAATGGTTTGGTGCTTGAACCACTAATTTTAACCAAAGAGGTCACGGTGTCTGATTTTGCATGCCTCCCGATAATGAGCTCGGCCATTAAAATAGGGTAAGCGAGTAAAAACGTAAGAACAACGTAAGTGAAGACGAAAGCGCCTCCGCCATTTGATGCAACTTTGATCGGAAATCCCCAAATATTGCCCAATCCAATTGCAGAACCTGATGCAGCTAGCACAAACGCCATGCGCGAGCTGAACTCTCCTCTTGCGGCCATAAAAGTGCCTCTTATTATTATATGTTTGGTTTCAAAATAAGAGGCACCAATTACTACCTGGTTAGTACCTCAGTTACGCGCTCGACAATAACAGGGAGGTTATCTTCAGACAAGCCCGCGACATTAATGCGCGTGCTCTCCAACAGGTATATGCCGTATTCTGAACGCAAAGTCAGCACATCTGCTTGTGGAATTCCAAGGTAGCAAAACATTCCATTACTACGAGAAACAAAATCAAAATTAATTCTTGATTGAGCGGCATTTAGTCCTTCAGCTAACCCAACTCGCAAGCGGTTCATTCTTTCTCTAACCTTATTTAGTTCGCTTTTCCATTCTGCCGTTAGCTGTGGGCTATTGAGTAGGTGGCCAACCACGCCAGCTCCATGATAAGGAGACATGCTATAACAGCGTCTTGCAGCACTCATAATATGTGACTTCGCAGCTTGAGTTTGCCTACCATTCTCCGTAACAACCATTATTACGCCGGTACGTTCACGGTACATTCCAAAATTTTTAGAACAAGAGTTCGCCACCAGCACTTCAGGTAATTTAGAGACCGCGGTGCGGACGCCGTAAGCATCTTCATCTAAGCCTTCACCAAAACCTTGATATGCAACGTCTATGAATGGCACCAAATTTCGTTCTTGCAGTACGCTGATGACTTGATCCCATTGCTCACTGCTTATGTCTGCACCGGTTGGGTTATGGCAACATCCGTGAAGCAATACTATGTCCCCTTCTGGGATGTTTGAAATATCCTCCATCATCGCCTCAAAGTTAACCCCATTGGTGGCTTCATCGTAGTAGCGATAGGTGGTTAAAGAGAGACCCGCACTTTGCAATAATGGGAAATGATTAGCCCAGGTTGGATCACTAACCCATACTTTCCCTTTAAAACCGGTGGATACCAACAGTTCTGCACCCATGCGCAGAGCGCCACAGCCACCAGGTGTCATTACGGCCTCAAGTCGGTCTCCGAGCTCATCGACCAGAGTGTCGCCAATTAAAAGTCGCGATACCTGGTTTAAAAACGTTGGATCACCTGCCTGAGGAGCGTATGTCTTTGTCAATTGAGCGTCAATCAGCTCTTGCTCGGCTTTTTTTACCGCCGTAAATATTGGCGTCTGCCCTTGCGCATTCTGATAAACCCCAACGGATAAATTAATCTTGTCCGGATTATCGTCTTTTAGAAAAGTTTGGTTTAGTCCTAAAATAGGGTCGGCTGGAAGGGTCTCTAAGTGTTGAAACATAGTGTTGAATTTTGGTTAACTAGGTTTTAATAAGGGGGATGAGTCGAGCTTATACTTAAAATGAGGTTGGAACCGATATATTCCTCAACTAGGTTGAGTCACTTTCTTCATCGGTCGTGGTCTTTTTCAGCTCAGACAGATACTTAAAAAGTGCGCGTGCCGATTTTGGCGGTTTTTCCCTTTTTCGTTCCAGCGCCGCGTTTCTAACCAATTGCCGAATTTTTTGCCGATCTGTGGATGGAAATTGATCAATTAAGTCAGTCAATAGCTTTTCATCTCCTTCTATTAGGCGATCACGCCATTGTTCAAGTTGGTGAAATTCCGCAGTTTGTTGCTTGCTGGGCTGTTTCTGGCGAGCGAGCTCTTGCTGTATGGCCTCGACATCCTCATGCTGCATTAATGACGCAATTCGGCGTAGCTGACGTTGTAGCGCGCCACGAGAAAATCTCTTACCATCCTTGATAGCGACCAACATCGTGTCACTAAGGGGCACTTTTTTCAACGAGGCTGGAGCTAACTCGATTAGCTCTTTACCAAGGTCGTTAAGGACCTTAACTTCGCGTTTTATCTGAGTCTTATTTGGACGTATTGCGTATTTGGAATCACTCATGACTAAGCCTAATAATAAAGCTAGATGCTAGGTTAACAGCGCGGATTATGCGCTTGACGCACACCCATTACCAGCCATTTCAGCGCTTTGTTATGTAATTATTACGTTAGCTTACACAGTTTCCAGAAAAATAACTTCTATCGAAGTCCCTATGTCGATTTCACTCTCGACATTGACCACCCAGTTAGATCGGTTAGACAATCTTTTGACTATGGTTAAGCCAACACCATAGCCCTTACGCTTAGTTTTACTATCGTGTTCAGCTCGATAATATGGTTGAAATATTTTTTTGATCTGCTCTTCACTCATTCCAATGCCTGTGTCGCGAATGACGACGGAGTATTCAGTGATGATGATCTCAACCTTACCTTTATTGGTGTACAAAATTGCATTTCTAATTAGATTGCCAAGCACAATCGACATGACCTTTCTGGCAGTATAAAGCTCCAAGGGAAATTGCTCGTTTACTTCTATGACGACAGGCTTATCCTCAAGGTAAATCTGTCCGCTTTTGATTTCTCGTTCAACGATCTCAGCAACCACAATGTGTTCATCAATAAACTCTTTGTCGGTTTCTCTAGCCAATATTAGAAATGCATCGATTAGCTCCTCCATATCTCGCGCGGAGCCTTTAATTCTCTTAACAAACTTTTTTGAATAAGAATCTAGATCTTGTTCGGAAAGCAACAAATCTGACGCCATCTTGATTACTGTAAGGGGCGTACGAAATTCATGACTGGCATCCCGCGTAAAGGCCCTCTCACGTTCGACAAAACGTTGAATCCTTCTTGAGTAAGACGAAAAGGAAGTGACTAACTTCTCTACTTCCCAGTCTGAATCTCCTGGTATATCAGTAAGATCGTCCAAACTAGCATCCGGATGCGCCGGATCAAAATTATCAAACTTGTTAGCCAGCCAGACAATCGGGCTTAATAAGCTACTTGATTCCCGATATACCCACCACGCGGTAATATAGATTAGTAGCAGGACCAGCGTGAGAGGAAAAACTCCAAAGAAGACAGCGAGTCGTAACACGCTCTTGCCGTCAAATAATAGAATCAGTCGCTGGCCTTCTTGCTCACTGATATACAGAAGAGAATGCGCAGTTTGGCCGTGCATTTTATGAAATCCTGGATTCAGTGACGCACTGTTTTCAGGTAAGCCTTGAAATTCTAATTTGCTGCCAACCTCTTTAAGATACCCTTTGAGGTTTGATGTGTTAGGCACTTGGAAGGTTGGGTCAACGGCGAGGTTTCCCCAGAAGTGCTTTGCTTCCGCCTTGAGAGCCTCTCGAACCAAAAATTGTTCCAAAACAACACTTGCAAAGCCGATACTTAAAATTGCGACCAACCCAATTAAGCAGACCTGTAGAGTCGTTTTTTGACCCAGTTTGGTTTTTATTGTGGATTGGTCCTTGGATCGGTTTTTATTCATCCCGAATATCCTCTATTTAGCTTGAGCCGCCGATGTAAGCATAATGCCGCTTAGGCAAAGGCGTCTTTATTATTGCCGCTTAAACTAAGGAGCGTCTCCGATTCGATAGCCTCTTGATTGGATGGTTTGGAGCAATGGCTGATCAAACGGTTTATCGATTTGCTTTCGCAAGTTATACATGTGACTTCGTAATGTGTCACTGTCGGGCAGAATATCGCCCCATATCTCGTGCTCCAGCTGGTTGCGACTCACTACTTTAGGGGATTCCTTCATTAAAATGGTGAGGATTTTCAATCCGATAGGAGAAAGATAAATTGGCATGTCGCCGCGCACAACATCCAAGGTTCCAGTATCCAATTTTAGATCGCCCACCTCTAACAACTCTTGCTTCATTACTTGACCTTTGCGCCTCATTAACGCCTTGATCCTCGCTTCTAGCTCAAGTATTTCAAACGGCTTAACTAAATAATCATCGGCTCCCATTTCCAGGCCTTTGACTTTGTCATCTAAGGTATCTCTGGCGGTAAGCATTAGAATGGGTGTGTAGTTGCTACATTCTTCACGTAGTTTACGACAAACATCTAAGCCGTCCATCTGTGGCAACATCAAATCCAACAGTATGACGTCATAGTCATTTTGGCTGGCCAAGTTAAATCCGACTCGTCCATCACTGGCGTAATCGAGTTCGTAATCTCGTCTTTCAAAATAGTCATAGAGCATCTCTGCAATGTCTTTATGGTCTTCAACTATTAAAACGCGGGTGTTATTTGTCATCGTCAGGGTTGCTTGATCTATAATAGAGATAGTTTAGGGAATAAACAGTGAGCACAACGTGAATAAATTGTTTCGTTTAAAGCGGTTATCACACACTAAGGTTAGTGTGCTTGTTCTTTATATTATGGTTGTGGGAGGCTGCGGTACTAATCCTATCTCAGGTCCACATTACCACGAAAAAACGACGTTGATTTGCGACAGGCCGAGCAAGTATAAGGGAAAAGTGATCGGGGATGGGCATTGTGTCTCGCTGATAAAGCAGTGCTCAGGCGCGCCATCAACACGTCATTGGCGCCCAGGCTCACAAGTATTGTCACTCGAAAAGTTGGCAGCAGGCACCGTGATCGCCACCTTTAAAGGAAATACCTACCCCAATGTGTCAGGTTGGCACGCGGCCATCTACATCAGCCACGATAAGGATGGTATTTTAGTCTGGGATCAATGGAAAGGAAAACGCGTACATAAGCGATTGATAAGAACTCGCAACGATAACGCATCAGCAGGAAACACCGCGCAAGCCTATCGAGTCGTTAGGTTGATAGATAGTAAATAGCTCAAACTAGTATTGGGAGAGATTTGTGCTTGCTGGACATGACTCCATCCGAGCGAGTTGTTCCTTTACAGCTCAAAATAATAGCGCGGCATCACGCGTGCGGAAGTTGAGGACCATTGGCAATCGGAGTACTCACTGAAACCAAGAGTCCTGGCTTATTGTCATCAAATTTTAGCTCCATTCCATGAACTTTCAACACAGCGAAAACGAGGGCCAAACCAAGACCACTTCCAGGAGTTGTTCGACTCTGGTCTAGCCTGTAAAAGCGCTGAACAACTTTTTCATGCTCAATTTCAGGTATGCCGGGCCCATTATCTGCAATGGTTAGATACCAAATTCCGTCTTTAGAGTGACTTCGTATTGAAATTAGACCCTTCTCAGGTGTGTATTTGATCGCATTGTCGATCAGATTTGCAAACGCTTGAAATAGCATGTCTCTGTCGGCCCAAAGCTCGATACTTGTGCCAAGCTGAACATTGAGATGCTGCCCTTTTTCCTCAATTAGAGGGTCATAAAGTTCTTCAATGTCATACAATATAGAATTTATATCTACGTTTTTGAAGCCCCTACGCTGTTCACTATATTCGATTCTCGCTATTCGTAACAATGCATTAAACGTAGCCAGTAAGCCGTCGGCCTCATGCAAAATTTGATCCACTGAGGTTTCTTGCTCAATGTTACCGGCAACCTTAAATCTGAGTTCTTCCACCCTGTTTTTTAATCTTGCGAGCGGAGTTTTTAAATCATGAGCTATGTTGTCCGAAACTCGGCGTACACCCTCCATGCCGCCTTCAATTTGATCTAACATGCTATTGAGATTACTAGCAAGCTCATCAAATTCATCGCCACTTCCTTTAGTTGCAATACGCTTTCGCAGGTCGCCCTGCATGATCTTCCTCGCAGTCTGATTTATGGCGCTTAATCGACTTCCCAATGTTTGGCGCATCATTAGTCCGCCAATCGCTCCTAGAGCCAATGTAAGCCCTAATCCCCAGAACAAGGCTCTTCCAACTAACTCTTTCAAATTAGCAAGGTCACGCATCCCTTGGCCGACTAACAAGTTGTAGCGATTTTCTATAACAAACGTACGTGCCCTTGCGGTAAATTCGTTTGTCGAACCATCCCTAGAGTCATCGAGCTTAAAATCCAACCAGCCATCGCTGCGATCTTGGGCGATCTTAGGCCAGCTGGATATGTTACCCACCAGTCGATGAAATTGCTCATCCACAAGTAGATAAACCGATGAGTCTCCGGGGCGTTGCTGCTGTATACGGACACGATCACTGAGTAATGTGACAAGACCGGGATAGCCTCTTCTTTCGTACACAGTTGATAAAACTTTGAGTTCAGCTTCTATTGCTTCTTCTGTTTGATTTGTCGTGTATACGATAGTAGACCAATAAACAAAGCCCAAAATAATCGAAACACTCAAACCAAACAAAAGCATGTAAATCAGCGTTATACGAAACGCTGAACTCTTGAAAGGACTAATCTGGTTCACTCAGCATATACCCAGCACCACGAACTGTATGCAGCAACGTGACATCGAACTCTTTGTCAATCTTGCCCCGTAAACGACTGATATGAACATCAATCACGTTCGTTTGTGGGTCAAAATGATAATCCCAAACCTTTTCGAGAAGCATCGTTCGAGTTACGACCTGTCCACTGTGGCGCATCAAGTACTCTAATAGCCTAAATTCTCGTGGTTGTAGGTCGATTTTTTGTTCGTTTCGTCTGACCTCGCGCTTCAATAGATCCATTTCAAGGTCTGCCACTGTGAGCACTGTGTCTGGCGATTCCGGTTCAGCTCGACGAACCAGCGCTTCAATTCGCGCCTGTAGCTCCGAAAATGCGAATGGTTTTACCAGATAATCATCCGCACCGGCTTTAAGCCCAACAACGCGGTCGTCAACGTCGCCTAAAGCGCTTAACATTAATATAGGGGTTCTGTTGCCGCTTCCGCGCAACGTTCGAGTCATGGTAACCCCATCGACCTTAGGCAGCATACGATCAGCAACAATCACTTGATATTCAGTTGAGTCGGCCATTAGCAAACCTTCTCGACCGTCTTCGGCTTTATCGGCTATATGTCCACATTCGGTTAACCCCTTAACAATATAGGCAGCGGTTTCTTTGTCATCCTCGACAACTAGTACACGAATCATGTTTTTTTTAGTCATTCTTTGTTTCCTACAGTTTACGCTATTTTGAGCAATCCCCCCAGTAACATTTGTCATGCACTGGGGGCTTTGCGTCTGAGCCTATTTATACTTAAAGGCAATAAATGTGACGCCTCGACTGCTCCTGATGAGCATTGGAACAAAAGGCAACTTTGAGCTTTTAGCTTCTTTCAACGCGGCGCTCACGTCCGAGGGTTTACGAACGTCAATACCGTGGAATTTCTCAATTACCACACCGCGTCGAATTCCGTTTTTGGCAGCAAGACCGTTTCGCTCCACCGACAGAACTAGCACGCCTTTCGCTTCAGCTGGTAAGCGATACTGAGCACGTAACTCATCATTGAGTGGCGTGAGTTCGGCACCCATTTGTTCGTCTGAACTAGGCGTTACCTTTTCTTGCTTTTTGGGAGTACCAGCCAACTCATCGTCACTTGGAAAAGCTTCTGTTTTGATCTTTAACTTTTTAAGTTTTCCGTTGCGCCAAACTTCCAGTGGGTACGTTTTTCCAACTTGAGACTGCGCAACTTCCTTAGGTAAGTTTCTAACTTCGGAAATTTTCTTACCATTGAAACTTAAGATAATATCGCCTTGCTCAAGGCCTGCTCGTTGCGCGGGTGAATCTTTGCGTACCAACGAAACCAGTGCTCCCTCTTGATTCTCTCTTTCGAAAGCTTTGGCCAGGTCTTCTGTAATCTCACCTATCTCGACACCAATCCAGCTACGCTGAACTTCGCCTGAATCTCTGAGTTGAGACACGACACCTTGCGCTAAGGAAGCAGGAATAGCAAAACCAATACCGACACTGCCACCGCTGGGCGAATAGATCATTGAATTAATACCGATGACTTCACCGTTCATATTAAAGAGTGGGCCGCCAGAATTACCGCGATTTATCGCAGCATCAACTTGAATGAAATCGTCGTAAGGACCTGAGCGAATGTCACGACCCAACGCCGAAATGATCCCTGTGCTTGCTGAGCCGCCTAGACCAAAGGGGTTACCAATAGCTAATACCCAATCACCAACTCGTGATGATTTATCATCTCCCCACGGCACATAGGGTAAATCATTGGCATTTGCCAGCTTCAATAAGGCCAAATCAGTCTTTGGGTCACTTCCTTTAATTTCGGCATCGTATTCTTCTCCATTGGGTAAGGTCACGACTATCTCGTCCGCCCTGTCAATCACATGATGATTCGTAACGACATACCCATCTTGACTAATAATAAATCCGGAGCCAATTCCCAGTGGGCGAGTTTCTCGTTCTCCATCATTTTCATTTGGCTCTTCGGGTTGATCTTGGTCAAACCGCTCATTGGGGTAAGGATTGCCTTCAAAAAACCTTCTGAAGAAATCCCTTGGATCGTTAAAATCAAATTGTTCACCTTGTCTTGAGCGTGCGCGAGAGCGTTGTTGAACAAAACCTGATGTTGACACGTGCACAACAGCGGGGTTAACGCTTTCGATTAAATCAGCGAACCCTGACGCTGGAGACCAAGGTTTGGACGGTGTCAACAATGCCGCCTTCTCAGGAATGGCATTGTACTGAGAGACTTTAAGCCCATTTTGATCTTGATCGTCTGCGCTGACCTGAATTGAAACCACCACAGCAGCGGTTGCTGCTGCTACCGACAACCATTTGACAGCGGGTATTAACGGTTTTGCAATTTCTTTTATCATTTACTTCTCCGTAACTTAAAAGGATACAATTTGATTTGTGATTCCTCCCCTACCTCTGTGCCTAAGCAAACATTACTTTTAAGACAACTGCTAAGGAAAAATCCTGTTACGGAGATAGTAAGGGCTCTATGATTACACTCAAGTGAACGCCGGATTACGTTTTAGTAATAGCGAAAAAAGAAAGATTTTTAACGAGCATGCGTCCAACAAACCCGTTAACAAATGTCTAACAAAGAGGTCCATCTCCTTGTTTTATAGTGGGACTCTCAATTAATTAACTTTGCGTAATTAATTAGATTAACTGTAGACGGTTCAGCGTTAAGCTTCGTGTGTGAACTCTAGCCCAGCATTTTTTTCGAGTCTGGCGATCAATTTATCACCCATAGCAGGCGCGGTTGTCCATAGGCCGCCAGGCGTATCGGTAGCATCCTTGACCAAGCAAACCGCACTTTCTGATATCATCTTTGACGTCGATCCGTAACCGGGGTCACGATCTCCTTTAACGCCTACGATCATCTTGTTGCCATCTGATAGCTCACCGATATACATGATGTCGTAGAATCCAGATTCTCGCTCCTCTTTACTCGGGCCTTCACCCGGTTTAGGGGCGTCTGGCCCAGCCATGCTTGTGTCATTCTTTACATGGTTTGCAATCGCTTCGCCTTGCTCGCCAGGTCCGGTCAACATCATTTCATCGTAGGTGAAGTCTTTACCGTATTGAAATCCCAGCAATGCATTACTTCGGTGTACATTTCTGGTGTTAATCGCCGCCATGATGAAGGGCGCAACCCAACTACCAAGTTCCTCTGAATAATGGACGGACTCCCCGTCAGGTTGCGCAACCCCGGCAAAATCTGGAACCAAAGCAAACGGGTCTATTGCCAATTTGAATACCTCTGGGTCAGTCTTAGCCGCTTTGACGGAAGCTTGTAGGCTTGCCGCCGTGCCGCCTGAAAACGTCCCTTTCATTTTACGGACTCGCCCACTAACGTGGGTTGCGGGTTTCCCTGTCTTTTCAATTGCTAACGATTGCAATTTAAAGATCCCTAGATCGCTGGGTATGGAATCAAAGCCACATGAAAACACGATTCTTGAGCCTGATTTTTTAGCGTCTTGTTCGTAGGCATCGATCATGTGCCTCATCCAAACTGACTCGCCACATAGATCCACGTAATCGGTTCCTGATTTGGCGCACAATCCGACCAACTCAGATCCATACATTTGATAAGGCCCGACCGTTGTCAGCACAACTCTTGCGCTGTCAACCATGGCTTGCATTGACTGTGTGTCGTCCGAATTTGCCACCACAAACGGGGTGTCTTTTGGCAGCCCGATTTCATCTCGAACCGCTCGAAGTTTTTCTTCGTTTCTACCGGCCATCGCCCAGACTAAATCGCCATGATTTTGATACTGAGACTGTAGGTATTGAGCGACCAATCTTCCTGTGAAACCGGTGGCCCCATAAACGACTATATCGTATTTTCTATCCGCCATATCCTAGGCTCCCTTGCGTTAATTAATGGATCTAAAGGCACCCAGTGTACGAGTTTTAAAACAATCATTCCATAGACAATAAAACACCGTTATATGACATTTATTGTTACTCTCTTTTCCCTTGAGAGTTCACAGCAGCCTGGTGCCACATGGGCAAGCTTATTTGAAATCAGCTCTGGCTAGAGCCCGATAGAGCCTGTGATAGAAGCTTTGAAGTGATATCTACAACGGAAATGACTGAATCATAAGACATTCGAGTAGGGCCCACTACGCCCAAAGTGCCTATCACCTTGCCATCGACGTGGTATGGACTCGCTATGACGCTGCACTCCCCAAGCGAGCTGAAGCCAGACTCCTCACCAATAAAAACACTCACTCCTTCCGCTTTTAAGCTGCGGTCGAGCAAATCCAGAAGATCACGTTTGGTCTTAAATGCGTCGAATAATTTTTGAAGAGTCTCAATCTGACATAAATCAGGCACTCCCAACAGTTTTTGTTCACCACTCACAACAACGTCATTTTGATTGCTCTGCTCTTCTTCAGCAATGACTTGACTGGCGGCTTGGATTGCTGACTGATTGATATTGTGCATTTCATCATTATCGGTTTGCATATCTTCAACCAGCAAACGCCGAACATCTTGTAATGTATTACCTTTGTAGCGATGGTTAAAAAAGTTGGCGGCCTGCACCAACTCGGATTCGCTAAAGCCTTCGGCGGATGACAGCACTCTATTTTGAACTCGTCCATCTTCGGTGACTAGAATGGCTAACACCCTAGATTTAGACAGGCGCATGAATTCAAGTTGATGAAAGCGCGTTAGTGATTGACTAGGCAGGACAACCATCCCTGCAAATTGAGTTAAGTCCGAGAGAACATCTGACGCATGAGCGATGAGTTTTTCCGGATCAGACTCACCCTCAAACCGGTCGGTTAGCTGTGATATGGCCTCTTGTGTGGGCAAATTAGCCCTCACCATGCTATCAACAAAGAGTCGATAACCTTGTACCGTGGGTATTCGCCCTGCCGATGTGTGAGGAGACGTTATTAATCCTAATTCTTCCAAATCGGCCATAACGTTGCGTACTGTCGCAGAGCTGACTCCAAGTTGCGGTAACTTAGACAAGGTCCGAGACCCGACAGGCTGTCCATCGTGGATGTAAGTCTCAACGAGGTTCTTCAACACATTTTCAGCGCGTAGGTCTAAGCTCATTATTCTCTATTTACGGTTTCAATATTGCAGTGACTTGGGCTACGTCTTGGTTTTGAGCGATTTATGGGCGCTAAAGAACCATAGATGTTGCTGGACAAACCAATGTGGCAAAGCCACAATGCATCTCAAACAATCATAAATGAATTCGCACATGTTTAAAACTATTGGTGTGTTTGGTAAGTACCAAGACACTAGCGTAGAGAAACCCGTTAAATTGTTGACAGCTCATCTTGAAGCAAAAGGGATAAATGTAAAACTCGGGCATACCACGGCAGAAGAGATCACTCGCGATTTACCGCAAGAAATTATGCATGAGAGCCTCACGTCTGACATCGATTTAGCGATCGTAATTGGAGGCGATGGCACATTACTCCATGTTGCACGACGTATGGCTGAGAAAAACGTTCCTGTCGCCGGTATAAACTTGGGGACATTGGGTTTTCTCACAGACATTCCTCAATCTGACATGTTGAGCGAAATTGATCAAATAATTGAAGGGAATTATCAGCTTGAAAACAGGATCATGCTGCAGGTTAAAGTGGTACGCAATGGTCAGGTAATGTACGAGGACAATGCTTTAAATGACATTGTTATCGGCCGATACGCATTAGAAAAACTCATTAAGTGGCAGGTTCAAGTCAATGGTCAATTTGTCACTTCGGCCAGATCTGATGGTGTAATATTGGCGACTCCCACGGGGTCTACAGCCTACGCGCTGTCCGCAGGCGGAGCGATTGTGCATCCAGGCACGGACGTTATCTCCATGGTGCCCGTGTCGCCTCATACCCTGTCAAACAGACCGATAACTCTGCCGGCCAACAGTAAAGTCGAGCTATCGATCCACAATAAAACCCCTAACTGTGCGCACGTATCGACTGATGGTTTGATCGGCTATAACTTAATTGGGGACGAATTAGTTGAAATTACTCGTTCGCCCTACTCTGTTAAGTTAGTTCACACTGAGAATTATAACTATTTCGCCATGCTGCGCGCCAAACTCGGCTGGGGAAGTGAGCGTTAAATAATAGTACTGCTGTGCGAATACCTATTGCTATAATGTACCTATGGCTCTAAGAGAACTGAATATAAGAAACTTCGCGATCATCAAACAACTTGAGTTGGAAGTTGATGATGGCCTTACCGTTGTGACCGGTGAAACCGGCGCGGGTAAGTCGATCGTGCTTGGTGCATTGAATTTATTACTTGGCTCTCGCGCTGAGTCCGATATGATCCGATTCGGAGAAGATCAGTGTGAAATTACCGCCTTATTCTCCATCGAAAAGCAAAAAAATGTGCGCGACTGGCTAAGTCAGAAGGATTTAGCCGACGAAAACGAGCTCGGGTATTGCCTGGTTCGTCGAATCGTTAGAAATAATAAACCCACGAAATGCTACATTAATGACCAGCCCACAACCTTAGCTAGTTTGAAGGAATTGGGGCTTATGCTGGTTGATCTGCACGGCCAACATGAGCACCAATCGTTGTTAAGGCTAACTCACCAGAGACACATTATCGATCAGTTCGCTGGCCATGAAGACGGCTTGAAAGCGATGGCAGCAATCGCTTCCCACATCGCCCGAGTGAAAAAAGAGCTCAACCAAATCTCTCAAACAAAAACCGACAACCAAGATCGTATGGAGTTAATGTCGTTCCAACTAAACGAGTTGGATGAAACGGCTGTGTACGACGGCGAATTCCAAGAGCTAGAGCAAGAACATCTGAGGCTAAGTCATTCTCAAGCTTTGGAAGATGGGATTGTATTGGCCTTGGACGACCTGTTTCATAACGACACATCAAACGTCAGTTCGAACCTAGGCAGGACGATTAATCAGATTTCAGATCTGGTTGCCGTTGATCAATCCCTTGCGCCCGCTGAGGAGTTGTTAAACAGCGCTCTCGCGCAAGTGGAGGAAGTTCAAACCATTTTAGATAGCTCTCTAAGGCAAATCGACCAAGACCCCGCAAGGCTGGCTGAGGTGGAACATCGCAGAGATACATTGATTAACTTGGCGCGCAAACATCGATGCAGCGAGGAACAGCTTCCTTCAAAGCATCAAGAGCTTCAAGCTGAATACGAGCGCCTTGAAAATCAACGAATGCAACCTGAGAAGTTGCAAAAGCAACTTGATGAACTTTTGGTTAAGTATCATAAAATCGCTAACTTAATTTCTGATCGACGACAAACTGTCGCCGCGCAACTATCCAAAGAGATCACCTTGCAAATGCAAGATCTTGGGATGCGCGGTGGTGAGCTTTCTATTTCTGTGGAACCTCAAATTAGTGATGAGTTAGTGGTTGCAGAGCACGGTATCGACCAAGTTGAATTTTTGGTGAGTACGAATCATGGGATGCCATTGAAGCCTCTTAACAAAACAGCGTCAGGCGGTGAGTTATCCCGCATTAGCTTGGCCATTCAAGTGATTACTAGCCAGAAGTCTGACACTCCCACGTTAGTGTTTGACGAAGTAGATGTTGGCGTCGGCGGGAAGATTGCTCAAATCGTCGGAATGAGGTTACGTAATTTGGGCGAAAACGCTCAAGTATTATGCATTACTCATCAGCCACAAGTGGCCGCTCAAGGCCATCAACACCTTCTCATAGACAAAGTAAGTAAAGACAGCGACACGTACTCAACGCTGATAAAACTTGATCAAGATATGCGCACATCAGAAATTGCCAGAATGCTCGGGGGCAGCGAAATAACTGATCGAACCCGTGCTCATGCTCAAGAAATGTTGCAATCCGTGGCGTTGTAAATTTGATATTAGCTTAGATTCATGAAGGTTACTCAAGAGAAAACAGTTGTCGTGCCCATAGACGATAGAGTTGAGGTCGCTCGAGAATGTGATGTGGCTGGCATTCAAGCATTACTGAATCATTACGCTGCATTAGGCAACCTGTTGCCCAGGACAAAAAAAGATATTATTCGACAGCTATCCCATTTTAGAGTCATTAAGCAGAACAATAAGGTGATAGCATGTGGCTCACTAGAGAATTTCACACCCGACTTAGCCGAAATCAGAAGCCTGATGGTGGATGAATCGATAAAGGGGCGCGGTCTGGGTCGGAAAATAGTTATTGAACTAATCAGCATGGCGAAAATTCGCAATGTTGAACGACTAATGGCATTAACTTATGTACCAGAATTCTTTCATAAATTAGGCTTTGAAACTGTAGATAAGAACATATTCCCCGAAAAAGTATGGGGTATTTGTGTAAACTGCTACAAATTCGAAAATTGCGATGAGATCGCAGTGCTTAAAAAACTATAAACACAGTATCGATCAAATGAAATTCCGCACTAAATTTTTAAGTAAATCTTTAATATTAATGACTTGCAGTCTACTTTTAGGTGCGTGTCTAAAGCCATATCAACCAGATATTCAACAAGGCAACATCATTAACAATAGCGATCTAAGAGAGATTCGCGCAGGAATGAGTAAACAAGAGGTACTCTTTATTCTTGGTACTCCTATGGTTATCGACCCATTCAATGAACAAAGGTGGGATTATTTTTATTCCCGCCGAGACCAACAACGCAGGGAAACCGACCAAAGGATCATCACGGTCATTTTTGACGGGGATTCACTCAAAGAGTTGCGTGGAGACGTGACACTGGCAAACGTGCCTACCTTAGAGCAGAGTGTCGAAGACAGGCAACACGGCGGAACTGTAATTACCGAACCGACGCAGAAAGAGAAAGGCCTGTTAAATAGACTTGGAATCATTAAGCCTAAAAACGTGATATCTAAGAAAAAGTCAAAATAGAATTGTGCTCTTCAGCCAAACCTTAAAGCCCCTACGGACAGACCGAAGGGGCTTTTTTATTGTTTACAAAAGGTAATCAAGTAATCAGCGTAACGAATTGATGAACACTGAATCTACGCTCCGTACAAGTACACCATTGAAAAATGACGAGCAATGGTTGTGCATTCATTTTGATCAATTCGCACTAGATTTAACTGGTCTGCAATCGAGTTCAACTGAACTCCCTCACTTCATTTACCATGAGAACTGCGTTTGGCAGGTTAATCAAGCCGCATCCGCACGAGGGATTGTGGCTGGCATGAGTGTTGACCAAGCTTTATCGCTAATTGATACGAGCGAGGCAGTAACAAGAGTTGAACGAAATATTCTTTTAGAACAACGCCGTCTATTGGAACTCGCATTTTGGGCGTATAAGTTTTCATCACAAGTTTGTGTGTTTAGCGAGTGCTCACTATTGCTTGAGGTTGGCAAGAGTGAGCGTCTGTTTGGCGGTGTTAGCTCCATTATAGACAAGTGTAATAAAGACCTTAAAATGTTTGGCTTTGAATGCTCTCTTAGCATCGCGTCGACTCCACTGGCCGCCTACGTATTGAGATCAAGCCCGAATCCTAGCCGCCAAGGACAAAGTGCTCTGGGCCGCGCATCTCTCGAATTATTACCGGTCTCTAGCAAAACTCTTTTTGAGCTAAAAAGCTGCGGATTCAAGGTGTTAAACGATATAGTTGACATTCCAATTACAGAGCTTGGCACACGTTTTGGGTCTCCCTTTAAAGATAGTTTAGAACGAGTCTATGGGCTAGTTTTTGATCCCCAAATTCCAGTAAGCCCACCTGAGCATTTCAATAAATCAGTCAGTTTTGCTGAGCCAATCAGCACGATTTCTTGGATTGAAGAACAGATCTACAAGATGCTCTATGAGCTCGCCCAATTTACACAACAACGCCAGCTGCTCTGCGGTTCTATTGTCTGGTCATTTAGAATGGACCAGCCACGGATGCATCATGAACTAAAGATAGACTTGGGGGTCTCGTTAGGCGCCACTCCTACGCTTGACGGTCGAGTCGATAGTTTATTTGAGCTAACGCAAATTAAGTTAGAAAGGCAGGACTTCAAATTTGAGTTCAGTCATATAGAATTGCTCTGCGATGACTTAACTCCGTTAGCACTCTTTACGGGTGATCTGTTTAATGACACACAAAACGACGCAAGTTTTGAATCGTTAAAAGAAAAACTTGCCGCTCGACTCGGTGACAAAGCCGTGTACAAGTTAATGCAAAAGTCTGAGGTCCTGCCGGAACGCCGTCATGCGAAAGTAAACACGAGTATCAGCGACGTACGAGCATTGGATAACGCTGACGAACTAACGCAAAACGAGCCGTTATGGCTCTTTCAGGCCCCTACTCCCTTATCGGCACATCACAACAAACCACTTTATGAAAGCAGTCCTTTGGACTTTGTGCATGGCCCTCAACGCCTGGTAAGTGAGTGGTGGCTAACGCTTCAAAGTCGCGACTATTATATTGCGAGAACCACCGACGGCCAGCTGCTATGGGTATTCTACGATCGAGTAGATAAGACGTGGTATTTACACGGCCTATACGGTTAGTACAAAGAAAATATGTAGTTAGCCTCATTCTCGAAGTTAAAAACACACACCTAGAATGAAGCTCTTACTAATGCAATGAGTTACTTAAATACAGGGCGTCGTTTTTCAATAAAAGAGTTAACCCCTTCTCTACCGTCAGCAGCATTGGCACACAACTCAATCGTTCGGGCCTCCAAAGCCATCTGCTCTTCTAATGAATTCTTATCGCCGCTGGTCAACAGGTGTTTAATGGCTGCATTTGAAGATCTGGATCCGTTAATAAACGTTGTGGTGAGTGACTCTATAGCACTGGCAAACTCTTCACCACTAACAACTTGGTTTACGAGCCCCCACTCTTTAGCTTGCTGAGCACTAAGCACAGTATTAGTGAACATAAGTTCCTGGGTCTTTCTTAATCCTATTAGCCTGGGTAGATAATAACTTGCACTACCATCTGGGCTGAGACCGATATTGCTGTACGCCATTGTGAATTTAGCCGACTCAGAGGCAATCACCATATCGGCGGAAACCGCCATGCTAAATCCCGCGCCGGCGGCAGTCCCGTTTACAGCGCAAATCAGGGGGATTTCCATATTAGAAAAAATTGCTAATGCTGCGTGCAGTTGATCGGCAATTAAGCGTACTGCTGCACCTGGATTTTCATGTGCATCATACATTGATTTAACATCACCTCCTGCACAGAAAAATTTTCCAGCGCCCGTTAACACCGCCACCTTCAAACTAGAATCCTTTTCAATCAATCTGGCTGCGTCAGCAAGCTCAGAAGCCATTTGCAGATTCAGTCCGTTGGCTGCGTCAGGTCGGTTTAGCGTGATTGTTGCTATATGATTGTTTAGATCTAAATCGATTGCTTCAAATTTTTTCATTGTTAATCCGATTAATAAAAACCCCGTCAAACAAATAGCTCCACGGGGTTTAAACAGTATTAGTGTTGATGGTGTTAAAGGCTAGAACGGAATGTCGTCGTCAAAGTCGTTAGCTGGTTGAGGTGCACTTGGTTGTTGTTGACTGCCACCTTGTTGCTTCTGCCCACCACCATATTGCTGCTGACTCGCACCACCACCAAATTGATTTTGTTGCGCAGGTTGTTGTTGAAAACCACCGCCACCACCTTGCCCCATGCCGCCTCCACGAGAGTCCAGCATTTGCATTTGGTCAGCCACAATTTCCGTGCTGTAGCGGTCTTGCCCTTGTTGGTCTTGCCATTTACGAGTCTGAAGCTTGCCCTCAATGTAAACCTTAGATCCTTTCTTTAGATACTCTCCAGCGATTTCGCCCAGACGATTAAACATGACTATTCTATGCCACTCCGTCCTTTCTTGGCGTTCACCGGTATTTTTATCCTTCCATGAATCAGATGTGGCCACGCTGATATTGGCAATCGCAGCACCGTTATTAGAATAACGTACTTCTGGATCGTTCCCCAGATTACCTACGATGATTACTTTATTGACACCTGCCATTATTTACTCCAAAAATTTCTTTATTAAATATTTACCCTTTCAATCGCGGTTTGTAATTGAGCGCACAATGCACTCACTCGACCCATTTCTTTAAACAGGTAAGGCTAGATTAGCCAATGAGTAGAACTGCGATGATTGAGTTGATTTATGTTCAGCAGTTTGATTTTAGCCTGCTACGATGATTTGGTCGAGAGCGACTTGATCAAGTTTCTCTTTATCGACCTTAAGGTAAGCCACGGACTCACCCTCAAGAATAATCACTTCCTCAACGCCTTCTACTGCTTCCAAGGCACTCTTACAATCTTGGTTGGATCTGGGCATTATCTTCACCACCACACTATCGAGTAACCTAAACTTAGGCGCCGTATAGAGAAGTAGCATCCAAATCAGAAGCATAAAACTACAGAGTGCAAATACAGCATCGACACCAAACTTGCCATAAAGAATACCCCCCAGAAAGCCACCGAAGAATATACCCAAAAATTGAAATGTATTGTAAACACCCATGGCGGACCCTTTGCAGGCCGCTGGTGCCACTCGGGAAACCAATGAAGGGAGCATTGCTTCAAGTAAATTAAAGCCCCAAAAAAAGATGAATAGACAAACGGTCAATGCGACAACACCATCAGGGCGTGCCATAAACATGACTTGAGCTACCACCAAGATACCCACCGCAATAAAAAATATTCGCGAGACCAAATGTTTACGAGCACTGAGTATCACCAACGGGATCATGAACACAATGGATCCAAGTAACGCTGGTAAATACACAGACCAATGTTGATTAGTGTCCAGTTTCAATTCTTGCAACAGAATGATTGGAACGGCTACGAACATCGCTGTAAGAACAAAGTGCAGGATAAAGATTCCGGCATCAAGTCGAATCAATTGCGGGTTACGCAACAGCTGCAACATTCTATAAGGTATTGGTCGTACGTCTAAATTTCGAGTCTGTACGGGTGTCGGAACCACCTTCAATACCACTACCATAGAAAGTCCAGCAAGGATGGCGGTCATGATAAAAAGACCTTCAACACCGATAAAAAATTCAAGTAACGGAGCCGCAATCAAAGCCATCATGAACGCAAAGCCGATCGTCATACCAATTAAAGCCATGGCTTTAGTGCGTTGACTTTCTCTGGTTAGATCACTTGTTAATGCCAAAACAACCGCCGCAATGGCCCCTGCCCCTTGAAGCGCACGACCGACGATGACGCCGTTGATTGTGTCTGAGAAGGCGGCAACCAGGCTACCGAAGATGAATATTGATAAGCCCATCACTATGATCGGCTTTCGGCCAAATCGGTCAGACATGATGCCAAATGGAATTTGAAACAATGCTTGTGAAATGCCATATATCCCTAGCGCAATTCCCATCAACATGGGTGAGGCGCCATCGAGTTGTTCGGCGTAGATCGCTAGTACTGGAAGGATTAGGAAAAGCCCGAACATTCTAAGGCCATATACGGAAGCGAGAGCGAAAATAGAACGCTTTTCTAGCGGATTTAACTTGTCGGAACTCACTGTCTAGTTAACTCTTTTTGATTGGTTGGCACACTGTATTTAGCTGAAATCGAGTGTCTACTAGCGATACCCAAAAAAAACTTCATTATTATTGATTAGCGAGCTAAAAATCGATACCGATTTGACGGCCGGCAACGTATATTAACAGGTTGTTCAATCTGCTCAATAAAGATTTAGCGCTAAAGTTGAATTGGCACTAAAACAGGCGATTTCCCTTAACCTAAAATACACGACTGTCCAAATACTGTGTTAGAAAAAATCACCATCCGTGGCGCGCGCACGCACAACCTCAAAAGTATCGACCTAGAGTTACCCAGAGATAAACTCATTGTGATTACTGGTCTTTCAGGGTCTGGGAAGTCCTCCTTGGCGTTCGATACAATCTACGCTGAAGGCCAACGCCGTTATGTTGAGTCGCTATCCGCCTACGCTCGTCAGTTCCTTAGCTTGATGGAAAAACCCGATGTGGACGTGATAGAAGGTTTGAGTCCAGCTATTTCAATTGAACAAAAAGCGACCTCACACAACCCACGCTCAACGGTTGGAACGATTACCGAGATCTATGATTATCTTCGATTGCTGTTTGCCCGAGTCGGAGACCCCCGCTGCCCTGACCATAATGTAACGCTGGAGGCACAAACGGTAAGTCAAATGGTCGACCAAACAATGGCCTTGCCAGATGGGACCAAGGTAATGCTGATGGCACCGGTGGTGCGCAATCGCAAGGGCGAGTTTCTAAACCTTTTAGAAGGAATGCACGCTCAGGGGTTTGTTCGCGCTAGAGTGGATGGTCAAGTCATTGATTTATCAGAACCACCGACGTTAAAGAAGAATTTTAAGCATGATATTGACATCATTATTGACCGCCTTGTAATTAAGGAAGGTAATGAACAAAGGATGGCCGAATCTTTTGAAACAGCGCTTGAGTTAGCCGAAGGCGTCGCCGAGGTTTTGGTGATGGCCGATGATGATGCAGACGAGCACACCTTAGTGTTTTCGAGCCGCTACGCTTGCCCGCATTGTGGTTATAGCTTGAGCGAACTCGAGCCCAGGTTATTCTCATTTAACAACCCAGTCGGCGCATGCACTTCATGCGATGGGCTTGGAACAAAACAATATTTCGATCCAGCGCAGATTATTTTTGATGAGGGAATTAGTCTTTCACAGGGAGCGATCAAAGGATGGGATCGGCGCAGCCTATTCTATTTTAGAATGTTACAAAATATCGCGGATCATTATGGCTTTAGTGTTGATGAGCCGCTTTCCTCTCTTACTCAAGATCAGAAGGAAAAATTACTGTTCGGAAGTGGCGACGAAACCATTGAATTCAGCTACTTACGACATAAAGGTCAAGGTGTTACTCGCCACCATTCTTGGGAAGGAATCATTCCAAATATGGAGCGGCGATACCATGAAACAGAATCCAACAGCGTAAGAGAGGAATTAGCGAAATACATTAATTCTCAAACGTGTCCGGATTGCACAGGCAGCCGCTTACGATTAGAAGCCAGAAATGTCTTTATCCAAGATACGAGTATTAACCAAATAGTGACAAGATCCATTGGTGATGCTTTGGCATTCTTTGAGGGGCTTAGCTTATCTGGCAATCGAGCCGAGATAGCTGAAAAAATTGTCAAGGAAATTCACGATCGATTAGGCTTCTTGGTCAACGTTGGTTTGAATTATTTGAGCATGGATCGTTCGGCTGAAACCCTGTCAGGCGGTGAAGCGCAACGAATACGATTAGCATCTCAAATAGGCTCCGGACTTGTTGGGGTAATGTACGTATTGGATGAGCCGTCTATAGGCTTACATCAACGAGATAATGACCGATTAATTTCAACGTTAACCCACCTAAGAGACTTGGGCAACACCGTCATTGTCGTTGAGCATGACGAAGACGCCATGCATCATGCCGACTACATCGTTGATATTGGCCCGGGTGCAGGAGTGCATGGGGGCCAAATTGTGGCTGAAGGCACATTAGAACAAATCAAATCTAACCCAAAATCTTTGACCGGAAAGTACTTATCGGGCGCAGAGAGAATTGACTTGCCGAATAAGCGTTTGCAGGGCAAGAAAGGCAATGTAATCAGCATTAAGGGCGCTTCAGGAAACAACCTACAAAACGTTTCAGTTAATATCCCTATGGGGGTCTTGACCTGTATTACCGGCGTATCAGGATCAGGAAAATCAACGTTAATCAATAACACCCTCTACCCAGCTGCAGCTCAGTTAATTAATCGCAGCAGAATTGAAAGCGCTCCGCATGACAGTATCTTAGGTTTAGAGAAAGTTGATAAAATCGTCGACATAAATCAAAGCCCAATTGGGCGCACGCCACGGTCAAACCCAGCGACCTACACGCAATTGTTTACACCTATTCGAGAGCTTTTTGCGGGCACTCCAGAAGCTCGTGCTCGAGGTTACAAACCTGGTCGTTTTTCTTTCAATGTGAAAGGTGGCCGCTGTGAGGCGTGTCAGGGTGACGGCCTCATTAAAGTTGAAATGCACTTTCTGCCGGACATTTACGTTGCATGCGATGTATGTAAAGGCCAAAGGTATAATCGAGAGACTTTGGATATTAGATACAAAGGGCAAAATATACACGACGTTCTCGATATGACAATCGAAGATGCGGTGGTATTTTTCAGCGCCGTGCCGAATATACACAAAAAGTTAGACACATTGATGTCGGTTGGATTGGGTTACATAAAGTTGGGGCAAAGCGCAATCACGCTCTCTGGCGGTGAGGCACAGAGAATCAAATTAGCACGAGAGTTGTCAAAGCGAGACACAGGCAACACATTATATATTCTAGACGAGCCAACCACGGGCCTGCACTTCCATGATATCAAACAGTTACTTTACGTACTTCATGCGCTTAGAGATCATGGAAACACCGTCGTTGTGATTGAACACAATTTAGATGTCATCAAGACAGCCGATTGGATAATTGATCTTGGCCCTGAAGGCGGCAACGGAGGGGGCACCGTCGTTGCCGAAGGCACGCCTGAAGACGTGGCTGAAGTTGCGGCGTCCTATACTGGTAAATACTTAAAGGAATTTTTAGTGGAGAAAGCAGTTTAAGGTATCGCTATGTATGAAATGCCTCAGTCGCTCTTAGGAGAGGCATTTCACACGCGAATAAGCTATTTATTTTTGCTTCGACTCGCAGCTATCGCTGGTGTATCCACCGACACATCAGAATTTTGTGCCCGATGCCGCAGATAATGATCCATGATTACGATAGCGAGCATGGCTTCAGCGATCGGAACCGCTCGAATACCAACGCAAGGGTCGTGACGACCTTTGGTGACAACTTCAGCAGGATTGCCTTGGCGATCAATACTCATCCCTGGTTTGGTGATACTGGATGTGGGCTTTAATGCTAAGCTTGCTATCACGTCCTGACCTGAAGAAATGCCACCTAAAATTCCGCCAGCGTTATTGCTGTCAAATCCATCTGGAAAAAGTTCATCACGATGTTCAGATCCACGTTGGGACACAGAATCAAAACCGGCCCCTATTTCCACGCCTTTCACTGCATTGATGCTCATCAAGGCTTTGGCAATGTCTGCATCTAATTCGTTAAAGACGGGTTCTCCGAGACCCACTGGCATATTATCGGCGACCACCGTGATTTTTGCGCCTACGGAATCGCCATCTCGTCTTAGTTGAGTAATCAACGCCTCCATTTCCGCCACTTTATCGACGTCAGGACAATTAAAGGGGTTATTAGAGACTTCATCAATGTCCACCTTAGAAACACTTATATCACCCATTTGAGCCAGATAGCCACGTATCTGTATACCTTCTTTTTCGTACAAATACTTCTTTGCTACTCCACCAGCCGCCACTATCATTGCTGTGGTTCTAGCAGAAGACCTTCCGCCACCACGATAATCTCTATTCCCATATTTATGATGATAGGTATAGTCAGCGTGACCTGGTCGAAAGGTATCCATGATATTAGAGTAATCCTTAGACTTCTGATCGGTGTTATGGATAATCATTCCGATCGAAGTCCCTGTGGTCTTCCCTTCAAATACCCCAGAGAATATCTGTACCTCGTCCGGTTCGCGGCGTTGAGTTGTAAACTTTGACTGCCCTGGCTTACGCCTATCTAAATCAGGCTGCAGATCCTCTTCACTCAATTCTAGTCCAGGTGGGCATCCATCAAGAACGCACCCGATGCCTTTGCCATGGCTTTCACCAAAGGTGGTCACTCTAAATAATTTACCAATGCTGCTGTCACTCATTTCCTAATCTCTTTAAAATGCCAAATTATGAATTTTCAACGACGATATTGGGGAATTTCCCACTAAAGTCTTTCTTTTTGGCGGACAATTTGCCACAAATTTTCATGGCAATGTTCTTATACTTTTCAGCTGTGGCGCTATCCGATTGAGCCACTACTGTCGGTGTTCCTGAATCAGCAAGTTCTCGAATCGACATCTCCAATGGAATTTCACCCAGTACTTCTAAATTATATTCAGCGGCCATTTTCGCCGCACCGTCAGCACCAAAAATAGACTCCTCGTGTCCGCACTTCGTACAGACATGAGTGCTCATATTTTCAATTATTCCGTAAACAGGAACTTCAACCTTCTCAAACATTTTGTAAGCTTTTTTCGCATCAAGCAGAGCGATGTCCTGCGGAGTCGTGACTATGACCGCTCCTGAAACCGGTATTTTTTGACTCATGGTCAATTGAATGTCACCCGTACCAGGCGGTAAATCTATAACCAAGTAGTCTATGTCTTCACCATCATGATTCCAAACGGTACCTCTGAGCATTTGTTCTAGCGCTTGCGTCACCATTGGGCCGCGCCAAATCATGGGAGTGTCTTCCTCAACTAAAAATCCGATAGACATGATCTTGATTCCATGCCCGAGCATTGGCAGCAACATCTTGTTCTCTAGAGCTTCAGGCTTGCCGGAGACTCCTAGCATTCTAGGTTGGCTTGGCCCATATATATCTGCATCCAGTACCCCCACTTTTGCCCCTGCAGACGAGAGTGCCAACGCTAGATTGGCAGAGCATGTGGACTTCCCAACACCCCCTTTACCCGATGCAACTGCAATAATATTCTTTATGCCCTTTACGGCCTGAGCTCCCTGTTGAGTGCTGTGAGAACCGATTTCTTGACTGATCTGTACTTCAAGAACACGGGATCCAACATCGAGCTTGCCAAGACTATCTCTGATCAACTGAGCTAACTGAGCTACAACCAACCCAATAGGATACCCTCTTCTCAAGCTAACGGTCAGCTTAGACTCATCTGCTTGAACTGAAACAAGCCCCTTATTAGCGGTAATTTTGTTATCAGTATATGGGTCTATGACTGTGTGAAGTTGGTTTGTGACCGCCGAAACGAGTTGATCAGACATGCGCAGGTAATATGGGTGAATGTTGGTGCGTAATGCTAACATTCTTCACAGAAAGACACTATCAGAAGCCTGATCAGAGCGCCCAATAATTCCGCTTTTCCGCTCTACTTAAGTAAATCCTCTTTCTTCAGAGCTATCTAGCGGCTTTTATCCGAATTTGGCCCAAGAACTGACCACAATACGCCTAGTAATCGAGCGCCAAGAAACTCACCACACTCGACCCAACTCGACCCAACTCGACCCAACTCGACCCAACTCGACAAGCGAATTTTAACAGAAAAGCCCCCTGCATCTTGATTACAATGGTGCTTTTCTAACGCGCCGACATTCCGTGTTTTAAACGTGCATGGGTCTTGAATATTAGCCGGTGGCCTTAAGCTTCAATCTATAAGAATGTAATAATGGCTCGGTGTACCCACTTGGCTGATCTTTGCCCTTAAGCACCAATTCAAGTGCGGCTTGATACGCCAGACTGCCGTCAAAATTATTGAACATGGGCTTATACTTCGGATCATCTAAATTTTGATTATCAACAACTTGCGCCATTCTTTGAAACGTTTCGTTTACTTGCTCTACGTTGGTTACCTTGTGTTCAAGCCAATTGGCAATATGCTGGCTAGATATTCGCAAGGTTGCTCGGTCTTCCATTAACCCGACATTATTAATATCAGGAACCTTTGAGCAACCAACGCCTTGATCAATCCAGCGTACAACATACCCTAATATACCTTGAACGTTATTATCGAGTTCAGCTTGAATCTGTTCGGCGGTCAAAGACTCAACATCATCACATAAAGGAATGGTTAGAATCGAGTCTAAGGATGCGCGCGAGCGTTTCGAAAGCGTTTTTTGTACCGCAAAAACGTCAACCTCATGATAATGCGTTGCATGCAGGGTGGCGCCAATCGGAGATGGAACCCAAGCCGTGTTTGCGCCTGATTTTGGGTGACCTATTTTTTGATCAAGCATTTTGGCCATTTCGTCTGGCATAGCCCACATACCTTTGCCTATTTGCGCTTTACCAGCGAGCCCGCATTCAAGTCCGATGTCCACATTCCAATCTTCGTAGGCCGAAATCCAAGGTTGGGCTTTAATTTCAGACTTTTGCGACATTGCGCCCAGCAACATGCTTGTGTGTATTTCATCGCCCGTGCGATCAAGAAAGCCGGTATTAATGAATACCACTCGATCTTTAACCTGACGAATACATTCCTTAAGGTTTACTGTGGTTCTTCGTTCTTCATCCATCACCCCTATTTTAACGGTGTGGCGGGTTAGTCCAAGCTCATCTTCAACTCTATTGAACAATGTATTAGCAAACGCAACCTCTTCGGGGCCATGCATTTTAGGCTTAACAATGTAAATACTGCCCTTCCGAGAGTTTTTACGATCGTTTTCGCCTTCAATGTCATGCTTAGCGATAAGTATGCTCAGCATGGCATCTAGAATGCCTTCCTGTATCTCTCTTCCACTTGAATCAATTATTGCTGGATTGCTCATCAGATGACCGACGTTTCGACAAAACAACAAGCTTCGACCATGCACCGTGAGTTTTTTACCGTCAACCGAGTTAAATACTCGGTCGTAAGCTAACTCCCGAGTCATTTGCTGGCCGCTTTTAATAAACGTGTCAGTCAAATCACCCTTCATCAATCCAAGCCAATTTCGATACACGCCAACCTTGTCCTCGGCGTCAACCGCTGCGACCGAATCTTCAAAATCTTGAATAGCCGTCAACGCAGCTTCCATTGTTATGTCTTTAATTCCAGCTTTGTCAGTTGAGCCAACAGGAGACGTGGAATCGATCTCAATAACGATATGTAAGCCATTGTTTTTAAGTAATATTGAGTTCGAATTGCTGGAGTCACCATCAAATCCAATCAACTGCGAACTCGATGCCAATTCAGTTGAAGTATCATTCACTAATAATACTTTTAATGCCCCGTTTTCTATTGCGTAATTAGTCGCATCAAAATGGCTCCCGGCTTTCAAAGGAAAGTTCTTGTCTAAGAACTGCCTGCCAAATTCAATGACCTTATCGCCGCGCACCTTGTTGTACGACGCTGTCTTTTGCGCTCCTCCCTCATCACTTATCACATCCGTTCCATAGAGCGCGTCATAAAGACTGCCCCAACGCGCATTTGTCGCATTTAAAGCGAAACGGGCATTAGAGGTAGGAACAACCAGTTGCGCTCCGGCCTGATGCGCAATTTCATCATCCACATTGGACGTGGTCACACTAAAGGGCTCTCCTTCATCGACTAAATAGCCAATATCTTGAAGAAAACTCTTATACGCCTTGGCATCGAAACGGCCTTGATGATCGCTATTCCATCGGTCAATCTTTTGCTGGATGATTTCGCGCTTTTCTAGTAAATCTATATTAATAGGTGTCAAATCTGAGACAACGTTTGCCATCGAATTCCAAAATGCATCCGCTGAAATAGCTAGGCCCGGCAAAGCTTCATTTTCAACAAACTCGACTAATTCGATGTCCACTTTTAGACCTGCGCGGTCGGTGTAGTTGCTCATGGTTGTTCTCCAAATATCTATAATTGAGTGTACAAAAGCCACTCATTAGGCATGTTGCAGCGGCTAAAAACAGGATTTATCAAAATCTTACATTTACCACGCAAGCCCCCGTAATTGCTTGACTAAGGCGATTTTACAGCCTCTACAGAACACTGACTTCAATTTGCATTATTCACAGCACTTATAATGCAGCAAAAAGGTAGAAAAATTGTGAATAATGACCCATTATTCAAATTGGGAATGGCAATCATATAATTCAGAATGTTGGTGAATGGTAAATCTGAGTCTATTGTACAGCCATCGGAAACGAGCGATGACATCTGAACTTTAGCTGGCACGCGTTCAATATCCACGAAAAGCTGTTTTACTAAATCAACACATTAGTATTTGACAGTCATGTTATCTGAGGTTGTTTAGCGTTAATTGAACAACCAGAAGTTTTAATGATTACACAGGAGATCATTATGTCTACCTATCAAGACGCAATTAAAGCCGCTGACAAGCTAGTCAGCGAAAACGGTACCGCTTTCGCGGGTATTAACCCTGAATATGCAGCACGAATGAAGCTGCAAAATCGTTTCCAAACAGGTTTGGAAATTGCCAAGTACACAGCAGGAATCATGCGTAAGGATATGGATGAATATGACGCTGATTCATCAAGCTATACACAATCATTGGGTTGCTGGCACGGTTTTATCGGCCAACAAAAGCTAATTGCTGTTAAGAAGCACCATGGAACTACCAATAAGCGTTATTTGTATCTATCTGGATGGATGATTGCTGCTCTACGCTCTGAGTTCGGACCACTGCCAGACCAATCAATGCACGAAAAAACGTCGGTTCCAGCTCTGATTGAGGAACTGTACACCTTTTTACGCCAAGCTGACTCTAGGGAACTTCGTCACCTATTCAAAGAGTTAGACGCCGCTAAGGCTGCCGGCAACTCCGCCAAAGCAGAAGAAGTGCAAAGCAAAATCGATAACTTTGAAACACACGTTGTTCCAATCATTGCAGACATTGATGCGGGTTTCGGTAACGAAGAAGCAACCTACCTTCTTGCTAAAAAAATGATAGAAGCCGGTGCATGCGCAATTCAAATCGAGAACCAAGTTTCAGATGAAAAACAGTGTGGCCACCAAGACGGTAAAGTCACCGTCCCTCATGCAGACTTTTTGGCTAAAATTCGAGCAGTGCGCTACGCGTTCATGGAATTGGGCGTAGATGATGGCGTTATCGTTGCCAGAACCGACTCCTTGGGAGCTGGGTTAACCAAACAAATCGCGGTTACAAATGAGCCTGGTGATCTTGGTGATCAGTACAATGAGTATCTTGATTGTGAAGAGATGACTCCTGGTCAAATGCAAAATGGTGATGTGGTTATACATCGTGGTGGCCAGCTAGTCAGGCCAAAACGTCTGCCAAGCGGTTTATTTCAATTCAAAGAAGGAACTGGCGAAGATCGTTGTGTTCTTGACTGTATCACCAGCCTCCAAAATGGCGCCGATCTTATCTGGATCGAGACTGAAAAACCTCACGTTGGGCAGATCGGCGGTATGGTTAATCGGATCCGAGAAGTAGTACCTAACGCAAAGTTAGTCTATAACAATTCTCCTTCGTTCAACTGGACATTGTCGTTCCGTCAACAAGCGTATGATTTGATGGCTGAAGCCGGTGATGATGTCAGCGCTTACAACCGAGATGAGTTGATGCAAGAGAAGTACGACGGCACGCCTCTTTCATTGAAAGCCGATGACATGATTCAAAACTTCCAACGTGACGGTGCGCGCGAAGCTGGGATTTTCCATCATTTAATTACATTGCCTACGTATCACACCGCTGCATTATCTACCGATAACCTCGCTCAAGGTTACTTTGGTGAAGAAGGCATGCTGGCGTACGTCAAGGGTGTTCAGCGTAAGGAAATTCGACAAGGGCTTGCCTGTGTTAAGCATCAAGACATGGCGGGATCAAACATCGGAGACGATCATAAAGAGTATTTTTCTGGTGATGCTGCCCTAAAAGCAGCAGGTGAAGACAACACCATGAACCAATTTGGTTAATCTGTGACTTAGACCGCAGATCCCAATATAGAAACAGAAGGACTTGTTTCGTGGAGCTTGAAAAGGCGACCTAATAAGGTCGCCTTTTCTTTTGAACTCTAAAAGCAACGTCATTAAAGATCCACAGTCCTTTTTTAGTTTCTGCGCTTGGACCGTAAAAACTGATGAAATTCGTTCACATTCCCTCTTGGTTTAGACGTATTTAGCCTATAATCCGCGCAGATTTCACACAGAGAGCTTAGTTATGAGCGCGATTGCCCCGAAAATTGGTTTCATTAGTTTAGGCTGCCCAAAAGCCTTGGTTGATTCAGAGCTTATATTGACCGAGCTTCGCACGAATGGCTATGACATCGTGCCAACATACGAAGATGCGGATATGGTCGTGGTTAACACCTGCGGTTTTATCGATGCGGCAAAAAAGGAATCTTTAGATACTATTGGAGAGGCCCTCAACAACAACGGAAAGGTGATCGTTACAGGATGCATGGGGGCAACCGAGTCTGATATTACCGACATTCATCCCAGTGTGTTGGATGTTTCAGGGCCTCACGCTTATGAGCAGGTGCTTGGAGCTGTAAAGAAACACCTTCCATTCGAGAAAGACTACAATCCACATCTGGATCTAGTGCCGCCTCAAGGCATTAAGCTGACACCGAGACATTATGCCTACCTTAAAATTTCAGAAGGATGTAATCATCGATGTAGCTTTTGCATAATTCCGTCAATGAGAGGCGATCTTGTCAGCCGACCAGCTAACGACGTAGTAGCGGAGGCAGAAGGCTTGGTTAAATCTGGAGTAAAAGAGCTGTTGGTCATTTCGCAAGACACCAGTGCCTACGGCGTTGACACTAAGTATCGAACCACGTTTCATCAGGGAAAACCAGTAAAAACAAAAATGCTGGATTTATGTGAGGCTCTGTCTACAGTAGGCAATGACATTAACCCGTGGGTAAGGCTACACTACGTCTACCCTTACCCTCATGTTGATAACATCATACCGCTGATGGCTGAAGGTAAAATACTGCCCTACCTCGACATTCCGTTTCAACATGGTTCGCCTAAAATACTCAAGGCAATGAAACGCCCAGGCGCCATAGACAACACGTTACAAAGAATAAAAAAATGGCGAGAAACGTGTTCAGACCTTACCGTCAGAAGTACCTTTATCGTGGGGTTTCCCGGAGAAACTGACGATGACTTTAAACAATTACTCGACTTTATAGATCAAGCGCAATTGGACAGAGTTGGTGCCTTCACTTATTCGCCTGTTGAAGGGGCTCCGGCAAATCAATTGGCGAATCACGTACCTGAAGAGATCAAACAAGAAAGACTTGCCGAGTTTATGGCATTGCAAGCGGACATCAGTACGGCTAAATTAGCAAAAAAAGTCGGTAAGACAATCGAAGTGCTTATCGATCAAGTCGATGAGGAAGGCTCAGTTGCACGCAGCAAGGCTGACGCCCCAGAAATAGACGGTCTAGTCTATCTCAATGAAGAAACTCACCATCAGGTCGGCGATATCGTGACAGTCAAAGTACACGCAAGCGATGAACATGATCTATGGGCTAATCAACTGTAGCGATAGAACATGCCCATACCAGCTAGGTGGTGTTCAACGCCACCTACGGACTCTGTTGTCAGTTTTTAGCTAAAATCGACCGTAATTCATCCTTCATTTCGTCTCTTAGGCGTAAAGCCACTTCAATTGCTTTTTCATTCGCAAACCTAGGTAACTTAGGGTCATGAAGAGAAGCAAGCTCAGCTACCCCAGCTCTGTCTAAATCAAAGAAGCGTCCTGAAACTTCATGTGCAACTTTTGATGGTACACCAACTTTTTCAAGCGCCAAGCGCCCTGTTCTTACGGCGCTATCAAAGGTTTCTCTGACGATGCTTGTTGCACCGGCTGAGTACAAATCATAGGTATGAGGCCTGTCGTAGGAGCGCGCCAAAATTGGCAAATTTGGATTTAATTTACGCGCAATACTTACGGTCTTAATAGCTCTCTCTTTGTCATCTATCGCAACCACTAGCAGCTTCGCTTTTGAAATTCCAGCCGCTTCCAACATCTCGGGGCGAGACGCGTCACCAAAATAGGTCTTAATACCGAACTTCGAAAAGCCTTCGATCGACACTACGTCTAAATCTATAATGGTTGGGTGATGATCACACGCCATTAATAAACGACTGACAATTTGCCCAAAACGACCGTGACCTGCAAGGATGATGGGTCTGTGCTCATCTATCTCGTCCATATCTCGCTCATCGTCGGAAGCTAACTTTGGGAAAATAACTTTGTCTAACACAATGAAAAGCAGCGGAGTCAGAAGCATAGATAACGCAATAATCAAAAGTAACTGATCAGCGATTTCAGTGGGCAATACCGCGTTTTGAGTCATAAACGAGAGCAGCACAAACCCAAACTCACCTGCCTGCGCTAAGCCCAAAGCAAAGAGCCATTGATCAACCCCCTTCAATCGAAACAACTTGCCCAAAATCAAAAGCACCACCGCTTTTACCGCGATAACACACAACGTTAGTCCTAATATCGTGCCAAATTTAGCGAACAATAGCTCAAAGTCCACACCCGCACCGACGGTAATGAAAAACAACCCTAACAGCAGCCCTTTGAACGGCTCTAAGTTACTTTCCAGTTCGTGCCGGTATTCACTATTCGCCAAAACCACACCCGCTAAGAACGTTCCCAATGCTGGGCTCAGTCCAATTAAGTTCATTAAAGCAGCGATGCCAACCACTAGCATCAAGGCAAAGGCGGTAAATATCTCCTGCAACCTTGCGTTGGCAATGTAGCGAAATATGGGCTTGGATAGAAACGTTCCTCCCACGACGATGAACCCAATAGCCGAGAGTGTCACTATGGCCTTAAGCCACCCAGGAAGGTGAGATATTAGATTGGTTTGGTGGTGGCCCTCAACAGCCGTGTTAGCGAGCTCAGGCAGAGCTAGCAGAGGAACCAGCGCTAACATGGGGATGACAGCAATATCCTGAAACAACAGGACAGAAAATGTAGATTGGCCGCCTTGAGTACTCATCAAACCACGCTCATTCAAGGTTTGCAGAACAATGGCGGTAGAAGACAAAGAAATAACCAATCCAATCGCTATTGAAACAGTCCAAGGCAGCTGAAAAATAAGTGCTACCAACGTGCAGACGCCCGCCGTAATGCCAACCTGTAGACCACCTAAACCAAATAATCTGTGACGCAGAGACCAAAGCTTTTCAGGCTCCAGTTCAAGTCCGACTAAAAACAGCATCATCACAACACCGAATTCAGCTACGTGCTGGATGTCTTGCGCCTCCTCGCCAACAAGCCCAATCATGGGGCCGATTACAATACCGGCGATCAAGTAGCCTAAAACCGATCCTAACCCTAGCTTTTTCGATAAGGGCACTGCTATAACGGCAGCGGCTAAAAAAACAAAGGATTCTATGAGTAAGTCATTCATGAACTAATCAGATTTCTGTAAGTTTTATTGTTAAACCGATAATCGGTTTGGATCAAAATCTTTAAAATCAACTCGATATAGCAAGCTGTATAGGCAAGGGATTAACACTAACGTAATGATAGTTCCAAACATCAAGCCACACATAATGCTGATTGCCATCCCTTCCCATAGAGCGCCGCCACTTAAGTACAGCGGCAACAATCCCAACACGGTGGTGAACGTCGCTAACAAAATGGGACGAAAACGTTGCACACAGGCGTGAACTATTGACTCCTGAATTGAATGCCCTAGTGTCGAATTTTCGAATTCAATACGGTCTAACAGAACAATTGCATTGTTGATGACGATACCAGCCAGCGAGATAAGCCCCAAAAAAGGCATAAAACCGAAGGGCTTCTGAAACACCAAAAGTCCAAACGTGACGCCAATCAACCCCAACGGTATCGTGACAACCACCATAAATGTCTGGCGAAATGAATTAAACTGAAATACCAATAGGAGCACGATGATAATTCCCGAGAGTGGTAACCACTTAACAACAGCTCCCATACTTTCGGCACTGTTCTCGGCATCGCCTCCGGTGCTGTAGCTGTAGCCTGAAGGCCAATTCAATTGCTGTTCCATCAACCAAGGTTCAACCACGGACATTATTTGAGATGCATTTCCCGTGGGAGTTAGCTCACTTGAAACCGTCAATGTTCGGCTTAGGTCTGATCTCTTTATCTTTGCGTATTGCCAAGCTGGCACGATCTTGGCAACTTGCTGTAACGGAACGCTCGCACCAGACGCTTGGGCAAACACGCTCATGCTTTGCAACGATTGCAAGCTCTGTTGTCTTAGATTGCTCTTTAACAATATGGGTATGGTTTTATCGCCCTCACGGTATTCACCCGTATCAACGCCATCCAATGAGGTCTGTAGAGAGGTTGCAATGTCCGTACTCGTGACGCCGGCCGATTGAGCGCGAGCTTGATCTATTTCGATAATAAATTTCTTGCTTTTCGGCCCCCAATCGTCTTTAACATTCTTGGTACCAGCAATACTGATCAATTTTAGGCGTATCTGTTCCGAGATTAGCGCTAGCTGATCCGGTTGGTCTCCGGATACTTTGATCTCGATTGGCGTACCAGTGCCGCCCGCGGCTAACGTATTAACCAATATGTCCGCTTGAGGAATATGACTGGTACTGAATTCATCAAGTGTGTCGATGATCATGTTGTTTTGCTCAAACGAGCTTGTATTAACCAGAATATGTGCGTAACTCGAGTTTGCTTCATCAGCTGAGTAGCCTAAATCATACGAAGAAGGACCTTCTCCGATGTAAGAGGACCAGCTTGTCACGCCGTGAACTCTGGAATCGTTTACGATAAGCGTTTCGCTGATAAACTCAGAAATTTCGTCAACCACTTCTTCAGTCGTTTCTATTCTAGTTCCAAGGGGCAGGTTTATATTGATGGCAACCAAATTTCTGTCGCTGTCAGGGAAGAACAAAAATTCCACGTATCGAAACCCAAACAACGCGAGAAAGAGCAATGCCAAGGAGCCACCAATCACTAAGGCCTTGCGTGACAGAGCGTTAAGTATCAGAGCTTGATATCCGCCGCTCATTGAATAAATGATTTGATCAACCAAGCCGATTTTCTTTTCCTTAGAAGAGGAGACTCGGAGAAAGTAATAACACAATAGCGTTATGATCGACATTGCAACGAGCCAGGAAGTGGCTAAAGCAAATGTGATAACTAGGAAAATCGGCCCAACAATGTCACCCATATCTGACTCAGCCAAATAAAAGGCGAGAAATGCAATCGAGGACGTTAGCGTTGAAATAAGCAACGACATCCAAAGTTCACTGAACGCTTCACTCGCCGCTCTTTTACGATCGACTCCCTCCTCCATTTTCACCTGAATCATTTCCGCAACAACAATGGCATTATCCACCATCATTCCCAACGCCATAATGAGGGCCGCCAACGTCACTTGATTTAACCCTAACCCAAAGATATTCATCTGCAAGAGCGTCAAGATAGTCACTATTGGTATTAGACTGGCTATCACCAGCCCAGTGCGGAAACCCAAAAACGCCAACATGACCAACAAAATAATGCTGATTGACTGCATTAGGTTTACAACAAAATCATCTACCTTTTTGTCGATATAAGAATCTATGGAAACAACCCGTTGAAGTTCTAAGCCAATCGGCAACTTCGATACCCAGTCTTTTACCAACAAATTAATCTCTTGCCCGAGCTTAATTACGTTTGCCCCATCTTTTAGGGATACGTGCAACGTTAATGCTTTATTTCCATTAACACGGACAACTTGTTTGTAGGGATCAGCGTAGCCTTTTCGAACCCCAGTTATGTCACCTAAATATACGGTCTGCCCGCCATCGCCCACCGGTATTAAGGTGTCTCGAATGTCTTCAACGGTAGTGAAATTGCCAGTCGGTTCTAGATTTATCCTTTCATCGAGTAGGTTAATCTGCCCTCCTGAACTCAATATATTAAGCGAACCCAATATGCCCTGTAGTTTACTCGCCGTAAGGCCATATTCCGCCAATCGAGAATCATCAAACTCGATATATATGCGCTCTTCTTGCTCGCCATTGAGTTCGACTTTTGCGGCTTCATCCAACTTAATCAAATCATCTCGAATTTGATCCGCGTACTCTTTCATTTCAACGTAACTAAAGCCATCGCTGGTCAGAGCGATGGCGATTCCATAAGTAACACCGATATCATCGTCATTTAATTCAGGCTCAACTCCTTGCGGTAACCCCTCGACGTTCTCCACCTTACGTCGCAAACGATCCCAAATACCCTGTAGTTCATGTGCCTGAACTTCGTCCTTTAGTTGAACGGTAACAACCGACAAGCCGGTCCTTGAGGTGCTCGAGACCTCCTTTAATTCAGGTAACTCCTGCGCCTTTTTTTCTATTTTGTCTGTAACGAGGAGCTCAACCCGCTCAGGACTGGCTCCTGGAAAGTTCGAAACTATGGTGGCCACCTTAACGGTAAACGGCGGCATGCTGTCACGCGAAAGTGAGTCGTATGCACTGATCCCTGCGAGCAGAGAAACAACCAGCAAGAATAGCGTTATCCTATTGTTTTTAATAGACAGTTCAGCGAGATTCATAGCGCCCACCTAAGCTTATTTGCATCCCTGTGGTTATCTTGAAACGGTTTATTCATGATGCAACCTTTACTGTGGTAGTCTAACTTGTTGGCCATCCAGCACACTGTGAACACCAGCAGTTACAATGATGTCTCCGACTTCTAAGCCGGATTTGACTTCAAATGCATTATTCACCAACTCACCTATTTCAATCGCTCGTTTGCGTGCAATGGTGTTGCCGTCTTCAAGCCTTTCAACGACAAATGCATAGCGTCCATTGACATCCTCTCCGACTGCATACACAGGAATTCTAAGATCCTCTGTGGCTGCGTTTGATTGCGAAAAATCGAACACTACGGACGCCGCCATGCCCGATCGAACTTCTTTTGTTGCCTCAACCACCCTCACCCTGACAGGGTAAGTAGCAGATTGTTGATCTATCGAAGGGGCTACTTCGGTTACAATGCCTTCAAACAATTGATTTGCAAGAGCCGCGAAGCGAATCGTCGATCGACTGCCGACAGTCACTGAATTAATCACGTTCTCAGGAACCCCTAAATCGATTTCCATTTCTGCTCCCGCATTGAGGACGGCTATCGGCTCGCCAGAACTTGTGTTTTCCTCTAGCTCCTTGTTAACAGCAGAAATAACACCGTCTTCTGGTGCGAAGATCTTCCCGTACCGTATTTGTTCTTGTTGAATATCTACGCTTCGTTGAGAAGAACGATAGCTCGCTTGCGCGTTGCGATAGGCATTTTTTGCGCCTTCGTAATCGCTCAAAGATGCGCCCCCTTTTTCGTACAAATTTTGCACGCGCTTAAGAGAGAGGTTCTGAGTATCCAAATTTGATTTTGCGCTATTAAGTGATGCATTTGCTTGTTCGTACGCCAATCTAGCCGCAACATTATCAAGCTCAGCCAAGAGGTCGCCTTTTTTAACCGCCTGCCCCAACTTAATATTAAACAGAGTGATCACACCTGACGCCCTAAAGCTCAAATCAATAACCCGATCGGTACGCGCTTGCCCATTAAATGTTCTCGTAGACGCGGTCGACTCCAGCCCCAATTCCAGCGTGCGAACGGTTCGCACTGATACTTCTTCTGACGTTTCTTCAGCACAGCCAATCAAAACGATACTGAGTATTACCAGTGACATAGTTCTAGTAATCATCATATTACTTACCCTCTTGCTTTGAATTATTAATATTCTGGCGGAATTGTTCATAAAGATCAGTAAACTCTTCATTGTCTATTTTGGGATTGGGTAAAAAGAAAAAAGTACCCACTGAACGTTCCATGGCGATGGCGCGGTCTAAAAAATCGTAATAAGCATTGGCGCTCGCTAGCTGAGATTGCAGATAATTGTTTTGAGCATCAATCAATTCGGTGATTGTGACGGCGCCATTGGCGTAAGAAGATTCAATCAGAACCAGTGTCTGTTGCGCAGCCTTCTCGGCCACGCGAGATAACTCTATGTTTGCAACGCTGCTCGAAACGTTGAGAACGGAATCTCGGACTCGATTTTCGACGGTTAGAGTCTGGTTTTCTATTTGCAATTCAAGTTTTTGTCGTTGTTTTTGAGCACGCTTTCGTTGAACGTTATCGGAGTTTCCATTAAACAAGGGAATCGAAAACACAAGCCCCACATTGTAATCATCGTCCAAGGCAAAATTGGGGTCAGGCTGCCCAACACCACCGCGCTCAAATACCCTGTTCATTTGCGCATTAGCGCTAACCGTGGGAATGTAGCGTCGCCAGCCGTATTGTTTTAGATCTCGTTCAGTGGCGGCGAGGTTGTGTTTCAATATCGCAAGCTCAGGCGAATACTGAAGCGCCTGATTTATTAAAAATTGTTCAAATATTTCCTGCTCTAGCGGATTATCCAGAGTACGTTCTAAACGCTCGAAATCAAAGTCCTTCGGAGCTAACAATTCTCGATCGTTCAACACTCCTTCGATTCCTATTCGTAGCTGGACTGGGCGATTTAAAATAACATTCAAAGCGTGTTGCCCTTGTCTATAAGCATTCACGGCTTCAATCAACCCTTGTAGATTGGTTGCTAGCTCACTTCTAAACCTGAAAATATCGGCTTTTCCAGCACGACCTGTTTCAAAATTTTGCTCTGCGACCTTAAGATTCCGTTTGGTGATATCTAAATTTTCGGCACGTGATTGAAGAGCATTGCGCAGCCTAAGTAAGTTAAACGAGGCCTGGCTGGTGGTTAAAACAGTATCGAGTACAGCGGTGTTATAGCTCTCCTGCTGAGCGAGAAGTAATTCTTTGGTCACTCCAATTGCAGCGCTTGCATCCTCGGAGTACAAAACTTGAGTCACACCCAAACTGCCAGAGAGCGAACGTTCAGGGTTTTGCCCGCCTGAAACAGCGGCTAAATCGGGGTCCACGTACCGATTTGAACCGGTCAATGATAGGTCAGGATAATAACTTGTTTTCGCGTTGCTTACGTCTTGTCTCGCAAGGTCGACGTCGACATCGGCTGCGCGTAAGCTCAGATTACGTTCCAACGCTAGTTTGATCGCTTCTATTAATGTGTAGCTCTCATCGACAACGAAATCGGTAAAATTCCCCACTAAATTGGTCGATGCAATCTGACTGAAACGCACAGGAACGTCTATTTTTTCCGCGGTATTGAAATTCAACGTCAACGTATCACTCAATTCAACATAGACTGGCCTGTTTGACAGGTTTTCACCGTTTACAACGGCTTCCACGCTCAGAGCGATGCGCCTAAACAAGCGCTCTAAATTACTCTCGGATTGATTTGTGGCCAGCCACCCTTTTTCAACATTTTGAACTCGATTAGAGGTGAAGGAGGGTTTCTTCTGATCTATCAACATATCGGCCATCTTTTCGATATCCTGATTCGAGATTCCAAATCCTTCGGCTAAATACACGGAATCAAAACCAGCAACATCGCGCTCAAACCCACTAATGTCTTCAAACTGAAACATCTCAAAATCAGCGCCAAGATCACCGAATGCTTCGTTAAGAACCCTCCGTGATTCCGCCGTTATCCAAGGCCCAAAACCAAACACTGCGGTCTTTTTAAAAGGATAAACAGCGTGAAAATCAATCAAGTCTTTCTTATACGAAAGCGGAGCCACCATGTAGGTGAAGTTTGAAATCCCGGACGTTTTCTTGTCTAAGTCAATTTTAATAATGTCTGAGTTGACAGCACCGAACAAAATAGTTGGCTTCGAATGCTGACGCTGTTGGGTAATTAGGTCGTTATTAATTGCGCCAAAGGCCAAAATGATATCGATGTTTCGTGATAACAAGTCCTTATATTGCTCAGCCGCCCTGTCAGCGTCAAACTCATTGATTAACACATTACTCTCATCGGCCCGAATGATCGCATCATTGCCCACAACGGCCTTAATTTCATAGATCAGCTTATCTGTAACCGGCCGGAAATCTTCATTCAGGGAATCAGTTAAAATGCCGAGATTTACAATTCTTTTAGCGTAACTAGATTGGCACGCAATCAAGGAAAGAAAAAACAACCATACAATTGCAATTTTTTTGAGCATCATGGAGTAGAAAGTAGAGTCGTACTAAAGTCACTGATGCTAGCATAACAAGATGGCTTTGAACTCATGCAAACGTGAGTTTATTTCGTCAGCTAGCTACCAAGTTTAGCCAACAAAGATGATCATAAATACCGCTTAACATCAGCGACTAACTTGTGATACCGGTTACTTGACGAGCAACACGCAGTTAACCACCTGTCTTATGCTCGGTGGGAAATCGATCGCTGAGATAGCAATCATCGTGAGATCAATTGAAAAGCCTATTTTTAACCTATGATTGAGCTATGATTGAGCTATGATTGACCTATGATTATTGTAAAGACCGATAGAACGCCGCGTCTCGATCGCTGTTAGCTTCTGTAATTACATACGCTCGGATTGCTTCAGCGGTCTTCTCATCCAAAATCTTATCGAATTTTGGCATGCCTTTAGACTCAAAGGCTCCGCCACGCACGATTTGCTGCCAAGCAATGGCGTTCTTAGTGATCGCAGAATATCTTAGGTTGGGCACTAAGCCAGAAGAGTAAGCTTGATCACCGTGACATAAAGAACAACGATTCGCGTATGCTTTCAAACCTATTTTTAATGTTTCTTCAGAAGCCTCTATCGGGTCAGGTAATACCGGCGTCACACCAGTATCTTGATCTAACTCTGGTAAGTCGCCATCGGCTCCTAATTTAAAAACAAGAACCCTACCTACATTGTTCTTACTACCCGTCGGGAGCACTCCCCCTGTCGCAAGAACATAGGCGCCACCCCATCCTGAGGCAACGGCAATATATTGATCTCCATCTAATTCATAACTGATCGGCGCTGCAACAATCCCCGTTTGAGTAAAAAAGCGCCACAACCTCTTACCCGTCGTTGCGTTGTACGCTGAAAAATGAGCGTCAGCCGAACCTTGAAACACCAAATTACCGGACGTAGAGAGCACCCCGCCGTTCCACGGCCCGCCATGCTCGAAAGACCATGCCTCCTTCTGATTCACCGGATCCCAAGCGAGCAGCCTGCCTTTCAATGACATTTTCAGCGCTCGGATAATTGCCTTTTGTGTAGGCAACATACCTAAGGTAAAGTCAGTTCCGGTATTCCAGCCAGTTTCCGCGTATTGATAATCACTGTCTTCGCCATAGACCCAAGGGGTTTCCTGGGCTGGTATATACACCAAACCAGTATCAGGACTGTAAGACATTGGGTGCCAATTATGCGCACCGAGTGGACCAGGAAGTTGAATATTGGGCTTCTTTCCATAATAACGAGCAAAGGGAGTTTCCACTGGGCGCCCTGTCGCCTGGTCAATGTGAGTGGCCCATGTGACTGGCACAAAATTCTTAGCCGATATTAACTTTCCTGTTTCTCGATCAAGGACATAGAAAAAGCCGTTTTTCGGAGCTTGCATAATAACTTTTCTAATTTCTCCCTCTATCTTCAAGTCCGCCAAAATCATGTGTTGAGTGGCCGTATAGTCCCAGGTTTCACCGGGCGTGGTTTGATAATGCCAAACGTATTCACCCGTGTCTGGACGCACCGCGACCATTGACGATAAAAATAGATTGTCGCCACCTTCTGGGCTTCGCACACCATGATTCCAGGGTGACCCATTCCCAACGCCAACGTAGAGCAAATCGAGATTTTCATCATAAGCCATTGAATCCCAAGCAGTTCCACCTCCACCAGCCTTCCAATATTCACCAGTCCATGTATTAGCGGCCATCTCCATTGTTGGGCTTTCAAACCCGTCGGCCGGATTGCCTGGGACGGTGAAAAAACGCCATAATTGCTTTCCGTCCTGCGCGCTGTAGGCGGTAATGTATCCACGCACGCCTAACTCTGCCCCGCCATTACCAATGATGACCTTACCCTTTATAATTCTTGGGGCGCCGGTGATGGTGTAGGGTTTATTCTTATCAATCGTATTAACATCCCAATTGACGTCACCGGTTTTCGCGTTCAAAGATATTAGCCGCCCGTCTATAGTGGCAGTAAAGACATCATCCCCCCATATCGCAACTCCTCTATTAACGGCGTCACAACATCCCTTGGCGGCTTGTGCCTTATCTACTTGAGGATTATAGCTCCATATTTTCTTGCCATTACGGGCATCAATCGCGTGGACCACATTCCAGGTCGACGTTACGTACATGATCCCATCGTGGACTATGGGTGTTGCCTCTATCCCTCTGCTGGAAGCTAAGTCATACGACCAAGAAAGCCCAAGACGATTAACCGTCTCTGTATTTATTGTAGTAAGTGGAGAGTGTCGCTGTTCAGAATAAGTACGGCCGTGAGACAACCATCCTGAAGAATCGGCCGCCAAAATAAGCTCTGCTGTCACAGACCCTGAAGAAACACGGGCCTCAGGCGCATCACGAAATGATGAGCGGTCATCGACGGGCTCATTACTGCATCCTACGGAGAACTGGCAAACAGACCAGAGGAGCATGGCTTTTACAATCGATGAAGCATTGCTACTAGGAAAAAATCCCACGTCTGTTTTTCGCATGTCCTGCCCCTATAGTGATCATCAGTGCGTTAATGGATTCTAAGCTTGTCAAAAAAGCCCTGAAAGAAAGATGTTTAAAACGGTCAACTTTTGGCACCGTTTTAAACTCCATTTAACGTTACGGCGTCAAAATGCGGTTCTGGGCAAGAAAAAAGCGACCTTCGTATGCTAACTTCGGCATCGTCGCCTCTGATGGTTACCGCTTTCTTATAATTAAACTACCGATGGAATAGCCCGCCCCAAATGAGCAAATCACACCAAGGCTTCCTGCAGGTAGATCTTGATGATTTTTAGCAAACGCAATAATGGAGCCCGCTGAAGCCGTATTGGCGTACTCGTCTAACACTATCGGTGCTTCTTCTAACGTCGCATCCCGACCCAATAAGCGCTTGCTAATTAATAGGTTCATATTAATGTTTGCTTGATGCAACCACCATCTGCTTAAGCTATCCGCAGTCAAGTCGTGTTCACTCAAATGATCGGCTATGTGCTGAGCCGCCATTGGGCAAACTTCTTTAAACACACTTCTGCCTGCCTGATGAAATAGCTTGTCAGCAGAAAAAGGATCGGCATCGGTCGCGTGAGAAACGTAACCAAAGTTTGATCTTATATTATTTGAATACTTAGTAACGGCTTTGGTACCAAGGATGTCATAACTGTGCTTTGACCGGCAGGTTTGCTCCGACTCAACCACAACGGCCGTCGAAACGTCACCAAAGATAAAGTGCCCATCTCGGTCTTTATAATTGACTTGTGGCGATGTTAGCTCAGGATTGATGACCAACACGGACTTGGTAGTCCCAGCGCACACCATTTCAAAGGCGCGCTGTAGCGCAAAGGTCGCGGCTGAACAGGCGACCAACATATCAAAGCCGAATCCCTCAATGCCAAGTTCATTTTGAACTTCGATAGCAATCGCTGGATAAGCTCTTTCTGTATAGGCACAACTGACGATCACAGCGCCAATGTCTTCAGGCCTTTTGTTAGCGTCAAGCAATGCCAATTTCGCGGCATTAATGGCCATTTCCGCTTGATGTGAAAGCTCCTCATCGCCTCGTTCAGGTATTAATGGGCGCATTCGATCTATATCTAACGCGCCCTCTTTCATGTAAATATAGCGCTGTTTGATTCCAGAAGCTTTGTAAACAAATGCCGCAGAAGACAGTGGCATTGCCTCTGCATCCCCAGATTCGATTGCTAAGGCATTTTCAGAATTAAAACGTTCTGAATAGGCATTATAAGAATCAACCAACTCCTCATTGGTAATAACGTGCGGTGGGTTCCAAACTGCGGAGCCACTAATAACTGCCTGAGTCATATTATTTATGCTTCCTAATTAAAGAATGATCATGAGACCGTATAGGCTTATGGCTTAACATTCAAGATCTGAGTCGTTGCGGTTGTTGCAAGGGTTTGTGTTTTTGCTTATCACCAGGCCTTAGCGTTTGCCTCAGTCCAATCCTCAGCCCAATCCTCGGGAATCGTGGCTGGATCTAATAAGCAGTCTTCATCTAACGCTGGATAAAGCTCGGCGTAGCTCTTCACTTCAGTTCCTTGAACACGTCTATTTATGTGTTTGGGACGCAATTGGCTGAGTGACTCAAGGCCCGCCGCCCCGATCAACTCCATCAAGTTTTTAACGCTTTCATGATGGAAATTTGCGACTCTTTGAGATTTATCCGATACCACTAGAGCCTTGTTTCGCTCAGGGTTTTGAGTTGCAATACCGGTTGGGCAATGATCCGTGTTGCAAGCTCTCGCTTGAATACAACCAAGAGATAACATAAAACCACGCGCGCTATTAACCGCATCCGCACCCAGCGCTAAAGACCGTAACATGTGAAAGGCTGAAAACATCTTTCCTGATGCTATGATTTTGACTTTGGATCGCAGTCCTACGCCTATTAACGCGCTGTTAACAAAGATTAAGGCGTCGCGCAATGGCGTGCCAACTGAGTTGGTCATCTCTGTCGGCGCAGCGCCCGTACCACCCTCTCCTCCATCCACTGTGATGAAATCGGGGGTAATTCCGGTTTCAATCATCGCTTTACATATTGATAAGAATTGATCTCGTCGCCCGATACATAATTTGAAACCGACGGGTTTTCCGCCAGACAAAGATCTGAGTTTTCTAACGAACTCTAGCAAACCGACTGGACTGGAAAAAGCGGTGTGAGCAGCAGGAGATATAACGTCCTTTCCCATGGGAACGTTGCGAATTTTTGAAATTTCCTCGGTCACTTTTGAGGCCGGCAAGATTCCACCATGCCCCGGCTTTGCGCCTTGGGAGAGCTTTATCTCGATCATTTTAACCACCTCTTTCGATGCATTTTCTTCAAATAGAGTAGGGCAAAACCTTCCTTCATCGGTTCGACAACCGAAGTACCCAGTGCCAATCTGCCAAATAATATCGCCACCGAACTCTAGGTGATAGGGGCTCATGCTTCCTTCACCTGTATTGTGAGCAAACCCGCCAATCTGAGCTCCTTTATTGAGTGCTCGTATAGCGTTTCTGCTGAGTGAACCGTAACTCATCGCGGAAATATTTAGCGCAGAGGCAAGGTAAGGTTTTTCGCAATCTGGCCCTCCAATATGGACACGCGGGTCGGTGTCATGATTGTCTATCGGTTGCAGCGAATGATTAACCCATTCGTAGCCAGATCGATTAACATCAAATATTGTTCCAAAAGGTCTAGTATCTCTATCTCCTTTTGCTCGTTGATAGATCAGAGAGCGAAACTCTCTAGATATAGGCGTGCCGTTTGAATCCAACTCGACAAAATACTGCTGTATTTCTGGGCGCACAGACTCTAGTAGATATCTAAAATGGCCTAAAACTGGATACAAACGAAGCAAAGAATGTTTTGTCTGATGCATATCATAGACACCTAACAAAATAACTGGCAAAACCGCAGCGAATAGCCAAAGCCAAGTCATTGAAAAGGCGCTCAATAGCAATATAATGGCGCATAAAATAAACGAAGAAATTACGAACTTCTGACGCATTGTCATTGTTTTATCACCTACGAAGGTAGTATCCGATTGCCGTCTAACGCGACGTATTCTTCAACACATACTACGCATACAACTCAACCTATTCAACAGCATGCTCAAAGCATAAACTCCCCTTTTGCTATTCTTAACGATTATTTCTGCGCTACTACTCGATCGTTTTTTCGGCGAACCAACACATCACCACCCTCTTGTTGGGTTTGGCACTGTGGCCGGTACCTTAGAAAAAAAGCTTAATCGACCCAACTGCTCGGAGAAGGTCTTATTTTTTGGTCTAATTTCTGTATCGATTTTGATTAGTCTTCCAGTCGGGGCCTATTTCTTGATTGAACAAGCCGTCAGTCATTATGCCTGGCTATCAAATCTATTTGATATCGTCGTCTTGTACCTTGCAATTGGCAATCAAAGCCTCAAAGAACACGTCAAAGATGTCAGGGACTCCCTGATCAAGGGCGACTTACATCTCGCGAGACAATATCTCGCAAAGATTGTCAGCCGTGATGTAGAACAATGTCAACCAGAGCAGATAATTACAGGCACCATTGAAACCAACCTGGAAAATGGAAGCGACGCCGTATTTGCACCTATATTCTGGTTCATCTGTGCAGGTGCGCCGGGCGTGATTGTGTATAGACTCTGTAATACTTTGGATGCAATGTGGGGTTATCGCACAAACCGGTTCGAATACTTTGGCAAGCCAACGGCGTTGATTGATGACATTCTAAATTACATTCCAGCTCGGCTTGTCGCTCTAAGTTACGCGCTTGCCGGCAACACCAAATTGAGCCTCAATTGCTGGAGAAAGCAGGCTCAATTGTTATCCAGCCCTAATGCAGGACCCGTAATGACGGCGGGCGCCGGGAGCCTAAACATCAGGCTGGGTGGGCCAACAACGTACCATGGAAAAATGGTACAGAAACCTTATTTCGGAACTTGTGTGCCAGCTAAACTGATAGACATCGATCGATCTAATACGCTGATTTCAAGAGTTGTTTTGATCTGGGTTCTAACAGCGTTGGCGATCTCGTCAATCACATTATTGGACGTTTAAACCACAAAAGAAACAAATCACAATGACCTTCACTAACCCAAAACACGGTGGCAACCTAAGCGAAGCGATTCAAGTCCATGGCATTCCTTTCGAGGACTGGCTTGATATGTCGACAGGAATCAGCCCTTGGGGATACCCAGTACCGTCGTTCACAGAGCAACTTTGGAGTCAATTACCACCGCCAACCGAACGCCTGATTCACGCTGCCAAGACATACTACGGCGTTGATGATCGTTTTTTGGCACCGACCCCAGGCAGTCAATTGGCTATCAGGCTTCTTGCAGATCAATTTGAATGCTCTAGCGTAGCTGTTCCGCGTATCGGCTATCAAGAACACGCACACGCTTGGAGATTGGCTGGCCACGAAGTTAAGTTTTATAACACCATTGAACAGTTGCTCGCTTACGTATCAACCAATGCGGTAGAGCACGTGGTTGTTATCAACCCCAACAATCCAACCGGCGACATAGTCGGGCTAGCCGAATTACAAAGCGTATTAGATAACACTCAAGGAACACTGATCGTAGATGAAGCGTTTGGAGATCTATTTGACGACACTAGCGCATTGAACCTACCTGCCGAGAAGACGATAGTACTGAAGTCCATTGGTAAGTTCTTTGGCTTAGCTGGAGCTCGAGTGGGGTTTATTATCGGGAATCACAACGCCGCCAAACGTTTAGCCAACCTATTCGAGCCGTGGTCTTTATCAGGTCCTAGCATCGCAGTGTCGACGCTGGCGCTAGAAGACTCTAATTGGCAAGACTCTCATCGTCAGAGCTTAAAAAGTCAGTCTGAAAAGTTCAGAAACACGCTATTGCGCGTATCAAACTCTTACGATCTGGAAATTAAAGGAAACTCACACTTATTCTTTACTCTCTTCGGAATGAAAAAAAATGTAGACCGATTACACCGCGACTTGGTTAAGGTGGCGATTTGGACTAGACGTTACAATGCAGATGATCCTGAGTATTGGCTCAGAATGTCGCTTCCAAACAACATAAACGAGTTTAACTCTAGAATTGATGACATAGGACACTAAGCATACTTTTCGTACGTCACTTTACTGTCGATTTCTATCTTTTTCTCCCAACCATGCAGTTCTAATTCAGGCTTCTGCAGAAACTGGTCTACGTGCCCTAGGCAAAGGTAGGCTATGAGCTTATTTTTATGCGGCGCATTTAAGGTCTTTTTTACCTTTTCCTGGTCTAAAATACTGACCCAACCCATCCCTATGTTCAGCGCTCGGCTCATAAGCCACATATTTTGAATGGCGCAGACGACGCTATATTCTCCTGCCTCAGGCATTGAGGTCTGGCCCAACACGGGTGTATCTCGTGGGGTGTAAAAAACAGCCAAGTTAACTGCAGAGGCGCGAATTCCTTCTAACTTTAACAACGCATACTTTTGTGCCTTTTCGCTGGAAAATTGGCGCAAAGCCTTTTGGTTTTCATCCTCAAAAATACGGGCTATCTCCTTTCTCGTATGCGTATTTTTAACAACCACGAACTCCCAAGGTTGAGAAAAGCCGACCGAGGGTGACAGCGAAGCAGCCTGTAAAATCAGGGACAAGTCTTTATCAGAAATTTCCTTTTCCACAAAACGGTTTCCACGAACATCGCGGCGATGCAGCAAGAGTTCGTATAACGTTTCGCAATCTCGTTCGGTAAATCGTCTGTCGTTCATAGGGCCCGATTATTCATTGTATGGACTTTGATTTCTATATGTTTCTCATGAATATGATCATCACGATTCAAACTTCCAATTGAATTTAACAGACAGACGCATCAAACAGGCGTGCCTACCAAGGCCCTGCAGGCGTATTGATATGATTTCAACCCAGTCACTGGCCGAATATAACAAGCGCATCAACCAAGCTTTACTGTATATTTTGTCTCATACTAGCGAATAAGATAGGTGTGCGACTCTCGATGAAAATAACCATTAATAAGATTGTTCACGACATTGATGTAGACCCTAACATGCCACTGCTCTGGGTATTGCGAGATGAACTCAATATAAAGGGGCCGAAATTCGGGTGTGGAATTTCAATGTGCGGGGCCTGCACAGTGCACCTGAATGGGCAACCGATTAGATCTTGTTCCTACCCTGTGTCGGCCGTTAGCGGTGAAGTGACCACCATTGAAGGGTTAAGCAACCCAGATGATGATCCTAAATCTCTAAATGCCGTGCAGCAGGCCTGGCTCGAACATCAAGTAGCGCAATGCGGTTACTGTCAGTCAGGACAAATAATGGCCGCTACGGCGCTATTGCAGAAAACGCCAAATCCTACCGATGAACAAATTGACGCCGCCATGTCGGGCAATCTTTGTCGATGCGGGACCTACCCGAGAATTAAAGCGGCAATCAAAAGTGCATCTGCTTCGATTTCTGAACCTACGAGCCAAAATACGACGGAACCTGCCGTCAAACAGGGAGTGTAATTATGGGGACGCTTGCTAAAGTGACACGACGGACTTTTCTATTTGGATCAGTGGCGATTGCTGGCGGCGCTGCGTTTGGCTTTTGGAAATATCGTCAACCGTATGAAAACCCATTATCCAAAAGACTCGAGCCATCGGAAAAAACCTTAACGCCTTATGTAATTATCAGTAAAGATGGCATAAAAATAATTGCGCCAAGAGCGGAAATGGGACAAGGAAGCCATACTTCTTTGGCAGCCCTAGTTGCAGAGGAATTAAGAGTAAAACTGTCTGATGTATCGGTAATTCACGGGCCTGCATCGAAGGCATACTACAACGCTGCCGTAATGGAAGAAGCCGTGCCTTTTGCCCAAGTAGATGAAAGTTCGTTGGCGAGGAACGTGCGTGAATTCACGAAGGTGCCAGCGAAATTTTTAGGCTTGCATATCACCGGTGGGTCTTCGAGTATTGCTGACGGTTTTGACAAAATGAGAATGGCCGGCGCGGTGGCTCGCGATACGTTAATTGAGGCAGCCGCAATTAACCTTCGGGTGCCGGCTTCAACTCTTACAGCTGACGATGGAGCGGTGACTACCATTGACGGTCGACGTATAGCTTACATTGATTTGGCGGAGTCTCTCGACGGGATAGAGCTTGCAAAGGAACCTATGTTGACACCTCAATCTGAATGGCGGGTTTTAGGTCAATCTCAAGATAGAGTTGATATGTTCGGTAAAGTCACTGGCACTGCCGAATTTGGCATTGACGTTGAACTCCCAGAAATGCTTTTCGCAACCGTTCGCATGAATCCAAGCATTGGAGGAAAAATGCGAAGTTTTGATGCATCCAAGGCGCTCAATGAACGAGGCGTTGAATCAATAGTTGAATTAGATAACGGCATTGCTGTGATCGCCACCAACACATGGTATGCGTTTAATGCAGCCAGAAAAGTTGCTATTGATTGGCAACAATCTGATGGCCCTCAAACACAAAAAGAACTGCTTAACTTAGTGCTAGACAGTTTTGATGATGACTATAAAGACAGCCGTTTTAGAGACGATGGAGACTGCGATGAGGGGTGTGAAAATGCCGAAATCATTTCTGCGGAGTATCACGTTCCCTACTTAGCCCATGCGGCGATGGAGCCACTAAACGCAACAGCTTTACTTAAAGATGGGCATCTTGACATATGGGCTGGCAATCAATGGCCTACACTGGCGCGCTCGAAAGCCGCTGAGATTAGCGGCCTCTCTGAAGACGATATAGAAATACACACGCTGTTGATGGGTGGTGGGTTTGGACGTCGCTTAGAGCCTGTTTATATTGAGCAGGCAGTAAAATTGGCTATGAAACATGAAGGCCGCCCCATCAAGCTTACTTGGACGCGCGAAGAAGATACAACACACGACCACTATCGGCCGTTAGCCGTCGCCAGATTCCGCGGTGTCATGGGTGACCATATCCCTGAAACCATTGATTTCGAAACCGCAAGTGCCTCCGTCGCCGCCTCGCAGATGGGCGAACGAGCGGGTATTCCCGCTGTGGGGCCGGACCCTGCAATCGCGCAGTCTGCATGGGATCAACCCTACAAGGTACCCAATTATCGAGTCACGGCTTACCGAGCACCGGCGGCCATTCCAGTCAGTTCGTGGCGTTCGGTTGGTGCTTCTCAAAATGGTTTTTTCCATGAGAGTATGCTCGATGAACTAGCCCATTCTAAAGGACTGGATCCATTGAAGATGCGTTTGGATATGATCAACCATCTACCAAGTCAAAAGGTCTTAGAAGCCGTTCAAGCAATGTCTAACTGGGGCTCACCGTTACCTAAGGGCACGGGGCGAGGTATCGCCTATTGCCTGTCGTTCGGAGTTCCTGTCGCTGAGGTCATTGAAGTAGTCAACACAGACAGAGGCATCAAGATAACAAAAGCATTTGCGGCAGTTGATGTCGGCGTGGCTTTGGACCCAAGAAACATTGAAGCTCAAGTTTTTGGAGGCCTTAATTTTGGTTTGGCCGCGGCGATGATGGGTGAAGTAACGTTTGATAAGGGGGCTGCGCAACAAAGTAATTTTCACAACTATAATTCGATACGAATGAATCAGAGCCCAGATTTTTCGATTAAGATATTGGAGAACGGCACTCGCGTAAAAGGGATTGGGGAACCGGCAACGCCACCCGCTGCTCCGGCTTTGGCGAATGCCATATTTTCGGCTACAGGAAAACGCATTCGTGAGTTACCATTGTCTAAACATATAAAATTTGCTTGATAAGGAGCGCGTTAAATGATCAAACCTTACATTCTCACTGCTGTCGTGTTTTTAATTACGGCACCTTATTCTGCTAACGCCGTATCTGATGGTTCTGATTTAGCCGCCCAGGTGAGAAAGTGCGCCCTACTCCAGGACGATGCTAAACGAATTGGGTGTTATGACCTCATTGGTGACAGTTTACTCAAATCAGCGGACCCGATTAAGCCTAGCGAACACGTCGTTTCGGCCAAAGCAAACACAGATTTGCCAGACACATTAGGCGGGGGTAAGTTCGATACTTCGACTAAGGAAACCAAGACCAGCCGAGGTAAAATCACGTCTTGTAAAAAGACGCGCGACAATCGTTGGTTTTTCTTTTTTGAAAGTGGTCAGGTTTGGAAGCAAACCGATCGCCGACAACGGTTCTTTAAAGACTGCGACTTTTATGCGAATTTAACCGAAGATGGATTTGGTTATAAGATGACCTTAGAAGGCAAGAAAAGTAAAATCCGCGTTAAACGCGTTAGGTAAAGCCATCGTGCTCGACTATTTTAAAGCTCTGCACGTTTAAGGTTAGGCAAGTTGTGCGGTGACCTTGCACAACTCGCCGTCATAAATCGATCAATACGCTCTAGTTAGGTTTACGAAATAGCAGCGTAAAACGATCTGTATTTCCGGTCACACTTTTACGGCCAACCTCATACCTGAGCTCGTCATCAGCTCGGTAATGTAGATCGCTGAATCCATCAAACTCGAAACCTAAGTCGAGCAACTCCTTAATGATTTCAACTGGATCCGCGCGACGACGATTCTCAAGAGTGTGTGGCTCCATATGTCGCCGAGTGTGATCGACTATGCCGTAAATACCACCTTTTTTTAGTGATTTAAATACTTGCTGGTTTATGATTTTTCGGCTTGGAGCGTCAAAATTATGCATATTGCGAAACGTCAACGCCGCATCAAAGCCTTTCTCTTTAAACTCAAACTCGCTGATTGAGTTTGTTCCGGCCAGCTCTCCCTTGTCAAAATCAACAGCTATATCCAGAACCTTAACTTTATCGAAACCATCTACTTGACCGATCAATTTTTCACTCACTCGTCGAGTTCCTAGCGCAACGTGTAATTCACCCTCGTCCTTTAATACGGGTGCCAAGACTTTTGTATACCAACCTCCACCAGGAAAAATCTCCAACACCTTCATAGTGGGTTCAATTTCAAAAAACTCCAATGTTTTTAGAGGCTTACGATTTTTATCTCGTGCTTTTTCTTTATCACTTCTAATGTCGGATTCCAGCGCTTTGTTAACCGCCAGTGTTAGCGGGCTGCCCTCTTCAGATTGTGCAAAACCTGCTGTACTAAAAGATATGGCCATCGCCAACGCTATTGCTCTACGCATAAATATTCTCCAGTTATTGTTTATCAGTAAATGCTTTTAAAATCTCTTTTGTTAATTTCCAGCGGCTGAATCCTTGGCGCCCAAAATCAAGGCCCCGGCGCACTATGACAAGATCATGAGACGGCAAAACGATAACGAACTGGCCGCGATTACCTGATGTGGAATAAGCATCGCTGGGTACATCATCGAGAGTATCAGGGACCAACCACCAATGACCGCCATAGTCCGACCCGCGCACGCTGCTCGCTGGAGCGGGAGTTCGTATAAAATCGATCCATTCTTGAGAGATCAGCTGTTCGCCATCCCAAACGCCATTTTGCAGATACAACAGGCCTAGACGAGCCAAATCTCTGGCATTGGAATAAACCTGGCTACTTAGTATGAAGTCACCAAATCGATCCATGCCCATTACGGTATTACGCATTCCGATTTTGTGCAGTAACTCTTTATACCCAAATTGATGGTAAGCCGTCCCCAGTTCTTTTTTCATGGCTAGAACAGCGAGGATCGTGTCGTAATTTTCATATTCCCAGAGCTCACCTGGCTCTCGTATTAGGCCTCTTTTGCGAGCTCCAACTGAAGCACTTGAACCAGCCCAATATGACAACCCCGATCCAGTTGCATACTCCATCCCATAACTGTCTACCGGGTAAAGACCACTTGTCATATTCAACAAATGCCTCAAACTTATCGCTTTTCTTGGGTCAGATTCAGGATTAATTTTCTCTGGTAACCAATTGATATCTAAAGAGCTGTCGAGTTCAAGTCGCCCATCGTCCACCAATAGGCCGACAATGCTTGCGGCAATGCTCTTGGCGGTAGACCACGTTCGCGTCTTAGTGTGCATATCGAACCCATCGGCGTACCTTTCGTGCACTATTAGACCCTTATGAACAATCAATAAACTAATCGTGTCTTGTTCCTCTGTATCACGGTTGAACGCCCAGTCCGACGCAGCTTGAAGCGCCTTTTGATCAAATAAATCTTCGTCTATTGGTTCTGACAAGACATCGCCAAGGGGCCAAGGCGTAGAGGCCGGATTGAAGCTCGGCTCTTTGATCATCAGTTCGGGAAGACTTGAAACATCCTCCAACGATTGGTCTGGTGACATCACGACACAGCCCACACCCTCTCTGTACGCGGCGGTAATTTCGATACCATTTTTTCCACCGCCTACCGATACGCTTCTAATTGCTTTGTCGACTGAATAGTCGATCCCGTCTGTTGTTCCTAAGCGACCTCTGATATAGGCAAGTTCCTGCTTAAAAACCTGCTGCAAAGACCGATCGGAGGTGAACAAGCCATTGCACATTAATACGGCCTGCACGCCATTACGGATCATTTCTCGTTGAGGAACAAAATAATCACTTTCTTCGCCGTTATCGGCTAAAACAACTGACGCTGAAATTGTTACTACAAAGAGAGTAATCAATAGAATCGGCTTGTTCACGTTTTAGCGTCCTCTTGTGTGTAAGAAATTCTATAAATTGCTCCCGCTTGATCATCCGAAACCAAGAGTGATCCGTCAGGCAGCACAAGCAAGTCCGTGGGTCGTCCCCAATTTTTTGCTCCCTGCAACCACCCTCGCGCGAAGATCTTGGGTGTTTTAGGATGATCGCCGTCTAACTCAATGAAGCTTATATAATAGCCAGCTGGATCAGAACGGTTCCAAGAACCGTGATGAGGAATTAACACATTGTTATGGTACTGACTTGGAAACATATCACCAGTGTAGAATTTCATGCCCAGAGGAGCGGTATGAGCAGGCAACTCCAGCGCTGCTTTTGTGAACTCGAGGCCGGCGGGAGGGCTAAACACATAATCTTTATGGCTCTTTCCGTAAACATAAGGGAAACCGAAGTGCTGACCTTCCGTGCTAACTCTATTGAGTTCTTCGGGTGGTAAATCGTCGCTCCAAAGGTCTCGACCATTATCAGTAAACCACAGCTCCCCAGTATTGGGGTGCCAGTCAAATCCTACGGTGTTGCGGATGCCATACGCTACCGTCCTCTTGTCTTTGCCATCGAGGGTAATACTCGTTATAACCGCGTAGCGATCATCCGATTCGCAAATATTGCAGGGAGCTCCTACCGGTACATACAAGCGATTATCTGGTCCAAATGCGATGTACTTCCAGCCATGATGCTTGTCAGCTGGATAACTGTCGTTCACTACCACTGGCTCAGGGGTCTTGTCTAGATTAGATTCTATTTGGTCATAACGCAGAATTCGATTAGGTTCGGCAACATAAAGAGAGCCATCTCTAAAAGCAACACCATTGGGCATGAATAGGTTGCGCTCTAGCTCGAGCACCTTGTCTGCTTTGAAATCACTATTCGAGTCCACTACAGCGTAAACGCTGCCCAACCGTTCTGGACTACTACGACGCCCTCGAGTACCCACGAATAAGGTCCCATCGTCGCCCAAGGCCATCGATCGAGCGCCAGGCACTTGATCTGAATAGAGCTCTATCTTAAACCCCTTCGGCAGCTCAATCATGTCCAAGTACTCTTCCTTAAAGCCACCTTCATAAGGGTTTCTACCGACTACCACGGGGTTCTGATCCTGAACAGCGGCGGATTCAGCAAGGCCTTTTGCATTGAGCGAGGCTTGGTAACTTGAAACTAATACAAATAGCGCACCAATTAAAGATGCCTTTTTACTAAAAAAACAGGTCATGACAAGAGGTCCAATAGGTTAAAAAGTAAGTGTTCAATTCACAGGTATTTGACGCCCGCGAACCCCAAAAAATGCATCTTGCGGCTAAGATGCATGTGAATAAGAAAACGTCGCAAGAAATTGAAAAATAATGGATGGTTTCGGCCAGTCTATGTTGCCTACCTTTAAATCGGCACTACCACCAATCCAGAATACTAGAAACCGTCGAGTTAGGCGATTTCGCCCAACCAAAATGATCCGCCTTCACCAATGATTCCCTTTCTCCCAGGGAAAGCTCTTCGCTTGAATAGCTTACGCGAGTGACGTCGGCAATCGGCATCTTGTTCAAGATGGCTTCAACGGCAGCCTTAGGAGCCAAACCGTCGTCTTGAAAACTCACACTTAAAACCTTTCCTTTAAACTCTTCAAGTAATAAATCAATATTGCTTGTGACGCCCTGCACCCGATATTGATTGCGTTTTGCTAGATGACGCCAATCGTTCATAACTTGGCTGGACTCATTTCCTCCAAACCCCGTTAAACTGCCTCGATAATACCCAAACATAAAATTCATTGCCGGAATTAGGCAGAGAAGCGTAATTATTTGAATTCTAGGTAAACCTATATATGCATCGATCCAAGGAGAACCACATGCAGGCAATACAACTCGATCAACCCGAGAAAGGTTTAACGCACAATAGCACAGCGCCAAATGTCCACCGAGGCTATGGCCCAAAATAGCGGTGCTCCCGCCAAGTTCGGTATCAACCCAATCCAGAACAGCAGGAATATCTGAGTCGATCGGCTCGAAAAATCCCCACGTCGACGTCCGGCTGGGACGCACTGAACTCTTGCCATAGCCACGTTGCTCTAACAGGATCGCGTTAAATCCGTTTTCACAGAGCTCCTCGGCTAATACCTTATAAAACGAGGCGCGAACGCCCAATGCCGGCATCACCAAAATATTTCTAGTGTTGCCCTGCGTTGATCGAACGAAGCAAGGAACCGAATACCCGTCTTTAGCCTCAATATGAACCCAGTTTGCGATCACGCTCAACGTATCTACCTTTGCTTAGCCACATTGCGTATCACGCCGAGCCTTTCACTTTGTTCATCAACGTAGGCAATACATGCTCGCCAGTCATCAGCAAAATAATCTCTAATTGATTCTAAATCTTCTTGAAATATGAGAGGTTCAGAATCAAGCCAAGACTGAGGGGCGAACCGAGCAAGCCGCATAAAGAGACCTGACACCCTAATCAACACTCTCTCTTTGATGGACTTAAGCAATCGATAATCTTGTATAGAGGTATTGACTAGATTTTCTTTGTCTAGGCTTGGGTCTAGGAATTTTTGCGAGAATTGCCTTCTGAGTCTAAGTTGCTTATCCGTATACGACTTGTGTACCGCCTTTTGACTGATTTTCGACCGATCTATTTCACAGGTCAACCCAGCACAAAGCGTATCAAGGTAGAAATCGGGATCATTTTTATAATCTTCAAAAATTAGCACTAGCGGTCGTTTTCCAGTGATCTTTTCAACGTATTCGATTAAGCGCATGTACGTAAAATCTTCTAACTTTCGCACACCCTGATTGTTCTTAATGTCCAGAAACTCAGGAAATCGATAGGTATGGCCATTCTTAACGTTCAAGCGGTATGTGGATGCGGCCAGTGCATCATGACGACGAAGGGATATAATTATTGTACTGTCAAAAATCTCATGCACCTTCTCACAGCGGTCAAAAATATATTCCCCTGCTTCCCTACTCATGAGAACTTTAGAATCCTTAAACCTCTTCTTTTCGCTTTCCCGTACGCGAAAATTATTACGTGGAATGTACTGGATACCCATCAATGCTGGAAATACAGTCTTTTGCAAAAAGGTCGATGCGGCACGCGCATAACCCACATGGAAAAAAGTTTCTGGTACTGACATTTAATTAGTAATAAGGGTGATTAACGGGTGTGATTATACGGGTGCTTAGGCGCAAGCGTTAGCCAAAGTTGACGTTGATTCGACTAGTATCTAAAGCGTGTCTCGAGGTTCAAGTAAAGTCAGTGAACGATGGAGCTCAGCTTCAGACCGTTGATGCAAGTCGTAAAACCGTATGATGTCTGTGAATTTTTGGATACGGTCAACGTAATTTTTTGCCTGAACTCCTTTATCAAATGGAGTTCCATACAGTGTTGGGAGTAATTTACTGATGGTATTCCATTTGGACCGATCGAGCCCTTGATCGCGCGCTTTTTTATAGGCAGCCAAGATATGCTTATAGCCAATGTTATACGCACCTACGGCAAACCAAGTGCGCTCAGGCTCTTCTATCAATTTAGGAAGACGCTTTTTAAGTCGTTTTAGGTAAATCGCAGCGGCATCAATACTTTCATCCATATTAAGCCTGTCTTCTACCCCCAAAAACTGTGCAGTTTGAGTGGTCATCTGCATTATCCCTCGGACGCCGGTTGGCGAACGGGCCTCGTTTGACCAGTGCGACTCTTGATAAGCAAGCGCAGCCAACAGTTGCCAATCTAAATTCCCACGCCTAGCGGCGGTACGGAATTTATATTCGAAAGACGGCAGTATTGTTTCAATTCTACGGTGTAGCGCCAATGTGTCGTAAATCGACAGCCGCGGAGGCACCCCAAAGTGTCTTTTTGCTAGCCTTGCCGTCGTACCATCTGACGACGCGTTTCCTAGAAATGCGTTTAAGCTATCCAATAGTTTTCTATCATGCCGTTTTGGCAGAGCCCAAACAACGTCAAGCTTTTCGGGCAATATAAAACTTCTGTTTAAATTTGGTAAATAATACTTAGCGTTTTTGGCTCGGTAATCGGTACTCAGCACAAATCTTGCTGTACCTTGATCAACTGCACTGAGCAACTGATATTCGGATCTATAATCGTCTTCGATTTCAAGGTCAGTAAATTGATCTATTTGATAATAGCGGGAAGAAGCAAGTATTTTTACGTTTTCAAAATCGCTGAGCGTGCGTGGTGCCTTGGTGCCACGCTTGTAAAGAATCGTGGCTTTCGCTTTATACCAGGCTATGGTGGGCTGCGTTACTCTCCTTACGTATTTCGAGTCGATGATGCCTCCGACAGCTAAGTCACCAAAACCACCCTCCAAAAGAGTAAACAGTTCCGCGTACGGCACAACATCTAACTTGAGTTCAACGCCCAACATGTCAGCGTACCGCGCTAACAACTCATACTCGAACCCGTAGTTTTCCCTGTTAAAGACATACAATGAATCCGGTTCATCAGCGATCAAAACTCTCAAGGTGCCATTCGCCACGACCTGATCTAGAGACTGGTTTTGAGGCCTCAGGTAGTATTGAATAGCGGTAAAAACAATCAGCCCAGAAATTAATACTAGCTCTATATTCTTGACGGAAAAACGCAGAAAAATCGTTAATAACTTGACCAGTTTCTTGATGATTTGTATGAAGCCCATCAAGAGAGAATAACGATTACAAATATTCACTGCAATAAGCAATTGAATACAGACTCATTCTGGTTTATCCTCCGCGCCGTTGGTTACAATTAGTGTCGAAGACGTACTTGATATTGTGTACGGTACTTTCGAATTCTTAAGAACACTGATTTGTACCAAAGCAAAGAGCGAAGCTTAGGAAGCTTTCTCACAGCAAGTTTCGGAGAGGTGGCAGAGTGGTCGAATGCGCACGCCTGGAAAGTGTGTATACGTTTATAGCGTATCGGGGGTTCGAATCCCCCTCTCTCCGCCATAATTTAATGATCTTTTGAATGCAAAACTCTTCGGTCGTCTACACGCCGACATGCCTTTTGTTGTGTCGCCTAGCAGCACCGATTAAGCTTGACTCGAGCGAGTAGTAATCAATCGGTTCAAACGAGAGTTACGAAACCGAGATTGGCCTCAACAGGCGACGCAAGCAACAAGCGACGATCAACTAAACAACCCAAGTTTACCTGGTGCTTTATATCGCGACCTATCGGTACCGACTGCTACTAAATCGATACACAGTCCTCAAACTTATCAATCACTCTTTGAATCTCTGCTGCCTGAATGAGTTGATTTAGCTTTCCATCGACATGGTATGTTTTTGAGAGAATTCGATCGATTTCTTTTTTTAAACGAAGTAATGCCATGGTTTTTACTAATAATAAATCTAATTAGAATCTATCAGTGGGCACTCTACTCTGCTTCACCCGTTTGGGTGAATTTACTCTGTTTGTCTACAACTGAGTAAACAAAACATCCCTTATGCTGGCACTGATTTGTAAAAATTAGGTTGCTTAGCGATCAAGCCTATAAATCGCATGAAACTTATCGATATTTAGATTGATCGATCGTGTTCGACTCCCTGAATTGCGCCAAGACAATTATCCTTAGGACGCCTTAGAGTGTATTTTTAGCTCTCTTTAGCGATAGTTCTCGCTCCACCAACTGAAGGCGTTTATTCTCTATTTCAATTCGTTGAGCTTCAATCAACATTTGCTCTTTGAGAAGACGGTCTCGCTGTGTCGCTACGTCAGAACTCCGACTATTCTCCTGATCTTTAACAATGCTTGTTTTCGGCTCGCTAGAGGCGCCAGACCCCAGCCGTCTACAAACGGCTCTGGCCGCCGCAACTTTCTTCTTTGAACAAAATTTTTGTTCATCTTGTGAGCACCATTTTGCTCTTGAAGTGGCTTCCTTTCTCAAGTTTTGCAACTCTTCAACATCTGAGCATTTGACTGAGACTTCGTAATAAACGGAACCTTCTATATCAAATTCAGTTTCCAGAGAAATCACATCCACACCACCATAAACAGCAGCCTGCCCTGTCAAATAGAGAGATGCCATTACGATCATGTTACGAGTAAAGTTGCCTTTCGAGAATATATTAACCATTGCTGCGAGTAGAAATAATTTGGACAGTGCTTCCAGTGATAGGAGCACGTTTGGAATTAAAAAAAGCCGCCCAATCTCTTGGGCGGCTAACTCAATAAATCGAGGAGATTTAGAAGTTTGCGCGAAATGAGATGCCGAAATATCTCTGTGCGTCACGCGGAATTTGGTATCTGAAGCCATCACCACTGAACGTAGTTACATAACTTTCGTCACCCAAATTTTTACCAATCAACGACAGTCTGTATTTATCGTCATTGAATGAGAATGCCAAACTAGCATTCAGAATGTCATACTCCGGCAAGATTGCTTGTGGCGCGACGGAACCATCATTTGCAGGCAACCCAGCTACTTGCTCATCCACGTGAACAAACGAGGCGTCTAGGATCATATCGAAACTCGAAAACGGCATAATGTAATTGGCATTTAGGCTGTATTTCAAGTCAGGCGAAAATGGCACATCTAAGCCGCTACGATCGGTACAAGCAGTGCTTGGCACGCCAACTGGGCAATTAAAACGATCAATCTCAGCAGTTATCGATGCGAACCCACCAGACAACTGGAAGTTTTCAGTGGGCTGCCACACAAAGTCGACTTCAATGCCCTCTGTTGAGATATCACCAGCGTTAGTTAACGTGGTTGTAGCGGTACCCAAACTGGTGTCGATATTGTTAGCCTGCAAGTCTTCAATATCAGTACTAAAGATAGCGAAGTTGGCGAATAAATTACCCGTAGTTAGCTTATAACCAAGTTCGATCTGTTCAGACGACTCAGAACTGATAGGCAAAGTATTCGCCAAAGCTTGATTGTAGAAAACATTGAAAGCCGGCCCTTTATAGCCTTGAGATACGGTTCCATAAAACAAACCAGAATCGCCAATAGCCCAAGTAACACCCAATTTTCCTGATGTGTCAGTTTCATCAGTAACACCAGTAAAATCGCTATTATTACCAGCGCCTCTAACGCCTACACCACGACGACCGAATGGGTCATCGTTGATTCTGCGGTGGTTAAAAGACACCTCGTCATCGGTGTATCGCAGGCCAAAGATCACGTCTACGTTTTCAGTAACTGCGTATGAACCTTCACCAAAAACAGAAAAGTTTTTGAATTCAGTATCAAAGTTAGCCGTTGCCGCGACAATATCCGAATCTAAACAGGTCAAGCCTGGGTTGGCAGCCAATATTGGGTCATTATTCGGGTGTACTTGGCAGCTTGCGTCACGTCTGAATCGACGATCAGATTTCAAGTTCCAGTAGAAAAGTCCCGCCTGCCAAGTCAAGGCATTGCCCGTTGGTGACGCTAAACGAACCTCTTGAGACAATTGCTCCCAACTTTGCTCACCAATATCATGAAGTTGAAAAAATGTAGAACTGAAATCGACTGGACGCCCAAAGTCACCCGCCGTTGAGGTAAAATCACCTTCTCGGACCTCAGTGTTATCCCATTCACGATACGCGGTAATCGACGTTAATGTGTATTCGCCTACGCCCGCTTCAACTTGCATTGAAAGAGACGTGGAATCATCGATAGTTCGTGTGGTCAGATCATGATCAACTGATCGTTGATCAAGGTCAAGGTCGGCTACGCCGTTAACAACGCCTAGACTGTTAGGGTTAGCCGGAGAGTTCAAATCACGACCATTAGGCAGCAAGCTCAAATCGGCACAACAGTCATCATCAGCACTGTAGTCCTCTGCTATGAACAAAAATTCAACATTTTCACTGGCATCCCATTCAAGCATTCCTCTCACGCCTTGACGGTCATACCCTTGGATTGTATCTCCATTGAACTCGTTTTTAATATAGCCGTCAAAACTACCATCAAAGACCGTTAAGCTTGCTCTTGCATTGTCGCTTAGTGGCCCAGAAACGCGACCCTTGATACGAAATTCATCATCTTCGAAAGCAGACACATCGATTGAGCCCTCAAATTCCTCAGACGGACGCTTAGTCGTTAAATTTACCACGCCAGCGGACGCGTTTTTACCAAACAGGGTTCCTTGAGGGCCCCGCAATACTTCTAAACGTTCAAGATCGTAAAGATCTGTGAAGGCTTGGCCAGAGCGTCCTAATACCACGCCATCGACAACAGTCGACACACTTGGTTCCGCTGCAGTACTAAAGGAAATGGTTCCTATTCCACGAACTACAACGGCTGAATTTCTGTTGGTATTCCCTTTTCGGAAAGACACCGAAGGCACTAATTGCTGTAGGCTTTCAAAGCCAACTGCGTGTGCGTTTTCAATCTTATCGCTATCCAGAACCGACACCGCTATCGGCACATCCTGAACGCTTTGTTCACGCTTTTGCGCGGTAACAATAATCTCATCGAGAAAACCACCTTCAATCACATCACCCTCTTGAGCGTGCGTGATTGGGGAAACAATCGCTGCCGCGACAGCGGTTAGGGCAAAATTCCGAACACCAGTAAGTGCATTCGTTTTCATATATCTACTCCTCTTTTAATAATATATTCTGGTTATTGCTAGTAGGTATCGATCTACTTTGTTGATCAGAAACTATTTGGATGAATCTCATCAAATAATCACAAAATTCATCCAAGACAACAGTCTAGCTGATCGCGACACTCTTTTACAAGACATATCTTATATAAGACTAAATTGTGTGCAACGTGTTTCATGTAGAAATAGGGTTTTATTACGCTATTTTTTGATCAAAGTGCCTAACAGACCATCGACAGAAGCCGATATTAGCAATCGCTATAAGAACGAGAGCAATCCAAAACGCCGCATCAAGACCGCCTACTAAGCCGATTGGGGAAAACAAAACATACAAAGCGACTATGCACGCAAACAGGGTTCCACTCGCGGCCCATGAATACCTCCATGGCGTCAGATCAACTTTAGGGCTGGGTGTGAAGTACTCCCTACTTTGACGAGGAGTTTTAATACTAAAAAACCACATGATTCCGACCTCGATGGCAAACAAAATCGCGTACAAATGAATAAAATGGATGCCAATATCAACATTAAATTTAAGCTTCAAAACGACGTATATTCCATAAACGATCACGTGAAAGATGATTGCGACCTTAGCGCCGAGAGCTGGAACTCTCGTGGTGAAAAGACCCACTAGCACGATGGATATAACGGGAATGTTATAAAAACCAGTGAACATTCGAATAATTTGCCAAAGACCATCGGGCGCGTACTGTAGCAAGGGAGCCACTATGAATGAAAACAAGGCGATGACAACGCTGGCTACTTTTGCCACCTTTATCAATTGCTCATCTTTGAGCTTAGATTTAACCAGGGGTTGATAAACATCGAGCACGAACAACGTCGCCGCACTGTTTAACAGTGAGTTGAAGGAGCTAAAAACAGCTCCAAGCAACACGGCCAAAAAGAACCCTGACAGGTAGACTGGAAGAACATCTTTCACTAGTTGCGGGTAGGCCAAGTCAATGGTGGGAAGCTGTCCGCCTGCCGAACCATAAAGATGAAATGCGATCACACCTGGGAGCATCATCATAAATGGGACCAGCAACTTGAAATATCCTGAAAGTAAGACGCCTTTTTGCCCTTCGGCTAGACTTGCTGCGCCCAAAGTTCGTTGTATCACATACTGATTGGTACCCCAGTAAAATAGATTGGCCAGTATCATTCCTGTAAAAATAGTACCAAATGGAACTGGGTCCGTGGGCGCCCCGATAGCATTAAGTTTTTGCGTCTCGGTGGTGGCAATTTGTGTTAACCCAGCCAAAAAGCTACCATCACCAAGCAGCATCAGGCCCAGGGTGGGTACCAATATCCCTATTATTAACAACCCAATACCGTTAATGGTATCTGACACAACAACGGCTTTAAGCCCACCAAAAACAGCGTAGACGGCTCCGACACTGCCAACGATTAGTACCGTTACGATGATCGAAGCTTCTTTGCTCAAGTTCAATAGCGTAGGCACATCGAACAGCTTAAGAACAGCAAGCGACCCTGAGTAAAGAACTGACGGGATGGTGACAAGCCCGTAGCCAAGCATGAAAAGAATGACCGTCATCCGCCTCACATCGTCATCAAATCTATCTTTTAAAAAGCCCGGCAACGTTGTAAAAGCGCCTGAAAGATAACGAGGCAAAAACAGTAGAGCCATGACTATTGTGGCGACCCCTGCCGTCACTTCCCAAGCCATTGCGCTCATATTGAACCCATAAGCTGACCCATTAAGCCCGATTAACTGCTCAGCCGACAAATTGGTCAATAGCATGGAACCTGCGATAAACGTCCCAGTTAATCCCCTGCCCGCCAAAAAGTAACCATCTTTATCATCAACGCTTCCCTTTGTCTTTTGATATGAAATCCAGCCAACTAAGGCCATGAAAAACACGCAGGTTACAAAGGTAAATAGCAAGTCACTTGATTGCATAAATGATCTCCAGTCTTATTATTTTTATGTTCGTCTATTTCGAGTCTATTACGCTAGCCATACTGAGTCGTGAAGAAGCTCACCGTCGCTTCCATGAGACAATTCGTCGGTACTCAATACAGCCTTATTGATCGGCAAGCTGACCCCTTCGCGCACAAATACCGCCATTCCGTCTAACTCCAACACCTCGGTATAAACCTGAGAACCCAACAAAACTTCCGGCTCAGAGCTAGCTAAATCTAAGCGCGACCACCGTCCTTTGGGGAGATAGTACTCAACCTGCCCTGAAGGGTTAAAACACGGCGCTACCAGTATGTCTGCTCCGAACATGAATTGATTTTCAAATCCCCAAGCTTGCTTTTCATCAGGAAAGGCGATGACCATCGGGCGTTGAACGGGCATACCGGTAACCGTTGCTTCTATCATGGTCTTCTGAAGGTACGTTTGAAGACGATATCGCAGCTCCAATGCACCAAAGACAGCACTTTCGGCTTCTGAGGAATATGACCAAGGCTCTCTGGCTCCAATTCCGTGCAATCTAAAATGGGCGGAAAAAACAGCAGCTTGGGCCCAACGAACGTAAAGCGCATCGTCTCGGGTATCTTTGTAAAACCCGCCAATATCGGTTGCGTAAAATGGTGCTCCGGAAAGTCCCCATGACAGCCCTCCTCTGACGTTCCCCATCATGCCTTCCCAATCGGCTTGCGGATCCCCGCCCCACTGGCTGTTAAACCGTTGGCAACCGATCCATGAGGAGCGGCTAAAGAGAAATGGGCCGGACTTGCTGTAAAGCTCCGCCGCTTCGTAAACACAGCGGTTATACAAATGCGCATAGACATTGTGCAGGGCCAACCCCCTTTCACCATTGCTTGCAATCATATTGTCGTCTTCTAACTGCTCTCCAAAATCAGCCTTGATCATGTCAATGCCGATATCAAATAAGTCTTTGTGAGCATCTCGCCAAAACGCATAAGCGTCTGGGTGCGTAAAATCAACAATACCCGATTGCGGTAAGGTGGTTAAAACCTCTCCAAAGGCTTGTTGATCCCAGTCATACAAGTAAGCTTGATCGGTTCTAATGTCCTTGATTAACCACCCTTTTTCGGCAAATTCTGAGAACCAAGAATGGTTCACCGAAATTAAGGGGTATTCCCAAATACACACCTTAAAATTTAATTGTTTTAGCTCATCCATGACCTTCTTAGGATCTGGCCATCTGGAATCATCCCATTCAAACGCAAAGCGTGTATCAGTATCCTGCCAAGCACGACCATCAATCGTTATGGTGTCGCAAGGCATGTTTTTTGATCGAACTTCTCGGGCCACTTTGAGTAATTCATCGGGATCTTGATAGTATGCTTTGGACAAAATAACTCCGCCACTCCACGCTGGAGGAAGTGGCGCTCGCCCCGTCAACTGAGTTAATGCTGAGATCATCTCGGCACCTACATTCTCAGTAATAGACTTAGGTTTTAATAATAGAAATACATCAAATATCTCATCTTCAATCAGGCAACAATAGGACCGTTGAGACCAACTGGGATGCCCCACTGAATGCGTCACAACCGCAGGGGTGTGAACAAACATTCCCCATCCTTCGGGACTCCAGCAAAACGGTATGTTTTTATAAGATAGTTCGGCGTTCACTCCCAGCGCATCACTATTATAAGACCTGATTAACTGGCCGCGTTTATTCAGAGCTCCCCACTTTTCACCGAGGCCATAGACGGGTTCATTTGAACTTAAGCTCAAACTCAACATCCACCCATCTTGCGTCTTTGCCAATGGAGGAACTCTGTGCGTGCGTACGAAATGTCCATCAGACGCCGTTTTCAACAATGTATCGCCGGTTGTAACTTGCTCCACCGTTAGCGTCAGTGGTTTTGACCCTACGTGGATACGGTACAAGTCACTGCTAATGGTAAATTTTTCAGACTCAATATCCAGATTAAGATCTAAAAGATCAAAGTCAGCCACCAACAAACCATAATCATAATCCCGTTGTTTATGGCTAAACATCCGTACACCGTGGGATGAGACTTGAAGGTAAAAAGTACCAGAACCCGTTCTGATTCTCGCAGTAGTAGAATTAATAAGTTCTGGATCTTCAACTATATCTTCAGCAACAATAGAGTTCCAATCAGGCGTTTCTGGCAACGCGTGTGCCGGGGCTTTTGAGGTCATATAAGTCTGTGTTGTACGTAAAGGCCTCAAAAACATGTGGCCTTTTTACTTTAATGTTACGGAGTAAACAAAATTCTCGGTGCTGCAATAAGCCTGACTCCATTCCACAACACGTCCATCGATATTGATGCTACTGCGTTGAGTCATTAGGGCCGCACTACCTACTGGCAGATTAAGTTGTTTTGCTACTTCTTCTTCTAATTTGACGGCATGGAGCTCGTCACGCACCTCCACAATCGAGATGCCGTACTTCTCTTGATACAACGCATACAGAGAATTAGGGTATTCGGACTCTCTATCAATTCCTGGGAAAACTGAAAGAGGCTGAATCACTTTCTCGAATATGGCTGGTTTATCTTGTATTGATCTAAGTCGAACCATTTCAACCACATCAGACCCACAGTCAAGTGACAGTTTGCTTGATTCAAGTTCACTCGGCTCACGTCTAAGTACTGATATAATTTTGGTTTCAGGAATGACGCCCTTCCCGCCTTTTTCCCTGTATCTAAAAAAACGATAAAGAGAACTCTCGTTACTATGCTCGGCCACATAAGTGCCCTTGCCTTGTCGACGTCGCAAAATATTTTCAGCAACCAACTGGTTCAAAGCCTTTCTTACGGTGCCTTGGCTTACACCCAACTCTTCGGCCAATGCGAACTCGCTCGGAAGTGAATCGCCAGCTTTCCAAAAACCTTCCCCCAACCGTTTCACTATCTCGTCGTAAACTTGCTGATACAGCGGTTGATACTTGGTCGTTAGTGTCATCAAAAACCCCTTTTTGTGCGTCATCAAATGGCGCTATTTGTCAAACAGTTGTCTTCAACACTTGAGTTAAGTCTTATATAAGATATAATAATTTACAAGTAATGAAAACAATTTATAAAAAATGCGGCTCAAATTCCCAGAAAAAAACACTAAAGCGCGAAGAATTAGTCGATGCATACAACGACTAAATTGAACAAATTAAACGCTCTTGAGATACCACATTACCTAAAATACAAACCAACGCCAGTAGTATATGGCATTAACCTTCAAAGCTACGAGCATAAGCTGAAACTAAAAAAATGACTAAGACTACTCATAATAGCATCCCTCCGGTTGGGTTTGGTTTATGGAAAATACCAGAAGATCAATGTGCCGATGCCGTTTATAACGCAATAAAACTAGGCTACCGCCACTTAGATAGCGCCAGCGACTACGGCAACGAGGTTCAGGTAGGTGAAGGTATTAAACGAGCTATCAATGATGGCTTGTGCACCCGGGAGGACTTATGGATAACGTCTAAACTCTGGAATACTTATCATGCGCCTGAGCATGTTGGGCCCGCTCTCAAGAAAACGCTGGACGATCTACAACTTGATTATCTCGATCTGTACTTGATCCATTTTCCCATTGCACAGCCTTATGTGGCTTTCGAAGACCGTTACCCTGCAGGTTGGTTTCTCGACCCTGATGCAATAGAACCAAAAATGGAATTAGCAAAGGTCCCTCTGCATCTGACGTGGGAAGCAATGGAGCAACAACACGATGCTGGATTATCTCACCGAATTGGCGTCTGCAATTACAATACAGCCCTTATAGGCGATCTTTTGAGCTATGCACGAATTAAACCAAGCATGCTCCAAATTGAATCACACCCCTACCTGACGCAGGAGAAATTGATACGACTTTGCCAGCTGAATGACATATCAGTCACCGCCTTTTCACCGTTAGGCGCACTGTCTTATCTTGAGCTAGATATGGCTGCAAAAGAAGAATCAGTTTTGGAACAACCCTCGGTAGTAAACGCAGCAAAGAGACTTAATCGAACGCCAGCACAAGTGGTATTGAGGTGGGGCATTCAACGAGGAACGGCGATCATTCCAAAAACAAGCAAGGAAAGCCGCATGATTGAAAACGCATCACTATTCGACTTCGAATTGAACGCCGAAGAAATGAGCCAGATAAGCGCGTTGAATCGTAATCGTCGCTTTAACGATCCTGGAGACTTTTGCGAAGCCGCCTTTAACCGATTTAACCCCATTTACGACTAATAACACTGGAGGCACGTCAAGTGACAACAACAATTTTGTTTGAATCAGTAGAAAAGCAATTAAAATTTGATGATAGTGTGTTTCCGTTAGTGGTTACTCCCACGAACTCAAGCACATCTCTATCCGAGGCAATTGACTGGGTTAAGGAACACTTGGTAGAACTGGAAACGCAGCTTGAAAACGCTGGCGCAATCCTCTTTAGGGGATTTCCTCTGCACGATGCGGAGACCTTTGATGCATTCTCGGAAGCCTTTGGTTACCCAAGCTTCACCTATCAAGAATCGCTGTCGAACGCCGTGCGAATCAATTTCACGGAACGCGTATTTACTGCCAATGAAGCTCCGAAAGACGTTGAAATTTATTTGCATCATGAAATGGCGCAAACTCCGATTTCGCCAGATAAACTATTTTTCTTTTGTAAAACTTCGGCAGATCAAGGTGGCGCAACACCCATTTGTCGATCAGACCAACTATATTCAGCGCTCAAATTGGCCGACGCTTCATTGGCCAAAGATTTTTTAGATAAAGGGTTGAAGTACACTACGCACATGCCAGCGCAAGACAATCACGAATCCGGGCAAGGCAGAAGCTGGAAGAGCACATTAAGTGTCGACAGCGTAGAACAAGCAGAGTCGAAACTTGGTGAGTTGGGCTACACCTGGAAGTGGATGCCCGATGGAAGCTTAAAGGCCATCACTCCCGTGTTACCCGCGGTGAGGACTCTCAAGAACGGAGTTCAAGTTTTCTATAATCAACTGGTAGCTGCCTATTTGGGCTGGAAAGGTGTGAAAGAAAATCCAGCGAGCGCCATTACTTATGGTGACGGTACGCATATACCGGTGTCCGGTCTAGAGCTGGTTGTTGATCTATCTAAAGAGTTTACCTTCGATGTAGAATGGCAAGACGGCGATGTGGCATTAATCGACAATAAAATGGCGATGCATGGCCGCCGTCCTTTCACGGGTGATCGTAAGCGACAAGTCTTGGTTGCATTAGCGGCTTAAGGCAACTCTTAGTAAACAGGTCCATTGTTAAAATGTGGGCCTGTTTGGATTAATTAACAATTTTCCTCGGGAGTTCTGCTTAAAGCCGCAACGTAAAATCCATCAGTGCCCGTTAAGGCCGGATACGTTCTAAGCTGATAATCGTCTATAGCCACCTTTCCCTGCCAGGACAAAAAATCAGCGAAGTGGCCTGATTTACCTTGAAACTCGCTATTATCAGTCAAAAAACGATCTATTTGCTCTTCATTCTCTTCGGCCAATAAAGAACAGGTCGCGTACAATAAAGTTCCACCAGGCTTTACTAAACGTTTTGCGCTTTCTAGGATCGACGCCTGCAGCGATACTAAGTTACTAAGGTCCTCTTCGGACAAATTCCAACGACTGTCAGGACTCCGCCGCCAAGTGCCTGTTCCTGAGCACGGAGCATCCAGTAAGACAACGTCGGCCAGCCCTTTGTGCTTTTTAACCCATTTATCATGCTCAGAACTCAGAATATGAGTTCGGATATTATGAACACCAGCTCGTTTCGCCCTAAGAGTAAGCTGCTCCAATCGTTTTGAATGAACGTCACAAGCATAGATCGTACCTTTATTTGCCATCATGGCCGCCAGTGCTAACGTTTTACCACCGGCTCCAGCACAAAAATCCACGACTTTTTGCCCCGCACTGACACCACTAATCAAGGCCAATAACTGCGAGCCTTCATCTTGAATATCAAACCAGCCCTGCTTAAAGGCGTCTGTACCAAAAAGCGCAACACGGCGATTAAACCTCATACCCCACGGCGATAGCGTCGTGTTTTCGGCATCCAAATTATTCTTTTTAAAAAAATGACTAACTTGTTTACGACTACTTTTGAGCGTGTTGACTCGAATATCAGTGGTTGCTTGCTGGTTGGTCGCCATCATTTCGGCTTCAAACGACTCTTTTAAGGTCATTTGTAATTTAGCAGAAATCCAGCTCGGCACATTAAGCCTGACATTAAGAGGCGCATTGGATAAAGACGCCATATCAATGGACTCTATCGATTCAGCGTCAGAGATGGAAAGAGAGACCGGCGCATGCCCTTCACCAGTGAAAAAGTCGCTGACGGGGCGATTTAGTGACCTCAATAGCAGAGCCGCCAGACGCCGACTATTTACCGTCAACCCAACTTCTTCCAGAAGATAAGAAAAACTAAGCTTATTCCGTAAAATTGTATAAAAATACTCTGATATAACCGCCTTATCCTTAGATCCAATATACCGGCGTTGCTTAAAATAGGCCGCCATGGTTCGATCTGCTGGGTATCGGAATTGATCTATCTCGTCAAGCAACTCAATGGTTGCTTGTAGTTGGGCTGGTGCTTGCATGGGCGCGAATATAGCACGATTCAGAACATAAAAAGAACCCTAACTACCATGCTATTTTCCGCCCATCCCAGTTGAAAAATAGTCCGCTATCCTTTGAAGACAAAGACTCGACAACATTAACAATACGATGAGCCGTCACTTCTGGTGTGTAATATTTATCTCTGTCTATTCCAGCAGCAAAAGGCTTCGAAAGCCGCCCTATCGTGGTTCCTGGATGAATGGCAATCACAGCTGCGTTCTTATTGGTTCGATTAACTTCAATTGATGCGGTTTTAATCATCATATTTAACGCTGCTTTAGAACTTCGGTATCCATACCACCCTCCCAACGAGTTCTCGGCAATACTCCCAACCATCGCACTGAGCACAACGAACTTAGCATTTTGAGTTCTATCCAAAAGTGATGAGAAATGCTTCAAACAAAGAGAAGGGATTACCGTATTGACTCTAAAGTACTCCATGAGCATTTCTTCAGAAAGGTCTGATAAGCGCTTTTCTGGATTCAAGAACCTATCGTGCAAACTTCCTACACAACAGATAATCACAGAGAAATCGCCAGCCTTCTTTAATGATGAATTTAGTCTGCTCAAAGACGCATCAGAGTAATCGGTTGTGTCACGGCTAACGAGATGCACCTCATAGTTCGCGTGTAACGTTTTTGATAACGCCTCTCCAATTGTTCCATTCGATCCGATTAAAAGCGCCCTTTTCATATAATTTTCTCGCAGTACAGGTTAGTGTCAGCGAACCAACATTCTCACATCAAAAGTGAAGCAAAAGTGACCACAGGCTCAAACTTAGACGCGATTGTCGACTCTTCTGACATAAAAGCGATGAAACATCGCTACCGCACCAACCTCATAAACTCTATATCGGGCTTTAAATCGGCCAATTTGATCGGCACGCAATCAGCCAAAGGGATAACAAATTTGGCATTATTCAGTTCCGTTGTGCATTTAGGTGCTGACCCGGCATTAGTTGGGTTGATAGCTCGCCCCCCTAGTGTCGAACGACATACTTTCGAAAATATTCTCGACACAGGCACATATACGATCAATCAAGTATCAGCCAACATAGTTGATCAAGCTCACCAAACCTCAGCAAGATACGCTAAAGGGATTTCAGAGTTCGAGAGAACTGGACTAACAGAACAGTACACATCCCTAGGAGCACCTTACGTCGCACAATGTGAAATCAAATACGGCGTAGCATTGAAAAGCACAGTCCCTATAGAACTTAATAACACTGTCCTAATCGTGGGTGAAATTGTAGAGCTAATATGCCCACCTGACTACGTGCATCCCGATGGTAAAATAAATCTTATTTCCGCCAACACCTGCGCAGTCAGCGGCCTTGATGAATACCACACAACACAATCATTAGGGCGACGCAATTACGCCAAGCCTTAAAAAAAACCTTGAAAAATAAAAGACCGTCTCCAATTAATTACTGTCGGCGCCTTCGGGGCCGATAAAACAAGCTACGGCACTAGGCTCTTGATGAGGTAGTGACGTTAGCAAACTTTAAACTTTACGGCCTTAAATGGCGTAAACAGGAGAACTGAAAATGAACAGAATAGATTTAACCCCGCTTTACCGTAGCAGTGTAGGTTATGACCGATTTGGGTCTTTACTCGACGCCGCTTTTCAAACAGAAAAAACATCCACCGGCTACCCACCATACAATATTGAAGTGGTAGCTGAAAATAAATACGCCATTACCCTAGCCCTTGCAGGATTCAAAGAAAGTGAATTAGACATTCAAGTCGAGAACGGCGTGCTGACGGTCAATGGTAAAAGAGAAAGCTCAGATGAGCCAAGAAACTTTCTACATCAAGGGATTGCTAATCGATCATTTGAAAGAAAGTTCAATCTTGCCGACCATATTGAAGTAGTGAATGCAGAGCTGGCAAACGGCCTTCTCACGGTCTCTCTAGTTAAAGAGGTTCCAGAAGCAATGAAGCCTAAAAAGATTTCAATCAACGGGCTGGATGCTAAAGTCATCGCACACACCAGCAAGCCCGATCAGGCGGCTTAGTGTAGATTCATACATTCTTTTTAAACGTGGACCAAGCTCCCTGCATTGCAGGGAGCTTTTTTTTGCAAAATAGCTCACGCATTTACCTGCTTCTCCTGAAGATCCCTCGAACTATTAGTCAATCCTCGTTGACATTAGTGCCGTTAATCCTATAATTCGCGCAGAACTTAGGTCTGCCTTTCATTTCATGATCGAGCGGTTAAACTGGGAAGTTGGTTAGACTCCAACGCTGCCCCCGCAACGGTAATCAATAGTGAAGTGTCACTATTTGTTAAGCCCGGAACCGGCCTATTAACTCGTTTAAGAGTTTGTTCTAGACCGTTGATGGAGCGGAGGGCTACCATCCAAGGGCACGCATGTTATCGTGGCGTTTTTACTGTCGAAGTCTGATACATAGCTTTCCTTTGAATCCTCGCTTTATCACCTTAAATTAATTACTTACATTAAATTTGTAAGTTATTGAATTTCCTTTAATAAGGTGAAGAGAAATGAAAAACATATTTAGATCCAGTATCGCCGTGGCATGCGCGCTCAGTACTCCGTGGGCAATCGCTCAATCCCCAAACAATGACATTGACGAAATCGTTGTCTCTGCCAAAGGTGAGCAATCGCTAAAGGACATCTTGACAACAACTCACGTTTTCACTGAAGTTGATATAGAAGCAGCGCAGGTTAAGAGTATTCCAGCACTGTTAGAACGAATTGCAGGCATCAGTGTCTCTGACTCCGGTGGCCGTGGTTCAGCAACTGGCGTGTTTATTCGCGGAGTATCATCATCACAAACCATTGTGTTGATCGACGGCGTACGCGTTGGAAGCGCAACGTTAGGAGCCGCCGCTCTTAATGCTTACCCGATTGAGGCAATTGAACGAATCGAAGTACTAAAAGGACCATTTTCAGGCATCTATGGTGCCGATGCCGTTGGCGGCGTCATCCAACTGTTTACCAAAAAAGGCGGCGCAGACGCCAGTTCAATCTCAGTTTCCGCTGGGTCGGATGGCCTAAGTGAAGCAGGCGTAGGGCTCAGTATAGGCGATGAAAGAAATAGCCTATACGTTAGTGCGCAGCACGAAGAAACAGACGGAATAGATCGAACCAGCATCGTCTCAGGAGGAAATCAAGATAAAGACGCATTTGAAGAAACAGCGTTCAGCTTAGGCGGAAAATTATCCTTCGGCGAAAACACCACGGCGCTGCTCAATGTATTAGCGACCCAAAGTACAGTAGAGTTTGACAACCTGTTTGGCAACGGCGAAGGGAATTTAACTGACAATGAAACCTTGAGTACCGCTTTAAACGTAACTCACTCGTTCAGTGACTCTTTAACGTGGTCGACTACTGTCGGAATGAATGAAGATAAAGCCGAAACTACGTCGTCATTTCCGTCTACCTTTGAAACCAATAGAGACAGTCTAAGCACGGAACTAGAATTCAAATTATCCGACTCAGCGACGTTGACCAGTGGCTTGGATTACTACGAAGAAGACATTACCTCAACGAATGATTTTCCAACGACCAATAGAGATAACAAGGCAATTTTTGCACAACTTCAAACTGGCTCTGAGAAGGTCGATTTTGTGGCAAGTGTTCGCAGCGACGACAACTCCGCTTACGGAAGCGAAACGAACGGCAGCCTAGCAATGGGTTACAAGTATAGCGATTCTCTCCGTGTGACGGTCAGCTACGGCACAGCGTTTGTGGCGCCTTCGTTCAATTTTTTGTATTTCCCATTCTTTGGTAACCCAGATATATTGCCTGAAGAATCCAAAAACCTTGAAATGAGCTTGTTAGGAAACTATGGCCACACGAACTGGAGGCTGTCAGCGTATCAAACTGACGTAGAGAACCTGTTCAGTTTTGACCCAGATACGTTTTTAGCTGCCAACGTCGGCGAGGCGCAACTCAAGGGCATTGAAGCGGAAATCAATACCAAACTACTTGACTGGCAGATTGGCTTACAAGCAGACGTTTTAGACGCTCAGGATAAACAATCTGGTGACCAGCTTGACGATAGACCAGAACGGTCTTTGAGCATTAATGCTAATAGAAGCTTTGGCAACCTTACGATGGCATTTGATGTTCGATCGGAAACAGGCAGGGTCGATCGCGGCGGCACAAAAGTCGCGGGGTATGGCCTATTCGATATTAGCGCCTCATATAAATTTAGTGACAAACTAAGTGTTCTGGCAAACATTGATAATGTGTTCGATAAAGATTATACGCTTAACTTGGCAACCTCTACTGAGCGTTTTAATACCGAAGGTAGGCAGGCAAAGCTGTCTGTTCGTTATGCTTTCTAACGACTAAGCCAGTTTAACAAGAGCCCTAGTCTAGTAGCGATACGCTTGATTGGGGCTCTTTTTGTCTTAACTCGCCCTCGTGTGTTGTCAATACCGGAAACAATGCTTCTAATACCCTCAAATGATGCTGTTTTAGGGTTCAGGGTAAATTACTATTATAGTCAACAAATCATTTAACCATAGGCTCCGAACCATGACCGATTCTGAACAACTTTCAGCAAAGCAGAAGGCTCACAAGGCCAAAATGGAGAAACACAAGCAGAAAGTCGATTCCAGTATTGCCGCGGCAAAAATAGAACGTGGCGTCTCAATCCTAATGACCGGAAATGGCAAGGGAAAGACCAGTTCGGCATTTGGGATGGTGATGAGAGCACTAGGTTATAAACAAAAAGTCGGCATTATCCAATTCATTAAGGGCGCTCAAGACTGCGGCGAAGCCGACTTCATTAAAGCGCACTGCCCTAGCGTAGACCTTTATCAAATGGGAACCGGGTTTACTTGGAATACTCAAGACATGGATACCGACACTGCGGCCGCTGAAAAGACATGGGGCCTAGCCGAAGCCATGCTCAAGGATCCGTCCTACGACCTCGTTATACTTGATGAACTAACGTATATGCTCGGCTATAAATATTTGGATAAAGACACCGTCGTCAATGCTATTGAAAATCGTCCTAGCGAACAAAGCGTCGTTGTCACCGGCCGTGGAGGCGGCAGTAAACTAAGAAGCATCATGGATACCGTATCGGACGTGAAGGATATTCGTCACGGTTACCGCGATGGCTTAAAAGCGAGGAAAGGCGTCGACTACTAACTCGTACGTTTACAATGACTAACTCGATCCCGATCAACGAAGGCGCAAAAAACTAATATGCGATGAAAGACATGGAAAAACCGTCACTAAAACGCTTCTCATCAAATAAGACTCTGATGATACAGGGCTGTACGTCAGATGCTGGAAAGACGGTCATGGTAGCGGGCCTTTGCCGACTCCTGCGCAATAAAGGGTTGAATGTGGCGCCATTTAAACCTCAAAATATGGCCCTAAATAGTGCTGTTACGACTGATGGTGGCGAGATCGGCCGAGCTCAGGCGCTACAAGCCATTGCGGCCGGTGTGCCAGCACGGACTGATTTCAATCCGGTTTTACTAAAACCATCAAGTGATACTGGCTCTCAGGTGATCATTCACGGTAAAGCGATCAGTGATATGCAAGCCCAGGATTATCACGATTATAAACAAGTCGCGATGAACGCCGTTATCGAGTCTTTTGATCGTCTGACCACTCAGTTTAGTCATGTCGTGGTTGAGGGCGCTGGCAGCCCAGCCGAAATAAACCTCCGTGCCGGTGATATAGCCAACATGGGATTTGCTGAGGAAGTAGATTGCCCAGTAATAATTATCGCCGACATTGACCGAGGGGGCGTTTTTGCACACCTTGTTGGCACCTTAGATCTACTTTCAAAGACTGAGCAGCGACGCGTTGTGGGTTTTATCATCAATAAATTCAGAGGAGATATAGCATTACTTAACCCAGGCCTAGAATGGTTGGAAGAGCGAACAGGCAAACCGGTTTTGGGGGTTGTGCCGTACTTACATAACCTATTTTTGGATGCCGAAGACGCCATTAATATAGAGCAATCGCACAGCGAGAACGCACTGTCTGTCGTCGTCCCTATTTTACCCCGGATTAGTAATCACACGGACTTCGATGCTCTAAGATTGCACCCAAACGTCAACCTAAAATTTGTACCAGTGGACTCCATTGATCGATCAGCCGACCTCATTGTTATCCCTGGCTCAAAGAATGTCATCAGTGATTTACACGCTCTTTTTGACAATGGTTGGCAAGAAACGTTGAATAGACATTTACGCTATGGAGGGAAAGTTTTGGGGATTTGTGGCGGCTATCAAATGCTAGGTGAATCCATCAGAGATCCACTGGGTATCGAGAATGCTGGTATCTCTGCGCAAACCGTTGGGTTTGGCTTACTTAACTGTAAAACCGAATTAGCCCCAGCCAAACAGCTGACAAACGTTTCGGCTGTTTTTGATCATGCTAAATTCAATTCAGCCTCGGTCAAGGGCTACGAAATTCATTGCGGGCTCACTCAAATTCACGATCAATCTGAGGCACTATTCACACTGACCTCAACTGATAAATCAGGCGGCAAGGAAGGCTGCGTAAATCAAGATGGATCCGTAGCAGGCACCTATCTTCATGGCCTTTTTGATGAGCCCAATGCATGCAATGCCATTTTGAATTGGGCTGGATTAGATCAACAGAATGCACTTAATCTCGACGCCATCAGAGAACAACAACTTAATCGATTGGCTGACAGCCTAGAACATTCTTTGAGCAAAGAGTTCATAGAAGAATTCGTGATAGGCCTATAATGCACTCACCACCAAACGCTCAACCCGTTACCAACGAGGAACATTCTCGAAAAAGGCTTTTAACGATTCTGATGATAGTGGCTCTGCCTGTCAGCGCTCTCCTATCATTAAGCTTAGGAACCATTAAAGTACCAATATTAGAGGTCATTCAAGCACTAATTAGTGAAACGTCAAACAGCACTCACCAGTTAGTCATAGATAAAATTCGCCTGCCCAGAGCCCTCTTAGCCGCAACCGTAGGCGCTCTACTGGGAATTTGCGGGGCAACCACACAAGGGTTATTCCGAAACCCACTGGCTGACCCTTCACTCATTGGCGTTACCGCTGGAGCATCCGCTGGTGCCGCTATCACCATTTTCGGAGCAACATCAATCGCAACCGTGACCGGTATTGGAGGATTGTGGCTGCTCTCCCTAGGTGCGTTTATTGGGGGTGCAATCGCCGTTGTTAGCGTCTACACGCTTGCCACGAATAAAAATGGCACATCAGTGGCAACCATGCTGTTGGCTGGTATAGCCATTACCGCCATAGCCGGAGGGTTGACCAGCCTTATTGAGTTTTTTGCTGATAATGAGACGTTGCGCCGAATCAGTTTATGGAGCATGGGAGGGTTAAGCGGCGCGAGCACACCTCGCGTGTCTCTTGCCATGTTGATCGGGTTAATTATATTCACATTGCTGCCTCGATACAGTGTCGCTCTCAACGCATTTCTTTTGGGCGAGTCTGAAGCCAGGCATTTAGGAATAGCGGTACAAAAAACTAAGCTTCACCTAATTTTGTTGGTCGCTTTGGGAGTGGGAGTCTCGGTCGCGTTAGCAGGCACCATCTCATTTGTCGGATTGGTGGTGCCACATATCATTCGATTAATCATTGGGCCAAATCACGTTCATTTGCTTCCTCTTTCAGCAATTGGTGGCGCCATTCTTTTATTAGTAGCTGACACACTCGCTCGCACCGTGTTTAGCCCCATAGAGCTTCCGGTAGGATTGGTAACTGCATTATTTGGTGCGCCATTCTTTATTTCCTTGTTACGCCATCGCAACGACTACATGCCGAGCTAGAAAATACAATGAAACCTGTGCTAATTGTTAAAGACCTAACTGTTCCAGTTCCGAGCAACGGGTCCCACAACCTCGTTAGTAATTGTTCTTTTTCAATAGAAAGAGGAGAAATACTGGCCATCATCGGACCTAACGGTGCCGGAAAATCATCATTGATTAAAGCCATCGAAGGCAGTCTAAAGTACAAAGGAACAATAGACATGCCAACAATTTCGCATCTTCCAAAACTCCGCGCCAAGCAACTCTCTGTGCTTCCACAACAAAGCGCCTTGAATTTTCCGTTCACCGTAGAGGAGGTGGTCGAATTAGGGCGAATCCCACACTCAACGGGAAAGCAGAGAGATATCGAAATCATCAGAGACGCGCTGAGCATGATGGACATCAGCTACCTGTCTAATCGTCGCTATACTGAGCTCTCAGGGGGCGAAAAACAACGCGTGCAGCTGGCGCGCGTGTTCTGCCAAATTTGGGAGCCCGACGATCAAAACCAACAACGGCTTTTAATTTTGGACGAACCAACCTCTGCCCTAGATTTAGGGCACCAGCACCATCTAATGAGCGCCATTAAAACGTTTTCAAATCGAGGCGTAGCCGTCATTATGGTTTCACACGATATAAATTTAGCGACTCGGTACGCTGACTCACTACTTGCGATGATGTGTAGCGAACAATTGGCTTATGGAACACCCAAAGAAGTAGTCACAAAAAGCAATATGCAACGTCTGTTTGGCTTACAAGTAGAAATACTGGTGAGCCATGAATCTGGCCAACCCGTATTGATTGGCGCGTAACGGCCCTTTTTGACCGCTTGCAATGTCACACTCCATTTACATGATATTCAGTAAACACCGTCATGAGGCGTCCTTAAATGAACAATGAAGCTGTAACACATCTGGTTTTGGGAGGAGCTCGAAGCGGCAAGAGCAGATACGCTGAAACCCTGGCCACTGAATTAGCGGAGCGAACTAACACAGATCTAGTATATCTTGCGACGGCCACGGCCGATGATCACGAGATGAAAGTAAGAATCTCTAAACATCAGTCCGATCGACATGCCGGTTGGAATTTACTTGAGGAAGCAATGGAAATACCCGATCTCATCGCCTCGCTAACAAACAGATCTACCATTCTTATTGACTGCCTCACGCTCTGGGTTAGTAACTGCATGCATCAGCGGCCGACACAATGGCACGCTTATCAGCAGCAACTAGTACACCACGTACAATCGACCCAACACAATATCGTGATGGTCAGTAATGAAGTGGGAAGCGGCGTAATTCCGATGGGTACACTGAGTCGTGAGTACGTGGACAACATTGGCTGGCTGCATCAAGAACTAGCACAGGTATGCAGCAATGTTTCCCTAATTACCGCGGGCTTACCTCAAGTTCTTAAGAGTAACTCTCACCATCCAAAATCATGAAACCTAAACAATCAAAACATTGGGTATTCGAACCCTGCCCGCAACCAGACCGTGCCGCCTTAGAGGCGGCGTTAGCGAGACAAGCGACGTTAACAAAACCCGCTGGCTCATTGGGGCGACTGGAAGATATTGCGGTTAAATTCGCATCTTGGCAATCCAATGAAACCCCGGTTATAGATAAAATTCTAATTCGGGTGTTTGCCGCTGATCATGGCGTCTGCGCTCAAAATGTATCTGCATTTGGGCAGGAAGTGACGGGGCAAATGATTCAGAACTTTTTAAACGGAGGGGCTGCGATCAGCGTTTTAGCGAACTCCTTAGGCGCGGACTTTCGTGTGGTTAATTTAGGGACCATAGGATCCATCAACGACCACTCTAAACTTACTAATGCACAAATTGCCCCTTCGACTCAAGATTTGTCATTGGCCCCAGCGATGACCTCCGATCAATTAGAAAGAGCATTAAATGTCGGTAGGAGCGAAGTTTTAGATTTTACATTGCAGAGCACAACAAGTAATTCTGGCTGCCTTTTTATAGGTGGGGAAATGGGCATCGGCAATACCACGGCGGCGTCCGCTATTTATGCTTCACGGTTAGGACTTACCGCTAAACACACAGTTGGGCCTGGCACGGGATTAACCCCCTCTGAACAAACCCATAAATCGAATGTCGTCGACGCGGCGTTAAAATGTCATCAGTCGAAGTTGAATGATCCATTGAGCGTACTTCAGCACGTAGGCGGCTTTGAGATTGCCGCTCTAACAGGAGCGTACATCACCGCAGCACAATGCAAGATCCCGAGCCTTATTGATGGATTCATATGCACCGCAGCGGCTCTTTTGGCCTGCGAAATCAACCCCAATTGTCGGGATTGGATGTTGTTTTCACACACATCGGCAGAACCTGCGCACGGTCATGCTCTGGAGAAATTACGCGCGTCTCCCTTACTTGATTTAGGCCTTCGCTTAGGTGAAGGCAGCGGAGCAGCGGTTGCCGTGCCTATCTTGTTAAACGCCCTAAACCTTCACGCCAACATGGCAACCTTTGACGCCGCCGGGGTCAGCGATAAACATGCCTAATTTTCACGCCCACCTTCGTGGCTCTGTACCTCAATGGGGGGCAGTTTGGCTGACGCTGTTCTGCGGCTTACTGCTCACTTCCTGTGATGACAACAGCGGCTCGCAAAAGGCGGACATTCCAAATCCTACGACCGATTTTCAAAAAATTTCCGTAACCGATTTTTCAGGCAAAAAGGTCACACTAGACAAGCCGGCGACCCGCATTGTTGCACTAGCACCACATATCGTTGAGAACTTATACACAATCGGAGCGGGTGACCAAATCGTGGGGGTTGTCAGCCACAGCGACTATCCTGCCAATGCAGTCAAGCACCCGATTGTTGGGGGCTACCAACAAACCAATCACGAACGTATTGTCGAATTGAACCCAGATTTGATCGTTGCATGGGATTCTGGAAATTCCCAGGACAACATATCTAAGCTACGGGAACTTGGGTTTACCATTCTTATTGACCAACCGGACTCTCTGAACGATATAGCGAAAAGCTTGCGACTATTGGGCGCCGTCACCGGAAATGAGAACCAAGCAGACCGAGCCGCACAACAATTTCTCAATGCCATAGATAAGCATCGTATTGCAAATGCCGAAAAACCCAAAGTAACCACATTCTATCAAGTTTGGAACGACCCGCTAATTTCGATAAATGGGAACCACATCATATCTGACGCCATCCGGACTTGTGGAGGCACCAACGTATTCATGGAAGAAGTGGCGGTGGCACCGAGAGTCAGCATCGAGTCCATTATTGCGCTAAACCCTGAAGCAATCATCGCAAGTGGTATGGGAGAAGAACGCCCTGAATGGCTAGAGGACTGGAAACGCTGGCCAAGTCTTACCGCGGTAAAAGAGAACAATCTATTTTTTGTAAACCCTGATCATTTACAACGTCATACGATCAGGCAATTGCAGGCCATTAATACAATTTGTCAACAGCTAGACACAGCAAGAGCAAAGCGATAATGACACTTTTCAATCATCACGAAAAAACCCTGTTTTACACCGCGTTAATGTTTTACACAAGAATCAGGGTTCCGGTTAATACGCCCTATTCTGAAGACCTGCTTGCTGAATCAAGAAAATATTTCACCAGCATCGGACTGGTTATTGGCGCTATAGCGTGCACGACATTTTTATTTTTTCAATTGTTTCTGCCTTTATCCATCTCCGTGATGCTGTCGATGATTTCCACTGTGTTAGCAACAGGCGCATTTCATGAAGATGGTTTTGCAGACTCTTGCGATGGCTTTGGTGGTGGCTGGAATGCAAATCAAGTGTTAACAATCATGAAAGACAGCAGAATCGGCACCTATGGTACGGTTGCGTTGATTGGGATACTTAGCGTGAAATTTGGCCTACTCTATGAACTGGCTACAATCAGTCCGGCGGCCTGGTGCTTATGCACTCTTTCAGCTCATACCGTTAGCCGGCAACATTCCTCGCGAGTGATCGAGCATCATCAATACGTCCAAGACATAGACAAGAGTAAAGTAAAGCCGATCGCAAACAAACCTCTGACTCACGCCGCTAATCTTTTTTCAAACTGGGTTGCTCTGGCGCCGTGTTTACTTCTTGCTCTCTACTCAATCGAAGCAGTGATTATTGGAATGGTATCCGCCTACTGGGCTTCGAAGATCTTAATTCAATACAGTGCTAAACGCATAGGCGGATACACCGGTGATGTACTTGGCGCAATTCAACAGGTAACCGAAGTGCTGTTCCTACTAGTGTGTGTGGCGCTTATTTAGCCCTTCTGCTTAGACTTCTAACATTCTCGTACGGACACTTCGATAATGATCATTGATCTTATTAGACACACGACCCCCAACGTTGCAAAAGGCATATGTTACGGCCAAACTGACTTAGAATTAGCGTCAAACTACGAAAATGAATTCAAAGAAATTACGCTAAAGACTCATTCCCACTATGACGTCGTTATTACTAGCCCACTTCAACGTTGTTTGAAATTAGCATTATCATTGCCTGGAGACTTTCTGTTACAGGAGCCGCGCATAAAAGAGTATAACTTTGGTGACTGGGAGATGCTCCCATGGTCTGAGCTCAATTCCGAACAAGCTTTACGTTGGATGCAGGACTTCACCACGCAATCCACGCCTAACGGAGAAAGCATGCAGGAAATGCAAACCAGAGTCATGAATTTCTGGGAGGAGCTCTTATTAAATAATCACAAAAAGGTAGCCGTTGTAACTCACTCTGGCGTACAACGCTTGCTGCATTCACACATCATGGGAGCGCCTCTTGAACGCATGTTCAGGCTTGAACTCGACTTTGGAGCGATAATTAGAATTAATTATGACAAAGAAAATAGTTTGGCAACTCTCAGACATTTATAGGTTTTTTTCATCAAAACAATATTTGTCAGTCACAAGCAAAGTTTGACTGCTTTAATCTCCATTACAAATCGGTTATAAATACCCAATAATTACTTTACTCACCTTGCCAACTCAGTACTTGTAAAGCTCGCTGTATTGAGTCGCACGTTTTCAAAAATAAAAATACAATTAAATATGGCTACCGATCTACCTAACGGCCTACGTTTATTAACATCGTTCACACCGAACCACTTCCTATTTCCGGTTTTGAAGTGTTTAAATAGTCGTTTGCTATTAATCTCAACCCTAGTACTAATAACAACATCCTGCGTGCCGGTAGAACAACCAGTTTTGCCTGAGCCTATCGTAGAAGCGCCGCCCCCTCCGCCACCACTTAGCTCAGAGCCTATAAAGAAGGCTGAACGCAGCCAAATACTGTTCGCCCAAGCGGCACTGAGTCAGCTCGGCTACCGTATCGGGCAAATAGATGGCCTCTGGGGGCCGCGATCTGCCAATGCCGTCAGGCAATTTGAAAGCCAGCAAGAGATTCCCAGCGCCAACGGTTTTCTTTCAGAATTAAGCCTAGACAGGCTAGCCAAAGCCAGCGGATTAGACCCGGAAACGGTTAAACCACAACCAGTATTACCCAAAGGCGTCACCGCCAAATTGGCTGGAAAGCCATTGAGCACGGGCCCTCACCTCGTCATCATTGAACGTAATTACGACGTTTTCAGCAAACCCAACCCCTATTCTCAGAAATTGCTGAAATTACAATCTGGCACCGGTATTTACGTGATTTCTAAAAACGATGGGTGGTATCAAATTGAATCAATTAACCGTAAAAAGGGGTATATACAAGCCGATTAAGGGAATGTTACCTCTGAGGAATGACGTTTGAGTTGTGGTATATTTAATCAATTAACACTTAGCCTTCTACTAGTCTCGACGGGCTAAGTAACTGGCTATCTAATCACTTAACCATATATCGCGATGTCAAACCCACCTTCTAGATCGGAAATTGAATCGGCGTTGTCTGGTCGTACCAAAAAGGCGACTCCCTCGCAAACTCGTAAACCAGCGCCTGAATTGGATTTTGGCGAACCTCCGCGTAGGCAGCAAGTGATAGGAGGAAATCTTTCTGGCGTGAATAAGCGCAAGAAATTTGGTCTTTTTAGTCGATACAGTGATTTTAATGTAGCGAATTGGGTAGCAGGATTTGTTGTATTGTTAATCATCGCCGCGTTCTTTTGGCCGGACAAAAAGGACACCGTCACCGAAGTAGCAAAACAACTTGAAGAAAACCGAGTAGTAGAACTTGGTGGCCAAGAATTTGAAGAAACCGCTGCCGGAGTGTCAAGCTTCGCTCGAGAAACCGACGCTGGACGAGCAAACACGTACCGCGAAATAGACGCTACCGATACACAAATTCGAGAACTCTTAAAAGTGGCATCCGATCACGTTAGAGAGCGGCAATTCACTCAGCCACGGAACCAAAACGCCGTGGTGGTTTACAAGCAAGTACTTTCTCTCAATCCGAATAACGCCGATGCCGGTGAAGGGTTAGAAAAGATACAACAACATTTTCTGGTCCGAGGACTTAATGCGTTAAACGAAAACAAAGAAGCCCTAGCGTCCAACTACCTCGACAGACTGGCTTACGTCAACAAATCATCGCCCGAATACGAAGATCTAGATCTAGCCATACAGGACTACCAATTACAGAAAAATATTGTCAACACTCTGCGTAAAGCTCAAGATGCTTTCGATGCTGGAAACTTAATTTTACCGGCCAGATCAAGTGCGTTAACCTTTTTTCAACAAGCGCTTAGATTAGATGACTCCAATGAACCGGCCAGAATCGGGATTAAAAAGATCGCAGACCATTTTATCGATCAAGCCAACACCTCTGTTTTGACAGGAGACTTTGGCGCTGCCGCCGCACAACTAGCAACAGTAGCGCTAATAGATCCGGAACATAAATCCATACCGCTAATTGAAGCAATGATTTCTCGCGCAAAGCCTCTCGCTGAAACAGCGCAACAGCAATCGACCGCTCCGGTCGAACCCAACGTAGATTCGTCGACCACGTCATCGACCGCGTCGACGTCCGCAGTGCAGACACAAGCCTCGGCTGCTGATGCAGCTCAACCAACGTCTCCGATTAGCGAAGCCAGGACACCCATTGAACAGGCATCGGAACAAGAAGCTTTTGACAAACAGTATCTGCAACAAGGGTTAGATGCCTACTACAGCGGCGATTACGCAAAGGCCGGCGCTTTGTTGCAGCCTTTAGCCGATAAAGGCATTGCCAGAGCTCAGATGAGGCTTGCCTACATGCACTTTTTAGGTCGCGGTTTTCCGCGCAGTCGCGCTGAAGCGGATAAAATTGTGCGCTCATCTCTACCCGCCATCCGTAAATTTGCCAATGAAGGCCGAGGCTGGGCGCAATCGGACTTAGGTAGCCTATACGAAGACGGCCTTGTTTTACCCAGAGATTATGGAGAGGCCGTCTACTGGTATCGTACCGCAGCCGAGAAAGGCTACCCAGGCGCGCAAACCAATCTCGGATTGATGTACGCACGAGGTCGGGGTGTCGCTAATAGCCGTAGGACAGCGGTTGAGTGGTTTCAACGCGCCGCAAAACAAGGTGATGAAGTAGCCAAACGCAATCTTGAGGCACTTGGCATCAATTAATCCTACTGCTTTTAAGAAATAGAGTCGGCTGTGAATTCACTCACGTCAAACTCCGGTTCTGGGTATTCACATTTCATCGACTCAAGCGTATCTTTCAACACGGAAGCAATCATTACATCTCTGAAAAGCCTGTCTTGTGCAGGAACCACATACCACGGCGACGCTTCGCTGGCACAATTTTGCATGGCGTCTTCAAAAGCAGACATATAATCCGGCCATAGCTTTCGTTCATCCAAGTCTCCAGGGTTGAATTTCCAGTTTTTCTCAGCTCGCTCTAAACGACTCTTAAATCGACTCAATTGATATTCCGGCGAAATATTCAACATAAACTTGACCACTTTGGTTCCACGATCAGCAATCAATGACTCAAAGTTATTAATGTGTTGATAACGACGAATAATTTCGTCCTGATCAACCCAGTTATGGACCTTTACAATCAAGACGTCTTCATAATGAGAGCGGTTAAAAATACCAATCTCGCCAGCCTGCGGACTACATGCGTGGACACGCCAAAGAAAATCATGCGCCTTCTCTAGTTTTGTGGGGCTCTTAAAGCTATGTACTTTACAACCCTGCGCATTGAGATTTCGCGTCAGCTTTTCAATTGTGCTGTCCTTACCTGCCGCGTCCATCGCCTGCAAAACAACGAGCACAGACTGCTTCGATTCTGCGTAAAGTGCTTCTTGCAACTCGGCCACGTCTTCCCAAAGTTTTTCGCGGATTTTCTTTAGCTCTTTTTCACTTTCACCACCCGTCTCATGGGTTGAAAATTCGCCTAAATCTACGGATTGCCCTATGAGCTTATATTTCGAAAAATCCATGTTACTCTTTCACCATTAATTGATTTATAAATAGACTAAATATACTAGTGCAAGCTATACATGGTATTGATAAACTGCCCGCTTTGCAAAGTCCCAAAATCATACGGATGACCACCCCTTTCACCTCTAACAAGAGTAGCAACCAAAACCCAATACTTCGTGCGGATGACTTGGCTTGTGTTCGTGGAGACATGGTTCTGTTTGAAAACTTGAGCTTTGATTTAAGTCAACGTCGTTGCTTGCATGTGATTGGCGCCAATGGTTCGGGAAAAACCAGCCTGCTTCGAATTATCTGTGGCCTAAATAGCGCTGAAAATGGAAATGTGATTTACGATGGCACGCTTCTTGGACGATCTGAAACAGCCCGAGCTGAGATGGCCTACATAGGTCACAAAGACGGCTTAAAAAATGAACTGACTGCGATTGAAAACCTGCGTTTTCAACAGCGACTTGAAGGCCTGTCTGATGAAAACCATTTAGATGACTGTTTAGCGCAACTAAAGATACTTAGGTGCGCAGACCTGCCAGCACAGTCTCTATCGTTTGGTCAGAGACGCCGATTAGCGTTTGCACGGCTACTGCTCAGTCCAAAGAGAGTTTGGGTTTTGGATGAGCCTTTCACGGGCATAGACACACAAGGTCGAAGCCTAATAGAAAGTATATGTGTTCAGCACCTTGAGAGTGACGGCGCTATTATAATGACCCATCACCAGAGTTTAGACGCAAGCTCGATTAGCCCGTTCAAAGACGAGCTAATACTGAACGAGAGTGGTCACCACGAATGAGCACTCTCATATTGTACTTTCATCGTGAATGGCTATTGATGTTCCGAAACACCGGCGCGTTGGTCCAACCGCTGGTGTTTTTTGTGATCATTGCCCTATTGTTTCCATTTAGCTTACCCGCAGAGGTGAATCTTCTTCAGAGTATCGGCGGAGGCGTTATTTGGGTGGCCGCAGTTCTCGCGACTCTATTAAGCCTTGAAAGTATGTTTCACGCAGATTATCAAGATGGCACACTAGAGCAAGCCGTCATACATCAACGTAATCTGCCAGCGGCCATGCTTGGTAAGGTAATCGCTCACTGGACCGCAACTGGACTCTTTCTAAGCTTATTCAGCCCCGTTCTGTGCATTACATTTAATATACCTGTCGATCAATTTTGGGTATTATTTGTCGGCCTGTTATTGGGAACGCCAAGTCTTACGCTCATTGGCGCTATCGGGGCCGCGCTTACCGTTACATTACGTCGTGGTGGCGTTCTAATAGCCGTGATTATTCTGCCTCTTTATATTCCGATCTTAATTTTTGGAGCAGGCATGATTTCACAATCTGAACAAGGGTTGGAGACCATCAGTCAGGTCTACACACTTGCTGCAATTTTAACGCTAAGCTTAACACTCGCACCCTTTGCCATTGCAGGCGCACTGAAAGCAACCATAAACTAGAAGAGAACGATAAATCGTGAATCCATTCAGCATAATTTGGAAGTTTTTAGATCGCACCTATCATCGATTGGCATCGCCTAGAGAATTTTATGGCATTGCCCAGTATATGACGCCGATTTTCGGGCTACTAAGCTTAGCTCTCATCCTTTCAGGAGCTTACTTAGGGTTGTTTAAAGCCCCCGCCGATTATCAGCAAGGCGATAGCTTTAGGATTATTTACGTTCATGTTCCGGCCGCATGGCTCTCACTGATGGTTTATACCATCATGGCTGTAGCCGCCGCCATCGGCATGGTCTGGCGTATGAAAATGGCCTTTGTTGTGGCCATATGCTCCGCCCCCTTAGGAGCCGTGTTTACCGCGCTGGCGCTCATTACCGGATCTATTTGGGGAAAACCTATCTGGGGAACGTGGTGGACTTGGGATGCACGATTAACGTCAGAACTCATTTTATTGTTTTTATATTTTGGCGTAATGGCGACCTATCACGCCTTCGAGGAACGCAAAACGGCAGAGAAAGCCATGGCCATGCTGTCAATCGTGGGTATCGTCATCGTGCCAATTATTCACTATTCAGTAGAATGGTGGAGCAGCTTACATCAGGGCGCTACCGTATTTGCTGAAGGAGGCCCCAGAATGCCATCAGACATGCTGACTCCGCTTTTACTCATGATTGCCGGCTTTATGTTTTTCTATGGCTATGCACTCTTTCTTTCAGCACAAAATATGGTCTTAAATAATGAACGTAAGAGCCGTTGGGTTCGAGACCTGATTCAAAATACTGGAGATTCCCAATAATGAATTGGACAGACTTTTTTAACATGGGTGGATACGCATTTCATGTTTGGACTTCATGGGGGCTTAGCCTAGGCGCTCTGGTAGTGATTGTGATTCTAAGTAAGTTCAATAATGCTAAAATAAAGGCTGAACTTCTAAGGCAAATTGAGCGTGAAAGAAAGCTCGACTCTAACCAATAAGAAACAACGCAAATAACAATGAGCCCAACCCAAAAAAAACGTTTTACTGTCATCGCATTAGTTGTGTTTGGAATGAGCATAGCGACATTCCTAGCGCTTCAAGCAATGCAAAGCAGCATTGAGTATTTTCGAACGCCAACTCAAGTTGCCAATGACGGGGTTAGCACAGAGCAAACATACCGTGTGGCCGGACTGGTGCGCAAAGGCAGCGTAACTCGCCTTGAAGACGGAGTAACGCAACGCTTTAGGATTACTGACTGTGAAAACGACGTTGCAGTTCAATACACCGGTATCTTGCCCGACCTATTTAGAGAGGGCCAAGCAATCGTGACAGTTGGAAAATTTGATGCAAAACCCATGCTGATCGCGTCTCAGGTACTCGCCAAACACGATGAAAATTACGTTCCCAATGAAGCTGCCGATGCAGTTATGTTGGCTCAAGCAAATAAATGTGATGAGGCCGACGGCCCCGTCAGCTACTAGCAATTAGATAGAGGCATACTCACTATGTTGGGTGAAATCGGTAATTTTTGTTTAGTCTTGGCCTTGTGTGTCTCCGTAGCGCAATCCATTCTTCCATTGGCCGGCACCATGAATCGGCGCCAAAGTTGGATGATGTTTGGCCGCACCGCGGCCTACACTCAATGGTTGCTAGTGCTCGCTTCCTACGGTGTACTCACGTATGCGTTCTACATCAATGATTTCTCAATACAATACGTAGCGAGAACGTCCAACCTTGACCAACCATTAATGTATCGCTTATCCGGAGTATGGGGCGGGCACGAGGGTTCGTTGCTCCTTTGGATATTAATGTTAAGCAGTTGGACTGCACTCGTGGCCAAATTCAGCAAAGGTATCCCAAGAGATATGGTCGCGCGCGTAATGTCAGTACTGGGGATTGTTAGTATTGGGTTCATACTCTTTACGCTGGCAACCTCAAACCCATTTGACCGGCTGTTTCCAGTTCCTCTGAACGGAAACGAGCTTAACCCTTTACTTCAAGACCCGGGTTTTTTGATTCACCCTCCTATGTTGTACATGGGTTATGTTGGATTCAGCGTAGTATTCGCTTTTGCCATAGCAGCCATGTTGAGCGGAAAACTAGACACCGCCTGGGCTCGCTGGGCAAGACCATGGACCACCGTCGCATGGCTCTTTCTGACAATCGGTATCGTACTTGGCAGCTGGTGGGCCTACTACGAACTTGGCTGGGGCGGTTGGTGGTTTTGGGACCCAGTAGAAAACGCATCATTCATGCCTTGGCTTGTGGGAACCGCCTTAATTCACTCTTTAGCAGTGACTGAAAAACGAGGGGCATTTAAGGCTTGGACTATTTTGATGGCCATCCTAGCGTTCTCGTTGAGTTTGCTGGGCACATTTTTAGTCAGATCAGGCGTCTTAACCTCCGTTCACTCATTCGCCACCGACCCGACGCGCGGCTTGTTTATTTTGTCCTTTTTATTGGTCGTCATTGGCGGCTCTTTATCGTTATACGCCGCACGGGCACACAAATTGACCAGCGACATCAACTACGGACTGTTTTCAAAAGAAACCAGCCTGTTAATGAACAACATATTATTTGTGGTCGCTGCTTTCATGGTACTGGTGGGTACGCTAGCGCCGATTCTGTTTGATGCATTTGGCAAGAAAATCTCGGTTGGCGCGCCCTACTTCGATTTCATGTTCGCCCTACTTACAATTCCTCTCGCCATTATCGTCGGCATCGGCTCAACAAGCCGCTGGAAACGCGACGACCTCTCACGGTTCAAACCTCAATCACTGATAATACTGGCCAGTAGCTTAGTACTCGGTGGCCTAACAACCTTTATGCTGTCGGTCGATGAGTTTAAGTGGGGAGGCTTTTTCGGATCTAGTCTTGGTTACTGGGTGCTCTTATGGAGCCTTTATGGTCTGCTTGAAAGACTAAAACACCAAACCAGTGTTTTGACCGGCATTCGTAAGATTCCTGCTTCAATTTGGGGAATGAGCGTGGCACATTTTGGGGTCGCGGTGTTTATCATCGGTGTGACGCATGTAAACACCTACAGTTTGGAAAAAGACATTAGCCTCGCACCCGGTGACACCTACACCTTGGGAGAGTATGAGTTCACCTTTAATGGTGTCACTCAAAAAAGAGAGGCTAACTACACCGCCAATGAGGGCGACTTTTTGGTTTCCGTTGCGTCAAATAGCAACAACGCGTTCACCCTAAACCCTCAAAAACGCTTTTATTCTTCAGGAAATCCAATGACTGAAGCCGCCATTGATACAACCTTAGCGCGTGATATCTATGTTTCTTTAGGCGACGAACTGAAGAACGGGGCTTGGAGCGCTCGACTCTACATGCGCTCTTTTGTAGCCTGCATTTGGGTTGGGGGCTTCTTAATGGCACTGGGTGGCTTGATCTCGATCACTGACCGCCGCTATAGACGCCCTATTAAAAAGATGAGCAAGCAGCAAATGGCAGAGGTCACAACCGCTTAGTCGGCTCAAATGACATGAAAACTAAATTTTTAATTCCACTATTTGCTTTTTTTGCGTTGGCAATCTTATTAGGCGTTGGTCTCACGCTTAACCCTAAAGAGCTTCCGTCAGCATTGATTAATAAACCAGCGCCTCATTTTTCACTTGACCTACTTAACGGCAGCGGATCGACCTTCAGTCCATCAGACCTCAAAGGGGAACGTTGGATATTGAACGTGTGGGCTTCGTGGTGCCCTTCCTGTAAATACGAACACCCAATTTTTAATGAAATTGCGTCCAAGACTTCCATACCGCTTGTTGGCCTAAATTACAAAGACAAGCCACAAGACGCCACCAGATGGCTAGCTCAACGCGGAAATCCCTATACTAAAATCCCCAGTGATATTAATGGGGACGTCGGCATTGAATGGGGAGTGTATGGTGCCCCCGAAACGTTTGTTATCGACGAACAAGGCAACATAATTTATCGACACGCAGGCCCGATAGACCCGCAAATTCTCGAATCTGAGATAGCGCCGTTTTTTCCTCAACTGCAAACACTTTTTGCTAGTGCAAAGGGGTGAACATTGATGTTATCTAAACTGAAACTAAACGCGATTGTTTTGCTCACGCTTATCAGCATTTCTGGCGCTGCATTCAGTGTTGTCGAACTTGCTGAATTTAAGTCGGCGGAAGAGGAAGCTAGATATAAGAGCTTAATCGCCGAGCTACGATGCCCAAAATGCCAGAACCAAAATCTACTTGACTCCGACGCGCCGATAGCCGCAGATTTACGTCGTAAAACGCGAACGTTGATAGATGAAGGAAAGTCTAATCAAGAAGTTAAAGCATTCATGCTTGATCGGTACGGAGATTTTGTTCTGTATAAACCGAGATTTACCGCGGCCACCGCCTTCTTGTGGATTGGACCGTTCGTTCTGCTTGCCCTTGTCGTTTTTTCGTTATTAAGAAGGATTAGAAAAAAACAAGACGCGGAGCTCCTGAAAAGCTCCCAAGCTGACGATGAAGCCGTTCGAATTAAAGTAAGAAACCTAATGAGTAGCTCTCCGTCATTGGGAAAACCAAACGAAACCCCAAACAACGATTGAGTTAGGCAGATAGAATCATGGTTACTTTTGTTTTAGCAGCAATACTGATAGTTCTTGCCACACTCGCACTGTTAGTGTGGCCTCTGCTCTTCACTCGAAATACGTTTTCCTACGCTCGGCAAGCGCAGAATATACACTACGCAAAAGAACGCCTCGCGGAATTAGAAGAGCAATTAAAAAACGCAAGCATTTCAGCCACAGACTATGAGGCTCTAAAACTCGAAATCGAAACCACGCTAGCTCATGACATCGACCTAGCTAATACCGACAACGATGATAATGCCGTGCTGCCTCGACGCCCAAACAAAGCAGCGATTACGGCACTTTGCCTATTTTTACCTCTCGGTGCAGCTTCGATTTATACCGCGGTTGGAACGCCAGATGCATTAGATGAAAACAGGGTTATCGCGACACAGGCGGCAAGTAATTCTGAACAACAACCATCACCACAAGAAATCAACCAAATGGTTGTTAACCTTGAAAACCGCCTCAAAGAGGCACCCAATGACCTCCAAGGCTGGGCGTTACTATCAAGAACTTATTTAGCCCTCGGGGAATATTCTAAGGCCAGTCTAGGCTTAAGAAAGGTTTTGGAATTAGGGGGTGAATCTGCAGATATTTATGCCTCTTTGGCTGACGCCACGGCGCTGGCTGCTGGTGGAAACATGAGCGGTGAGCCGACTAGACACGCCGATAAAGCTCTGTCCTTAAACCCCAACAACCGGCAAGCTCTGTGGCTTAGAGGGTTAGCTGCGGTTCAAGCAACCGACAAAGTCACGGCAAGAAAGCACTGGGGATTGCTTTTGACCATCTTAGAAGACCAGCCAGAGCAACAAAATGAGCTAAGGGAAATCATGAGCGAAGCCCTTGGCCAAGATGCCATACCGGCAGCGGCAGTAACCGCGACCAATTCAACGGACCAAAAATCAGATTCTGACTCCCAAGCCAGCTCCGGCAACGGAGTGAATGTCACGATCAGTATTGCTCCGGAAATCCAGGCAGCACTTAACCCGCAAGACCCAGTATTCGTATTCGCACGAGCGGTCAATGGCCCGCCCCCACCGTTGGCTGTGAGACGCTTACGCGTCGCTGATTTGCCAATCAGCCTCGCCCTGTCAGATAACGATGCAATGGTACCGCAATTTAAAATGTCGCTTTTTAAAGAAATAACGGTCAGTGCCAGAATCTCAAAATCAGGCCAGCCAGTGGCCCAACCAGGTGACTATCAATCAGAAACAGTCAGTGCTGAACCCGGCCAATCTGAAGTCTTAACACTCAGTATTTCGACACTCATCGAATAAATACGCTGTTCATTTCTGGGTATGGTTTTCAGCCGATAGGTCAATAACGATCGATCGGCTTGAGACTTAAGCATGCTGACCTAAGCACGCTGCCTGACTGGTGTGAATCTATTGCGTTTAACCAACCTAACACAGCTGCCTAATTACCTACTCTACCCGAAGCTACCCGATTCGTTGATAACCGCCTTGAGAGAACAGTAAAGGCGACTGAGGCTCACTATCATAATCTTCCACAGCCCCGACGATGATTAAATGATCACCACCTTCGTAAACGTGCTTTGTTCTGCAATGAAATCTGGCCATACAACCAGGAATTTGCGGTACACCATGATGTCCTTCATACCAATCGGTATCATTAAAAACCGTATCGTCCCAGCTCCTTGAAGCGAACAGATTTGAAATTTCTTCCTGAGAAGAAGTTAGAACACTGATAGAAAAATACTCGGCTTGCGCAAACTCTGAAAACCTCGTGGATGATTTATCCACGCACCAAGAGACTAAAGCCGGATCTAAGGAAACCGACGCAAAGCTATTGGCCGTCAACCCTATTGGTTTGCCGTTGTTATCGACCGTCGTTACAACTGTCACTCCAGTAGCAAATTGCCCAAAGGCATCTCTGAGTGATCGGTGTTGCTTAGGTTGTGCGGTAGGCGCGTTTTCTTTAGACATAAATGCTCTCTTTTGTTGCGCGTATTATTATCTTTTTCGCACTGTAATGATACTGGTAGCCATACTCAAAATACGTGTATAGTCGTGAAATATTAAGATAAGTAGCCCAAAGAACATGAATTACGACGACAACAATATTTTTGCAAAGATACTTCGCAATGAAATTCCTTGCATTAAGGTTTTCGAAAACGAGACTACACTGGCATTTATGGACATCATGCCCCAAGCTCAGGGGCACACACTGGTGATTCCGAAAGAGCCCGCAATCACAATCATGGACCTAAGCACCTCCGCCGCTGTTGACCTAATAGAGTCCGTTCAGGTCATTTCAAGAGCGGTTAAGAAAGCAATGAACGCTGAGGGCATCACGTTGTTTCAGCTAAACGGAGAAGCGGCGGGCCAGACGGTCCCTCACATCCACTTTCACGTGATGCCGGGCTCAATTTTGGGCGCCAAACATCACGCTTCTACCATGGCAGATCCTGTTGAGCTCGAGTCTATTGCGCAGAAGATAAGAAGCGCGCTCTAGGGCACTCTTGTAAATACGTTCTGCGCCATACTAAACGCTGAGTTAAGCGTTTTTCGTTGCCGCCTTACTGCTCTTGGCTGCACGCCGCCTCGCTTTGAAGAATGCTTTGAGCATGGTCGCGCTTTCCTCTTGCAACAAACCGGTTTCGACCGTGCAGCGGTGATTAAGAGACGGATTATCAAGAATATTAAACACCGAGCCGGCGGCTCCTGCTCTAGGCTCAGGCGTCGCTATCACCACTCTATAAACCCTCGCGTGAACGATAGCCCCAGCACACATCGCGCAGGGCTCTAGAGTCACGTAGAGTGTGCTGTTTGGTAGCCTGTAGTTTTGTTTTTGATGGCACGCTGACGTTAATGCCAGAATCTCGGCGTGTGCGGTCACATCATGAGAGTTGATAGGCGAGTTTGATCCCTCGCCTATCACGATCCCGTCTTGTACTAATACCGCTCCAACCGGCACTTCACCGGAATCTTCGGCCTCCCTAGCAAGCTCCAATGCTCGCGCCATAAAAAGAGCATCTTGATCATCCATAGAGCACTATAAACTACTCACTCGGCGTTCAATGCCAGCGCGTTGTAGCATTCGGGCTGATATTTCTTCAATCGAGAGTTGTGTGGTATCAATATAGGGGATTCTATACTGCCTATATAACGTTTCAGCCTGTCTGATTTCATCAACGCAGGTTCTCAAGGCTGCGTAGTCACTATTCGGTTTTCTTTCATTTCGTATTTCAGACAACCTAGCTGGCCGGATTGTCAAGCCGAACAGTTTCTTTTGGTGATCAGCTAAAGCGGCTGGCAGTTTATTGCGCTCTAAGTCATCAGGGATCAAGGGGTAGTTCGCAGCCTTTACGCCATATTGCATACCCAAATATACGCTAGAGGGTGTTTTTCCCGTTCGTGATACACCGATCAGAATAATGTCAGCGTCAGCGTATCTGTTCAATTGCATACCATCGTCGTTTGCCAAGGCAAAATGCACAGCATCAATACGTTGCATATAGTTTTCGTCCACAACACGACTTCCTTCCACAAAGATAGGAAGGTGCCCCACGTTGTGGGCTGATTTCACACCGAGTTCACTTTCTAACGGGGACAAAAATGTTGAAAAAATATCGATGTAAAAACACTCTGCAGCGGCAATTACATTGCTGACGTCCGAATCAACGATGGTATCTACAACAATTGGACGGGTTGAGCTCGTCTGCGCTTCCTGATTGATCTCGATGGCTATTCGTTGGGCTTTTTCTGGAGTATCCACGAAGGGTCGAGTAATACTTTCGAACTGAATATGGGGAAACTGTGCCAATAGGCTTTTGCCCAAATTTTCTGCCGTCAGACCAGTACTGTCTGACAAATAAAAGACTTTGCGTTTCATAAAATCACCGATGGTAGTTAGGCGAAGTGTAACGCCATAAGACCATCAAGCACAATTCATAGATTCGCCAGAGTTATGTGCACAATTGCATTTCTTACGGTGTTAACAGTCGATATATAGGCCTTATATGTTAAACTTGACGACCCACGAAAAACCTTAATCCAATGAGGATTAAACTGTGAGCGGACAAGCTAACAAACACATCATTGCGTTCGACCTATTAACTATCAACGATGTTGAAAAAGTAGGTGGTAAAAACGCATCCCTTGGCGAAATGATCGGTAACCTAACCTCTCTCGGCGTTTCGGTGCCGAATGGTTTTGCAACCACTGCTGATGCGTATCGTGAATTTCTATCTACTGACAACCTGGATAAACGCATTAATGCGCGTTTGGACGCATTAGATGTCGACAACATAGACGATTTAACCTCAGCCGGTGCTGACATTCGTAAATGGATCATCGACACACCCTTCCCTTCAGAGTTCGATAGATCGCTTGAAGTAGCCTTTGCAGAAATGCAAGGAGGAAACGAAAGTCTAAAAGTAGCCGTTAGATCCTCCGCTACCGCAGAAGACTTACCTGATGCCTCTTTTGCCGGTCAGCAAGAAACGTTTTTAAATATAGAAGGTATTGAGGCGGTTAAGCACGCTGTGCATGAGGTGTTTGCTTCGCTATTTAATGATCGAGCCATTTCCTATCGAGTACACCAAGGCTACGCGCACGAAAACGTCGCCCTGTCTGCCGGCATTCAACGCATGGTACGAAGCGAAACCGGGGCAGCTGGCGTCATGTTTACTCTGGATACTGAATCCGGCTTTGATGACGTGGTATTCGTAACGTCTTCTTATGGTCTAGGAGAAACCGTCGTGCAAGGGTCGGTTAACCCCGATGAATTCTATGTGCACAAAGAAACCTTAAAAGCCGATCGACCTGCTGTGGTTCGTCGAAACCTAGGCAGCAAGCTTATAAAGATGGTTTACTCTTCTGAGACAACCGCTGGACGCTCAGTAGACACCGTTGACGTTGATGCCGCAGATCGGTCTCGCTTTTCAATCACCGATGCTGACGTTGAATCTCTAGCACGACAGGCCGTGATTATTGAAAAACACTACGGGCGTCCAATGGACGTAGAGTGGGCTAAAGATGGCGACGATCAGCAACTTTATATTGTTCAAGCGCGCCCCGAAACTGTCGCCAGTCAGAGTGATGCAAACCAAAAGGTTAGCTACAAACTCAATGAAACGAGTGACGTATTGGTTGAAGGCCGCTCGATTGGGCAACGTATAGCTTCAGGTAAAGTTCGTAAGGTCTTGAGTATTAACGAAATGAACATCGTTCAAGACGGAGATATTTTAGTCACAGACATGACTGACCCAGATTGGGAGCCGGTCATGAAACGAGCGTCAGCCATCATCACAAACCGAGGTGGAAGAACGTGCCATGCCGCAATCATCGCGCGAGAATTAGGAGTGGCTGCAATTGTTGGCTGCGGTGATGCAACCGAAAAGTTAGAAGATGGCATGCCTGTTACCGTGTCTTGCGCTGAAGGCGACACTGGCTATATTTACGCTGGTGAGTTGGATTTTGAAAGGCAAGTTACCCAACTCGATAACATGCCTGATATACCATTCAAAATCATGCAAAACGTCGGTAACCCCGACCGGGCTTTCACCTTTGCTCAACTTCCTCATGAAGGCATCGGGCTAGCGCGCTTGGAGTTCATCATTAATCGCATGATTGGTGTGCACCCGAAGGCCTTAATCGAATACGACCAGCAATCACCCGATGTAAAATCAATCATTGATGAATACATGGCTGGTTATGACTCCCCAACCGACTTTTTTGTTAAGAAGTTGGCAGAAGGCATATCCACATTAGGGTCAGCTTACAGCCCTAAGCGAGTCATCGTTAGGCTGTCGGACTTCAAATCAAACGAGTACGCTCATATGGTCGGTGGACATGACTACGAGCCCGATGAAGAAAACCCTATGTTGGGATTTCGCGGCGCTTCACGTTACATTGCCCCCTCAATGCGCGATTGCTTTGAACTCGAATGCCGTGCGGTTAAATACGTTCGAGATGAAATGGGCTTAACCAACGTTGAGATCATGATACCGTTCGTAAGAACCTTAGGCGAAGCGGAAGAAGTCATTAAATTGCTCGCCGAGAATGGTTTGAAACGAGGCGAAAATGGACTGAAAGTCATTATGATGTGCGAGCTTCCTGCAAACGCCTTGTTAGCGGATGAGTTTTTGGAGTTTTTCGATGGTTTCTCAATTGGTTCGAACGACATGACTCAACTCACGCTTGGATTAGACCGTGACTCAGGCATCGTTTCACACCTGTTTGACGAACGAAACCCGGCCGTCAAAAAAATGCTTTCCATGGCCATCGATGCGTGTAATAAGGCTGGAAAATACATTGGAATCTGCGGTCAAGGCCCAAGTGATCATCCTGATTTGGCGGAATGGCTATTTGAGCAAGGGATTGATTCTGTTTCACTAAACCCAGATTCAGTTGTCGAAACTTGGGAACGTCTATCGAAACTAAACTGATCGCACTTAAAAACACTATTTTCGAGAGGAGGCTTAATGCCTCCTCTTTTTTTACTTAAAGAAATCCACATAACTCTTTGTTAAAAAACGGATTTCCTCCTGATTTTGAATGAGTATTAAATCGCTTTCTATAATTTTGAAATTTGTACATATTTCAAATAAAATGGCGTTATGAGTAATAAAAAGCAAGAAAAAATTCCATCGCCCCTCCCCTCTCTCCAAAACAAAGCAGACAACTTCAATCGTTTTAACGAGTACCTGGCACAACAAGATAAAGAAGTTAAGCAACGCCTAACTGGAAAGGTATGGCGCGCTACGTCAAAGCCCCCTGCCTATAAAAACGCACACAACATATTAAAAACAGGTCACAAGCCACTTGATGAAGTCATTCAAGGATGGCGACTTGGGCTCACCACAGAAATCGGGCTGGATAAGGCTGGTGTAGGTGAATTACGGCTATTATTGCCAGCCATAAAAGCATTGCAGAAAAGCCCGTCTGGTGCCAAACAAGTGCTTTGGATTGCACCTCCATTAATGCCCTTTGCACCAGCTCTTGTTAAAGCAGGCTTAGACCTTAATTTTTTACATATTGTTCAAACACAATGCCTCAAAGACACTTTATGGGCATGCGAGCAAGCTTTGTCATCAGGAAGTTGCGCCGCAACCATCTGCTGGACAAACAACCAACCACTCAAAAATAGAGAAATACGACGCTTGCAACTCGCAGCAGAACAACACAATACGTGGCATGTGTTATTTCGTAATCGCCGTTTTTTGGAACAATCGTCCGTCAGCAATATGCGACTTCAAATTTCAAACAACAAACGCAGCCAGTTAAACGTGAAGGTTATTAAACAACCAAATAGTTGGGGCGGACAAAGCTGCACCCTTTCTTTACGACCCCATTACGAAAATTGGCAGCGTTTGCCGGTAGAGCTATTACCAGTGCCCCAATGTCAGCGTCAAACAAAGCAAACAGCAAACGTTGGAGTCATTAGCGGCAATAAAAGCAAGGTAACTTTAATCATGGCACTGCATGATATGCAGGTTGTTTTGTAAACTGTTTGATGACTTATCGGCTAGTAACACTAAGTTGACGCTGCCTCACAATCAAATAAGCGGCAAAACCAACAGCCACACCGGGCACTACTCCAACAATCAAACATACCCACCCGTTTCGAACACGGTACTCAGTCTTTTCAAACCAAATCCAAGTGGCCAGAATAAACCAACAAACGATAACATCGGCTGAGTATCCCGATGAATATGGATTTACGAACCCAGCAGCAAATGCGCCAAGAACATCAAAGTCGGCCAATAACGCCGGAACAACTGAGACAAAAAAGAAAGCAGTAAAGATGAGGGCCATCACAGCAACAATCATAGAAAATAATCGAACATTCATAATCTTACCTCAAGCCTCTGGAGGGACTGACCGAGCCGAGTGCGCCGTTCATTCACGCACAATTTTTTTAGCCAGCGGGTAGCAAAATACAGCAATCACAAGCCACGCTACTCCTAAATATTTAAAAGCATTATCCGGAGCCTGAAGGTTAATCGCAGCCAAGACAACAACAACCACAAAAAGAATACCAAAACTAATAATCAAAGAACCAATTACAAATTTCATATTAATCATCACATGAGAGAGCTGGCACATAACATTTGACCAGTCTGTTTACGTTTTTCAGTTACAACCGACAACCATCTAACACGTTGCTGTCGATCACTCAGGAAAACCGTCATAAGGTGTCGCATTTAACCCGCTTCTTAGCCAGCAGGCTTCTTCAGAAACGAAAATATTAGCCTGTGGAACAATGGCAGGGGCGTCGATCAACGAGCCAGCAGGAACAATGAGAGCCGATTTAGATTTATTTAAAAACGGCAATGCTGAACCACAACCTAAGCAAAACGCGTTAGAGAATTCCCTACTCGGGTGCTCGTAAACCTTGACTCTATCAGCGCCTGAAACCCAATCGATATTATCGGTATCAGTAAATAAGTTAGACGCGAACGCAGAGCCAGTTAACTGTTGGCACTGTTTGCAATGGCATTGATAAAACGCCTTAAAATCGTCCTTTAAAGAATAGTTAACATCACCACAAAGGCAACTCCCCTTTAGTGTATCACTCACACCTCACTCCTTAACTTCGTCCACTGATTTAAAAAAACACTTGTAACATAACCTATCATGCTTTTGAAATTCAAACATCAGGAGATAGCTAATAAACTCATAAGCTATATTCAAAAAGAGAAATTGTTTAACGCCTAGAGACAGATAAGCGCAGTACGTTTTTTCTTGCTAATAATTGTAAAACAAACCTCTTGTTCCTCTACAAAGACGCGCTCTTGATCAGGAGAATTCTGGTTCAATAAAAAAGTACCGTCCTTAAAAAATACGGTATTCAACGACTCATCCACCCAGCCTGGGTAGAGTCCACGCCTAATTTCAGAAACATTTGAAAAGTTTAGACTGTCTTGATCCGAATTAAGATTCTCAACAAATTCAATAGAAGCGTTTATATCGGCACGAGCAAAAACTTCTATGAACGTAGAACGAATGTCGAAGCCGTACCCATTCCAGCCATCACCACCATCACGGCTGGCATGACACAGCTGGCAACCAAGTTCAGAGGCTCGAACATCAGGATAAACTTCATTCCACGCATCCAGAAAGTCAGGCCTTGCAAGCAGTGAGTTCCAAGAAGAGAAATAGACAACGATAATCAAAACCAATAACTTACAATTCATTCCAACCTCAAAGCATGAATCCTAAATCAGAGGTATCAAACTCCATGAGATTAGGAAACAACTCATTAACTTCAGAAGTACTGAAATCCCCAAACCATTTAGCAATGGTCGCACTCATCTGATCGGTCGAAATGGTTGGCACGAGCGTCCCTCTAAAATCGATATACTGAGGGTCATCCGCACTGAATTCAGGGAATTCTCCAAAGACTTGACCGCCATCGACCTTGCCCCCCATGACCAGCTGAGTCCCCCCCCAAGCGTGATCCGAACCATTCGAATTAGGCACCAATGTACGACCAAAATCGCTATTCGTGAAACTGACGACTTGATCAGCCAATCCCATTTCTTCTGTGGCAGCGTAAAAGGCAGATAACGCGTCACTTAGCTCTTGCAAGTTATCTCGGTGGCGAAATAACAAATTGTCGTGATGATCCCACCCAGCACTGTTTACGTAGAACGTTTGTTGTGGCATTCCCAGTCCTTGCCTCGCATTTATTAACCTAGCAACATTCCTTAAGCTCTGTCCTAACCGTGTGGATGGAAATGGAGTGGTCAGTTCGATCAATTGCTCCTGAGAGCCCTCTCTCAAATTTCTACTTAAACTGAGGGAATCATGCATACGCTTCCCATACGCTCTGACTAACAAATTCTCATGACTTAGTTGGTTCATTTCATCCAATGCAACACGTCGCGCATCTTCTTGATCAAAACCAATTTCAGGCCGGTACCCAACAACGCGCGGTATTCCGCCCCCTGCAAGCGCATAAGCGTTAGTAATATTACCTCGTTGCCAAACATTGTCGCCAACCAGGCTGAGGTTTAACGGAGTGCGACCGTCATTATATAGGTCGGCAATACGTCCAGCCCAGCCGCTCACCTTTTCACCATTAAAAGGCAGCCCAATTCTAACGAAGTCTTTCTGTGACAAGTGCGAAAACAATTTTGGAGGTAATCGCACTTCTCTATTCGAAAAATTGCTACTCGTCGTGGGCTCTAACAACGCACCAACGTTTGCAACAAAAGCGAGTTTTTCATTTTCGTACAACGTCTTAATCGCGCCACACGCGGGATGTAAACCGTAACTTTGTTGATCTGCACCAATTCCCGAGCTAATCGTAAGTTGTTCATCATTTGCTATCGCTAGAGGCCCGCGAAGATCTGAATAGGTTTGGTATCGGCCAGAGTCGTTGGGTACGAGCATGTTGAGATCATTACCTCCCGTGAGGTACACGCAGACCATTGCACGATACTCGTTCGGTCTTCCCGCCGCGTTTGCGGTCATACTTAAACCACCCAGAGTGGCTGCCGCGCCGGTGTAACCAGCGGCGCTGGTTAACGCGCATTGCTTTAGAAATGACCGTCGATTAAGTTTTAAGTTTTTCATAAAATACTCCCTAACTAGCGCTGAACGGTGAATTCAGGCGACACAACCAATAGCAATAACGCTTCCTCTACACGACTCTTTCGTGTCTGTGCAAGGTCATCGCCCTCCGGCATATCTTGTAAATAGTTTCTAACCAAGTTGCGTAGGTTGTCGCTCATCAACCCTCCGAAAAGCAATTCATCTAAATACGTCAATAAAGAATTAAGATCATCGGCCTTTTCCATGGCTCGATCCAAATTCAAATTCATCGGCAAATTAAACGAAGGCGAATATATTGGATTAGGGTCGCCAAACTGCTTTGATTGAACTATTTGTGCCATGCGAGTGTAATACCGTATGTTTTGCCCGTCGCCTGTCAGCTTAAATTCGGGCGCAACCATATTAAGGTCTTGGATTTCTCCTTGCGGTGAAAACGTTGGCGGATAAAAATTAAACACCGTCGGTGCGGCCAAGGCGCGTTGTCCAAGGTCCCTGTCCGAATGAAAATAGCGTATGTAACGGATAGGGCTTTGAGCATCAAACGCTCGCCAAATTTGGGTCACACGCAACAGCGGTTCTTTTAACTTTCCTCCAGCACTATCAAGATGAGAATTAATCGACTCATCATCCAACAAGATGGCTTTGATCACCGCTTTAAGGTCTCCCCGCTCGCCACGTCCATTATCATTAAAAATCTTAGCCACTCGCTCAACATAACGACGACTGGGGTTGCTGGTTACGAACCGTTGTATCAATTGTTTCGATATAAATGGCCCCACATTATCGTGATTGAATACAGTATCGAGCGCACGTTTTAGATCTTCTTCAATCAGAAGATTGGCCGGAATCTCGACACCGCCAACGATTGTTTTCTTCTCTCGGTCATGAAAACGTCCGCCATCTGGGCCCCAGGGTTCCATTGGAAATCCCTCCCATCCAGGAAAGAATCGACCTGTAGCCACTTGCCAGCCGGTCAATGCACGAGCTAAGTCATGCACTTCAGAATTGGTGTAGGTTTCCACCGATTGACCATTAACTTTCTTTTCGCTGCCATCGATGTTTAACTCCGTGAGCCCTATCGAAAACAACTGCATAACCTCACGAGCGTAGTTTTCATCCGGACTCAGGAAGGGGCCAGCACTGTTAGCACTGCTGCCACGCATGCTTAAGTAGTTCCCCATCATTGGATTCAAAGTCACGTCATTGAGTAAATTTCGATAATTACCAAAGGCATTCTTCAGCAAAATATCGTAGTAAATAGAAAATGCTCTAGGCGGCCCTCCTTCACACCCTGTATCCCCAATTACCAATATTTGACTCAAGGCAAACGCCAATCGTTGACGTAACTGATCAGCGCCCTTCATGGTTGAATTCCACCAGGCGTCCATCCGAGTTACGCATAAGTTTCCTAACCCCAAACCACTGTCTAGAACAGACTGATTAGTTTCACCGTTAGCAATCAAGAGCTGATTTCGTCCGTTTTTACGATCGATAACCGCTTGATCAAAGAACGGAAGATTTAAGGTTGGGTTTGTCGATAATTGCTGATCAAGCCAACCTCGGTAGCCCATGGACAATAACTTGCCTATTTCGTCTTCAGTCGCCCCAAAGGTTGCTTTAGTCAAAAATCGCTGCGCTTGACCTCTTGTCTTTGGCCCTAGGCCATCCAAAAGTTGAATGGAATCAACGCGAAATCGGCCTCCCGCTTGAATCGGACGAATTGCAATCGAAGATTCAGATCTAGAGCTAACAGGCAAAGCAATCGTATGACTTCCGTTACCCAAGGTCGACACTAATTTTCCATCAAGATAGAGCCCCACCTGCTGCCCTACCGGAATCTGACTGAGAGTTATGAGCACATCCAGATTGCGATTGACAGCACGATAAGAAAACTCCACACCCGCGGGGAAATTCTCTGAGCTGAATGGTGTGGGGTTTATTGAGCCAACGATCAATGGGATACCGCTCTCCTCGAGCAGCATCATAATAATAGGCGCCATGGCTTTGGCATTGCGGTCAGTCGACTCAGCCGCAGCTAGTTCGGCATGGTGAGTAACAAAAATCGCCGATACAACCAGCGTGAACAGTCTTAAAACCGTCGAACGCTTATTCCATTTGAAAGACTTTGGGTGTCTTTGTAAATTACACAATTGAGGCATTCCATCACAGTTAATCCACCTACCCAACGGTTAACGCAACGTATTAAACTGTCGTTGCAAAGATTAGTCAACCATTGCCCATTGAAATAAGTTTGTGACAAAAAATGGCACGCTATTACCCAGCTACCCCTATTTGATCATTCTGTCTTTAAACCACGGGTACTCATTTGCTTTCTTAGGTACAGCTCGACCGGAATGAATGCAAATGGAATGATCGCCGCCAATAAAATAAGCAACCATACAACAACGGACCAGCCTTGTTTATGAGAGGCAACCAACGACAACACAAAATAGACAAAAAACAGCGCACCATGCCCCATCCCCAACTGGTATACAAAGTCCCTGCTAATAATACCAAGCGTGACGCTTAAAATAAGGAGATACGAAATCCCTTCCAAAATACTAATGAATCGAAAATACTTTAACATTCAGTGACTTTCCCTCTTAAAGAGTTAATGCACGCACTGTCGAACGAGCTCAATTTATTGTATTTGCTATTTTACAGGCAAACCAATTCTTTAGTTGACTATGATGATGCGTTTATACACTTCAACAACGATTAGCAGCCATGGCTCTCTGTCTTTCAAGATTAATCGCTTGGTAAATTAAAGCACTCCCGGACCGCGTACTTAGCCCCCCGCTAAACAGGCATCAGCTAATCTCGGCTTAGTAGAAGAGCAGAAAAAATGCACCACAGTACTAGAATCTACTTTGGAAGCTTGTTGACTCTCCAGGGAGGGTCTAACCGGTTCTCACCAGCCCAATACAGTTTGATTTTGTTTCCCGATGGATCATGAAGTACCGCTTCTCGCCAAAGATAACTTTCGTCTTTTGGCATTTGATCAAATTCTATTCCCTTAGACACTAAATCATTAACCCAAAGATCCAGCTGCTCATGTTCAAAATAGATAACGGTGGCGCTTTGATTTACCGAGTCGGAGAGTGACAACGAAAACGTAGATTGCCCTTCGGGACAAACGAAGCGAGCGTAATGGGGGGTATCAACTATCTGTGTAAACCCAAGCGTCAGGTAAAAGTCAACGGCTGGAGCCATATCCACAACTGGCATTGTTACTTGATTTAGATTCATAGTTTCTAAAGGTGCCTTTTACTGCTAAACCCGCTTTAGCAATCAGCCACTCGCTTCCTCTATCATTAAAATATTGCCACAACCGTCTTCAAAAAGGTTGCTAAGTCCCCACTCAGAATTCTCAATATCTGGCCGTAACGTTACCCCTACTCTTCTTAATCTTTCCATCTCGGAGTCCACGTCGTTCACTGAAAAAATCATGATGGGTAAATTGGCGTCAAATGCGGACCTCTGATAGCTTTCAGCAAAACTACCTACACACGGCTCCAGGAGTATCGCGGAACCGTCCGGATCTTCAGCAGAGATCACTATCACCAATTGGGCATTTTTATCAAACGTTTTTGTCTGAAAGCCCAACTTTGTAGTATAGATCTGATGCGCTTTTATGGGATCTTGAACCGGTATGCTGACTAACGACAATTTCATTTCATCCCCCTAACTGTGAGCCATGATCACAGTTCACACCAGCCAACAAAGAACAGCCACACCCATAAGCCCCAACCACCCTGGGTGCCTAGCCTTAGTGGCTATAAGAACAAGCAAACCTGACGAAAACATAGAAACAGCAATAACGTGGATCACTATTTGCTCCTCAACTTGACCGGTAAACGATAGACGCAAAAGTAGCGAACCAACTGCCCAACCAAAAATACTGGCAATATGCCACGTTGCCCATAAAATCCGCACGTGCTTTTCAAGCAAGGGCGGATTAGCCATCGTAGGTATGATTCCTCCATCTCGAAGCCTTCGAAAAATCAGAACCTCACCTAGAATCGAATGAACAAATCCTACAAATATCGAGAGAACGCCGGCCGCTAGTAATACCCCATTCGCAGTCACTGTGTTTCACCATTGCCTGAATCAGATTCGACGTAATACCTAACTTTATTTTCCTTAGCAATTCGCACAGACACCGCCCAAGCGCTATCGGGGCTATTATTCTTTCTGAACTTAATACACATGACGCCTCTCTAAAGATTCAAATATCTCGAAAGATGGTAATACAGATTCATCTTCTTCCGCCAGTTGAATATTGATTTCAAAGCAGACGGCGAATAAGCTGCACAACCAAAGCGGACAGATGAATCTCTCAATGAATCCAGAAAATAGTCACTTGACGAGTAATGGGGCTATCATTTGCACTGTAAGTAACCTTTGCGTTTAGGCAAACTAGAATTACGTAGAGCGCCTCTAAACCTCATATTAGCTCGTCTCCTGTTGCCTTCCAGGCATAACTACTAGGCAACGAATACTTTCGTTATTGATTAGTATCAGCCCATTACTAATTCGAAGAAACGATTGAAACGGTTCGCTCTATAAAGCGTCTAAATGCTTTGGAGGGAATAAATGTTGGCCTATTTTCGGTATTAAAACGTTGCAAAATTTCATTGATCTGATCATCTTTCATAATTTGATCCACCGACAATTTTTCCTTATTCAATTCTGATACGCGCTTCAACCAAACAATGGTATTTTCATAAAATGCTTTAACGACTTCTTTATTAGCTGGCGTACCATGGCCGGGTACAATTACCGTATTTTGATTTCCTATAGACAGGATTTTATCAATGGTCTCGGTGAAACCCTTAATGCCCCCTGCGTAGAATGTTGGATGCCAACTATTGTCAAATACGTCTCCCACAAATAGAACATTACTCGCCGAATGGAAGTATAGATAATCCTGAGACGTATGCGATTTTTCCTGAACTACATCAACCCCAAACTCCTTACGTAAAATCATTTTTTTGATACCTGAGGCTGATGCAGGCGCCTCATTCACACCATCAAGAATGGTGGCTCCTTTACTGTTGAAGTATTCATTTCCACCGATATGGTCTTCATGGCTATGAGTATTGGCAACGTATGAAATAGGCAGAACAGAGATATCTCTAATTAAGGAATGGAGTTCATCAAGCGCCTTCTCTCCTGGCATTGGATCGATTAATAAGATCCCATTGTCACTCATAATGACACCGACATTGGTGCCATATTCTTTGCCAATCAACACGTATGAAGTGTCATCAAATTTAGTAAGTTCAAACTGTTCATCTTTTTGTTTCGACAGTATTACCGAAGGAAGTAATAAAGCCAAAACCAACATTAATTTCACTGTCTTCATTTGTTCACTTTACTAATCAGTAGGATTGAATGGATTCGGTTCAAAATAGCAATTTCGTCGTGCACTGGTTATATGAAGATGCTGCTGATGTCGTTTTCGTCGCACTCCGCATCAAGTACGGTCCTTGACACAATGTCTTTATCTGCGGGCTAGCACCGAGTCAAAGGCATAAACGTCCTGTTCTTGATAGGCATTATGCCACTCGAATCAATTTCTTACGGTTTGAAAACATAAGGTACTTTGCACTTTTGGTTGTAATACTGAAATCATCAACCTCTCAATTGTTTCAAGGTTTTGCCTGCTTGATGAAAACTCAAGAGATGCTTGTCCAGATAGATCCAAAAAACGATCGGCCTTCAAATTTGAGATGCAAATACTGTCACTTTGAAAAAGTTTCGAGAGTACCGTTAACACCGAACATGTGTCGCAATGCCATTTTTCAAACTTCCAATGTATTTGGCCAACATCGATTCTTCAGATGCAGCCGTAAATAACCAGAACTCAATATCATGGGAAGTGATTTATGCCTTCATCTGCCTAACGCTAAAGGTATGCGGGCACTTGAAATCTGTCTGAACTGCCGAAAGCAGTATTTTAGTTCTTGTTAAGTGTTTTCATCTTGAAAGACTTCAAGCTCGCCTTTTTTACGAACCCATGATTGGACTTTGCCGACAGTAATTCCGTTATCATCATCGTATAAAATTTCAGTACCATCTGGGTCAATATCTTCGTAAATTGCCAATAAACTACTTAGACCCTCAAATACCCAGCGGCCTTTCCGACCTTTATCATTAGACCAATCACTTTTATCATCTATGCCGCTTTCGCCATACTTTATAGCTTTAGAGTAAGCTTCTTCACGATTTGTAGCTTTAAGTATAACTACATTTGAAAAAGCACGGCATCGACGTAGAGGGTTCTCTAAATCTTCATCATCAAACTGAAATCTTTCGATTAGAGTTGCA